>JAJEJA010000056.1 GCA_022828145.1 Candidatus Poribacteria bacterium | reverse complement strand
GGGAAACAAAAGCGATCAGAGACAGTCTCGGTCTCAAGAAATCGAAGCAGAAACTATCAGCAATCTTTGAGGCACATTGTGTGGATAGTTGGTGTTTAGCCTATCATATTGTTGGTGGTGATGCGAGTCCTGACAACAAGGATATATTCAGCATTTCACCGATACCGATTAGAAGGCGTGAGTTGCACCGACAGAACCCGCAAAAAGGCGGCAAAAGACCACGGTATGGTGGTACGATGTGTTTGGGGATTGTCAAGAACACACTTGTGAAACATGTCAAACACGGATTGCTACGCGTGACAGGGTTTGACACAAGAGGCGGACTGAACCTAAGTGAAATTTCAAGTGGTAAGCGGGTTGTTAGAGGAGCGAAATATGAGAGTTTTTGTATCCTCACAAAACTAAACTTTCAATACAGATAGGAGCGGGCATTCCCCACCGAGCTAAAGCTGCGGTGTCCCCTGCCCGAATAATTTGATGGAGAAACTAAATTCACATGTATTTGCACTTGTATTTGTTGGCACAGAAGGTAAATACCACGCCCATGTAGCGAATGGAAAGTTCGTTACTGCAATTCTAAATGACGAAGATGGTATTACTGCTGACTTTTCGCGGGATTATGAGGTGCTTGCGGATGGTCTTGATGCATATAACGTTGTCCTTTTCTATACAGATGTGGGAGAACTTACAGCGGCACAAGAGACCGGTCTGCTAAACTACATACGAGCAGGTGGGGGATTCTATGGACTGCACACCGCTGCAGCTTCTTTCAGAGAATCAGAACCGTATCATGAGATGCTGAACGGCTTCTTCAATGGTCATAGTCCTTATATGACGTTTACCGTTAATATAGGTAACACTGAACATCCGATTACGCAAGGTCTGGAAGATTTTGAGGTGGTAGATGAACTCTATTATCTGAAGCACAATCCAGAAACTTCACATCATCTGATGTCGGCGTATGATCACACCAAAGATGAGACACATGTCATGGCATTCCACCACAATTACGGAGCGGGTCGGGTTTTCTATTTTGCATTAGGACACGATTTGACTGTGCTTCAAAATCCGAGTTTTCAGGAAATAATTCGGCGTGGTGTTTTGTGGGTTGGGGGATGTCTTTAATGCTGGATGTATTTTCAAAGTTGGAAATATGTAGCACACCCTGGTAGGTTCGGTTTCCTAACCGAACCGGATCCGAGAATAGCAGTTCGGTTAGGAAACCGAACCTACCGACCTGGGAAAATCTGATTTATCAAACTCACGTTATAGTAGTGTGTTCGGCTGCTGTGTAAGTATCTCATTTGCCGCGGTGATATCTCTATTTATCTGTTTGACAAGTGCGTTCATATCAGAGAATTTCCGTTCACTTCGGATTTTCTGTATAAAGAACACTTCAATAGTTTCACCATAAATCATCTCATCAAAATTGAATAGGTGACTTTCGACCTGAAATTTGGTTCCATTAAAGGTAGGTCGGATTCCGATATTCAACACACCATCTAACCACCGTTCGTCCAATCTTGCGCGAATGGCATAGACACCATTCGGTGGACAGAGTTGTTCACCTGTCTCAATATTGGCAGTTGGGAAACCGAGTTGCCTTCCTCTACCGTCCCCGCGAACAATAGTACCACTCAATGAGTAGGTTCTGCCCAATAACTGTGATGCTAAACCGAGGTCGCCCCGTGCGATTGCCTCCCGAATGCGTGTGCTATGAATCGGTAAACCGTTCAACTCCGTGGGTGGAACCACCGTAACACCGAACTGGGATTGTTCTCCAATTGATTCTAACAGTTGTGCATTGCCTTCCCTATCTTTTCCAAATTGACATGCGTAGCCAACGACCACATGTTTCGCTCGACACATATCTAATAAGATCGTATCCACGAAAGTGTGTGGTGACATTGATGCAATGCGTTCATTAAAGTTCACAAATATTGCTATGTCTATCCCTATCTGTTCAAGGATTTCCACGCGTTTTGGTAAACACATTAATACAGGCGGGCACTTGTCGGGGGCAAGAAATGTGAGAGGATGTGGATAGAACCCGAATAGAACAGATGTAAGATTCTCAGTTTTCGCACAGGTACGAACAGTTTCAAGAACTTTTTTGTGACCAATATGTATTCCATCAAACACACCAAACGTAACAACTGATTCTTGGTTTAATTTGGGTATGGACTCCAAATTATAATAAGTTTTCACAATTCTTCTCCATGAGCAATTATTCCTTTTCTTTTATGTATTCCTAATCTTTTATATAATTTTTCGCGCTTTCAACAAGCATCCTAATGGAGTCGTTATAGGGACGGTTGATTCGGCACCCTGAAGCACGTTCATGACCACCGCCATTGAATTCCGATGCAAGGGCGGCGACATCAACCTGTCCTTGACTGCGTAGACTCACTTTTGAATTACCGTCGGGTAGTTCACAAACACAGATCGCCACATCAACAGTTTCTATCGCTTGGATCTGATTGACAAACCCTTCTACATCGTCCAATGTCGTTTTCGTCTCATCTAACATTGATTGTGTAATGAATATTGTAGCGATTTTGCCATCATCCGTGAGTTTTAATGTGCGTAAAGTATGGTTCAATAAATGAATTTTCCCAAGTGGGATATGTTCAAAAACATTGCTGTAAACTTCATCTGGGGCAAAGTCACCTATCTCTATTAAGTCTGCGGCAATGCGGTGTGTTTCAGACGTCGCATTGCTATATCGAAAACAACCGGTATCAAACATTAGACCGGTGTATAAACATACAGCAATTTCCTCATCAATTGCAATATGAGTGGTTTTGATAAAGTTGTAGATGATTTCAGATGTAGATGACACATAAGGTAGAATAATATTGTAGTCTCCAAAAGTTTCCGCCGTAATGTGGTGGTCAATATTTACGACAGCGTGTTTTGCTACTAATCTACTATTCAAGAAAGGTCCTATACGTTCTCGTGAACTCGCGTCTAAGATTACAAATACATCCGGACGAAAGTTTACAGATGCTTGTGCATTTTCTATGTTTTCCCAGTGTGGTAGAAACTGATACTTTTTTGGGACCGGATCAGTATTAAATAACCTTACAGTTTTACCTAATTTGCTGAGAAATATTGATAACGCTAATTCCGATCCGATAGCGTCTCCATCTGGATTGACGTGTGTAGAAAGTGCAAACCTTTCGTGTCGTTGAAAAAGCGTAAGGAGTGCGCGAAAGCTATCCATCTAACTTATTTCTTGAACGGTAGTTTTCGACACATCTTCATCCTCAATCTGTTTGAGGAGTCCATCAATTTTCATGAGATGATCCACGGAATCGTCTAAATTAAAACGGAGTTCTGGTGAATATCTCAGTGCTAACCGACGGCTGATTTCACGTCTGATGAAGCCTGAGGCACTCTTCAATCCAACGAGTGTATCTTCTTTGTCTTCAATATTACCGATGACGCTTACGTTCACATCAACATATTTTAGGTCTGAGGACACGTCAACATGTGTGATGGTACAAAAGGCGATACGCGGATCTTTTACAACACGATGAATGATCTCACTCAATTCTCTTTGAATAAGTGCACCGACTCTATCCTGTCTTCTATTCTCTAACATGCTCGTTGATCCTTCCAATTTCGGTTGAAATTACATCCCCTTATAACTGTTGTCTGTAATGTTCCAACCTTATATCCTGTTATTTTGTATACAATATATTGACAGCTTTGTAAATGTTTCGTATACTATGGTGCCGTTCTTGTTAGAAAAAAAACTCTGTCTCGTAATCAAGCAATACTACCGATGTATTTTCTTCAATAAATCTAACGCTTTTTGCGATGATCTGACTTACAAACTTCTGTTCATTTGCAACAGAAACTGCTGCTAAAATAGCGGATTGATGCATATCCTGTGCCTCAATTTCGGCAATAGCGATATTAAATTTATTTCTGAGCCGCGTGATAATACTCTTGATAACCCGCCGTTTATCCTTTAAGGAACGACTCTCCGGTAGATATAATTTAACTTTGCAGACACCAATATGCATTTCTATTTTGCAATTTTATTAAGACTTTATAGAATGTAAGTTAATTCTTGTTCACCTGCCACGTTGCGTTTGATCTAAGAGAGTAGGGAAATGGATCTGTTTTTATGCACAATCGCATCTTCCATTAAGACATTTATTGTTAACATAAATGATTTATCTTAACAACGCCTGAAATTATCTTTAAGATACGATAAAAGGAAGATTTTAGATGTAAATAAGTATGGCTTAGAAGTTCTATTGAAGTGTTCTCGCTACGTGTTCATGCACGAAACATTCCAATACATCTCCAACTTTAATGTCGTCAAATTCGTCGATACCGATTCCGCATTCATAATTCGCTTGTACTTCATTCACGTTATCTTTAAAACGTCTGAGTGAGTCGACCTTTCCTTCGTAGATCATGCGGTTATCTCGTAGCACCCGTAAGGGTTGGTTGAATGTAATCCGTCCCCAGTTGACATAACTCCCAGCAACTGATCCGATGCGTGGTGCCTTGAATATTTCTCTGACTTCTGCGCGTCCAATGATTACTTCCTTGACTTCTGGTTCTAATAAACCTTCCATCGCTGAACGTATATCAGAGAGTATATCGTAAATCACAGTATAGGTGCGGACATCAATCCCTTCAGCTTCTGTGGCTTGTACAGCTTCTGTTGTTGGATGCACGTTGAATCCGATGACGATAGCATCAGAGGCGGATGCAAGTAGAATGTCAGTTTCAGTAATACCCCCTGTTGCTTCGTGAATGATGTTTATTTTAACTTCTGTTGTACTGAGTTTTAGTAATGATTCAGAAATGGCTTGTACAGAGCCTTGAACATCACCTTTTATGATAACATTTAGCTCCTTTATTTCTCCTTCCTGAATCTGTTGGAATAGGTCGTCTAGGCTAACGTGACTATGTGCACCGAGTTTTGAAATTCTGTATTGGTCTTGTCGTTCCTCACTGATAGCCCGTGCATCTTTTTCAGATTCCAGAGCATAGAAGATGTCGCCTGCTTCCGGTACACCTGTAAAACCGAGGGTGACGACAGGTGTTGATGGTCCGGCTTCCTTAATCCGCTTTCCATCATCACTCATCATGGCTCTAACTCTTCCGGAGTAACGCCCAGAAACGAAGGAATCTCCGACTCTAAGCGTACCGCTTTGTACCAAAACGGTTGCGACGGGTCCGCGTTCTTTGTCTACTTGTGCCTCAATAACGACCCCGCGTGCAAGTTTATATGGATTTGCCTTTAATTCCAATAATGCTGCTTCTAACAGGAGCATTTCCAGCAATAGGTCGATTCCTGTGCCTTCTATAGCGGATATCTCTACACAGATCGTTTGACCACCCCAATCCTCTGGAACAAGTTCATTCTCAACCAGCTGCTGTTTGACATAGTCTGGCCGTGCCCCGGGAACATCCATTTTGTTAATTGCGACAACGATAGGCACTTTCGCAGCCTTTGCGTGACTTATTGCCTCTATAGTTTGTGGCATTACGCCGTCATCAGCAGCGACGATTAGGACAACGATGTCAGTAGCATCTGCCCCACGTGCTCGCATTGCAGTGAATGCTGCGTGTCCTGGCGTGTCCAGAAACACGATGTTTCCATTTTCTAATTCAACGTGATATGCGCCGATGTGCTGTGTAATGTTGCCCTCTTCGGATTCACTAACGTTTGATTCTCGGATAGAGTCCAAAAGCGATGTTTTCCCGTGGTCAACGTGCCCCATAATCGTGATAACGGGAGAACGCGGCACCAATGATTCTGGCGGATCCTCCTCATTTAACAAGAGTTCCTCTTCAAGTGTTTTTTCTTTGACTACATTAAAGTCAAACTGTTCACCTAAGACTAACAATGTTTGGTAATCCAAGCTCTGATTAATGGATGCCATTATTTTCAGTTTCATCAGCTGCATAATCATCTGTGTAGGCTGCAGCCCGAGCAAGGAGGCGAGCTCTCCGACGGTTGTTCCTTCTTGAATTTTCAAAGTGCCATCATCAGTTGTATCTTCATCGGCAGTTGTATCATCATCATCTGGAGCGAAATCTTCTTGTGAAATTGTTTCGTCTCTTGTCTGGATTGTATCTTTGGATTTCTGTTCTGGGTCCGGTTTCTGTTCTTGAGTTTTTCTTTCTGTGGTTCCTTTTTCTTTTTCTTTAATAATATCTTCCTCTGGACTTAGTTCGGATTCGACCAGCATAATAGTTTCTGGGTCTAACGTGCTCATATGGTTTGAAATTGCAACCCCTAAGTCGTTGAGAAAGGATATTAGTTCCTTGCTACTCATATCATGTCGCTTAGCTAATTCGTAGACTCTTACATTTTGACTTGGCGTTGTTTTAGTTTGCTGTTTCTTTTTTTTCATCGGTGATTCTCCTTTTCAATAAGTGTCTGTTGAAATTCGGAGATGGCCGATTTCGACAGTTGCACTTGTAGCAGTGCGTTTATCCGCTTAGGTGTCTTAAAGGCGTTGTCAATACAAGACTTTGAATGACAAAGATATGCACTCCTTCCGGGGAGTTTTTTTGATCCTTCAATTTCAAGTATTTGACCTGCGTTACACACAAAACGGATTAGTGTTTTCTGTGGAAATTTACTTCTACACCCAATACAAGTGCGAATGGGTGTTTTGGTTTTTTGCATTGGTATATTGACACCGTTGTTTGCCGTTATGGTCTGTAGAATTTTGGTTTGATCTATTACGGCACACGGCGTGTGCCTACTACCTTACACACGGTGTGTGGATACTCCCTTAACTATCGTCAGTTTCATCAGACGGGTCCGCATTAACTTCAATGTTTGTATCGGCTTCAGTCTGAACTTTTTCCTCTATATGATTTGTATCTGCGTCTGTGGTATCTTCTTCGTTATCCTCAGGTGTATCATCGTCATCGTTTTTGAAGATATTATCTAATGTTGCGGGTGCTTCAGTTTCGCTTTTAATGTCTATGTTCCATCCGGTCAATTTTGCTACAAGCCTTGCGTTCTGCCCTCTTCTTCCAATAGCGAGTGATAATTCATCATCAGCGACAACGACGATCGCGCTCATGTTTTCTTCGTTTAGTTCAACTCTACGTATCTGTTTTGCTGGTTTTAGAGAATTGGTTATATAGACTGTCGGGTCTTCGTTCCAATCTACGAAATCAATTTTTTCATTTCTGAGTTCCTGTACCATAGCCCGTACGCGATTTCCTCTGACCCCGACGCATGTGCCGACTGCATCTATACTTTCCTCGGTTGCTACGACAGCGACTTTTGCGCGGTATCCGGGTTCACGTGCGACAGCCATGACTCTTACTTGTCCTTCAAATACCTCTGGTATTTCCTGTTCACATAACATCGTGATAAGGTCAGGGTGTGTTCTTGAGACGATGATCTGTTCGCCTGTGACTTCGTTTTTTACGTCTAAAATGAGACAACGTATGGCTTCCCCTCTATTATAGCGATGCGTTTGGGGTATCTGACTTGCCGGTAAAAGAGCTTCTGCGCGTAAGACATCTGTTCTTTCTAAATCAACGATTGCATTGGGGCCATCATATCTTTGTAGGTAGCCGACGACGATGTCGCCTTCGCGTCCTTCAAATTCATTGTATACCTGTTCTCGTTCAGCTTCCCTCAGTTTTCCGAGTAATATCTGTCGTCCCAATTGTGCTTGGATTCGCCCGAATTCTTCAGGATTGATTTCTACTTCAACCGTATCGCCGATTTTTGCTTCCGGTTCAAGTTTCTGTGCTTCCTCAATAGGAATCTCAGTAGAGAAATCCCGCATAATATTTACAACTCTCTTCGGGACGGTACATTTTATTTTTTCTTCTTCAAGTTGAATATCGATTGCTACTTTCGCCTCTGGACCGTAATGTCTTAGAGCAATTACGCGTAAAGCATCTTCTATTGCTTTGACAAAAACATCCTCAGGCAGATCGGTATGTCCCATCATCTGTCGAATAGAGTTTTGTAGACTTTCTCTTTTTTCTTCTGTTTTATGTTTCATATTTCTCCTGCTTGATGACACATATTAATCATTGTGTGTCTTCTGATCACCAGACCAGTTGAATGTGCCCTTTATGAATATCTGAGATTTTAATTTGCACAGTTTGACCGTTTGTTTCTTCCAAAACAACATGGCTATCAACGACATCTGTTATATTTCCTTCTACTTCACTCATCTGACCGTTTTTTGAAGTGGTCTGAATCTGAACGTTTCTACCAAGATTTCTCTTGAAGTCTGCTTCTGTTTTCAAGGGACGGTCAAGACCGGGTGAAGCAATTTCTAACTGTTTATATTCGGTTAATAGTTGATGTACCTCCAAGATTGGACGAACTGCTTGGTCAAGATATTTACAGTCGTAAACGGTTAAGCCACCATCTTTATGTATCAACAGTCTGAGTGTTCTGTTTCTGTTGCCTCCTGCTGTTTCTACGTCTACTAATTCATATCCTTCTGTTTGAAGAAAGGTTTCTAACAGTTCTGTAACTTTAGTTTCTATCCCCTTGATCACTTTTTTTCCTATATAAATAAAAAACGCGATTGTTCTCGGTTGTAGCGAGTCCTCGCGGTTTTTCAATAGCAGTTTGCCAATTCCCGTAAGTGGAAACAGACCACTGCTTTTACTACTGTATCAGCAGCATTCTAACTTTGACTATCAAACCTTTATATTTGCATGTTACTGCTTTCCTTGTTGGGAATCAAGTCAAATTTAAGATTCACACTTATGTGTTTAGCGAAACTTAATAACATCACCGCATAAGTCCTAATTTAAAAGGTTGTCATTATAAGACGTGAAATATTAATATAGTTTAATCTATCTAAAGGATTTTGTCAAGGTTAATTTCTTGTCTTTTAACGTATCAACTCCGAATTCCAAACGTAATCGAAAATCTGATAACGTAAGAGAAGTAAAAAAGTAAGGACAAGTATAATTACCTGTCCTTACTCAATTAACGCTATGTTTTACAGCAATATACTTAGATGGCGGCGGGGCCTCTTTCGCCTGTTCGTATCCGGATTGTCTCACTAATGGGTATGACAAATATTTTCCCGTCCCCGATTTTTCCGGTTGATGCTGCTTGTTGAACAGCCTCAACGACTTTGTCTACGTTCTCTTCAGCGACGACGATTTCGATTTTCAATTTCGGCACGAACTCAATCGTATATTCGCTTCCACGATAGAGTTCGGTATGCCCACGGCTCCGTCCGAATCCGCGGACTTCACTGACAGTCATTCCCCGGACACCGACATTGCTGAGAGCTTCTTTAACTTCCTCCAGTTTGAAGGGTCTGATAATACACTCTAATTTTACCATTGGAATTTCTCCTAATACCTACGCAAATTGGATAGGGTTGTCTTGGCGGATACAGAGATTCGCCGTAAGGTTTCATAAAAGACATTGTGGATAGCTTCTATATATCGTGATAGAGGAAGAACTCATACGGATGTGGACGCATATTAACTGCATCTACCTCGTTTTCACGTTTGTATTCAAGCCAGACATCAATCACATCTTCAGTAAACACATCACCTTTGAGAAGATATTCGTGGTCATCTTCAAGTGCATCAAGTGCGTCTCCAAGGGAAGCTGGTGTGGATTCAATCTCATCCAGTTCTTCTGGTTCAAGGTCGTAAAGGTCTTTATCCAAGGGGTCTCCTGGATGGATTCGGTTCTGAATACCGTCAAGACCAGCCATGAGCAACGCACTGAACGCGAGATATGGGTTACACGATGGATCCGGTGTGCGGAATTCGACACGTTTCGCCTTTTCACTCTTAGAATAGACCGGAATTCTGACACACGCGCTTCGGTTTCTTTGAGAATAAGCGATGTTTACAGGAGCTTCATAACCCGGAACAAGTCGCTTGTAAGAATTCGTGGTGGGTGCGATTATGGCACAAAGCGAACGGGCATGTTTGAGCAAGCCACCGATATAATAAAGGGCTGTTTCACTCAAAAGTGAATATCCTTGCGGATCAAAGAAGATGTTCTTTCCATCTTTCCAAAAACTTTGGTGTACGTGCATGCCAGAACCGTTATCTTGGAACAAGGGTTTAGGCATAAAAGTCGCTACTAAATTGTGTGAACGCGCAACATTCTTTACGATATACTTATACAGAGCTATCTTGTCAGCGACAGTGGTAAGTGTATCAAAACGGATGTCAATTTCACCCTGTCCAGCAGTACCAACTTCGTGATGGTGAACTTCAACATCAACTCCAGATTCAATTAACTTCAAACAGATTTCAGAACGGATGTCTTGAAGCGTATCTGAGGGTGGAACTGGGAAATATCCTTCTTTATATCGCGGTTTATATCCGAGGTTTGGATTTTCTTCCTTACCGGAATTCCAACTACCTTCAACGGAATCAACAAAATAGAAGCCGGAATGTTGATTCTGTCCATATCGGATGTCGTTCAGCAGATAGAATTCTGCTTCGGGTCCCCAGAAACTCGTGTCAGCGATTCCTGTTGACTGTAGATAAGCTTCTGCTTTCTGTGCAATGTGTCGGACATCGCGTGTGTAATTCTCCAACGTAATCGGGTCTTTAATATTACATGTAATACTTAATGTTGGTATCTTGCAAACAGGATCAACCAGTGCCGTTGCGGGATCAGGGAAGAGTAGCATATCACTCTCATTGATGGCTTGAAAACCTCGTATGCTTGATCCATCAAAACCGATTCCCTCAGTAAACAAGTCTTCACTCAATTCATCAACCATAATAGAGAAGTGTTGCCACATCCCCGGTAGGTCCATGAATTTAAGGTCAACTATTTTAACATTTTGTGCTTTTGCAAGTGCAACCACCTCACTTGGTGTCATTCGCGTTTCCTCCTAATGAAATAAATGTCATAATTTTAAGTCGTGATGTCTCGTCAGATCAAATGTGTAATTTATTGCATTTGACAAGAATCACATAATAGACTATGCAAAGTTTATGCCAATTTTTGGGTCTATGAATCACAACGTTTTACAAACCAGACCATTGACAATGTAGTAAAAGTAAACACTGATATTCTGTATAACAACAACGATTCTAATCTACAAGTCATTTATAGAAAACACATACAACCCTTATATTTCTGCTAAATTATTAGGCATAGAATTGCCCAAAATTTCAGCAGAATTAGCCATTATGCAGTTGTTTCATCTTCGTCTTGAAATTCCACGTCTTCAGCAAATTTGCTTGTTTCAGGACCATCTTGTCCTGCGTATTTATTTGCAGGTTTTTCTCGGTAAGGTAAAGTAGATGGTGAAGAGAGTGGTTCAAATGTAAAAGCACAGATCCGCATCCCTGGATATAGTTTGACAGGCATGCGTCCGAGGTTACCGAGTTCTAAGGTTGCGTTTCCAACCCACCCTGGGTCAAATAATCCTGCAGTGCTGTGAACGATAATTCCGAGTCTACCGAGGCTACTTCTTCCTTCCAGCCTCGCCATCACATCGTCTGCTAATTCCAGTTTTTCCTGTGTTGCTGCGAGAACGAACTCTCCCGGTTGCATCGTAAATGCTTCACCGTTAGGGACGTCAACTTTCCGCATCAAATCATCAACCCCTATCTTTGTCTTCAGATCAATATAAGGATATTTGCTATGTTCAAAAACTTGAAATGTGTTCCCCAATCGGAAATCAATTGAGCAACTCCCTAATTGGGTTTCTAAATCAGGTTCTGGTGTTATTCTTATTTTGTTTTCATTAATATATCGTAGTATGTCTACATTTGATAAAACCATATTATAATATTACCATTAATTTGCAAAGTTGTCACGTTTTTTGTTTCTGAAGCGTTACACGGCGTGTGCCTACCACTTTATAAGCACATATTTGAGATTGAATTCTTTTTGCACACACCTCAGTTATTTTCAACCCATTCATTTGGAGGAATATTACGGTAAGCGTAGTCAAGGAGGGTGACGGGATGCATCGCTTTCATGTCTAAACCGTGTTTCTGAATTCCGAGTTGTATTTGGAGTAAACAACCAGGATTTCCAGATGCGACAATATCAGCATCCGTATCTGCGATATGTGTCATTTTGCGTTCAAGTATCTCCTGTGAAAGTTCGGGTTGCGTGATATTATAAATACCTGCGCTTCCACAACACCATTCTGATTCTGACAATTCGATCAATTCAAGCTCTGGTATCGCTTGTAAGACTTTTCGGGGTTGTGATTTCACCCGTTGTCCGTGTAAGAGATGACACGGTTCATCGTAAGTTACTCTTTTCGGTATTTCTCCTTTAGGTGTTACCATCTCAATTTCGGCTAAGAATTCACTTATGTCCCGCATTTTGTTGCTAAAATTCTGTGCCTTCTCTGCGTAATCTGCTTCACTTTTGAGGAGTGCTTTATACTCTTTCAGAGTTGCGCCACACCCTGCTGAGTTGATGATGATGGCGTCCAAATTCTCTTTCTCAAACGCGTCAATATTCTGTTTTGCAAGTTCTGCTGCGACATCGCGTACACCGTTATGTAGATGAAGTGCACCACAACATGTCTGATCTCGTGGCGTAACAACTTCGCAACCGTTTGCAGTCAGAACACGTATCGTAGCCAAGTTGGTTTCAGTGAAGACCTGGTTCATGATACATCCAGGAATGAACCCCACTCTGTAGCGGGTTTCACCTTCAGCAGGTGTAACATCACGTATGGTATATTTCTGTTTTGGATGGGGTATTGTTGGCAGTAAGGACTCCATTTTTCCAATATTTCCCATGAGTCTTAAGAATCCTGTTTTTTGCACGAACCATCGAATTCCGAGTCTTTGATATAGCCACATCAATTCAAAGATCAAGTCTAACCTTTCCTTGCTGGTGAGTATCTGTTTGAAAACAAGATTTGTCCAGAAACGGTAAGATAGGGGTCGGTGTGCGTTGTGTTCATAGATAGCGCGTGCTTCCTCAAGGAGTTCGCCGAAGTGAACACCTGATGGACAGGCGGTCTCACATGCTCTGCAATCCAAACATCTGTAAATGTATTCTTGCCAATCTTCGGTGAGGGGTGTTGGGTCTTGTTGTTTGAAGGCACTCCCCATCAGATATAGTCTTCCTCTGGGAGAGTCGGTTTCTAATCCTAATTCGCGATAGGTTGGACAGGTAGGAAGGCAGAGACCACAATGTGTGCAAGCATCCCATTTTTTCCAACTGAATGACTCAATACCTTTTAGGGGGAGGTTCTGTTGTTGGTTGGACATATTAGACTTTTTTACGTTTCCAGTAGAGCTTATTTACGAACCTTAATAGTAGTAGGCATTCTCCGAGTGCCGTCTCTTCACCTTCCGACTCCATGTTTATTTACGAGCCAGTGATGATTTTTTTAATTCCTTCATTGAGACTACCGGAACGATACCCTTGCAAATCAAGTGTGACGTGTCCATATCCGATTTCATTGAAATATAGGTTAATTTGTTTTCTTGTTTCTTTCTGACGTAGTAAATTTATTTCTTCTGCATCCAATTCAATACGAGCGAGTTCACCGTGGTGTCTGACTCGGAATTGTCGTATTCCTAAGTCGTATAGAAACTGTTCTGCTGCATCAACCTGTCGGAGCAGTTCCCTTGTGATACGCATCCCGTAAGGGAACCGGGACGATAGACAAGCAAACGCGGGTTTATCCCAGGTTGGTAGTTGCCATTCTTTTGAGATTTCGCGTATCTCTGCTTTCGTTAAGTCGACATCTATTAGGGGTGCTTGAATCCCCATCTTTTTAGCTGCGTCCATTCCTGGTCTGTGGTCGCCGACATCATCAGGAATAGCACCGTAGATAATGGTTCCCACATCATATTTTTCAGCGATGGGTTGCAATCTATCAAATAATTCTGTCTTACAGAAAAAACATCTATTGGTAGGATTGCTTGCGTATCCTTCTAAATCTAATTCTTTTGTATGAACAGTTTCAAGCCGTATGCCGATCTGTTTTGCGATATCTTGTGCAGCACGCATTTCTCTTACAGGATATGAATCAGAGATTGCGGTTACAGCGAGTGCGTTTTCTCCTAAAGCGTTTTGTGCGGCTTCTGCAAGGAATGTGCTATCAACCCCACCAGAAAAAGCAACGATAACCTTCTTATAGTCCTGCAATTGATCGTAGAGTCTATCTACCTTTGTTTGTAATAGTTCGGGTAACATCTGTTCACATCCTAATGGATTGTCTATTCTAACATTGTGTGTCATCAATAGTCGGGAATCGGAGTTCCCTCCTACAGAACTGAGTATTGGTAGGAGCGATCTCCGAATCGCGACCTATATATTTAGTCTGGACTGTCCCTATGGTCGTTCCGCTTGCTGTATAATCTTCAATTCGTCTCTAAGGAGTTGTCTTTTTATGCCACTGATCCTGTCAATAAAGAGAATTCCGTTGAGATGGTCTATTTCATGTTGAATTACGCGGGCAAGGAGACCGTCTGCTTCAATCTGAATATCTTCGCCGTCAATGTTCATTGCGTTGACGACAATCTGCTCAGGTCTTTTCACCTCTGCTCGCAAATCGGGAATACTTAGGCATCCCTCTTCAAGTACACACTCCCCTTCAACACTGATTATTTCGGGGTTGAATAGTCCAAGAGGTTCAAATTCTTCTTCGTCTTCCACTATGCCTATATCAGCAATGATAAATCGTTTTAAGATGCCGACTTGTGTTGCAGCGAGACCGATTCCGAATGCAGCGTAGAGCGTTTCTAACATATCATCTGCAAGTAGCCGTTCTACGTCTGTAATTTCGTTTACGGGTTCAGCTCTTTTTCGTAGGACAGGATCGCCGTAGTAGCGCAATTGTAATGGTTCTGTTTTTGGTAATCGTGGTATTTCTTCCATACGTTATTCTGAATGTTGTTTTTACTTTTCCTTTTCTGTAATGTCATAAACTGGATAAATGCTAATTCTCTGTAGGAGAATATAAAGATTTTAAATATCTTAACATCAATAGCGGACCATGTCAAGGAAAATAATTGGAATGTATGCGTAAAGTTTTTGGCATTAACCGCTAAATTCATTATAGGAAGCCAGTTAACATGATTCTGGCCGATTCCCGACAGGTCGCGATTCGGAGATCGCTCCTACAGATTTTCTGTGAATATTTTAAGGTAATTGAAGTCTATAAAGATGAAAACCTTCATCGCCTATGGTTGAACCGGTGAATTTTGTTAGTAAAGTCAGTTGATACTGTTCTACTAATTCCTCTTCCAGAACACGATTCATGATTATGAGTATATCCTGCATATACTTCGTGCTTAACACAACCGCTTCTCTGATGATCTCTTCGTTTGAAACACCGTGTGTTCTGGCTTTGTCCCATCTGACAAAGGATCCGAATCGGCTACCTTTTGAGTAGAATACTTCCTTCTTTTTTAGATATCCAACGACGGTACTGACAGCAAAATCTGTGTCCCCGACCATCATCATATCCTCTATACCTTGTGCTTTTATGTATTCAGCAGTTCTCTTTCCGTGTGAGAATACATACTGAACATCTGAAGTAAGAGCGGTTATACCACCGAGGAAGTGAAATACAAGGAGTATGATGAATACATTGCCGAAGAACGATTGCGCTACTGTGCTGACCTTGTCAAAAGGAAATTTAATCTCAGGACAATCATTGCATATCCAACTCGTGAGAATGAATGTAAAAAATAAGAATCCGTGATGACGCATACTGCCGCCATACTTGACATAGAAGAATGAAAGCAGTCCAACTGTTGCTATCAAATAGATGATGAGAGCTGTCGGACGTTTTAGGAAACGGAGGATACACCAGAATATGAAAAGATAACACAGAGGTAATCGGATAAACTGAAAGAACGGAGAAACGTGTAGTTGGTGACTATTCCAAAAACCCATCGCAGCTCTTGGGAGCGGTAAGAACGCATTTGTGAGGATTTTGACGATATTGTTAACACGTTGAAAATCAAACTTAAAATTCCAAGCCGTCGCGAATCCACTATCTGCCGGTGGATTGAGTTGAATGACAGCCGTAAGAATACCAAACCCTATTAAGGCAAACCCTATCCATACACGTTGTCTATTATCAATTGATATTTCTTTTTTGTAGTAGTGAAAGTAGAGGCATTCACATAAGAGTGCAATACCGATTGCAATTGTAACAATTAAGGCATGCACGCTGGTATGTGCAAGCAGAATCAAGATGAAACCAATCCATACAAAACGTTTATACCGATCTTTATAGAGCACGCAGAAGATGGTGATAAGCAGAACGCCAATGGCATAGTTTCTTGCCACAATTGCATACTCATATAGGGCAAAGTATCCGAAAGCAAAGAGAAACTTAATCAATAAATGAAAGGGTGCATAACGCGCAAATAGGAATACAGTTGTCGCTGCAATCAGCAGATGGAATATCTGCATCATCACGGGGGAAGCAGAGATGCGACTGAGCGGCATTAAGCAGAGGTGCCATAGTGCTGGATGTCCCTCATATTTCATATTCGCGAATAGATTAAAGATGGATGTACTATCTCTTGCTAATAACCATGCTTGAATTTCATCGCGCCACATTTCATGGTGAATCGCCCCATAGCCGCAGACGATGAGGAAAACAAGGGTTAACCAACAAGCATGGAAAAAATGCTCTTTATTAAGTGTATCCGCTGTATCGGATTTTTTGGGTTCTTGTAGTAGAGATTGAAGAAAATTTTGAAAAAACATTCAAAAGTGCTAATGTATGCCTAAACTTGCGATGGGAAGCCATATCCCTCCAGTTGTGCGTGTAATGAACTTCTGGAAAGGTTCATCAAGACCAACAACATCCACTTTAATGTTGCATTTCTTCATCTTCTGAAGTACATCACTTGCTGTATAGTTTCCGCTAACGTATTCATCTGTAATCAGAATGAAGTGAACATCGGCGTTTTTTCTGTACTGAACTTCATCCGCAGCGCGTATCAGCGCATCTACAGCTTTTTCTCCACCGCGACACTTCACTTGTGTGAGTGCTCTGCGTATCTTAGGAACGGACCGGGTTTGTGGAATAACTTCAAAATCCCATCCCAACATATTATATGCAGCACTGTTTCTGAAGATAACAATTCCGATTGTAAAATCAAGCTGTGCCACATCAAATAGGTCTGTCATTCGGTTGAGATGGTTTCTGACTGCATTGATGTTATCTTTCATGCTACCGCTGCCGTCTATGATGAAAACGATGTCAACGACATCTTTCGTTCGGTTTGTTACAATGTGTTGTCCTATTCTTGCTAAAATGACGTTGGGTAACGGTAGGTCTCCGATACTTGCAAGCGTATCGTCCATAAGTGGCATGAAAGAATTTCGTGTTACATTCCGAACTACGGTTTGTGGTTTGAATCTACCTAATCCATATCCAGTTGCAATACCTTCACTGATTGATGGTACTGGTGCGTTTATACCTGCATTGTTCATGCCTAAAGTGCGTGGTTCCGGCAGAGAAAAACCACGTAGAGGTGTTATTGGGTTTCTATGTATAATTTGCGTGGTTTTTGATAAGGTAGGAATATGGGTACTTACGACATTTTCAATCTGTTCTTGCTTGACAGGTGTAAATTTGGATGGGGATAAGTTTTTTCGCTTTAAGGTACGTATTGCACGTTGTTTAGGCATCTCTGATATTTCAAGGAATGTCAAGTCCTCAATCAGAATAGGTTTGGTCTTGTGTAATCCTATCATGAGGGAAACCAGTAGGATATGTACCCCGATAGAAATGATAAGGGCATGGGAGATATTCTTTGTCGTTTTAATATTCATAGTGCCCACATCCTATTCTGGATTTTCAGTGTGCATCATATCAACATGTGTCTTGTCTAATTATTACACAAAAGTTAAGCTATAGCAAGGCGTTATTGTAGAAAATGAGAAGGTATTGGTTTTAATCCTATACTGTGTGATATAATACCTCCAGAAAACATACTGTTCAAACATGAACCTTAATAGTAGTAGGCATTCTCCGAGTGCCGTTCTTGCTTCAGAAAACATACTGTTCAAAAATGGAAGGACACGGATGCTAAAAATCATTGACACACACCAACACCTTTGGGATACATCCAATTTAGAATATCCTTGGTTAGATGGATTTGATCTTCTGCAACAGAAATACACTTCAGAAGACTATCGGAACGCTATAGGGGACATTAACGTTGTAAAATCGGTTCACGTTGAAGGTGATCCTGCTGAGACAGATGTTATCAAGGAGGTGGAATGGCTGACACAGATTGCTGAAACAGATGGAATGATAGGTGCAATTGCAGCCGCTGCGCCGCTCGAAAAACCTGATGTAGAAACAACACTTGAAAAACTCGTTGCATATAGTCTTGTTGTGGGTATCCGCAGGATGGCATGGCATAACCCCGACAACGCATTCTACGCAACCCCCGAACTGATTAATGGTGTGAGATTGTTAGCGAAGTATAACCTTTCATTTGAACTCTGTGCTAAACATGATCAACTTCCAGCTGCCATAACGTTAGTTGAAGCAACACCTAACATCATGCATGCTGTCAACCATTGTGGGGGTCCAAATATAAAAGACGACGAGTTTGAACCGTGGGCAACCCACATGAAAAAACTCGCCGCTTTTCAAAATGTACATTGCAAAGTATCTGGTATTGTGTCAACCGCAACCGCAAATTGGACAGCTGCAGAACTCAAACCGTACATTCAACATCTTGTTGAGATATTCGGATATAACCGACTTATGTTTGGTAGTGATTGGCCCGTATGCACCTTAGCTGCCAAGTATTCCGAGTGGTTTGAAGCACTCCTCTCGGTAGTTGATGATGCATCCGATACTGAAAAAAACCGACTCTTTTACCAGAACGCTTTGGATTTCTATAAAATATAATACAACCTATTTGATCCTGAGGTGAGTACCTATTTCGGTGTAATCAATATGGGTTCAACACCTTGCGATTCGTGAATCTGTTGTTTGAGGGTTGTTGCGTCCTCACGTGCTGTGAATTCTCCGATCGTCACTCGATGCATGGTATTTCCATTCAATGTTACAGTGTAGATTTTCACCTTCTCATCTGGATGTAGATTTTGTAGGTTATCAGCCAACAGATCGGCATTTCTACGTTCTGAGAAAGACCCTACCATCAATGTTAACTTAGGTGTCTGTGCTACATTCTGATTTCCACTTATAGTGGTTGCTTTGCCGAATTTGAGCTCTGTTTGCTTGGTGTTCTTATTTCCGGCTATGTCTTGAACACTCAGTGCGAATTTGTATGTTCTTTCAGGTAACTGTGACACTTTGCTTAAAACTACCGTTTCTGGCGGTTTGCCTTTACCTTCACTCTCTTCAATTAGAACGTTATTTGCATCAAATACCTCAAGTTTCCAATTGGCAATCGGGTTAATATCCCACGTCTGCACGCCGACAGTTCCCGGTGCTTTCTTAGATATTTCCACTGTTACCGGGATTACGTCTACAGTAACCTTACTACTACTCGTGATATGCAATGTTCCTTCTGCATCAGCAATGTGAAGTTGTGCTACATAATCTCCATCGGAAACCAATTTACCATCGCTTCCCATGCCGTTCCATGTAACACCTTGTTGTGGTGTACCGGTGCCGGTTTGCTTCCATACCTGTTCGGTATATGCATCACTCAGTGTCAATTCCCATTTGTCGTCTGCTTTAACTCTAAAACTGAACGTAGTAGAATCAGCGAATCCGTCACTATTTGGAGAAATTGCTTGTTCAGTTAGCTGCAATTCTCCTGTGTTTGATCCGTTCTCTGTGTTAACATCAAGTGTTTTCGGCATCACAATCTTTTGAGTTGTAGTCGTTTTATAAGTATCCTTCGGTTCTGGTTCTATAACTTCGACTGGATTTTGCAGATTTTCTGTTGGTGTAGGACTCTTTTTACTACTACCCCACCGTAACGTGGCAGAAATCCAATGCAAATTCTGTTCTAATTCTCCGCCACTTACATGTGCGTAATCCAACTGACCGGAAGAATTACGGAAACTTATGCCTTGTGTCCATTGTCCATTTCCGAATTCATCAGACGAGGTTAATGTGGTATATCCAACCCGCACTGCAAAATGGTTATTGAACACCCATCTTTCTGCTCCAAGGTGCAACCGAACACGTTCACCCCAATTTCTATCATTTTGTCCCCGAATAGCGAAATCGGTAGATAGCAAAGTTGCCTTGTCCGGACGATACGTCATGCCAAAACGCGTTACTAATGGCAAACTTTCCTCTAAAGGTTCAATCAGTTTGCCATCACTATATCGGATACCATTGCTTAACTCAGCCAGATTCATCCCCAACGTAATAGATTCTCCGAACTTTTCAAAAGGATAAGTGAACTGCATCCCAACATCTGTGCTCCAAAGGAATCGCGTTTCGTCTGCTATATGTCGCTGATAGTAGCGCACATTTGCACCTGCCGATACATAATCACCTAATGCTAATCCATACCCTAAAAGTGCAATCTGCGTAGAAACATTGCTATTACCATTCAATCCATTAAACCAAGCTGCGACAGACAGGTTACCCACATTTTTATCGGTTATACCGAGTGTGTAAGGACTTACTGCTAACGAAAACGCTTGATCCGGTCCTGAAGTGGCATCTGAAAAAGGAACACTACCCAGATTCAGCTCTATACCATTCAAATATCCGAGTGAAGATGGATTCCATAAAAACCCGTTATTTGTTGATGGACCGGCTGTGAATGCACTTCCCATGCCAACAGCGCGGGCACTTGCCCCTACAAAAATATCACGATGGTCTATACCGGAAGAACCATCCGCTATCATTACATTTCCTAACATCATCGTTACAATACTCATCAGTACGAGAGTTTTCATTTGCATCATTTAACTCCATTAAATTGACTTATTCCAATCTGAAGGTGTTTTTACCTATAAGTTTAACGTGTAAAGAACATTTAAGGGTACAAATGCCGGGGTTAGGAATGACAGAGAATTTACAAAAACTTTACACACCCACTGAATATCACTACTTGAAAATATTGGTCAATTCTGATAATCTATAATTCAACACAACCAGTACCTGTGGAGATATTTAATGTATGATATTCAATCCACTTTAACCGAAGAAGAAAAGTGGTATTTCGACTTACACGGATTTCTCGTCTTGCGGAATGTAATTCCTAAAGACGAGATTGAGGAGATGTTGAAGGTGCTCCAGCATTGGCTCACAATTGATGAATCTGACATCCCACCGCCGTTGCACCGTGGCAGACAAGAACCGTGCAAAACACATATAGGACATATTCAATATGGACATCGCTTGTTTCAAGACCTCGCGATGAACCCAGACATTATGCGGGTTTTAGGAGGGTTAATGATGAACGCCCCGCGTCTCTTTCACAACAATTTTACGATGATGACGAAGCACGACTATCCGCAACACTTTCACCGTGATGATAGCGGGTTTAAGTTTCCACCGGGATTCCGCAATCCGCATAACGATTATCAAGCTGCCGCGGGACATATTTATTGTAACCATATCGCGACATGGGTTGCCTTGGTGGATGTGCCACCTGGAACAGGATTTTGTCTTGTCCCTGGCAGTCATAAATCCCTATTTCAGACACCGGAACATCTGCCTGTCCGACACGATCCGCCGACCTCAATTACGCTACCGATGCAAGCAGGTGATGTTGCGGTTTTCTCAACGAATTTGCTCCATGATGCAAGCCCGTGGACAGAAGATTATCCTCGCATGAACATTTTTCAACGGTATCAGCTGAGCGTCTATTTCAACGAAGCAGGCAAAGGAGGGTATCCTTTTGATGAACATCGTGATAAGATTTCGGAAGAACAGTATGAACTGGAATCGTTTTCAAAAGAGGTGAAAGCAGCAGTTCGACGTATTTTACCAAATGGAGGTGAGGAATGAAATTAACGGATCAGGTGTGTATAATAACAGGGGGTGGAAGTGGAATCGGTCGAGATGCTGCAGTCAAAATGTCACAAGAAGGGGCAACCGTTGTGATTGTGGGTAGAACAGAATCGAAATTAGAGTCTGCTATAGCAGAGATCAGAACTATGGGTGGAACAGCAGAAAGTTATACGCTTGATGTATCGGATTTCAATGCTGTTCAAAAGATGGTTGACGATGTATATCAGAAATTTGGTCGCATAGATGTACTGGTGAACAATGCTGGACACAGTTCCCACAATCGCAGGTTACGCAATACAACACCAGAAGAAACACGTTCAGTTGTTGACTCAAATCTAATCGGAACATTTTTCTGCACACAAGCGGTTGTACCGACAATGCTGAAAGCGAAATCCGGAACGATTATCAACATCTCATCGCTTGCTGCGGTTACCCCCGGTCCTTTTAGTGGATTTGCTTATGGTGCAGCGAAGGCAGGCGTCATCAATTTCACGGAGTTTCTCAACAATGATTTACGGAATACAGGTATCAGAGCAAGCGTTATAATTCCTGGAGAAGTTGCAACACCCATTGTAGATAAACGTCCTATTCCACCAGATGCTGATGCACGCGCCATGATGGTAGACGTTGCAGAAACGTCAGCAGCGATTCTCCTTGTTGCCACACTACCCCCACGAAGTAACATACCCGAATTGGTCATCCGTCCGACAATACATCGTGATATGACAGGTGAAGTCGTAGAATTGAACGATTGATGGATTACTTCCGGTAAATAGTTGTTTCAGGATAGAAACGTGCCCAGGCGAACCAGTAAATATTGACAGAGGATAGTCGTTGTAAACGTTCCCCTTTGTGTTTTCCTTTTGTCGCTTTACCTGTAATGAGATTCCATTCTGTACCGGAATTATCTTGAGCGAAGTGACCGTCTATGGCAGTAAAAATAATCACCTTATTGTCTACTATACGTTTAAAGACAGCGGTTGCAAACGACTCTCTGTCGTGAAAGATTAACAAAGGCACACCGTTTACTGTATCGTTGATCATAGCGGTTTTAGTAAATTGTGTAAGCGGATAGGCGCGATACTGTGTGCTATATTGGTCAACTGCACCGGGATCACCAGGTTTTCCATCAGCCCCTGCTTGCCCATCAGCCCCTGCTTGTCCATCAGCACCGTCATGACCAACTAATCCATCGTCACCATATTTTCGCTGTACTTGAACTCCGATGACAAGTTGTTTATTCGGTAGTCTTTTGTCAGTGTATTTTGTTCCACTCACACCCGTATCTTGGCTTTTATGATACCCTTCGTAAGAGTCGCGACTTATGCTTTCACGCATGGCACCCCTGAACGGAACAGAAAGTACTTGTGTATCGGAATAGTTCTCTTTCCATGCTTTCCATGTAATCTGTGGCATAGAGACGAGTGGTTTCAGTTTCTTTCCTTTGAGTTGTCCCTGAATCGCTTCTCCAGTGATATGGGACCAGAGGGAGCGGGTTTGATGGTCATACATTAACAACGCATCGCGCCACAGTTTTCCGCTGACACCGAAGGTATAGGTCTCACCTTCAAGTTCCCGACTATACACGATAGCCGTGTTGCAGAGTGGTCACCATGTGGTAGCGATTTTTTTGCCGCCGACAACATCATTCACTATCTCGTGCCCGTTCAGCAGATAGAGTGAATAAGCATGACTTTCACCATTGAAAGTAACGCCAATGACAGGAGCATCATCATCTAACTTTGCTGCAATGGCAGATACAAATTGGGGTTTGGTGATGGCTGGGATAGCATCAAAAGGCAGTAGGGTTCGGATTGGGTCTTTTGTTAAGTCAGCTGCAGTGGCAAAGAGGGTTGTTATTAGTAATAATGTAAGGATAAGTGTGTAGTGTTTCATGATGTTTTTCCTTGTTTTTCTTGCCTAAATATGTTATAATATGCTTATCTATTTGATTGGAATTATACCGCAAAAAACGAAAGAAAACAACACAAATCGTAGGACACAATGGAACCACCGAAAGTATTTACCTCATATTCTCATGATTCTGATGAACATAAAGAGTGGGTGCTAAAACTCAGCTGTAAACTTCGCGAAAACGGGGTAGATGTGATGTTAGATCAGTGGGATGTACGCTTGGGCACAGATCAGACATTTTTCATGGAGAAACTTAGTACTGCTGATAGAGTTCTTATGATATGCACAGACACATATGTAAAAAAGGCAGATAATCGTGAGGGAGGCGTGGGATATGAAGGACTTATCATCACCGATCAGATTGCTGCAGATGTGAAAACTGATAAATTTATTCCAATAATTCGCCAATCGTCAAATGAGAGGAAAATGCCGATTTTTTGGGAAAGAGGCAATATATTGAATTCACTGATGACGACAGATTTGATGAAAAGTTCAATGAATTACTTCATGACATTCATGGTGTACCAATCAATCGAAAGCCCCCGTTGGGAAAGAATCCACTAACTACACAGGACTCTGAATCTGATACCTCAGGTAATAAGTTTCTCGAAATTCCTGACAAGATTGAATCGGTTGCCGATGCTTATGAGTCTGCATTTAAGCATGCAAGAGCAGATGACATTTTGGGTTGGTCTCGACTTATTGGACGAATTCGCTCAAATGCCTTCAAATCATTGGTAAAATGGCGACAAGACGAATTGGATAAGCAACAGCCAGAAACTATTGAGCAGCTTCATAAAGCCCTGGATAAAGCAATAAATTTTGTCGCTCCCTTAATTTCTGTTGCTCTTGTCGGAGTCTACTCACGTAATGATAAATTCAACGATCAAAAATCTTTGCTTGTCGATTTGCTAAATATACAGAGCATGGAGGAGTGGAACGGTGCTGGCTACGGGCCTTGGATTGATATTCCGTATGCCCTTGGATACGTGTACCATAATTTGCATGGGAGTCTTAGCGTCCATACTAAACAATTAAATCTTGCTTTTGATTTAGCAAAAGCAAAATTCCCGTTAGCAATGAATGCGTCGTATATAAGGAGTTTATGGAAAAACAAACAACTTATGGGACGTTGCGCATCACTTGGTTATCAACGTATAGAGAGATGGAAATATTTGGTTAATGCTTATGAAAGATGGGAGTGGTTATCACTTATATTTGCAGATGACACAGAGTATCGGACTTCACTTGTTGCATATTATATGGCATTGAGCATGCATGAATTAGCAGCAGAATTAGCTGCTGGAAGAGAGATAATGTCAAATCCGTCTAATATGCTTCATGTTCACGTTCCTTTTGATTTTCTGACCGAGAAATACGAAATAAAACAACGTGCAACTTCACTTTTACTTCATGATTTGGCACTACCGGAAATATGGACAAGTTTAGGTGTTACAAAAGATCAGATGAGAAATTCATGGGAAGCTTGGGGTGAACTGTATCAAAGTATATCCTGGCGTACTAATCAAGGGCACGGATTTCTTGAATCTTTTGGTAAAAGTCCTCCGCAATATTTGAACTTTTTTGATGCCTTGTAAGTCTAAGCGTTTCTGGAAAAGTACGTCTGCCAGAAAACACTGTTACACTTCCTCCGCAGAAGTAACAACCTCATAATCAACGTTAAGCGTATCACAGAAATGCTTCCTACCACAGTCTATCTTCCGTTCTTCACGATGTCGGAGTTCCTCTGAGTCCGTTGTGCTTTTCGTTTCTCTTACCAGATAGAGTTTTTCTTTACCTATAGGTTCCCCGTGTGCATCACGTTCCTCTTTGACTATCGCCCAATCTGGATTGTAGTTTCCTATCGGGGTTGGAACGGTGAAGAAAGCAGGAAGTTTAAGGTAAAGGACAATGTCATCCCGTCTCTCTAATCCTTCAACAAACTCTTTTTCAACGTTCGAATCCCAAATCACGTGATCGTAAATGGAACGTGACGCTGGTACCATGCAGTCCTTCCAACTTTCCAACTCACAGTTGAATTGGCGCATCTCGTACGCTTCACCAATTTTTTCATACTTTATGCCATCAATCAGTTGATGGACAATTTTCTGTCTGATTTTGTCTACCACAACCTTAGCAAATTCAGGTGGATTGTCTAAAGCAGCTTGTTGATTTTTGGTGCGCTTGAGAATTTGCAAGAGGGTACGCCGTGTCAGTTTAAGTGTCGGTGTTGTATGTGCTAAGCGATGCTCAATTAATGTCAAGATGTTTGCTCGACCTGACAAACGCCATGCAAGACTACTGTCTGCAAGATGTTCAAAATCAAACTTGTTTTCTTCATTGACTTTCACTCTACCCTTGCTAATTTTAATTTGGGGAAGTTGGATGTTAGTAGTATCTAATGTTTCCACAACTTCTTTAATCAGTTTTTCTGTGTCAATCTGCACTTTGTATCGCGTTTTATGTTTTATACGATTCCAAAGTGCAACAAATTCTGGTGTGAGTGTCATCGCTTTTTTGAGTTTTGCAACACTTCGTTTCCTTGCATCCTTCGGTTTAGGTATGCTGTCGCCGGTTCCAAACTCATCCTGAACTTCGGATTGAAGTTGCCGGACGTAATTGGTGTAACTCTCATTAGCGACTACAGTAAGCACGTTTAGTTTTTCATCATGCACCCGTTTTCCTTCTTGATTGACAGCAAGGCGCACGCCACGCCCAATTTCCTGTCGTTTTTTCATCTCAGAAACAGTCTGGTTTAACGTGCAAATCTGAAAGACGTTCGGACTATCCCACCCTTCACGGAGAGCTGAATGCGAAAAAATAAAACATTTCTTTTCATCAAAAGACAACAGACGTTCTTTGTCCTTCATAATCAGTTGATATGCGTCCTTATCACTTTCTGCATCACCTGTTTTGCTGTCTTCATAAACAATTTCTCCAGTCTTTTTTCGACTTTGAGCAAAATAAGCAGCTCGGACTTCCTCAGGTTGTTTTTCACCCCACTCTGAGTATCTGTCTTCTTGCTTTAACTCATTGAAGCATTTGTCAAAAAGTTTGCGAATAATCGGGCCTTTTCCTGCATAGTTGTCTACCTTATCAATAAAGAAAAGAGATAACACCTTAAGATTGGCATCTTTGAGTCGTTTCTGCTTCCGAAAATGCTCCTCTATCGTATAGCGGATTTGAGTCTCAAAAATTGCTGTTTTGTCGGCACCATGTATGTCCCCTGTCTTTAAAACCACGTTATTGTCAAAATGTACTTCGTCCCATCCCAAGTCAATTTCTCGAATTCGGTAGCCTTCATATTGGGGTAGATTCGTCTTTTCCTTTAAATCATCGCCTTGTTTAAATGTAAGTGTTGTCTGTTGTACCGTACCAGTTTTCATCAGTTTATGCACTACAAGTTTTGCAGTCACGCGTGTTTTTTGACTTTGAATACTCTGGACTTGAACATAGGCAAGGTTTGTATTTGCGCTCTCTTCAACACCTGCAACTTCTATCCTTTTTACTAAACCCTCACGATAAGCGTCATAGGGTGTTAAGCAGTAGACTCGATTGTGAGGAGTCTTATGTGTCGCACTATATCTCAATGCAAACAGTGGGGAGAGTCTGGAGAGAGCTTCCACGCTGAGGTCACTTTCCATTCGCTGTGGTTCATCTAATATCAGAATGGGGCGGGTCGCTCGGATAAAATCGATCGGAATATCACCGGACAATCGATCATTGCTTTTGTAAATCACGTTTTTGGAAGGTTGATTGAATGAGGCCATTGTTATAACCATAATTTCAACACTATCCGATAGGGAAAATTGTCGAACTTGTGACAACTTCTCGGAATCGTAAACATAATAACGATATGGGATGTTGTCATACAACTCTTTAAAATGCGATTCTGTCATTTCAAGCGTTTTTAGCACACCCTCGCGAATTGCAACAGAAGGCACTACGACAATAAATTTTCGCATACCGTAGTTTTGAAAGAGTTCTAGTATAGTACGTAAGTAGATGTAGGTTTTGCCAGTTCCCGTTTCCATCTCCACGGAAAAGTTCGGAAATCCGTTTGTGAGAAACTCATTCACCTCTATACCATTTGCTTTTTGAATTTCTTTTAGATGAACACTAATTTGATCGGAATCTAAATCGAGGTAGTTAGGTATAGTTGTAAAGTTAGATTCCCCGCTGAATTGTAAGGTTGTCGGAGCGGGAATTTGCCCTTCGAATAATTGAGCAACGGCATCAATTGCCTCGCGTTGATAATCTTGGTTAGCGTCAAATTCAAATTTCATTTTTCTCTTTTTTTTAGCGTAATTTGCAAGTCGAAACTTGATACAGAAAAGTCAGATTGTTTTGAGACGGCACTGCAAAGCAAGGTTCGCAGCAAGCGTATCATCTAACGCAATATCACGACAGATAAACACAGATTTTTTTGATAACTTCAAACGTTCTATATCCGTTTCTATTATTTGTTCATCTAAACAGACATAGAATGATTGTGTCTCGTTAGGCGCAGTAATGCAAAAAACGGTGTTTGTTGTGAGTTCTTTAACAGGTTGAATTGCACTGTCCAGTGGGTATCCTTCCTTGAGGGTAATTTCATATAGAACGTCCTCTACAAGCCATCCCTCTTGAAGTGGGTCAAGGGTATCTTCTAACTCACTGAAAAGAGCATGCGAGCCATCTGTTTGGGAAATATTTTTTGTGTTGTAATTGGATGGAGCAAGTTTAAAGACGCGAAAACCGGACGGTATAAGTGTCCTTTGACAAACGCGTCGAATCCGTTCTTTACCAACCTCAGCGATAGTCTCAAATCCTGCTTTTCGTGCTGCCGATTTTTCGGGTGTGGGTTCGGGGAATTGTACCATGATACACTGTCTATTACCGTTATCCTCTTGGTTGAGTTCCATAACAGCTTGTGCAGTCGTACAAGACCCTGCGAAAAAATCTAAAATTAAATCATTTGCCTTAGTTGCAATCTGTAAAAATAGTTTAATGAGTTTCACAGGTTTTGGATAGTCAAAAACCGAAAGATCCAATTTCTCTAAATCGTACCCTCCATCTTGAGTTAATGCAATATCCACCCACGAGCGCGGTGTTAGACCTTCTTTATCTTTCAGAAAACGTTTTCTTTTTGGTTTTGAATTGTTATTTTTACCCCACCATATCAGATTATTATCAATCAAGTTTTGGAAGTTTGATTCAGTATATGTCCAACAATATGTAAATTTTTTGCCTGTTGGTGAAATAACTTCATAAATTCGAGCAGGGTCATTATCACCTGTTCTTGTCAGGTCTGTTGATGCCCACGGGCCGCGGGGATCATTATCAGGATTTTTATACTCATCACGCTGTTTCTCCGTGAGCGGCTGGAATAGTTCAGCAATCTGTTCTTTGTTCTGCGCGTACATTAAAATATGTTCATGTTGTCTGAAAAACAATTTTGAGTCTGCTCCTGCCCCTGCTTTTTTTCGCCAGACAAAACCGCCAATGAAATTTTCCTCACCAAAAATTTCATTCATCATCAAACGCAAGTTATAGACTTCATGATCATCAATACTGACAAAGATAATGCCATCATCGGTAAGCAGTTGGCGTGCTAAAAAGATGCGTGGATACATCATAGACAACCACGTGGAGTGATAACGTCCGCTTGTTTCTGGATTGGTAGTTTGCAAATTGCCTTCTGAATCAACTTGTCCAGTCAATTGAAGGTAGGAGTCTAACGGATTTCTATAGTTATCAGGATAAATAAAGTCCCCGCCAGTATTGTAGGGTGGATCAATGTAGATGGCTTTGATACGGCCAAAGTAGGGTTTGTAGAGGAGTTTGAGAACCTCAAGGTTGTCACCTTCAATAAAGAGGTTTTGGGATGTCTCAAAATTTAGGGAGTCGTTGTGGTCAGGTTTTAACGTTGCCTCGGTGGGGATATTGCGTAGGTGGATAGCTTCACGTTTGCCTGCCCAGGTAAACAGGTAACGTTCATCACCAAGTTCCTCTACGCCTTCATTAGATAGGGTATTCTTTAGTTTTTCAAAGTCAACTTGACCTTCTGTTAGACATTCTGGGTAAAGTTGTTTGAGTTGCTTGAGTCTTTCCTCGTTGGGAATAGTGGTGGTTTTTTGGACTTTATCAACAGTTTTTGTCATTGGCATCGCTCCTTGCCTAAAGGTTATATTTATCGCTAAGCATGCTTTCATGTGCAGCATCAAGTGCGAGGTTAAGTTCACGCAGTTTTTTGACAACGGGACATATTAAATTATCAGGATCAGAATTATTCCATTTAAGATATTTCAAAAGGCTCTCAAGACAAATATGCGTTAGCGAACATGTTAATCTCGGGTCCGGTTCGGTAAAAAATAAACGCAATAAGTAGTTTTGGGCTTGTATATCTTTTTGTGAATATGCGTATATTTATTTGAATTGTAGCATAAGTCATTTTAAAAAAACAATTATTTTTTCCATTGTTTATTTAATTTTTCAAATCTTTCAGGATATTGTTTTTTTATAGTTTCTATGAATGTATTCCAGTTGTTGTACATTTGGCTTGCTTTTTTATCAGCAAGTTTATATATTTTCATAAACAATTCTGATAATGATTCTACACCAACTTTTTGTTTATCTATTATTGGGTAAGCTTGTGACCATCGATTAGCAATAAAGTCTTCAAATGTAGAACAGAATTCATAGGAGAAATATCTTCTGCCAGACGGCACTATATTGTCGATAAAATCTGTGTACTTGTCAATGCTATCCCATTGAGATTCTATTACACTTTCTGATATTAGGTTTTTTAATTCTTTGTCTTCTAATTTTTCATATAATTTTTTAATTGTGTGTTCTTTATTAAATCCTTTGTATTCAACTGTAACTAATGCTTTAAATAAGAATTCATTAGCAAAACCTATTTGCTCGTATATATTTTGTGTTATAGCCATTCTGTGTGTATGATGCATATTATTATAGGAATTTTTGATTTCTGAATAAGTCAAGGTTGCCATTTCTATGTGAGAAAGAGCCTTTTTGAAAAAATAGTCTATTGATTCTCGTGGAAGCATTTTATCCTTATTAGTCCTTTGTGTTAATTCTTCAACAGGAATATCAAGTGCTTTTGCTAAATCATGAAACTTAGTATCGTTAAAAATATTTTGCCATGTTAATGCCTTAGTTTTAGCCATTTTCTATAATAACTCCTTTTTGAATATTTATAAGATTTTGTATTTAGTAGATCGGGGATTATCTATATTGTTTCACAAATTTTTTTTAATCTCATCAAATTGAGTTAGAATGTGTTCTTGAAAATTTTCTTGTGTCACACTCGAATTCTTGCTTGTATGTTGGTGTGTCATGTACTGCCATTAGTTGCGGTGCTCGAAAACCGAGAGATTGGTAGGTGCGTCCATCTCGGTCACTAAATTCAACTTCATAAGCATCATCGTTTGAGAGTATCTCAACAACTGTGCCGACCTGTCCTCGCCACAGATTATGTTCAGGCAGATCATGTGTGAGAGCAACGACATCAAAAAGTCTAATTTTCTTATTATTTACTGGCATTATACAATAGTCAGGCAAGTTTCCTATATCTGCAGTACTGAAAAAATTTGATTTTACTGTGTTCCTCCTAAGTTTATATTGGATAAGCAGTTGTATGAGTACCCACAATGGCCTGTTCGGCATTTGGTATTATCATGAACCTGATTTACCGATTCCTCAAAGAATGCGAAAGTCCTGTGTCATTAACGCTTTTCCTTTATGAATGAATCCAGTTACCGCTGAGATTTCTTATCGCGTTATCTGATCTGAGTATATCCAAATCACTCACTTTGGGGACTCAAGAACGGGAACATTCTACATAAAAATGGTTCAATAAGGGTAACTGACAGAATGTAGGCTATAATTGATAAACATACCGTAGTGATTGTCGCGACTTTTACAGACAGTCCGATATAAAGGAGTATGGGATAACACGCTATAAGTGGTATAGTTATTAAGACTGCCCCGATTAGCCAAAGGGTGTTTTCTTTAATAGTCTCAATCACCTTCATCTCTTATCTCCTTTTTCAATTCTCGGTAAGTTCGAAAATCGATTTATGAGCTTATCTGTGTCATCTGTTTACACTCTATAGTGTCTTCCTTTGATTTGAGCCAATGCTATGAGTGCCTCAATTCGTTTCAGGTTACGAGTCTCCAATTGGTTAGACAGTGTTTGATACTCAGCGAGTTCTTCAAGGCTTATTGTTTTACTTTCACATTTACGCAACAGATGCTGATAACGTGCCTGATCTTTTTCTGGCAATTGTGAATTTTCTTGAATAATTGCTAATAATGATTTTTCTCTATCTATATCTTGTGCTTGCGTCCAGTGCTTGTTGTGTTTTTGTGTATTTATAAGTCTCATTGTTTCTTTCCTCCGTCAACACCCATGATAAAATCAGATGGTACATGTCTGTGTGAGTGTCATTGTAGTTTTGATTTAGTAAAGCATGTTATTGGATATCAGTACCACATAAGATGCTGTTAGTATTTATACCACTTAACGTTGATAGTGTTATTTGGGTTTACACTTTCTTGCAGAGTTTAATCCTCTATTAATGAGACTGATTTTGTTCTCTCAGTCATGATTATATCAAGGATTTCATCCGCTCTAAATATACGATTGCGCTGTTGACCTGTTATTTCCCTAAGTTTTCCCCTTTCAATGAGATAATCCACTCCGCGTTGAACGGTAGGAAATGTTGATTTCCATAATTTCACCAATTCTGAAATTGAAATAATCGGACTACCGAACAGATGCTCAATTAGTAGATTTACTGCACTCGGCACCCGTGAAACTGTCGCTAATTCCTTATATTCTTCTTTTAATGCAAGCAACTTTTGAATCGTCAGTAAAGCATCTTCTGACTGTTGGCAAATACCACGCAAGAAAAATGTGAGCCAAGAGTTCCAATCACCTTGTTGACTTACATTTAATAGAAGTTCATAGTAGGAATCTCTATACCGCTCAAAAAAATCAGAAAGGTAGAGTAGTGGTTGTGATAGTGCGCCTTTTTCAATCAAATGGAGGATAATAAGGATTCTGCCGATTCTTCCATTTCCATCAAGGAATGGGTGAATTGACTCAAATTGATAATGAATCAAAGCATTTTGAATTAGAGAAGGTTCTTTCGCGTTGGAATGGACATACTTCTCAAGTTCTGAAAAACATTCCTTCATCTCTTGTGCAGGTGGAGGTATATAGGTTGCGTCCATCAGAGTACATCCGGGTTTTCCGATCCAATTTTGCTTTGTACGCATCAGTCCTGGTGTTGCATGTTCTCCACGGACTCCGCTCATTAGAATCTCGTGGATTTCACAGAGTAGTCTTGAACTTAGAGGTAAATGTTGAATTCTTTCGATTCCATATTCCATGGCGTTAACATAGTTGACAACTTCTTGAACATCAGGGATTTGTGGTGCTTCGGTTTTATCTGCTTCAAATAGAAAGAGCTGGTCCAAACCGGATTGAGTATTCTCAATTCTGGAACTCATCACCGCTTCTCGTCGAATAAATGGACCGATTAATAAGTGTGGATTTGGCAATAGTTGACCTGCTCCAGACAACTCTCCAAGTTTAATGTTTGCTTCTGAGAGAAGATTAGCCAACTCCCAATTCAATTCGATTTTTGGAGGGAGTGGATTGGGAACATAAACCCAATATGGATGACTCCCTATGCTACGGATACATCTACCCGCACTTGAATTTTTGAAGTTTTCTGGGTTCATTTTAGTTTATTAGATATTAAATAAGGGACAATCTTATTAACGTTTACGCCTCTTAACGTTAATAAGGGACAATCTTATTATCGTTTACGCCCCTTAACGTTAATAAGAAAAGTAGCTTATGTCAAATGCCAATTTCACTTAAGAGTTGGCATAAAATCTGATTCGTGTTATAATCTCACTAAATTATAACATGTATACCGAAGGAAATACAACTATGAATGATACCTCAATAGAATTGTTAGAATCATTAACCCAAGCAGATGGAATACCCGGTTATGAGGGAGAAGTGCGAGAAGTTTTTCGTGAGGCTGTCTCTGATATTGGTCCAATAGAAACTGACAAACTCGGGAGCATTTTCTGCACCCGCGTTGGAAGTGCAGAACAACCGAGAATAGTACTTGATTCCCATTTAGATGAAATCGGTTTCGTTGTGACAAACGTCACAGACAAGGGTTTTGTCAAGTTTCTGCCCCTCGGTGGATGGTGGGGACATACACTATTGGCACAACGCGTTAATATCAAAACGAAGTCAGATAAAGTACCAGGTGTGATCGGTTCCACACCACCACACCTATTATCAGGATCGCGTGATAAAGTCTTAGAAATTAAAGACCTTTTTATTGATGTTGGTGCTGAAAGTGAAGAGCAGGCAACGGAGGAATACGGAATCTTACCCGGTTGTCCAATTGCGCCTTACGGACCCTTTATGCGTCTAAAAAATGAAAAACTACTCACAGCCAAAGCGTTTGATAATCGCGTCGGTGTTGCACTTGTAATAGAGGCACTGCAACGACTTGAAGAACATCCGAACACTGTAATCGGTGCGGGGAGTGTGCAGGAAGAGATTGGGTTGCGAGGCGCGAAGACAATGGCAGCCAGCGTAGAACCTGATCTGGCTATAGTGCTTGAAGGTCCACCCGGTGACGATACACCCGGTCTAAGCGTCGGAAACTCGCAAGGAAAGCTGGGGGACGGCGTGCAAATTCGCATCATCGATTCATCAATGGTTGTCAATCCCAAACTCGCTGATTATGTGATTGAAACGGCGAAACAACATGAGATACCTTATCAAATCGGTGTCCGTCAATCTGGAGGGACAGATGGAGGGGCTATCCATGTATTCGGTAGAGGGGTGCCTTCTGTTGTGCTCGGAGTGCCATCACGGTACATCCATAGCCATGTCTCGATCATCAACATTGATGACTACAACGCTGCACTGGATTTAACGATGCATCTTGTACGTCAAATTGACTCCTCCGTTTTGGAAGGATTTTACTACAGTTAGACATGTTTGAAACAAATATTCGTTTGGAGGAAACACATTGGAAACGAGATTACCGAAAGTCTCATTTTGTGATCACCAAATCAGCAAATTATTAATTGGAGATAATCCGATTTACGGATATTCCCACTTTAATCAGCTGCTTTCACAGCATCAGAAAGCGTATCACACACCGGAACGTGTTGTTGCGACACTCAAAAGAGCGGAGGAAGTAGGAATTAATGGTTGGCAGAATAGCGTAACTGAACGATCCATGTCAGACCTACAACTCTACCGTGATGCTGGCGGCACGATGCACTGGTTTTGCCTGAGTTGGAGTAATGTGTGGTACGAAAATCCTGACCAGGTTTTTGAAGATGTAAAACATAATCCCTTTGGGATGGCACCACACGGCGGCGGTGTTGGACAACGTTGTCTACGAGAAGGCAAATTTGATCTGTTGCAGGATATACTCAAACGGATACGCGATACAGGTAGTCTTGTTGGTTTATCTGTGCATGACCCGAAACTGTTGCATATCGCGGAAGATGAAGACTGGGATATAGACTATTATATGACAGCACTCTATAATTTAAGCGGTGGGAGTCAAAAGTTCATCGAGAAGTTTGGTTACGCGCCCTTAGGTGAAATCTATGCACGTGAAGATCGTGATGAGATGTCAAAGGCGATACAACGGACAGAAAAACCGTGTCTTATCTTCAAAGTACTGGCAGCGGGTAGAACAATCGGGAGTTCACAGCAGATTCGTGAAGAATTGAGATTTGCCATAGAGAATTCTAAACCCAACGACGTTCTGTTGCTCGGTATGTATCAGCAATTTGGAGACCAGATTGGTGAAAATGCTGCATTGATTGCTGAACTATGTGCTGAAAAAGGCTAAATCGTCGCAGTTTTCAATGGATACAACTCGGTTGACAAACGGTGGAAACTCTCACTTCCACCCCAAGCATTGATTGAAAAAATGCCGCCGAAACGTCAGACATTATTCCGGGATGCGTACGTAAGTGGAAATGTAACAGGTAAATCGTTTAGCATGTCATTATAGTCAGTGACCCCAAGCTAAAGCATGGGGTCTCCACACCGAAGATTGATGATATGTTTCGCTATGGGAGATGTATTTATGACACCGAAACAACGTTATCTATTTGATGTAACGGGTTACCTTCACCTGAAAAACGTCATCACTGGCGATGCATTAACAAAGGCTGCTGAGGCAGTTGATAGATATATCGCGACTCCTCCTGATGAATTACCACCAGGGTTTGAGCAGCGCGGACTTCATCAGCACGGATTTGCTTTTGACAAATCACTTGAGTGTTTGACGATGCACACTGCACTGTGGCCCATTATCAAAGAGTTGACAGACAATCAACCACGATTTGGCAGAGGCTCACTCAAGCATGATAAACATGACCTGTGGAAAGCGGGAGAGAACGCGCATATTAATCCGGGTGGACTACATTGTGCGCGTGATGACTACGGACGGTATAGCACAAGGTATGAAGTTAACAACGGTCGTATCTACTGTGATAACTTTGTCTGTTTTCCCTATTTTACCGATGTCTATCCAGGGGATGGTGGACTCATTGTCATTCCCGGTTCACATAAAAGTAAATTTGATCGTCCGAAGCAGCTGCTAAAACTTGATGAAACAGATGGGATAGATCCGATTGATGATCCAGTTTTCGTGAATATCACACCCAAAGCAGGTGATATTGTGATTATTTCGGAGTTGTTAACGCACGGCGTTTTACGTTGGAAACCAAAGGATAGGGATCGTAGGTTTCTTGTGTTACGTTATTTTCCACAGTTTGTTGGATCGCATAACTTACCGCAGGCTATTTTGGATCGTTTGTCTCCTGAGACGTTAGAATTGGTGAAATCTGCTCCGTATAGACATATCAAGGATATTGTGAAACAGGATGAGGTTACGTTGACGGAGTAGAACAGACATGAACATTAAACTTGAAAAAATTTCACTTGATGCAAAACCTGTTCTTCGCAACCTGATGCAGTTTTGCTTTCACGATTATAGTGAATTTAACAAAGAGGATGTTGGACCTTATGGACTGTTCAACTACAAATATCTCGACCACTATTGGACAGAACCTGGACGTTTTGCTTACTTTGTAAAAATTGACGAAAAATTGGCTGGATTTGCGATGGGCAGGCAGATCCAATCAGAAAATGGTGAGCGCATCAACTTACTTTCCGAATTCTTCATTCTAAGGAAATACCGTCGAAAAGGAATAGGAATGGAAGTTGCTCATCGACTCTTTGCTAAATTCACAGGTAAATGGTCGATTGGAGAAGAAAAAGAGAATTTACCTGCACAGACTTTTTGGAGAAAGGTTATTAACGAATATACAGAAGGCAACTTCACGGAAGTTCAACAAGAGAAAGGACCAGTACAAAAGTTTGAGACACCAAGGTAGAACCGTGTTGAAGAGGCGTTGTATCATGCGGTAGTTACCTCCTTGTGATTTCCAACGAGAGATATTTAACTTTGTATCCCATCATCGCAAGTAGGAAGAATACAACTTGCGAAAAATTAGCGCATTGTCATTGCGGAGGGTTTGTAAAGTTTTTGTCACTATAGATGTCAATACTGGGATTTCCTATGCTCTTAATAGTAGTAGGCACTCTCCGAGTGCCGTCTCTTATGAAAAAAGGTGACGTAATACTTACTCACTTAAATGAAACAAAGAATGGCACAATCTAACAGAATGTGGTACAATAAAGTAGCATTATCAATTTACTCTGAACTCGGTTCTATAGTCCATCCGTTTTTAGTAGCAAGTGTAGCAAGGGCAATTTGTAGCAATTTAAAAGCGTTTTTCTGTTTGCTCTTTGAATCATCTTGCACGGTTTCACTGCTATTCATCAATTAACCATTTCCATAACGTTAGATAGTTTTCAGGTTTTAGATAGTCTACATCCATCTCTGTATCAATGTTCGTGCCCCAAACTTTGAAATATTCAGCTTCATGTTCTCCAATCTGAAAATGTAATTGTCGTTCGTTTTTGTACCATACTGCGGTTACATAACCGTCACCATCGCTGGAGATAGATGGTGTATCGCATCGATATCCGACAGAAGTGACTGAATCTAACAATGCGTTCATAATCACTTTCGCGTGTACTAAGGTTAATTCGGTTGGTTTTTGTGAACCGCGTCCATCCCAGTTATCTTCCCGTTGTGATAGGATATCAAATTGCTCTGATATTTCAAGTTTTTGCTTTTTTATTTGGGACTTTTGAAGTTGGGAAAGGTCCGTTATTGTAGTTCCGGTTTCTACCTGATCGGAAACTATACCCAAATCCGATTCATAATTCTCAAAGCGCATATTACAATACACCTCTTGTAGACTTAATAACTATTTTAACACAATCTACGCATTATTCGCAACCTTTATACAATTTTGGGTTTGTAAAGTTTTTGTCACTATAGATGTCAATACTGGGATTTCATAAGCTCTTAATAGTAGTAGGCACTCTCCGAGTGCCGTCTCTTATGAAAAAAGGTGACTGAAACTTTACACACCCGTATGTTGTTCGGAGAAGCACAATCTAACAGAATATGCTACAGCAATATCAATATGGATGTTGTTCGGAGAAGCACATTGAATGATGAATGTTGTATAAAAAAGCACAATCAAGGATGTCTATTCAAAAAGTTCTGCCACTGGACACGAGAAGCCTGGTACGACATCCTCACCCGTTAAAGTATCTTCATAGTTTAGCAGCGTAGAGTCTGCTTCAGACCGATAGATCATAACCGTTTTCATAATCGGTTCAATAACCCAAACAAGCCGTGTTCCCGCTTTCAGATAAGCTAACGCTTTTTCGGTAACATCATAATGCTTATCTGTCGGTGAAACTATTTCAATAGCGAGATCAGGGGCATTAGTGTAACCCTTTAATTTATCTTCCGACAACCGTTCTGTTGATACAAACGCAATATCCGGTTTTACCACCCGATCACCTAATTGGAATGTCGTTTCTGCAATATATAAACGTCCTAACTTTTGTTCCTGAACAAACATTCCTAAAATTAAATGAACATTAGAGCCTATTTCCCCATGGATAATCGCTGCAGCTGCCATTGGCACTAATTCCCCTTTTACATACTCATAACCCTCTAAATCGTTTTCAAGAAATTCCGCCATCGTCATCGTGCCGTGAGGTGGCATTTCTTGCATAGATTCAGGGTTCGCAGGCAAATTGGACATCAGATTTCTCCTAAATCTCAAAGTGCATATTACAATACACCTTTTGTAGACTTAATAGTTATTTTAATACAATTTACGCATTATTCGCAACCTAATTACAATTTTGTGCGCGGGCGTGTGCTGCTTCTGCAAGTAGACGATTCAGATTGGGTGCATCTACCGCAAGTTGTTCTGTGGCACGTTCAAGTGATCTTTCGGCATGTGACACGTCAATATTACAATAACTACATTTTTTTCTGAAATAGGATGAAATTTGATAGTCTTTGTGGTATACTTAATAACGGTTACAGATTCCCTTTAGTCATGATAAATAAAATAACATATCGCCTTTCGTCTGTTGAGGTTAGTTGCAAGTTATTTGGTTGTTAATATGCCAAGAAAAATACGACAACTTATTTCGGACCTTGAAAAAGCAGGTTTTACCAACAGAGGTGGAAAAGGTAACCATAGAAACTATAAACATCCAAAAGGCATGCGTGTTACTATTTCAGGAAAACTTGGTGATGATGCTAAGCACTACCAAGAAAGGGAAGTTAAAAGAAAAATTGAGGAGTCTCAATAATGACAGATCGCGCGAAGTATATTAAAATTGTGAAATGGTCAGACGAGGACCAATGTTTTATTGGGTTCTGCCCGGGAATCATCGGCACGTGTTGTCATGGTGACGATGAAGTTGAGGTGTATCGCGAGTTGTGTGAGATTGTTGATGAGTGGATAGAAGTTGCACGTCAAGAAAATGAAGCACTTCCGCCGCCAACTATTAAATGGAATATAGAAAAACTGTTAAGGTCTGCTTGACAGAGATGAGTGGCTTGAAGTGATGCTTACTCGTTACCCGCAACCTTAATACGATTTTGTGCACGTGCAAGGGCAGCTTCTACTTGGGGACGATTTAGGTCAGGAGCATCGGCTGTGAGTTGTTCTTGGGCACGGGTAAGAGCATTCTCAGCACGGGAAACGTCTATGTCCGATGCCCACTCCGCTGTTTCAACCAATACGGTGACACCGGTGCGTAGCACCTCAAAAACCCCACCACTCGTTGCCAGATGCCGCGCTGTGTCCGATGATTCGTTAACACGGATTTCTCCGACATCTAATGCTGTGAGAAAAGGGATGTGTCCCGCAAGAATCTGAAAGTTCCCTTCAACTCCCGGCGCAGTTACGCTCGTAACATCCCCATCAAAAATCATTTTTTCCGGTGTGCGTATTTCAAGGTGAAAACTTCTGTTTAACATTCTTTAATCTGTCCTAAGCGTTTGTTAGAGTTGATCTTCAATCCATTCATCTTCATGATCAGGATTATAAATTAGTCCTTTTTTAATATCCAAACAGAGATCAAGCATCTCCAAAACCATGTGTCCTACAAGGACTGGCACATTGTCCGGTACATCTGTCACCTCAATAATTCCGCTTCGCTCCAAAACTGTAAATTGGACTGCCGAATAGATGTTTCTGTCTACTATGCCGTTCGTCGTTCGTGATTTACGACTGCCAATTACTGTCAAACCGAGTTGTTCAATGAGGGATTTAGGTAAGGATAGTCGGGTTGCACCGGTATCAACGATTGCATCATCAACAGTTACCCGTTTTACCTCTTCAGATTTGATAACGTCCGAATCTGCTAAAATCAACTCTGTTAGATTTGCCAATTCAATGCTTGTTGTGTGTTTCATGTGTCACCTCTGCAGTTTCGTTTGAGAACAGAACATATTTCGTGAGTTATTTTGGACTCTACCTATAGGATAAACTCCAGTTTATATTGAGACAATTATAACACAATATAGACAATTAATCTGCTGCTTCTTCTAATTCAGCTTCTTTTGTTTTCTCAAACGCTTCGTCGATGGTTCCGATATAACGTAACGATTGTTCTGGTAGGTCATCGCAATCGCCGTTGAGAATTGCTTGGCAACCTTGCACAGTATCCTCAATTTTGACATATTTGCCCGGTGTTCCTGTGAAACGTTCAGCGACAAACATCGGTTGTGTGAGGAACATCTCTATCTTGCGTGCTCTATTCACGACTAACTTCTGATCATCCGATAATTCATCCACACCGAGGATAGCGATAATGTCCTGTAGATCGCCATATTCCTGTAGTACTTGCTTGACTCTAAATGCAGTCTGGTAATGCTCTTCACCGATGACCTCTGGTGATAGGATACGTGAACTTGAGGTGAGTGGATCCACCGCTGGGAATCTACCTTTCTGAACGATGCTTCGCTCCAATCGTGTTACCGCGTCAAGGTGTGCAAACACTGAAACCACAGCAGGATCGGTATAATCATCTGCGGGGACATAGACTGCTTGGAATGATGTGATTGATCCGTGTTGTGTAGAGGTGATACGTTCTTGGAGTTCACCCATTTCTGTTGCGAGTGTTGGCTGGTATCCGACAGCGGATGGCATCCGACCGAGAAGAGCTGACACCTCACCGCCTGCTAATGTGAAACGGAAAACGTTGTCAATAAAGATGAGAACATCTTGTCCCTGTTGATCGCGGAAATACTCTGCCATAGAGAGACCGGCAAGTCCGACACGGAGACGTGCGCCTGGTGGTTCATTCATCTGTCCAAACACCATTGCTGTTTTATCAATAACATTATAATCGTCAAGTTCAAGCCAGAACTGGTTACCTTCCCGCGTCCGTTCACCCACACCACAAAAGACGGAGTAACCACCGTGTTGTGTCGCAATGTTGTAGATCAGTTCGGCGACCAGGACGGTTTTACCGACACCAGCACCGCCAAAGAAGCCGACCTTTCCCCCCCGAACAACAGGTTGGATTAAGTCAATTACCTTAATACCTGTTTCTAACATTTCTGTAACAGTGGTAAGTTCAGCTTGTGGGGGTGGTGGTCTGTGAATGGAATAGCGTTCGGTTTCACCGACTTCGCCTCGTTCATCAATGGGTTGACCTGTAACATCAAAAACGCGTCCGAGTACGGCATCGCCGACAGGGACGGTGATGGGACCGCCTGTATCGGTTGCGACTGTGCCTCGGACTAATCCATCGGTCGTATCCATAGCGACAGCACGCACACGATTTTCGCCTAAGTGTTGCTGCACTTCAAGCACTAACTCGCTTCCGTCGTAACGTTGCACTGTAACGGCGTTTAGGATATCTGGCAATTTGCCTTCCGAAAAATCTATGTCTACACGTGCGCCGACTACTTCTAATATTTTTCCTTGGTTCATGAGAGATTCCTTCTTTATTTTGAGTAGTAATGATCTATAATCGTGCTACAATCGGTGCCAACCATTCATAATGATTATCCTTCCAGAGCGGCTGCGCCACTGACAATTTCCGATATTTCTGTTGTGATTTGTGTCTGACGTGCTCTGTTACGTTGTAAGACTAATTCGTCTATGAGTTCTTTTGCTTTCTGTGTGGCGTTTTCCATCGCAGCCATTCGTGCTGCTTGCTCTGCAGCGTTTGAGTCTAATAGCACCTTCCACATCTGCATGTTTAAATCCTTATGGAGCAACATTTCAAAGAGTTCTACTTGTCCCGGTTCATAGACGTAATCTAAAAACAGCGTATCACCTTCGGGTTCTATAGGTTCTAAAGGTAAGAGTTGTTCAACAAGCACTGTCTGAAGGATAGCAGACTTGAAGTTGTTGTAGATTACCTCTACCTTGTCAATCGTTCTGTCAGTATAGAGATGTTCAAATTCGTGGACGACATCAACTGCGATTTGGAATTCAAGCTGACGGAAGATATTGATATAAGAGTCTGTGATGTCATACCCGCGTCTGTCAAAATGTTCCTGTGTCCGTCTACCGATACATATTAGCGTGACATCTGCTCCGTCTGCTTCGTAGTGCTGTATACGTTCAGTAGTTGTACGTATGACGTTGCTGTTGAAACTACCACACAGTCCGCGATCACCAGAAACCGAAATGATACAGACATGCTTTACTTCACGTTCCTCAAGCAGAGGGTGTGTTAGTGCTTCTTCCTCTATGTTCATCTGTGATATAAGATGTCCGAGTATAGTTTTCAGTTTGTCAGCGTAGGGACGTGTTGACAAGATGTTCTCTTGTGCGCGGCGGAGTCTTGCAGCAGCGACGACACGCATAGCATCTGTCACCTGTTCAATGTTCTTAATACTGGCAATTCGGCGACGTATTTCTCGTAATGTAGCCATGGTTATTCACCTTCTGTATGGGTTTCCGCTGTTTCCTCTGTGGCGGGTTCCTCTGCTGGCACTTCCTCGGTATTCGGTTGTTCTGCTGGCGTATCACTCCAATTCTCTTTGAATGCTTTGGCGGCAGCATGCAGGGTCTCAAGCAATTCATCACTCAATTCACCGGTTTCTGCTATTTGTGTGAGGAGTTCCGCATGATTTCTGTCAAGGTATTGCAGGAATTCAGATTCAAACCTTGCCACTTCTGATTCAGTTACATCGTCCAAGTAACCGTTGGTTCCGCAGAAGATAGAGGCAACTTCGCGTTCAACTGGCATCGGTTGATATTGTGGTTGTTTTAGCAGTTCAACAAGCCGTGTACCGCGTAAGAGCAGAGACTGTGTTAAGGCATCCAAATCCGATCCGAACTGTGCAAAAGCAGCAACTTCTCTGAAACTTGCAAGATCAAGCTTTAGCGTGCCAGCAACCTCATCCGATTTCATCGCTTTAACCTGTGCATCACCACCTACACGTGAAACAGATGTGCCAACATCAATAGCGGGTCTCACACCTTGGTTGAAAAGGTCCGTTGTGAGGTATATCTGTCCATCGGTAATGGAGATAACATTTGTTGGTATGTATGTCGTCAAATCACCTTCAAAGATCTCGATGATCGGTAGTGCGGTTAGAGAACCACCCCCCATATCGTCACTCAGTTTTGCGGCACGTTCTAACAACCGTGAATGTAGATAGAACACATCACCGGGATACGCTTCACGTCCTGGCGGTCTACGCGAAAGCAGCGACATCTGTCTGTATGCCCATGCATGTTTTGTCAAGTCATCGTATATAATGAGCGCGTGTTTACCGTTATCCCGATAGTATTCTGCCATTGATGTGCCTGAATAAGGCGCAAGATATTGTAGTGGAGATGGCGCGCTTGCGGGTGCTGAGACAATTGTCGTGTATTCCATCGCATTATGTTCACGAAGGGTATTGGCAACTTGTGCCAGTGTAGACCCTTTCTGACCGATAGCGACATAGATGCAGTAGACATCCGTGTTCCTCTGGCTTAGAATAGCGTCAATTGCTATTGCAGTTTTTCCAGTTCTGCGGTCACCGATAATCAGTTCACGTTGTCCCCTACCGATAGGTGTTAGACTGTCAATAGCCTTCAATCCGGTGTAGAGCGGTTCACTTACAGGTTGACGTTGGACGATACCTAATCCTTTCTGTTCCACGGGTAATCGATGTTCTGTGTTAATTTCGCCCAAACCGTCAATCGGTTCACCGAGAGCATCTACCATCCGTCCGAGCAGAGCTTCACCGACGGGGACTTCTGCCAGTCTACCCGTGCGTTTAACAGTATCGCCTTCATGTATAAGTTGGTCTTCACCAAACAACACACAACCGACGTTGTCTTCTTCAAGGTTAAAAGCGATGCCGTAAATATCATTCGGGAATTCAATCATTTCACTCGCCATAGCGTTAGCGAGTCCATGCACCCGTGCGATACCATCGCCTACCTCCAGCACAGTACCAGAGTCATAGACATCTACGTCTTGTTCGAACTGTTGCAGTTGTTGTTTTAGTATATTCGATATTTCGTCCGGTCGGACTTCTCTTGCCATAATTTCAATCCTTTATAGTGTCACGATTGTATTTTACTTCAGGCCTCACACAGATTCGGGAACTTCCATCAGATTTTGCGGATTCTTCAAGAATTTAGTTCCCTTTTCACTGGTACCCTTTATTAATTCATCGTAATCAACGTTAACGAGCTCGATCTCATAAAGTGATAATCTATCCATGATAGTCTTAATTGCGGGGATATTGTTATCAATCAGAATTGATGAGCAGTTGTTTATAGCTGCTGCTTCTCCGAGCGTTCCACTACCCGCAAAAAAATCCATCAGTGTGTCACCAGGAGATGAATGGACCTTGACGATACGATTAAGAATTCCCAACGGTTTTTGTGTTGGATACCCGGTTTTTTCCCTGCCGTTAGTGCTAACAATCGTATGCCACCATACGTCTGTTGGTGTTTTACCTCGCGCTGTCTTCTCTTTTCCAACTAAACCGGGTGCCATATACGGAATTCTCTCCATCTCATCAAAATTAAAGGTATAATGTTTCGGTGTTTTTACGTACCATAAGATGTTATCATGCTTTGCGGACCATCTTGACTTGGAACGTCCCCCGAAATCATAAGCCCAGATAATCTCATTCATAAACGATTCTCGCCCAAAAATTTCATCAAGCATCACCTTGCAGTAATGCACTTCTCGGTAATCAATATGAAAGAGCAAACTTCCGTGTGGATGAAGCACGCGGTATGCTTCTTCAAAACGGGGTCGCAAAAACTGTAAATAACTATCAGAACTCTCAAACTTATCAGAATAGTGTGTGCTTGTCCCCTTGATTGTCCGGTATGTTCTGCCTTGGAATCCCACCCTGTCCCCGTGTTCATCTCGTTCAACTTGTATTTCGGTACGTTGTTGAAGTTTCCCCGTATTGAAAGGCGGATCAATGTAAATCATATTGATACTTTCATCATCAATATGTTCACGAAGTATTGCAAGGTTATCGCCATAATAGAGGTGATGTGTAGACATGTGGTTTATTCCTTATTATTTTAACGTGAGTTTGATTAATCATTTCGGTTGCGTTCACTCACACCATTTCGTATCCGAGAGGCGTGGATTGTAGCCCAAACTTTCAGTTTGTGGCACATTTTCGCAAACTGGAAAGTTTGCGCTACATTTATCAAACTCACGTTATTTTACCCTTTTGCCAGTTGTCTTTTTAGACGTTGGAGTTGTGTTGCGACACTTGCATCAAAAACGGTGTCGCCTAACTGCACAATAAATCCCCCTTGAATCTGTTCATCGGTATCAGTTTCTAATCGCACCTGTTTGCCTGAATATGCACTTAATTGCTGAATGAGTTGGTGTTCTTGGTTCTGTGTAATCGGTACAGCTGTCGTTACTTTGGCGACAACCCTACCCGAAGCTTCATCAACTATTGATGTGAAGGTATCCATTATTGCAACGATGTAACGTTCACGTTGTTTTAATGCAAGTAGCTTAAAGAAGTTAATCGTCAGCGGATGCATTGATTCTGAGAAAAGCTGTTGAAATGTGTCGCTCTTAATTTGGGGTGACACCAACGGTGTATTTATGAATTGCACCAATTCCTCAGACTGTTCCATCAATTCCTGAAACGTTTCAACATCATTGATAATAACTTCCAAAACATTCTGTTCAATAGCCGCTTCATATAAAGCGCGAGCATAAGGTTTGGCAACCCGAATGTCTCTCATAGTTTTTTACCTTTTGCATAGTTGTCAGGTATCAGTTTTCATCTACAAGCAGCTCTTGTAACTGACTTCTGACTGCTGATTACTGATAACTATTCTGCTGACAATCTGCCAATAGAAGCGTCAATAATACTTTGATGTCTCTCTGGGGTGAGTTCTGCGCTGATGATTTTGCTTGCTGCATCAACAGCGAGTTCAGCAACTACACCGCGTAGTTCCAAGATTGCATCGTCTTTCTCGCGTTGTATTTCTGCGCGTGCGCGTGTGATCTCATCTTCAGCTTCTTGTCGTGCTTGCGCGACGATCTGCTGTCGTTCACTGTTCCCTTGATCAATCGCTGCTTGAATTTTGGCTTGCGCCTCATTTTCAATATCACCTAACCGTTGCCGTGTTTCAACGGTGAGACGATCTAATTCCTCTCGGTCAGTTTTCAACTGTTCTAATTGCGTCGTAATTTCAGTTCGACGTTCGTCCAACATTCCCCCGACTTTACCGAAAACAAACTTCCAGAGTACTAAAAGTACGATTAGAAATGCAGGAATCTGACTGAGAATGACTTGTGGATTAATACCGAGTAGACTCAATAATCCACCTTCACCTTCGGGAGTATCTGCAGCAAATACGTAGTTAAGGCAGCAAGCCATCAGAATAAGACAACAAACGAATAATTTTCTTCTCATGGTATTTCCTATAGCACTAATAACCCTAAACTTTTTTGGGACAACCTTTAGCATGCCCCAAAAAGTTTAGGTTGATGTTCGTTGTTATTCGCCAGCAGATTCGGTCTGACTACTTTGTGCGGAGACTTCAATCATTTCCTTGAGTATCTCACCTTCGGGAAGTTTGCCATACAACATAAAGAACATTAAGAGTGCATAGATGATAAGCGATTCAATGAGTGCCAAACCGATAATCATGGCAGTCTGAATTTTAGCGGCTGATTCAGGTTGACGAGCAATACCTTCAAGAGCGGTGCTTGTTGCACTTCCTTGTGCCCTTGAAGCAAAAATTACGGCGATTGGCAAACCTAACGTTACACCAAACGCCAACACTGCTAAGTAAATCATAAAATGTCCTCCTTGGACAGATAGGGACAAATTGATTTTTGTCCCACAGAAAGTTAATGATGCGCTTCATGCGCTTCATCATCGTGTTCTATGAACAGTACGATATAGATAGATGTTAAGATAGTAAATACGAATGCCTGCAAGAATCCAGCGAATAATGCAAAAAACAGCATTGGCACTTGAATTGGTATGGGAAGATAGAAAGAACCGATGGAGATTATCCCAAGTCCAAGTCCAGTAAGTTGAATAACGACCGATTTTTCACCAAAGATATTCCCAAAAAGTCGAACAGCAAGTGAACCTGCACGGGATAACTGCGCAATAACTTCAAGTGGGAACATCAAAACGCCTAACCACGGCGGGCTCCCTGCTAAGTGTTTCAAATATCCTACGAATCCGATCTCTTTAATAGCGATGATCTGAACACCTATGATAGCTGTTATACCGAGCGCAAGCGTTGTGTTCAAATCTGCTGTTGGGGGTTGAAGCCCCGGCAGGATTCCGAGATAGTTTAGGGAGAGAATGAATATAAAAAAGGAACCTACAAACGGAACATATTTCTTGCCGTGGTCTCCGAGGATCCCACCGAAGAAATCCATGATACCCCCGACAAACATCTCTAACAGCGTTTGTCCTCTTCCTTCGGGTACCGCTTTCAACTTCCTTGTTGCAACAATGAAAAGTACAACTAAGACGATTACCGCAAAATATGTATTTGGAATTAGATCCGGTTGATGCCACTTGTCAGGTTCTGGGACAATGTTATCTGGTAAAATTCGTGATATTGAATAGAGCAAACTTCGGGAACTATGGTCACCATCATCAGCTGCAAATGCCCCTGGCATTACTAAAACACAGAATCCAATGACCAAGCAGATATACGATATTTTTTTCATATTTATTGCTGCAAATACTTCCAGTTTAATTAGACTTGTGATGTTTATTGAGGTTGGTCAGGGTCTCTGTTTCTGAGAATAGTGACCATCAAACCAACTGCTTTTATGATAATTGCGCCTTGAACTAAAACAATTCCGCCGCCAAAAGCATAGAAATTCAACCATTCCATTCTGAACAAGAAAAATAGGAGCACACCGAGTAATATATACTTACCAAAAGCGATAAAGCCGAGTAGATACTTTGTTTTTTGCGTCTTACCGGGACGAATCAACCTACGAATCATGAATTCAAGTGACCAAAACAGACTCAGCCCAATCACACTCCCGATAAGGAAACTGGGAGTCGCATTACGTCTGAAGATTAACAATACTACAGATATCCCAACGGTAAGGCAGATTGTTAATATATAGACCTGTTTTATAAACCGGTCACCAAATTCAAGTGTGGGACCCATTTGGGTAGGTGACTCCTTTTTCAAGATAACGATGCATCAATGTTGGAACTCAATAGTTTCTCTTCTTTACCGTCTTGTGCATTTTGTGCTTCACGTCGCTGCTTTGCCATTCGACGCGCTTGCACGAGCACAGCAACGAAACCGAGAACCAACCCGATTTTTGATCCGATTTCTGCGTTACCGTAATATCCTCCGATCCACTTACCCACGAAATGACCGATACAAAAGGTGAGGACAACTATCAATCCAGACGAAGCGAGATCGGAAATCTTTATATTTGTCTCACTTTTTACCTCATCGTCTTTGCTAACGAACTTTTCTGGATCTAACGCTTTACGGAACATCCACCACGCCCTTTTCTTATGACCTGTTTTGCTAAAGAACCTACCGAACCATATGCCCCCTAAATAAACGATGCAAGTTAGGATCGCATAAATAATATCCGTTGAAACAAACAAGAAATAGAGTAGTCCTACAAGAATTATGCACCTACTCAGAAAGACGATACCTTGTAAGTACTTTGTTTGTTCTGTTTTTCCAAGAAGAATGAACCGCCAAACTACAATTTCATTAAGCCAGAACAGACTGTAGCCTATAACACTTCCAATGAGAAAAATCGGAAGCGTAGAAGTTATCATTTCTCCATTTATCAGTGATTCAAAAATAATTGCTAAAGTGAAAGTGAATATAAATGAGTAGATATCATGGATAGACTGATTATCAAATTTGAAAACAGTCCTCATTATGAGCGACTCCTTTGTCAAAACAGCAGTGGATCTTGGTTGTTTTAGATGTTATTCTCCTTCAGTGTCTTTCTCTTTTTGTGCAGCCTCTCGTCGCTGTTTTTCCATGCGTTCCATTTGCCTGTTCCATCGTGCTATTGATCGAAACATTTCCATAAATCCAGCTGCGACTCCGAGTGCAAATCCGATGTATGAACCAATTTCAGCGTTTCCTAATTTCCCACCGAGCCACTTACCCCCGAAAAAACCGATAACAATAGCGAGAGCAAGCGTAATTCCAATGGAAGCGAGGTCGAACATTCCTATATTTTCATGTTTGAATTGGTCTAACCGTCGTTTAAACATGACGAATACCTCCAAAAATGAAAACGGCGTTGGAACGTTTCTCCACTATAAGCAACGCTATAAATTATACTACAGGATTTGTGTTAATGCAAAAATTTTGACACAATTTCTTTTAGGAAACCGTACCTATTGGGTCTGTTTAAAATTAGTGTGGAGGTGTTAGCAGTGCAGCGATAAAAAATCTTGGTATTACTAAAAAGGCGTATTGCATAACAACTCCGTATCATTTTAGGAAATAAGCGATTGCCCCCACAAAAAGCACCTCTATCAAATAAAAAATGTTTAGCGTGTACGAAAAAATAGCGGATATCCAACTGCTTTCCGGTTTGCCTTTGTACTTGCCGAGATCCATCTCAAAAGTGGTATCAGTTTTTTCTCTGATATCTTCATAGACATATCGGAACAACCGTTCCTGCCAGAGAAAGTATCCATCCAGAATCCAAAATCCCGCGATAGGAAGGAAGAGTACCAAGACAAAATATGAATTTTGCAGGTTTTCTCTGCCGATTAGGACCATTGCTGCAACGAGAATTGTCATGCTCCAACTTTTTAAGAGAAAACTATTGTGTCCCAAACGGTTAATAACGTTTTGCGTCATTTCCAGATGCTTTACAACCTTTTCGGTGCCGTTCATGGATTAATCCTCCTTATATCATGTTTGCAGTCTGATTGTTCATAGTTATACTTTACAACTTATAGATAAGTTTGTCAATGTCATTTTGGTAAAAGGTTGAATCCTGGATTTGCGCGGATTGGAAATCTATTACATCAGGTAATCAGATAAGGCGAGTGTTTTCTGTTTTACTGCTATGGTTGTGAATGTGTTAGCAGTGCTGCGATGTCTTCTGGTAGGGTAACATTATGTTTCTGTTCAAAGTGGCAATGCTTTTATATATGCGGTTGAGCAAATTCTTCGCTGTTGTTGAGCAAATTCTTTGCTGTTAAGGTAGGTGACTTCCGCCGCCGGTTTGGGACCAAAAATCTTCGGAGGCCTGTTGATGGTTCTGACATAGCCACTGATGAATCCGCCTAAGAATGCGTGGTAGCCCTTTTTGCGGTAAGTTTTCTGATTCCCAACTTGCCATCTGCCGCCGTAGCGCAACATCAATCGGGTTTTCAACTGCAACATCTACTTGATGACAAGCTTGTATCAGTTTTTGGTCATCTGTTGCTAATACGTTAGCACCTCGTGTGCGCGTCGCCTGTAAAAGCACAGCATCAGTAATGTCAATTTCTAATGCGTCAGCAATCTGCATTGACGTGAGGGTTATGGGTAAGTCTACCCCAATAATTTCAATCGGTCCAGCGGAAAAATGCGAAAGTTGTTGTGAGACAAGGTTAACATCTATATCATAGACCTTTGTGAGTATTGCTTTTACCTCCAACAATGTAAGCGTTGTCGTGAACCAACTGGCGTGTCCTCGGATGAATGACTCGCACGCAGTAGATGCGGGATGGTCGTCAAGCAAGGAATAGACGATCAGCATTGCATCTAATCCGAGCCCAGAGAATTGATCAGAAGATAAGGTCATCACCGCTTACCTCGGACAGGTCTATTGCCGAAGGAGTCCCCATTTTCAGTTTCTCTGCATAAATATTGTCCCACGTCCGTGTAGTGGAGGGACGAATCAATATGCCATCGTCTGTTCTTTCGATCATGACACCTGATTCTAACCCCAATTCTTTCACCCAGTCAAGGGGCAATTTGATTTTATAGCCAGTTTCCAACGCAAGCGTTTTCATGATAACCACCTCTTACTAAAACAGTTGAAAAGATTATACCATAACCTAAGTTGATAATCAACTGTTTTTTAGCGTGAGATGACTTAGTAATTAACTTGACAAACTACTAATTTTTGTGACACCATGTATTATTAAATCTGACATATTTCAT
>JAJEJA010000043.1 GCA_022828145.1 Candidatus Poribacteria bacterium | reverse complement strand
TTCCGATTTGGACACTTACGAGAACGTCTACCTCTGCGGAGTTCGCGTCTTTTCTCAACCTTCTTGCCAACATCTTTGTGAGCATCTGCTTGCACATTCAGATAGGTGTGAACCTCAGATTTCACTGTGAAACCTTCCTTTTTAGAACCTGGATCCACCCCGACTGCGATCACTTGTGTTTTACGATCACTCGGTTCTTTGTTGAGTCTAATACAATATATGCCGTTATGCCAATAGGGTGTTGCCTCGCCACGTTTCACAAGTTTCCTTGCGCGTGCAGCATGCATCGGCATCAATTGTTCTCCGTCTTTCGTCTTAACTGGAACAAACATAAGTTTATTTTCTCCTTTTCAGGGTATATATTGCCCCATCCAGATCGGGTATTCGTAGGGGAATCGGACTTGGGGAGCATCCGAAACATACGATGAACTGCCACGCCCAGAACACCCGATATATTACTGTAGTGAAGATCTCAATCCTTGACAGGGAACGTTTGGCTACGCTATGTCAAAGCACCCATGCTTTAGCAGGGTGATCTTTACTAATCCTCTGCCTCCTTTTCAACGAGGAATGCGAAAAAGATACCTAATTGATATAGAATGAAAAGTGGAATTGCCATGAGAAGCATTGATGCAGGATCGGCAGGGGTCAAGATCGCAGAGAGAACTGCAATACCTAATATCGCATGCCGCTGTTTTCCTCGAAAACCGCGCCAGTCAATGATACCTATGCGAGCAAGAAATGCCATTACAATCGGTAACTCAAAGGCAACACCGAAACCTAAAACCAAAACTGTTACAAAACTGATATATGTTTTAAAGTCCCAGAGGTTCCTGATTTCTGGAAAAAGATCTGCTGCGAAATGTAACACGACTGGAACTACAATTAAATGAGCAAAAACCGCACCAAGAAGAAAGAAAAATAAAATCGTAAAAAAAAGCGGTAATGCCAAACGCCGCTCAGACCTCTTTAAAGCAGGAATAATAAACATCCATACCTGATATAATAGTACTGGGATTGATATTATTACGCCCGTTGTGATACCTAATATCAGATATGACATAATGTTCTGAAGTGGACCTGTAAAGACAAGTTCTGCCTCTACATTGGAGCTGCCAGCTTTGAGCGTCAGGGCAATAAAACCGAGTATAGAACCATCTTCACCAGCACCCGTTTCAATCGCATTTCCGATCATATTGGCGATAGGACTGTTCAAGGGAAACTCAAGAACATATCTTATGGGACCGGTAAACAAGAGACCAATGAATGAAAAAACTCCCAAGGTAATCAGATATATTATGATACGTCTTCGGAGCTCTTCAAGATGCTCCCAAAAGGTCATTGCAACATCATTCGATTCCATTATACTTTTTGCTCACGCTGTTAGTCAGATTTTGGGGGTTTTATACGCTTCTCCGGATCAATAGCAATGTCTTCAGTGACCTTTGTTATCTCATCCTGAATTTCGTTACCGACACTTTTAAATTCACGGACCGCTTGACCTATTGATTTTCCCATTTCGGGCAGTCTCTTTGGTCCAAAAACGACCAGTGCAAGCACGAGGATCCCAAGCATTTCCATAGGACCTATCATCGATCAATTCCTCCTTAGACATAATATGCAAATACCCTACTTTAGAAGTATATCATACATAAAGGTATATTGACAACAGAATTTATGATATTGCCAGGGATATTCAGTTTTAAAAGAAAGCTAATAACCAAATCGGCAGCACCAGAGGTGCGAAAGGTGTATAGAATTCTCTTCCATCCTTCCACTCTTCCACCCTTCCATCCCTCTTCCATCCTTCCACTCTTATCCTGAAAATCCTGGTCAATCCTGGTCATATTTATCTTGACAAATATAATTTTATGCGTTATAATATTACTAACAATATGTTTATACAAAAAGGTGTTTACAATGCTATTTTACAATATGTCCAGAAATGATCATAATATCAGAAAAAATCCAACATTTTCAGGCATATTTCAACATGCAGAGAATTTCGTACCAAAAAGGAATTTTAAAATTTTGACTCTGTCAAAAAACACGCTACAAAACCTTATGGTGACTAACGTCACAACCAATGTACCAAATCGTACCACGGTACGAAATTTCGTACCATATGGTACGATTTCGAAAAGAGAAACGTTATGAAATTACAGGACAATCACAGAGAATTCGCAGTTAAATGCTTCACAGACATGAACACTTTCCGCGCCCATCTATACCAGCTATGTTAACTGAGGTGTGTTTTCCGAATAATCCGAGATTCTAACAAAAAGATATTAGAATTATGAAACGTTATCCTGAATATAAAGAGAGTGGTATAGAATGGATTACAGAGATACCAATGCATTGGAAAAAAACTCGGTTCAAGTATGAATCGTTAGTACCCGTTCAATACGGTTTAAACATAAACTCGGATCTCTATGTTGAGCAAGGAATAAGGTTTATTAGAACTACAGACATTACTGATGATGGAGAACTAATTGATAAAGGTGTTTATCTTGAGAGTGATTCAGTTGAGAACATCTACTTAACACAACCGAATGATTTCCTAATTTCAAGAAGTGGAACTTTAGGAAGAACCTATCTTCATCAATCAGATGAAAAACATACTTATGGTGGATACTTAGTTCGATTCAATTTTGGGTGTTCTATCAAATCACGTTTTATATTCTATTTCACAAAATCTAGCTGCTTTGAAGATTGGATAACACTGAACACGATTCAATCAACTATTGGGAATGTAAACGGTCAAAAATATGCCAATCTTGAGATTTTTCTTCCTTCACATACCGAACAAACCCAAATCGCCAACTTCCTTGACCGCAAAACTAAACAAATTGACGAACTCATCCGCATCAAAGAACAACAGATAGAACTGCTACAAGAACAACGCGCCGCACTCATAAATCAAGCAGTAACAAAGGGACTTGACCCAAATGTGGAGATGAAACCATCGGGCGTGGAGTGGATTGGAGAGATACCGAAACATTGGATAATCAGGAAAGTAAAGCATGAATTTGAGTCTCTGGATAATTTGCGAATTCCATTGAATTCTGAAACTCGTGGAAGTATGAAATTAAAAGTCTATGATTACTACGGTGCCTCTGGTATTATTGATAAAGTTGAAAATTACATTTTTGATGAACCTCTCATTTTGATTGGTGAGGATGGTGCGAATCTTTACTTACGTTCAACTCCATTGGCATTTAAGGCAACAGGTAAATACTGGGTTAATAATCATGCTCACGTCCTCAAGCCAAAGCATGGCAATATAGATTATCTCACAAATATGCTTGAATCGTTGGACTATACACACTATATTACAGGGGCAGCACAGCCAAAATTAACGAGTGAGCATCTCATGAATATCACCGTTATCATTCCACCTCCCCTTGAACAAACGCAAATTGCTGACTTCCTCAATAGTAAGACACAGCAGATTGACGAACTGATAGCAGCAGAACAGCAAAAAATCCAACTCTTAAAAGAATACCGTCAATCCCTCATCTCCGAAGCGGTGACAGGCAAAATAGATGTCCGAAAAGAACCATAAACCTCCTATCCTGAAAACCCTGGGTCAGACAAACTCAAGAACCCCACCCAAAACATCTAATACACATTCTTCCCCTCATACACCCTTCCACTCTTCCATCCTCAAACTACTCATGCATAAAATCTTAAAAGAATACACAATTGTGGTCTTTTTATTTGACACCCGTTTAATGTATATGTTATATTATATATTACGATATACTAATAGAGAAATATTATAGGCAAATCCAAAATCAGACAATGTTTAATCATATCATTAACGAAATTAGCAGAATACAAACAGAAATGAAATCAAGCCAAGTCATAGTAGTAAACGTGAGTTTGATAAATGTAGCGCAAACTTTCAGTTTGCGAAGATGTGCCACAAACTGAAAGTTTGTGCTACAATGCACGTCTATCGGATACGAAATGGTGTGAGTGAACGCAACCGAAATGATTAATCAAACTCACGTTAGTAGGCACTTTCCGAGTGTCGTCTCTTTAATAGTAGTAGGCACTTTCCAAGTGCCGTTCTTTCCAAGTGTCGTCTCTTGAAAAAAAGCCGACAAAACTTTACACACGCGGAAAGTTTTATCCTTGCATCTTCACAAATAAAATGATACTATAATTTGATATGTCAACGCAGTTCCAAAAATAAGCGTTAAATGATATGTTTATCACATATCACACAGGAGAAGATCATGCTTAAAAAAATACAATTATTAATATCGCTTCTAATGCTTATAATTCCAGCAATCGTCCTAACCGGATGTTATATTGAAACTGACGTTGGCAATGACGACTATATCGATCGCGAACCACCCGCTATTCCAAGAGGCGTAAGAACTATTACTGGTGATGGCTACGTTGATATTGAATGGTATCCCAATGCTGAATTTGATTTAGCCGGTTACATCGTGTGGCGAAGCACCAACGACAGAGACTTTGATGAAATCGCCGACTTACCGGCAGATATAACACATTACACTGACAGAGATGTTCGAAATGGCAGAACATATTATTATGCAGTTTCTGCTTATGACTCCAATAATCCGTCAAATGAGAGTGATCTTAGTCCGGAAGGCGCATGGGATACACCGCGTCCAGAAGGTAGAAATATTATATTAGAAGACTACAATTTTGAACCGGACCGAAGTGGATTTGACTTCTCCAATTTCGGTAAAGGTACAATTGCTTGGGATGACAGAACAACTGATGTATATTTCGGTTTTGATACGCAGTTTAATGTCTCCTATCTTTATTCAGATAATGGAACTAAAATGCAGGATCTTGGCTTTCAAGATAGTTTTGATGGGATAGATTTCGTGCCAACGCAAGGATATACGTCCCTATTTGTTGAACTCCTTGAAGGACATATATATGCAATTCGTACACCTGATTACAATTACGCGAAAATACATGTACGTAGACTTTCAGATTTTGATGTAGTCTTTGATTGGGCATATCAGACTGAACCGAGAAATACACAATTAGCACCCGCATTACAACGTTGATGTGATCAGACTTCCCTGAGGACAATTAGTGAAAAAATACGCATTTCTTCTGTTTTTCACGCTTCTTACTTTATCTTTTTTTCAGATTGAGGCATTATCGGTTGAACAGACAACGGAGACAAAGAAACGTTATCCGTATCCCAAAGAGAGTTCACCTGCAACGGACACTGCTGAATCAGAAGAAAAATATCCCCTATTCCGAACACATAGAAAACAATACTATTCTGAACTCAGTACTCGCAAAGCGACAATACTATCCGCAACAATGCCGGGGTTAGGACAAGCTTATGCCGATAACTATCTGAAGGCTACACTTTTTCTTGCCTCAGAGATTGGCGTCTTTTCTTATGCAAGTTATCATATCGCACGCTCACTGCACTATAGAAACCACAACAAATTTAACACCGGCTTCTATGATGAAAAAACTGGTGATTTTTTGACTGAAGACCAAGTCAAAGCGAGATCAGCAGATCATGCAATTCAAGGATCGCTTTTTGTGATGGTAGGCATCGGCATACATGTATGGAATATCATGGATGCCTCAAAAACTGCCGAAACATATAATAATCGAAGAATATCAGTTCAGATGCAACAAACTAAAAGTGGATCGCGCACGTTTGTTTTCACGCACAGGTTTTAGACATGTCTACGTCCACATCAGTCTATGCGTTTGTGTTTCAACAGGATACTGTTTTTCGGCTGCACACGGTTCAATCTACCCTGACCTACGCAGTTTTAAGCGAAGTCTGTGATGTTAGATGCGGGTTATCAGAGATACGGGATCATTCTGGTAACACAACCTAACAGATTATGCTACAAAAAAAGGCATTGTATAGCATCCAAAAATGGAGATTTCTTTGGGGTTATGAATGTGGATTATCTGAGGAGTTGCTCCCGCATCGTTCTGTTTATTACAGTTCTTTTTCTGACCCTAATAGATGTTTCAGGAAAAGCACAACCTGCAAAGAATACAACTACGAACAAAAAAAACACGGAAGTGGCACTGGTAGATGAAAAGAATATTTCTGCACCACACATTCGAGTCGGCGAAAAATTGACATACAACATCAAGTTAGGATGGGTATCAATCGGTAAAAGAACAGATCATGTTATTGAAAAAATACCATTTAATGGACATCAAGCATATAAGGTACGATCTGAAGCGAGAACGAGTTCACTGGCAAAAGTTTACAGCTTCCGTAATCTTCAGTATACATATCTCAATGTTAATGGACTCAACCCTATCCATTTTAGAAATCAACTGAAAGATAGGAAATATACTGCCAGAGTAGGAATTGATTTTAACGATGATGAAGCAGAATATCAGAAAATCTCACAATTAAATCCAAAATCTAAAGAGAAAACTGAAAAGGAAACGTTAGAGATACCAACAGGCACACAAGATGAACTTTCAATGATATACCTACTAAGGCGAAAGCAATTGGTGCCTGGAACTACATATTTCTTCCCACTCATTAGTAAAGGTAAAGTACTGAAAGTTCGACTACATGTCAAACGCGGAGAAACAATAAAGGTTAAAGGATTGGGACGTATCAGAACACTTGTGGTGCAAACCTCTGAAGGATCACGACTTTGGTTAACAGATGACCGACGGCATATCCCTGTAAGGATTGAAGCTGAAATGAAAATCGGTAAAATAACAGCTAACCTGTCAAACATTGAACATATCAGGTAAATGATCAGAAGGATTTTCTTTCGTGCTGGAACATATTAAAAAAACAGAAAAATACCAGACCTTGGTTGATCGCATCAAGAATGGAGAAGAACTTCCATACATACGAGGATTGTTGAACGCATCAATCCCTTATTTCTTCGCATCTCTAATGGAAGAATTCTACGATAAATCTTTCCTTCTCGTGTTTCCATCTCGTAGAGAGGCAGAACAGGTTTTGGAAGAAGTCCGCACATTCTATAATACACAGTCTGAATATAGAGCAACGCAAAATATATCACATAGAGATTTTCTGCTGTTTCCTGCATGGCAAAATACGCTGTTTGAGGGGGCAACACCGAGTAAGAACATATCAGGTCAAAGAATGCGTTGTCTACACAGATTGATCTCAAAAGACTGCCAACCGGACGATGATAATTCTTTACCAAGAACATCACACTGTGCAATTTTTACATCTATCCGATCATTGCTGTATAAACTCGTTCCGAGGGAGATACTCACGGCAGCATGTCGCACCCTCAGAAAAGGCGATGAAATAGAATTTCACGAGTTTGTATCTCTCTTGATTCGTAACGGTTATCGTCAAGTTGAACTGGTAGAGACAAAAGGAGAATTTGCACATAGAGGGGATATCGTTGATGTCTTCCCCCTAACTTCAGACTCACCTGTTAGGTTTGATTTTTTTGGTGATGAAATTGATGATATACGTCTATTCGACACGACATCACAAGTCTCAATAGAGAGAACCTCTTCCATGGTCATTACCCCAGTGTCCGAAGTTTGTCCCGCCGACATCTCTATACCTTACTGGAAATCTGAAACAGAAAAGTTGATGAATCAAGTTGGGCAATCCACGGAAACCATCAATCACATTAAAAATATCACACAGAAGTTAGAAGAAAACCTAAAAAGATCACAGATAGAGAATTGGAATGTAATGGATGACCCGCCTCTTGACGTTGATGGCATAGAGGCATTCTTGCCAATGCTATATCCGAAAACAGATATGCTAACAGACTACCTCCCAAACAATACGATTGTTGTCTCGGTAGAACCGCGTTGGCAAATCCGTGAAATGGATCAGATGCATGAACAGCTACAGGAAATTATTGACAGCAAACTATCAGAAGGTAAATTAATACCGCCTCTTGATAGCATATTATTACAACCAGATACGCTTCAGTCTAAGTTTGATGATTATGCTAACATCACAATCTCTTTAGCGTCCTCTGCCATAAACCGCAAGGATACTACTAAAGACAGTCTATCTGTTGAGGACTCTGAGATACATTTTGACATGAAACCGCTCGGTCTCGGCAAAGGCAACTACCAAATAGTGATTGACCATCTCAGCAGATGGACAAGAAAAGGTTATTTTATCAACGTTTTCTGTGAAACACCACAACAGGCAAAACGCGTTTCAGAAATCCTAATAGAACGTGACCTGCCACCAGAAAATACTTCGATCACGGTAGGATACATCTCTGAAGGATTCTTAAGCGAATCTCTAAAACTAATTGTTATCTCGGAAAATGAAATATTTGGTAATCGTCAACGACGGCCCTTAATAAAGAAAAGAAACACAAACGGAGCACCGATCCTAAGCCTTGTTGATTTGAAAGTGGGAGACCATGTCGTTCATGTTTCCCACGGTATAGCAATTTACGAAGGTATCCGCAGAATTGATATAGACGAACAGGCACAAGACTTTCTAATTCTTAGATATAGGGAAGACGATGTGCTTTATGTGCCGACATATCAAGTAGACCTCGTCCAAAAGTATATCGGCAACAAAGATGAATCCTATGCACCAAAAATTGATTATCTCGGCAGCAAATCTTGGCAAACCAAAAAGGCCCGGGCAAAAGCCGCTGTAGAGGAGATGGCAGCGGAACTTCTAAAACTATACGCTGCACGACAAGCGAACACAGGTTTCAGCTTCCCCAGCGAAGTACCATGGGAAGGAGAATTTGAGGCACTCTTTCCATTCCAAGAGACTGAAGACCAACTACAAGCTATTGAAGATGTTAAAGCAGATATGGAAACAGAAAGACCCATGGATCGACTGATCTGTGGTGATGTCGGCTATGGTAAAACGGAAGTCGCTTTACGGGCTGCCTTTAAAGCTGTGATGGCTGAAAAACAGGTGGCAGTCCTCGTGCCAACAACGATCCTCGCACTCCAACACTATGATACTTTCGAGAAACGGTTTAAACCCTTTCCTATCCATCTTGAAATGCTGAACCGATTCAGAAGTCAAAAAGAAATTCGGACCATCAAAGAAAAACTCGCAGAAGGAACTTTGGATATTGTTATCGGCACACATTCTCTGCTATCAAAAACTGTCTCATTTGATAATCTCGGATTACTTATTGTTGACGAAGAACACCGTTTCGGGGTAAAACATAAAGAAAAGATCAAGCAATTTAAAGAAACAGTTGATGTTCTTACACTCACAGCAACCCCGATCCCAAGGACATTACACATGTCGCTTGTTGGGATTAGAGATTTTAGTATTATCAACACACCTCCTGCCAATAGATTACCAATTCAAACACATGTGATGCCTTATAGTTCAAAGGTAATTAAAGATGCAATAATAAACGAGATGGCACGGGATGGACAAATATTCTTCGTGCATAACCGCGTTCAAAATATAGCGACAATCGCGAACACTATACAGGAACTTGCACCTGATGCGCGTGTTGCAATCGCACATGGACAGATGCCAGAACGGGAATTAGAGAACGTTATGTTAGAATTTGTCAGACACAAACATGATATACTCGTCTGTACTATGATCATTGAGTCCGGCTTAGATATTCCGAATGTAAATACAATCATGATAAATAGAGCAGACGCGTTCGGTTTAGCACAACTGTATCAACTCCGGGGACGAGTCGGTCGCGCTGATGAACAAGCTTACGGTTATCTCTTCTACCCACAAGACAAAGCAATTACCGAAGGAGCACAGAAACGACTTCGCGTTATTGAAGAATTCACAGACCTCGGCTCCGGTTTCAAAATTGCACTAAGAGACTTAGAAATAAGAGGGGCTGGAAATATACTCGGTTCACAGCAACACGGACACATCACCAATGTTGGATATGAACTCTACTGTAAATTGCTGGATGATGCTGTGAAAAAACTAAAAGGTCAAAAGGTTGAAGACGAAATTGAGACCAGTATCAATCTACCGATCGACGCCTTTCTACCAGATGAATATATACCTGACAGCCGACAAAAAGTATCTATCTATAAAAAAATGTCTGCAATAAAATCTGCAATGGAAAAACGTGAATTGACAAATGAACTGATTGATAGATATGGTGTTTTACCTGAACCGGTTGAGATGTTGTTAGAAATATGCAGTATCAAATATCTTTGTCAAAAATTAGGAATTACATCAATTGTTGCGGGCGGAAAACGAATAAAAGTGACATTTGATGACAAAAATCCAAAAATGGACGTAGCGAAATTTGTTGAAGCAGTTCAAGATAACCCGCAACTGGAATTACGTCCACCCGCGCAACTTCTAATTAGTATAGAAGAAACGAATAGCAGAAAATTATTAAACGAACTGCAACAGAATCTCAATATGTTTATTACGAATTGCGCTAAATAACTGAGGGGTGCTTAAAAGTAGTAGGCACACGCCGTGTGCCGTTATAAAATGTTCATAAAAAAACTTTTGTAATAATAACCAGTAGGTGCGATATCCTTATCACACCTCATAACAATTGAAAGGAGAATTTCAAAGTGAAAAAATTATTAATCGTTGCTACATTAGTCGTAGCAACTTGTCTACTCACTTGGTCACTTGTGCAATCCGACAACCATGAAGCAGCAAAAGTTGAGATAGACAAGAAAAGCATTATTATAGCCGAATATAAGTGGAACGGTGAACTTCATCAGATTTCACTCGCTGAACTTGAAGCTGCAATCGCAGAATTACCAACCTACAGACAACAAAACTATGCCAGCAAAAAAGGTAAAGCCGAATATCTGGAAACCTATATTGACCAGAAACTCAAACTGCTACAGGCTACAGATGAAGGTTTTGATAAATTAGAAGACTTCCTGAAGAAAATGGAAGATTACTCCTATCAACTCATGGTCGAAAAACTCACAGAAATGGAAGTTGATGAAAAGATCGCCATTACCGACGGTGATTTGATCGCATATTATGAAGAAAATAAGGGAGATTACATCGAAGAAGAAAAAGTGCGTGCAATCTGTATTACACTTGATGATGAAGACTTCGCAAATGAGACTTTAGACAAAATACTCGCAGGGAAAGACATAAAAGAAATGGCTAAAGAACTCACAGAAGCAAATAAAGTGGCAAACGGTCCAGGTACAAGCCAGCAAGACCCAGGTAATACACTTTTCTTTGGAAAATCTGCAGCTCCTAATTGGTCAGAATTTATTGATGAGGTCTTTGAGATGAAGGTCAATGAAATGACCGAAACTGTTTTTGAAACAGATGTCGGAGAGGATACATTTTACCTGATCTTTCGCAAAGAGGAAGAGAAACCGGAACGCCAGAGAGAATTTGATGAGGTCAAATCAGATATTAATCGAAAAGTTGAACGCGAGAAAAAACGCGCACGTATTCTCGAATGGGTAGAAGAAATCTCAAACGCCGGTAAACTCAAAACCTATCCTGAGAATATACCACAAACCCTGCTACCAGAACCAGAAAATACGAAAAATGGTAAAGACTCCGACAACTAATGTCTGAAACTTACCCAAAGGAGGAAAAATAAATGAAAAGATTTAGTATTGTTCACACTATACTGCTCGTCGCACTCATGGCAACACTACCATTCTTATATAGTTGTGGAGACAAAGCAATCGGGGCAGATGGAACCGTTATCGCTGAATTTGAATGGGACGGTAAACAGAGAATCACGCTTGAAGAGATGATGCAAGAAATCAGTGAACTCCCTGAATATAAACAACGACTATACCGAGATAAAGCCGGACTTGAAGAATACATGACACTTATGGCAGAAAGCCGACTCATCCTGTGTCTCGCTAAAGACAAAAAACTGAATGAAGACCCTGAGATTCTTAAGAAAGTACAGAATTATCTTATAGACCTAATGGTAGAAAAAATCACTGAACAAGAGGTAGAAAGCAAACTGCTCTTGTCAGAAAATGATTACCTCAATTACTATGAGGCAAATAAAGAGGATTATATTCGTCCTAAACAGGTCAAATTGATGTGCATCACACTCATGGATAAACAACGCGCAGATGAAGTCTACGCTGAACTGAAAGCTGGGAAAGACATCGCCGTAGCAGCACAAGAACTATCTGATAGAGGTGAATTAGTAGGACCCGGTGCTAACCCTGAAGCACCCGGAGATACCGATTATATCAGCAAAAATACCTATCCAACAGGAACAGAACCGTTCATGGAAGCTGCCTTCAATGCCGAAATAGACAAACTCCACCCTTCTGTCATAGAGGTAGAGGTACAGGGGCAAAAATACTACATGATGTTTGTCAAAAAAGAAGCCAGAGATGCCTTTCAAAGACCCTTCAGCGAAGAGGAAGTCCGCAGAAGTGTCGTCAGGAAAGCTGAACGGGAACGACGGGATATGCTCATGAAAGAGTGGACAACAAAACTCCGAGAACGAGCCGAAGTCAAAACATTCATAGACCGGATCCCTGAGGATAAAGCACCAGAAGAGGTACAACAGCAAGAGGAACAACAGACTGAAGAACCTGCTGAACAGACTACGCCAGAGAAATAACATCAGTCTAAATGGTAATATCTCATTGTTAATCGGAAGAACCCTGAATCCCTTTATCAGATGGACTTCATCTCCCCCGCTTGCTATTCTTAGCCCCTCGCTTTCGGGGGCTGGGATAAAGGGGGGTAAGTCTCCCCATCAGGGAGTCTGATAAATCAGAATAAATAACTACGTAGGTTGGGTTGAGGCACGAAACCCAACATCTTAACTAATTATCGGAGGTGAATAAAATGAAGCCTAAAACAACAACCTCTACACTGCTTATCATACTCATACTATGCATCAATCTACCCACAAGTGACGCAAGAATATTTGACAAAATAATCGCTTACGTGAATGACGATGTCATTACCAAACGACGGCTTGATTTAGTCGTTAAACAACGGGCTTTTGAACTACAACAAATGCACAGATACACTGAAAGTGAGGCACTAAAAGAAGCAGAAAAAGAACGGAGTGAATTGCTTGATAGACTTATCCGAGAAATGCTAGTTTTAGAAGCAGCCTTAACGCTAAAGGTCGAAGTAACCAACGTAGAAATTGAAGAACATATCCAAAAATACAAAACCCAATTTCAGATAGCATCAGATGAAGAATTTAAGAAATTCCTTAACCGAAATGGATTAACATTAGCAGCGTTTCGAGAACAACTACAACGAAACTTGATGACTGAAAAACTCGTCATGGGGAGAATCTTACCACGACTACAAGTACGGGACAGCGACGTCCAAAAGTTTTTTGAAGAAAACCGAGACCAATTACCAACTAAAGCAGATAAAGTTCATTTACGAAAAATATTCATCGCATATAAACCATCCGAAGCAGAAAAGAAAACTGCTTATGACGAAGTGAAGCAAGCACTTACTAATATAAAAACTGATAAAACACAATTTGAAGCAATCGCAAGAAATATCGCCACTAAACATAACCTAAATACACAAGTCGGTTTCGTAATTGAAACAACACCCGCAGAAATCTTGTCATATCCGAATGTGTTCCTTACAGTTCTTTCTAAACTGAAAGCAGGTGAGATGAGCGAACCTATTGAAGCAGAAGACGGATATCATGTTTTCATGGTAGAAACACGAACGGATGAGAAAATAACTTTCAGACATTTAACAGTGCCATTCTCCTTCAGTCAAGAAGTTATCCAGAAAGCAAAAGATAAGATGCAGGATATACTAAAAAAACTGGAAGCAGGTGAAAGTTTTGCCAAACTGGCGAAATTGCATTCAGACGATATTAAAACCAAAACAGATGAAGGAAACATGGGTACTCATACACTTACAGAATTAAATCCTATCATCCAGAAGATCGTCGAACCACTTGAAATTGGTAAATTCAGTGAAACATTGGCATTAGATAATGGACTTCATATCTACAAAGTTGAAGACCGCAAAACACCAGAACTGACAACACAAGAGAAAAAGCAGATAATCGGAATCTTACGCCAACAACTTTTTGAAAAAGAATATACAGCATACACAGATTCACTGCTGGAAAATGCCTATATAAAAATCAAACCAGATGCCGTACCATCAACCGAAACTACAGAAAAATAACAGCATTGAATAGGAAACGTATTAAGAGAAAAAGATATTAAGTCATAATATAAAATGAGCCAACATAAGAACACGTTATTGCAAACTCTTTGGCATAACATTAAATCCAAGAATAAACAGCCTATACACAGGTTGTTGTATCTGTTTTCTATTCTCATTGTCTCTCTCTCCTGCTTGTTATTACCGATACGGTCATTATATGCACAGACCCCAGAAACACCTTCACAAGAATCATCCGAAAACGGTGATACGAATGAAACGCAATCCGTAACAAAGCCTAAACAGGTATTAGACCCTGAGACTATGGCACCTGAACCTGATACAGTCATTGGTGATGGGGATGAGGTAATTATTCTGGACAATATCGTACGCATTCACGGTGATGCACTTATCAAATATGATAATGTGACGTTACGAGCAGATAACGTATGGGCAGATTTCAATGAGAACCTAATGCGCGCAGCTGGCAACGTTTACCTAAAAGTCGGTGAAGAGGAGACATTCTCCGATGAACTCGTCTTCAACCTTGATACGAAGAAAGGTATTGCAAGAAATGGATTTACTTTTAGCGACCCCTGGTACTTCGGGGGAAGCGAAATCTTCAAAATAGAGGATAAAAAATCGTATATCCGAAGCGGCTCCCTGACAACCTGCTCCCTCAAATACCCCCACTACTATTTCAGTGTGTCCGAAGTCATTATCAAAATGAATCAGGAGATGATAGCAAAGAATATCGTCATGAAAATCGGGGGTATTCCGCTTTTCTATTTCCCCGCAATCCGACGCGATCTACGCAAAGATAAAGTCGCAAAAATTGTTGTGAGAATCGGCACAGATAGTTACCAAGGTCCAAATATCAGCATCATATATCCTTTCTTACGACAGAGACGATATGATGCTGCAATCCTATACGATAGAAGCGCACGGAGAGGACAAGGTTTCGGTTTTGAGGGGAAATATAGGTTCAATGATACAAAGTTTAGAGAAATATATATTCCAATTCCTCCCGACGCAACACCCGCACAACGCACGAAACTAAAAGAAAAAGCAGAAATGCTGCACGAGCAACTTGAAGGTGATTATGATCGCTACTGGCTAAAACAACTTTTTCTGGAGTATCAGATTACAGAGGAAGATGCAAATAGAGCAAAAGAGGAAGCAGATAAAATACACCAACAACTTAATGAAGAAAACGCTACGTTCTCTGAAATCGCACAGAGAGAATCTGACCACACGGATACACGATACGAAGGCGGCGATATGGGATTCCTGACACAAGGCGAAACGAATCAGGAAGGTAAACCAATCCTTGACCCAATCTTAGATAAAGCCGCATTCTCCCTCAAAGAGGGAGAAATCAGCTCTGTTCTAAGAACAGATACCGCATTTCATATCTTAAAGGTAGAACGAATACTCAATGTCTATGGAGAAAAGGAGATAAGACTATCCCGTATCGACATTGCAGTCACCGCAAGCAATGAAACACAACAGAAGGTCAGAGAGATCGCAACGGATATCCATAAACGCGCAATTGCTGGTGAAACATTCGAAAAACTCGCTGAAGAATTCCCCGAAGCAGAACTGGCTGAAATCAATGAAGGCAAAGGTCTACCACTAAACGAAATGGCTTCAGGATGGCAGTATTCTGTCAGAAGATTACAGAAACCAGGAGATATTACTGAACGAAATCCTGTTTTTTCACCTGAAGGACTCTATATCTTCCAACTCATCAAAAAAGACGAAACACCAACGTTTGAACAACTGGCAGAAGGATTTGAAGCTGAATGGGAAACCTTCCAAGCTGAGGTATTGGCAACTCCCAGTGAAAAGGAAACGACTACCGACACAGACAAGGTTCAAGAAAACGAACAAGAAAAAAAACCGATACAGCCTACTTTGAACGGCGAGGAACAAAGCATTACTTATGAAGATTCTGAAAAAACTGAAAAAACTACGGATGAAACAACAACGGATTCATCTGATAATGATGAAGATATAGCCGCAGAGACTAAAGAAGATGATAACCCGTTACAGGTTGAACAACAGGATGATACAATTGATAAATCAGATCAACCTTCAGAAACTGAAGAAAATACGGATGAAACGGAAATCGGAGAAGAGGAAGAAGAGAAAATAGAAGTCTATAGAAAACACGGATTCCGTGGAAGATGGGAAGACCACCGACAGGTCGCTTCTGAAGCACAAAGTCTCTACGCAGGAGAATATAGCAGATTAATTGATACAAAAGAGTCCTATCATATCCTAAAAGTTAACCGAAAACGCAGCTATTACGGAGATATCTATCTATACGGGGCAGACGAATACTCCTTCAGCAGGCAGGATGCTACACGAATCGGCAGACGGTGGAATATGCGGTGGGGACATAGACAATCCTTCTTCACACCCTGGGATAGTAAGAAAGACGGGCGACGGCCGATTAGTTTTGTAGGACGGACTGCATGGCGCGCTGAACATTACAGAGAAGAATTAAAACTACCCAATGAATCCTCAATCAATTCATTTGGAATCATCACTTACGGCGCAGCATTTTCTGCAGCAAGTGATAAAGACATTGATGAAGATGGAAACCTACGCTTCTCACGAGAAACCATCGGGGATTTTACCGGTAGACTTGAGGTCAGACATGTGCATGACTTCTCAGATGAGAACAATACCGCACTACAAAAACTGCCGCAATTAACGCTGAACTTTTCCCGCATGCGATTCAGTAGACTACCACTCTTTGAGAATATCAATGACGGTTTAGTGAGCATATCGGAAAAAGCAAAAACAGATATACCATTCCTCTCAGTTTTCGCAATTCCTACACTGGAAGACACCAGCTTCGATATGGATATTGAGTTCGGCAACTTCTATAGACAAACATACCGGAACAAATTTAGGGAAGACGAAAAGAACATATTCCTACAATCTATGGATGTAGGATTTGACCTACGTAAACAATCGAGCTTATTCATAACACCGCTCCGAGAACTCAAAATAAGTGCAAACTTGAATACTAACGTAATATGGCATGCAAAAGACCAAGAGAAAAACAGAAACATCATACGCGGTGTTTATAGCATCAGAACCCAAGCAACGAATACACTGTTCCGAATATACAGTCCCAGATTTATTCCCAGTGTCAGAAAATTACGGCATGAACTGCAATCTTCATTGACTTTTGATTACCAGCCACCCATTGATGCAAACGAAAATCTTTATCCATTTGGTCCAAGCACCTATTTCTTTGAGCGCAAAAGGCTAACCTACAACTTTAACACAAACATCGAAATAAAAACCAGACGTAGTCAATCGGCACATCGCATATTCCATTTTGATACACGACTCACTGCAGATTTCACAGAATTTGAAGCACTCTATAGACGCAAATACGAACCTATAGAAAGTGATTTTACCATCGTCCCACTCCCCAGTCGTAATCTGAATATGACAGTTCGACTTACCCATGACCCCAATCCACATCCCGATGATGGGGAACAATTTAAAATGGTCGGGATAAGGACGAATATCAGATATACACGTAAAAGTTGGAACGTGAGCTTAGGTAATTCTTTTAGTAAACGACATACCTCAATTCGTGCTTCTCGTTCAATGACTGCCAACGGACGATACCGATTCAGCAAAGATCTGGAGTTCGATTTCAGTCTCATCTATTACCCGATAGAACGTCAGTTTTATTCACAGCGCATCAGTATAAACCGAAATTTACACGATTGGAATTTACGCATATCTTGGAGTCGTGTCGGCATTAAACGGGACCCCCCGTTTGACAATGTCAGGCAAGATTTCACATTCCAGGTCAACTTAATAGGCGAGCCTGCAGTCTCAGCGGGTATCGGTTACGATGCAACAACTGAAACATGGGGACTTCACACCCTACCAGCAGGTGTTCCGTATAATGCATTCGGCACCGGCAATTCACTCGGTAGATCCTTCTTCTAACATCCCTGATTGCACCTCTCTGCTCAACAAACATCGTCACACAGCCGTAGCACATTCATCTTGATTGTGCTACGTATCATGTCAATTGCCTGAAACTCACAAAAAGAATCCTATTGTCAAAATCGGCAGCATCAGCAGTGCGGAATGTGTATAAAATTAATAGTAGTAGTCACTTTCCGAGTGCCGTAACTTGTCATTTCTTCTTAATGTATGGTATAATATATAAGCATAACAAACAAGTATTGGAGGATATGGATTGTTAAAAGTATCAAAATTTGGGGGTAGTTCTCTCGCAACTGGAGAACAGGTTAGGCAAGTCTGCGACATCATCACTGCCGAGCCAGATAGAAGGTTAATCGTTGTATCCGCGCCAGGAAAGCGACACAGCCAAGACATAAAAGTTACGGATCTACTCATCGCAGCAGCATCAGAAAGACTCATGGGAAAAATCGGAGCTTCTGAATGTGCCGAAGCAATAGAACGTTACAGAAATATCGCGACAGAATTAGAACTCCCGCCAAAGGTAGTTGACCCTATTGCAAGTGATCTAACACAACGACTGGAATCAAATACCGACGACACCGATCTTTATATGGATACCATGAAAGCAGGTGGTGAAGACAACTGTGCCAGGCTCATCGCACAAGTGTTACAAGCACGGGGTGTAGAAGCACACTACGTAAATCCAAAAGACGCCGGCTTACTTCTATCGGATGAACCGGGGAACGCTCAAATCCTTCCTGAAGCTTACACCCGTTTGCGAAGTTTAAGTGAACGCCCAGGAATTACGATCTTCCCAGGATTCTTCGGCTATTCAAAAGATGGACACATTGTGACGTTCTCACGAGGTGGTTCAGATATTACAGGGGCAATCCTCGCAGGGGCTGTACGAGCAACAGTCTATGAAAATTTCACCGATGTCGACTCCGTGTTCGCAGCAAATCTGTCAATAGTTTCAAATCCTGCTCCAATCTCAGAACTCACATACCGTGAAATGCGTGAACTCTCTTATGCAGGTTTTTCAGTATTTCACGATGAAGCACTTGAACCTGTATACCGCGCGATGGTACCAGTTCACATCCGTAATACAAACAACCCAGATGCAACAGGAACACGAATCGTCCCGAAACGGACAGCAAATGATAACCCTGTTGTTGGCATCGCTGCAATGAACGATGTCTGCTGTGTCTACCTAAGCAAATATCTAATGAACCGCCAAATCGGTTTCGGTAGACGATTGCTACAGATCTTAGAAACCGAGAATATCTCTTTTGAACATATCCCTTCTGGAATCGATAATTTGTCTGTAATACTCCGTGAAGAGAACCTTCCACTTGACAAAGAGAAAAGAGTCGTAGAAAAGATACGACAAACACTCGCACCAGAAGACGTTTACGTCGAACGCGACCTATCTCTTATCATGGTCGTCGGCGAAGGTATGCAACATACTGTCGGGGTAGCATCAAGAGCAACAACTGCATTTGCAAACGCAAATGTCAATATAGAGATGATAAACCAAGGATCAAATGAGGTCAGTATGATGTTCGGTGTAAAATCAATAGGGATGGAAGCCGCAGTTCAAGCACTATACAAGGAATTTTTCGTATGAGAAAATTTGGCATACACGGTTTAGCTCAAACAGATTGGCTGCCCGCAGAACCTAATCTAAAAACCGTTCTCAAAAACTATCAGAACCCAATTTATTCCTTATCACAGGCAGAAATACCCGCAATCATATTGCGGAACGTATATTCACCCGAACAGTGTCAAGGTCTTATCAATAGATTTACAAATATGGGGTTGATGAGAGACGAAGCAGACACGAATTCTGCCGACAAACGCACGCGGATTGACATCGGAACAAGTCTTGGCAATCGCGGTGACAACAAAACACGCTTTTTAGCACACGCTGAGACGACCCACCATCTTTTCCAATTTCTGTTCGATGGTTTTGACAATCCTATAGACCTGATCTATCAATCTTTATCCGCACTTTCCCCTGGTAAGGATGTCCAGGTTGCTCGCGAACCTGATGGTTCTCTATACGGACCAGCAATATTTCGTGTCCATTACGAAACGCATAGCTATAAACCCCACATAGATAGTGTGAAATATCGCGAACAACGCACAGATTACGCTGTCTATCGATTCGAACATCAGTTCGCAGGTGTACTATGCATTCAAAATGCAGATGAAACTGGAGAAGCAACACAAGCAATACTGCATAAATGTCTCTGGTCAGAAAATATTCAACCCTATATTGCAGAAGAGACCTTTGACAAGTATGCCAGCAAAAACAAAATAGAACACTACCGAGTCAACTTGCAACAAGGGGACCTTTACTTTTTCAATACACGGTGTATCCACGAGGTGCCCCCTGTCAAAGGCACGCGAGCAAGGATAGTATTAGCAGTATTCATCGGATATTCACCCGACGATAACGAAATATATGTCTGGTCATAATAGTACCAATACCACTTATCCTCATCTTGAACGTTCTTCATAATGTGTTAACTACTTTGTAACTCTAAAATCTGTAAAATCAATTTGTAGAAATCATCATGCATCTTTTTTAAACATTTTACTTGACAAATTTTTTTTTCTTATATACAATAGTAACGTTATTTAAGAAATAAAGGAGATTTTTGATGCGTAAATTTGTTTCGTTCTCAATTGCTGCAATGCTGATAACAGTTTTAGTATTCTTGACACAAGCACAACAGTTATCAGATAAGGCACAACTTGGACGGGAACTTTTCCATGATCCAACGTTTAAGGGAACTATCAATCCTAAAGTTGCAACCGGACTCTCTTGTGCAAATTGTCACGCAGATTTTGATGATGAAGATGAACCTGACGGCGTAATTCGTGCCGGACATAGTGTTATCGGTGTTCCACAACGCGGTTCTGCAAAGGGGGGTATGATTAAAGGTGCAGATTTCGCAAGAGCCGCAGGAGGCGGGGGTTTCTGCTACCAACACTTTTTACAGAAAATACCAGAATCTAAAGTTAACCCAACAGCAATCCCAGCAGAACATGCAGAAGCACTCATGGCATACTTTGAGGCAATTTCTGAAGGAAAAAAGGGCCCACAATTTGAAATGCAAATGTTAGATGCTGCAGCAAAGACTGAAGCAGGAGAAAAGATCGCTGCTATGACCGGAGACACCAAAAAAGGATGGGAACTCTGGGGACGCGCTTGCGTCGTTTGTCACCCAACACCCAAAAAGGCTGGTATCGGTATCCAACTCGTGAGAACACGACCCCCACGCGATATTGATAAAACTATTACGCGTTGGGCAACCAAAATTCGAGGCGGCGGATCACTCATGCCATTCTACGCATCCGATATCCTCAGCGACCAAGATATCGCCGATATCCTTGCATTTCTACGCGAGCAAATGGAAGGTACCGCCAGATAAACACAAACACTTATCAAAAAACGGCTCTCAATAGATGACTTTTGAGTTTTCACTTGTTTATTTGTAACCCTCAACCGTAAATTTCCGTATTAATTAACGCCTTGTTTTATCAAGAATAATTAACGGAAAAGTTACTTGAATAGATTGAATGTTCAGTAACACGGAAATTAGACAGATAAAATTTTTAAGGTAACTTCTAACCTTAAATACAATTAATAGGTGGACTCATGCAAAAGTCTCTTCTACTTGGAATAGTTTTTGTTGTTGCTTTAATCAGTTTAACTAACATATCAGGATGCGGTGGAAGTAACCTCAAAAATCCTGTGTCAGACGCAGATACTATGGATGATACGAGTGATGATACAGACGGTGGGTTAGATGACACACAGACCATAGAGGATACTGAAAATACAGGAGAACTTGACGTAACAGTAACTGTTACACAAAAAACAGTAAAACCGGGTGAGAAAGTAGAAATCACAGCCTCAGTTCAAGGGGTTAGAGGAACAAGCGTCACATTAAACTGGCTTAACATTACCGGATACGGGTCTCTCTCTTCAGATGACGACCTGTCAGTCACATGGACAGCACCCGACACATTAAATGGGGATAGTGCTAAAGTCGAAGTGCTTCAACTTGTTGTAACTGTTATCAGCGAAATCGTTGCTGTCAATGATAACGAAATACAGACAGAAACACAAATTATCTCTGATACAAAAGAAATACTACTTAAGGTCGTCCGAGAATAAGAGGCTAAGGCAATAAATAGCCACCGTATTATCAATAATAACAATTGAGATTCGCATAATGAAAATAGAATTTCCTACATAACTACTTTTATTTACATACTTTCATTTTATTTATATCGTACAAGATAAATCATTTTCCAAATATGTACTTAGTTAATTAATAGGTTTTAGTTAGCATAACCAAAAATAGGTAAAATATGAAGAAAAACAAAATTCAAGTCACTATATTCGTCTTACTCGCAATTTTCATCTCAGAATCATTGACATCTTCATGTATTGGAATGCTACATCAAGTAAAGAAAGGGGAAACCTTATCTGAAATCGCCAGAAAATATGAAGTACCTATGAAATCTATTGCTCAAACCAACAGTTTGAAATCTATGAATCACCTGCAAATTGGAGACAAATTATTGATACCAATCGGATCAAAACCCTCCAGTTCAAACGGGAATTCAGATGGCGTTTGGTACACTGTAACGGATGGAGACAGCTTATATAGTATCGCACAGAGTCACGGTATTAAAGATTGGAAAAAAATCCAACATCTCAACAATATCTCTAATCCAAAACGTCTCAAAATAGGAGATAGAATATATATACCAGGTGAAACGATTGACGGTTTCGCAAAACCGTTGCGTATCCCGCTATATGTAACTTCAAGATACGGATATCGGCACCACCCAGTGAACCGAAAGTACTTGATGCATAGAGGCATAGATTTCCGCGCTGCCACAGGAACAAGAGTGTACGCTTCAAAAACAGGTAGAGTCGTTTATGCTGCCTGGGAACGAGGATATGGGCGAATCGTTAGAATAAAACACGCCGATAACTACTCAACATGCTACGCACACTTGTCAAGATTCCGAGTTTCTGTTGGTGATATCGTCAAACAAGGTGAAATTATCGGGCTATCCGGAAATACTGGCGTCTCAACTGGCCCCCATCTGCATTTTGAAATCCGATACAAAGGTAAAAGTGAAAACCCAGCTCGCCACCTTGATCTGCCGTGACAATAGATGCCATGACTATAGATGGCTAAGCATAATCATCTTGCTCCTCTTGTTCACCAATTCTCAAGGTGTAAGTACCACGCTCGTTGAAACAAAAAATGATCAATCCAACATCGGCATACCCGAGCCGAGACCTGTAATCGGCACGCGCGGAATCGGGCTAAGCAGAGCTTATATTAGCAGCGCAGATGATGCTACAAGCCCACTCTGGAACCCAGCAGGACTCGCATCACTTGACCGAGGTAACCTGATTTATGACCTCTCTCAGGGAGCCCTGTCTATCGCCTATCCTGTTAAAGTCCTTGGGACATTCGGAATTAACCTCCTCGATTTCAACAACGCTGATCGATTCCTCATAGACCACAATTCCAATCCAATTGGGACGTTTGAATATGGATACAACCAAGCCTTGCTATCCTATGCAAGGAAGTTCGGAGCCATACAACTCGGTGTGAGTACAGGTTTTAGTCGAGCACCTTATGAGAATAGCCTTTGGGCACAAAACTACGACGTTGGAGCATTAATAACCCTTTCACCAAATGCACTGGTAGGTATGCAATTGCGAGATATTAGTGGCGTATCTATCCGAGATCAGAACGGTGTTATCCTCAATACGTTTAACTCACAACTGGCATTCGGAACAACACTTATACCACTTCAGCAAGTTAAATGGCATGCATGCTATAATGTCACATCCCCAGGTTTTGGCACAAGTGTAGAATTCATAACAGGTATACTTTCCGCAAACGTCGGATCACATTTCGTTTTTGATTCAGGTGAGTATGCACATTCATGGAGTATGGGATTCTCATTGAATAAATGGGGGAAGCAGACCTATTATGCCTATCTTAATCAAGGAGACCTAAACCATAAACATCTGCTCTCATTCGGTTTTACTTTTGGAGAACCAACGCAAGAATACACAAAAGAAACATCTATTCATCAAACACCCACCAACACAACACACCATAAAACCGAACCTAAACAAAAGTCATCACAAAAGGCAAGTATACAAATTGCAGAAAAACATAATATCTCTGTCGAATTAATGTTAGCAATAATTTATGTGGAATCAAAATTCAATCCTCTTGCTGTATCAAGAACAGGTGCCGGTGGCTTAATGCAAATATTACCTGCTACTGCAAGAGAATACGGGTTGAAAGTGCCACACTACACAAATAAAACAAAACCCAACATTGATGGGAAGGTTGATGAAAGATTTGACGCAAAGAAAAACCTTGAAGCAGGATTGACATATTTCAACTATCTATTAGAAAGGTATCACAATAACCAGACTTTAGCAATCGGGGCATATAATGTTGGACCCGGCAGAGTCAGCATAAAAGGGCCTCTTCTAAGTAGAGGTAAAATATACGTTGACAAGGTACTATCCAGACAGAAAATATATCGTGACGATAAATCAGTATTGGAAACTGATTTAAGTAGGTTAGAAGTAATACTTGAAAAGTAGAGACAGGATATGAATAAAATTAGATTAGCAATTATCGGTTGCGGTGGTATGGGACACCGACACATGTACGGTTTAGCAGAACTGCATCGCGTCGGATGGGATAGATTTGAACTCGTTGCTGTATGTGATCCAGTCATTTCCAATGCTGAATCCCTCGCTGAGCAGGCAGAAGAACGACTTGGTAAAAAACCAACTGTTGTTACCAACTTAGATGAACTTGCCAAAGTTAACGTTAACGCAGTTGATGTAACGACAACTCCCCCCTACCACCATACTGTTGCTGTTGAAACACTTGAACGCGGCTGGCACACTATGGTCGAAAAACCGATGGGGCTAACCGTTCGCGCATGCAACCTCATACGGCACGCAGCCGATACGGCTGATGTTGTGTTGAGTGTCGCAGAAAACTACCGCCGTGATCCAATCAATAGATTGGCAAAAGCATTACTTGATGCAGAAGTTATCGGCAAACCCCGGTTCCTCATGCACCATACAATTGGTGGTTCAAACCGAATGCTTATCTCTGTATGGCGGCATCAGAAAGATCAAAGCGGCGTCTTGTTGGATGTCGGCGTTCACTATGCTGATATGATTGAGTATCTGCTCGGTGAAGTAGAAACCGTATATGCACAAACACGACTTCACGAACCAATTCGACACAATCCTGCTGCTGTGACAGGGAAATCCGGTTCCAATCCCGCCGGTGTTTATACAGAATGGCAACGCAAAATGCCCGCCGAGTTTAAAGCAACCGCAGAAGATGCAACTTATGCAACGTTAACTTTCAAAAACGGTACGGTTGGACAGTATATTGAAGACCATGCCGCATGGGGAAAGGGGAGCTGGACACGACAGATACACGGATCAAAAGGCTCAATGACACTCCCCGGCGACAGAAGTGGGGGAGTCATCTCGCTTCAAGTAGATGGACATGGAACAATTGAAGATGAAAAACTATTAGACCTTGTACCAGATTTTCGACTTGATGCTGTCACAACAGACCTATTCGGCGGAGACCGTCTATGGCAATACAACCTGCCATTTGCAGACACTGATGCAAAAATCATCGCAATTGAATATGGCGATTTCGCTGAAGCAATCGCAGGAAAGCGGACAATTGAAGTTGACGCATATCAAGGCACACGTTCCGTTGCCATCTCTTATGCCATGCTCGAATCCGGGACTACGCAACAGATTGTCCATATTGACGATATGCTAAACGCATCCATCAACACTTATCAACGTGAAATTGATGATGGGTTGGGAATTTAGTCGCTTATAAGTCAGATGGGAATAAAGGGAGATTGCAGGGGTGGGATTTGAACCCACGTCCTCCGGGTTATGAGCCCGACGAGCTACCAGACTGCTCTACCCTGCGATAAGATATATAAGAAGAACATGGTCGAGGAGGGACTTGAACCCTCACGCCTTTTGATGGGCGATGGATTTTAAGTCCATTGTGTCTACCGATTCCACCACTCGACCCAAAGAACATGATATATTATACACGGTTAAAAAGAGGATGTCAACTTTTTTTAAATACTCACAACCACAATTCCCTTGACTTTTTTAAGGAATTCAATATCATGCAAGAAGAAAGGAGAGATGGGATAAACTAATGTCCCATTATCAAACAGATGGAAAACATTACACTCGCATCAGGACACAAAATTCCAATATTAGGTCTGGGAACCTGGCGACTTAATGGACACCAGTGTGAACAAATTGTCAAATTAGCTATTGACTTAGGATATACACATATTGACACTGCATGGATGTACAAAAACCAACGTGAGATCGGTAAAGCACTGCGGGAAATCGGCGTTGAACGTGAAGAACTATTCATTACCTCTAAAATATGGCATACACACCTGAAACGTGACGATGTGCTAAGTCAATTTCAGATCTGTATAAACGACCTACAGATGGAATATGTCGATCTTTTGCTAATCCATTGGCCCAGTGATACAGTGCCTTATGAGGAAACTATCGGTGCTTTCAAGGAGATATATGACGACGGTAAAGTCAAAAGTATCGGTATAAGCAATTTTAGCATCGCTCAGGTAAATGAAGCCTGTGAGAAATCTGAACTGCCAATTTGTACAAATCAGGTTGAGTACCATGTCCGAAACAATAAAGAAGCTTTGCGAAAGCACTGTGTAGAACGAAATATACCTATCACTGCACATAGACCCCTATCGGCAGGAAACCTCTCAGGTGATAAGGAATTACATGAAATCGGAAGCAAGCACGGTAAAACAGCAGCACAAGTAGCATTGCGATGGCTAATACAGAAAGGTATCATTACAATTCCAAAGTCTGGTTCAGAAGCACATCTGCGAGAAAACTTTGAGCTATTTGATTGGCAATTAACAGACTCGGAAATGCAGACACTCGAAAATTAGGAGAAAGGAACTACACCGCTTTATGAAATTTGGCCTGTTTTATGAACACCAAATCCCACGACCTTGGCAAAAAGGAGCAGAACATAAACTATTCCAAGACGCATTACAACAGGTTGAACTTGCAGACAAACTCGGGTTTGACTATATCTGGGAAGTAGAACACCACTTCCTTGAAGAATACTCACACTCCTCTGCACCAGAGGTATTTCTTGCTGCCTGTAGTCAACGCACTAAGCAAATCCGCTTAGGACACGGAATCGTTCTGATGCCACCTGCCTATAACCATCCTGCACGGGTGGCTGAACGAATCGCTACTCTCGACCTGGTATCAAATGGACGTGTTGAGTGGGGCACCGGAGAATCTGCTTCACACATGGAACTCGGCGGTTTTAAAGTTGACCCAAAGGGCAAAAAGGAGATGTGGGAGGAATGCACACGCGAAACCGCGAAGATGATGATACAAGCTCCCTACCCTGGATATGATGGAAAGCACTTCTCAATGCCACCGCGCAATGTCATACCAAAACCACTCCAAACACCACATCCACCCCCATGGGTCGCTTGCTCAAGTAGAGACAGCCTCCGATTCGCAGCACGATATGGATTAGGAGCACTTACATTCGCCTTCGTAGATGCAGCAGAAGCAAAATTTTGGGTAGAAGAATACTATGAAATCTTCGAAAAAGAATGCAAACCCCTAACACAAAGAGTCAATCCAAATATCGCAATGGTATCAGGGTTCTCGTGCCATGAAAATGAAGAAACTGCACTTGCACGCGGCTTAGATGGCTTCCGATTCTTCCGTTTTGCACTTGCACACTATTACTACAATGGATCACAAACACCTGGTAAAACAGATATTTGGAAACTGTATAAGCAATCTGAACAAGACCCAGCAGAAGCTCGCGCTGGAATCGGCACACCCGAACAAATTCGTGAACATTTAGAAATAATGGAGAACGCAGGTGTTGACCAAGTCGTTTTCATTCAGCAAGCAGGAATGAATCGACATGAGGATATATGTGAATCGCTAAAACTCTTTGCTGACAAAGTTTTACCCGACTTCAAAGCAAGAGACATAGAACATTCAACACACAAAAATGAACGACTTGCAGACGCAATACATGCTGCAGATGCACGAAAACCTGAACTAACATCACACAGTGAAATCCCTATAGTCGATTCTTATCCTATTCTCAAGAAAAAACTTGAGGAGAATGTCACAGAAACGGGTGCGGAAGAGATGAGTGAAGACGGAAAGAAATTTCTACTCTCTATAGAAGGCGGCAGTAGGCAGAAAACATGACATGGCAAACAGATGAAGGACGTTCATTATGAAAAATGTCTTAGTTGTTGACGATGACGAAAAAATCTGTTGGGCATTTCAGCAGTTCCTCGACGGTGAAGGATATAACGCCAGTATCGCGAACAGTGCTGAAGAGGGGTTACGACGAATTGCTGCCGACAAACCAGATGTTGTTCTGCTGGATGTAAAACTGCCAGGAATGAGCGGGTTAGAAGCATTAAAAAAAATAAAAGCAGAACATCCAGAGGTGATCGTCGTCATAATTACCGCTTTCGATGACCTTGACACAACAATAGAAGCGATGCGACTACACGCTTTTGATTTTGTACCGAAACCGATAGACCTAACTGTCGTGAAGGGTGTGCTGGAACGGGCATACAGAACGCAGTCTGTCAGAAGCATATTGCCAATTCAGACTGAAAACAAACAAAACCGTGAGGAGATCGGACACAGACTCGTCGGCAAAAGCGAGCAGATGCGCGAAATATACAAACTCATCGGAGTCATGGCAAGCAACACAACAACAGTACTGATTGAAGGAGAAACAGGAACCGGAAAAGACCTCGTAGCACGCGCTATACATGCAGGAAGTGAACGGAAAAATAACCCTTTTGTACCCGTGGATTGTGGAGCACTCCCAGATGATTTACTGGAAAGTGAACTATTCGGGTACGAACCCGGAGCATTCACCGGAGCAAAATCTGAAGGTAAACCAGGACGTTTTGAATTGGCAAATGGAGGAACACTCTTCCTTGATGAAGTCGCGAACATGAGCCCAGCATTGCAAATTAAACTATTACGCACATTGCAAACCCAAGAAATTGAAAGATTAGGCGGGACGCAGACACGAACAGTAGATGTCCGCGTGTTAGCCGCAACGAATCAAGAACTCGCACGATTGGTTGAACTTGGTCAATTTCGTTCCGATCTCTACTACCGCTTTAAACGCATTTCAATACATCTACCCCCCTTACGTGAACGACAGGAAGATATTCCATTGCTTGTCTCACATTTCTTGCAACTTACACAAACAGAACTCGGCAAATCAATTCGCGGGATCTCCGATAATGGAATGGAACTGATAATGAAATATCCTTGGTACGGAAATGTTAGAGAATTAGAAAACTGCATTAGAAGCGCAGCTGCCCTTTCCCGATCAGATGTAATTCTACCCGAGCATTTACCAATTGAGATACAAACAGGTCGCAGCATAAACAAACCTGACACCACACATTTAGATACCTCTCTCAAAACTGTTCTACAAGAAATCACGAAAACAGCTATCGCTGAAGGTAAAATTGACATATACAACGAAATAGTATCACTCTTGGACAAAACCCTCATTCAACTGGCTTTGACTGAATGTTCAGATAACTACAGCAAAACAGCTGAATTACTCGGTATCAGCCGAACGACCCTATCAAAAAAAATAAATCAACATCTAAATACCAGTAACCTTAATGCCAGTAAGCTTAATGAAAGTAACTAACAAAATATCTCACAAAACCGATTTCATACGTATCGCACATCGCGGTGCATCAGGAATAGCACCAGAGAATACACTCACAGCTTTTAAGACCGCAATTGAGATCGGTGTGGATGCTATTGAATTAGATCTACACGGCACGGTCGACAATCAGATTGTTGTGATACATGATTCTACGTTGGATAGAACAACAGACCTGAACGGATTAATAAAACAGACAGCCTTAAAGAAAATAAAACAGGCGGATGCAGGATCCTGGTTTGATCAGAAGTTTGCAGGGGAAACTATTCCAACACTCTCTGAAGTATTGACATTTGCTGCTGACAAAACAATATCCGTTTTAGAAATAAAGGACACGACAATTACCAAACGGGTTGTAGAAATTGTGTGTGAGATGGATGTACTTAACCAGGTGATAATCATCTCATTTGATTTTTCAGCCATAGAAACCGTTCGTAGTGTAGAACCGAAAATCTCAACAGGTTTGTTGAGCAGTGGTCGCAACGGAAGTGGCTGTCCAATCCAATTGTGTCAGAAACTCTGTCTAATCGGTAGTAATGTTCTCAATGTGCATCACGAACTTATAACACCAGAATTTGCTTATGAAGTCCGAAGACGGGGTATCACACTATGGTGTTGGACAGTGGACGATATTGAGCGTATACAGGAATTGCTCTCTTACGGCGTTCAAGGGATTACATCAAACTATCCAGATATATTCGAAAAAGTATAACAACGTTGTGGGTAAGGCGCAGTGCGTAATTGTGTCATAGTTTTTGCAAAAAATCCGATACCGAATCATGTCAAAACACGACTTATCCCAAGATTGTCTGCTGCACAGGCTACCGCATTATACCGAGCATTCCTAACAGATTGGTGCGAAACACTATCAAAACTATCAACGATAGACCTGATCATTGCTTATACACCTGAAGGGAGTCAACCCGACTTACAAGCTATCATCGGTGACGCTGGCACTTACATACCCCAAATAGGAGATGGTCTCGGACAACGGCTAACATCGGCAACACATTGGGCATCAGAAAACGGATACAAAAAGATCATTATCACGGGTTCGGACAGTCCAACAGTGCCCCTTGTCTATATATCACAAGCCGTTGAGGCACTTGACACTTGTGATGTAGTTATCGGACCGAGTGTGGATGGGGGTTATTATCTTATCGGTCTTTCTAATCAGAACCTAACTGCCGTACTTCCCACTATCTATGAGGGAATCGCATGGAGTACAAAACATGTCTTTCAGCAGACAGTAGAACGTATTCATAAAATAAACGCAAAGCTGAAACTCTTGCCAGTGTGGTATGACGTAGATACACCTGAAGATTTAGATTTTTTACAAGCACATTTATCCGCATTAAGACTCGCAGGGGATCGTGTGCAAGCCGTTAGAACAGAGAAAATATTGCTCAAACTATCAAAGGAGAAGTCGTAATGGGTCAATTAAATGGAAAAGTGGCGATTATAACGGGTGGCAACAGAGGCATCGGAAAAGGTATAGCAAAAGGATTTGCCGCTGAAGGCGCAAGTTTGACTATCGCTGCAAGAGATGCAGCCTTACTCACACAAACCGCAGAAGAACTCCGAAACAGAGGGGCCAAAGTCCTCGCTGTACCAACCGATGTTACCGATGAAGAACAGATTATAGCACTCTTTGAAAAAGCCATGAATGAGTATAATCGTTTAGATATCCTTGTGAACAATGCAGGCGCGTTTGATGGTGGACCGATAGACGAACTGTCTACAGAAGCGTGGGACAAAGTCATCGGTGTAAATCTACGCGCACCTTTTCTCTGTTCTCGTGAAGCGATGCGGATTATGAAAGCACAAGGCGAAGGCGGTAGGATTATTAACATCGGAAGTATTTCTGCACATCGGGTAAGACCGAATAGTGCCCCTTACAGTTCAAGTAAATTTGGCATTTGGGGATTGACACAAGTGACAGCATTGGAAGGTAGACCGCACGGTATTACTGCAAGTTGTTTACAACCTGGGAATACCTTTGTTGAACGTGTACAGAATCGTCCACAACCCCCATCTGAACCGATGATGGATGTTGATGGCCTCGCACAAGCCGCCGTCCTTATGGCAACGCTACCCCCCAATATGAACATGTTAGAAGCAACAGTATTACCTGTGGAACAACTCTATATAGGAAGGGGGTAGTGTCTAAGGTAGACTCTATAACCATATATCATCATAATGAGGGCTGGAACAACGCAAAATGATACAACAATATGAAATAACGTTACCAGAATACGCTCGCGGTTTCCATCTTATCACCGATGAAGTCTTGAAATCTCTTGAGGATTTACCAAAAACCGGAATTCTGCACCTGTTTATTCACCATACCTCAGCAGGTTTAACAATCAATGAGAATGCTGACCCAACCGTGCGAGAAGACTTTGCCAATAGCTTCGACCAACTGATCAAGGAGCGTGAACCTTTCTATAAACACACGATAGAAGGAGACGATGATATGCCAGCACACATCAAAGCGTCTCTTGTCGGTTTTTCGATTACCATCCCGATTACTGACCATCGTCTGAACTTAGGCGTATGGCAAGGAATTTATCTATGCGAATTCCGCAATCAAGGTGGTAAACGCAACCTTATCGCAACGATATACGCATAGCATTCAGACAGTGGATTTATGTTTAGACCCACGAGGATTTCAACTCATGCACTTTCAACGAGGCGAGTCTCGCAGAACCGCCCTCGGCATAAACCCCGATGTCCGCGTTTTCTAAATCTGGCACGAAATACGATGTCATTGAGAGTGCACCCGCATTCCCAAATGCTTCAATAGAGATACGATCCACCAAAATCTGGAGTTGAATTTTACCGTCTTGTGCCGTAAGAGGGCCACTCCTTTCAAGGAACGTCAACTGGCTTTCACCGACATCATATCGCACATCTTGACCCCGGATATTGAATCCTACAGCTGATGCATCGTTGAGTTCTATCTCAGCACGAATATCAAACAACTCACCTGTCAAACCAGCCAAAAGATTCTCATCAGGATTTAACGGAACATTACGCCATGCATGTGTGTAGTCGTGAATATTCTCTATTTCAGTTACCGGTTCGCGATGCAAACGGATACCATCATCTGTTGAGTGAAGAGTCAACACACATGGGAAACTCATCTGCTGATTAAACGGCATTTCGGGTGGATTGCTGCCATTCATCCATGCAATCTGAATCCGTCGACCATCAGCATCAGGAATATCACTCCATGTCTGTGCAGCGTAAAAATTCCTACCGTAATCTGCCCGTTGCGATTCTCCATCTGGCGTGAAAGTTTTACCATCAAAATCACCGACATAGTATTTTCCACCAGCACCCCAAAACACATATTTGGTATTATCTGGGTTGCCATCAACAGGGAGTTCAAAAATGTCAGGACATTCACCATCAGGAATCTTAATATCTGAAAGTCGTTCCCACTCCTTAAGGTTTGTTGAACCGAAGAATGTAAAATCGTTTCCATCAAGAAAGAGCGTCATCACCCATTTTTGCGTCGGCTCGTGCCAAATCACTTTTGGATCTCGGTTGCTTGCGACAATATGCTCAATCACAGGATTGCCATCATATTTCGTCCAACTCCGTCCACGGTCGTTGCTATAGGCGATACTCTGTGTGAATGGCACTTTTTCGGGAGCGTGACTTCCAGCCGAAGTATAGAAGACGACAAGCACTGCTTCATCTCCTGTTTGAAAACCAGCTGTATTATTCCAATCCACAACACCCGAACCTGAAAAAATAGTTCCCAGTTCATCCGGATGTATAGCATGCGGTAACTGTTTCCAGTGAACAAGATCGGGACTAACAGCGTGGCCCCATGTCATGTTTCCCCAGTTGATACCGAATGGGTTGTGTTGAAAGAAAAGGTGATATTCCCCTTTGTAGTAGATTAGTCCATTTGGATCGTTAGTCCAGTTCGTTTTCGGTGTGAAGTGATACTGTGGACGATATGTCTCTTGATAAGCTGTCTGAATCATTTCAAGTTCCTTCCCAATATTTTTGGTGTATAATTGAAAGTCTGATTGTGCCTTAAAGATAACTAACTTACAGCGGAAATTCTATCGCTTTCCCCTGTTCAGAGGACATATAGAATGCCTGCATCAATTCTGTCAAATTACGTCCATCTTGAATAGTGATCGTCATCGGTTCATCGCGAAGGATAGCGTTGATCCACTGCTGCATCGGTGACGGTGGTGCTGCTGGTGCATCCGCAACGTATTTTGTCCGATCTTCATCGGAGAGTTTTCGCGTCTGAAAATGCATCTCACCGTGTCCCGCAGCAAACGAACCTTCTGTGCCGTATATCTCAAGCATATTCGGACCGGAGCGATGTGTCCAGGCAACGTCAATCACACCGAGTGCCTTGTTCGCAAATTCCACAACCGAGACGCTGTTATCATCAATCGGAAAATTGCCTGTGAAGTTATTTATCTTAGCGATTGCACTTTTCGGTTCCCCCATCAACCATCGTATAACATCAACGCGGTGGCAACCTAAATCAAAAAGTGCACCACCACCCGCACGGACAGGGTCAGCAAACCATGCACTTGTGCCACTGAACCATTTATCAAGCGCAGCGGAATGTGCAATCCGTCCTCTGCCGAACGTTATATCACCGAGCAGTCCATCATCAATCGCTTTCTTTGCAAACAGGATCTCAGCATTCGCGCGAGAAGGAAGCGAAATCATGAATTTCACACCCGCTTTTTCAACTGCTTCAATAATCTGATCGCATTCTGCCACCGTAATAGCCAGTGCTTTTTCCGTGAATATATGTTTACCCGCTTCAGCGGCAGCAATCATCACCCGCGGATGATCAGATGTTACTGCATCAACTGCCACTGCGTCAACATCATCACGACTTAACACCTCATCAAGGTCGGTATAGAACGGTACATCGTAATTTTCAGCAGCACCTTTTCCACCCCCACCATGATCAAAGCCCTCTTCGTCCCAAACCGCAACGAGTTCGGTTTCGGGATTTTCGTGGATCTGTCGTGCGTATCCGCCAGCGTGAACATGCGCCATACTAATTTTTGCGACTCTTATCATTTATTTCTCCTTTTTAACTTGACCTGAATAATCACCATCTAATGTGATGTCCTCAGAATCCTTGAATCGTAGGATAGAATGATATTATTCACTTATATCTTCAAGGATTTGTTGAATTTGTGTCTGCAACAGCGGCAGTTCAGATTGCACTACGTCCCAAATAATATTAATATCTACATTAAAATATACGTGTGTCACTCTGTTTCTTAACCCCGCAATTTCCTGCCATGCAATATTGGGATATCTATCCCGGATTGAATCGGGGAGTTTCTTGACTGCTTCACCGATGATTTGAAGGTTTCGGATAACCGCGTCAATCCGCATCTGATCCATTTCAAATTCACTATAGGCAACTCCTTTAACGTAAGATGTAATACGTTCAGATGCTTCTATTATATCCTGGAGATATAAACTATAGATTCGGGACATATTCTATCTCTTTTTCAATATAAGGTTTTAGACGCGGTTTGATAGAGGTAACAGTAACCAGGTCAACGTCCCTTTTAAACAGATCTTCAAGAAAAAGTGCTAACCCCATGTAGTCTCGAAAGGTTAATCTCTCAAGTTCAACGATGAAATCAATGTCGCTCTTAGCAGTTGCTGTCCCGCGCACATAAGATCCGAACAAGCCGATCCGCTTGACACCGTATTTTCGCAAGGTCTCTCGATTGTCTACCAGACTCTGTTTAATATGTTCCTTGCTGAGAATTGTTTGATTTTCCATATCAAATCCCTCTGCTAATACGTCTAAAGAACCTTTTTGATGTCCTGATAGCGGCACCTTACCGAATCCTGCCAACAGAAGCTCGAGTAGCGAAGTGATTCCAACCCCGTAACACTAACTGCACGTTGGTATGTCGATTTTCATCTTGAATCTGATCATCACCTGCAAGCATCTGAACAAGAACACTCTTCCTCATCTTTTTTGACCTATTCGGCATTGAACCGTGTAGTGTGAAATAGCTAAAGAAAAGCACATCTCCCGCTTCCGCCTCTAATACCGTAGCATTCTCAATCGGGTATCTATCAGTGATCTCTTCGTTCTGTCCACTACCCATCATGCCATCAGTCCGACCAAGTTCTTTGTGAGAACCGGGATATACGCGAACGCAGCCCATCTCATCCGTGGCATCTGATACATATATGATAGCAGCGATCATACTATCCTTGACAGATGGAAAATACTGCCAATCCTGATGCATCGGAAATGGTGAACCCTTCTCAGGCGGTTTGCAGAAAAGTTTTGAATGGTGCAACATAATATCCGGTCCGAGAATGGCTTCAGTCGTATCAAGAAAATTCTCTTGTAGGAATGCCTGCAACCATACACCAGAAAAACTCTGTATATTATGCGTGTGGATAATAATAGATTCACCGCCATCAAGGGCATCCATCAACCTACCACCCCAACGCGCATTGATGTTCTCATCGCTTTTAACCAACTGGTCTACCACGCGATCAAAGTCATTTTCCATAACTCTAACTTCATCAGGTGAGTAGACACCTTTGGCAAAATAGTATCCGTTTTCGTGAAAGAATTGTCCAATATCTGACATTACGATTTTGTAACCTCCAAATATAGTTCAGCAAGCCAATTCGGCTTAAGGTCTTCTGATTCATTCTTTGCTATCTGTTCTTGTTGCAACTTACCTATAGTATTCAATACAGCAAATTTACCATCTTTGAGAATGCCGAGATAGTCCCTCTTCGATGAAACCTCAGCACCAATCCCACAAAGTTTATACACATCCTCCAAGCGATTGGTTGCAATGACGAGTGTTTTACCCATTGTTTGAAGTTCACGCAGTAATTCTAACATCTCAATTTGTCCACGCGGGTCTAACGGGGTTAACGGTTCATCAAGTAACCACAACATCGGTTCGTGAAGAAAAGTTTTCGCAAACAAAAGACGTTGCCTTGCCCCACTTGACAAAACACCAATTAAAGTGTCTCGGAGATGCTGAATGTCCATTAATTCAAGCACTGTATCAATGGCAGCAGCACGTTCCTGTTTCTCTAATTTGTAAGCAGAAGCGAAAAAATTGAGGTAATCAACTACGGATAACTCAGGATACCCCTCAAACGCAACCGGTATATATCCGATATGTGAACGCACCTGTTTCAAGTTTCTAAACGCATTCATTTCAAAAATAGAAACAGTACCTGATGTCGGTTCAACAAGCGTTGCCAAAATGTTGATGAGAAGGGTCTTACCCACACCGTTTTCACCGAGTAGAATAAGGGACTCCCCTGTTCCCACCTGAAAAGTAAGATTTGAGAGAAATCGCTTCTTGTCAATGGATTTGCTGAGGTTTTGGACATCCAACACTTCCAAACTCCTATCCTTCTATCCTTCCAATCTTCCACCCTTCCACCCTTCCACCCTTCCACTCTTCCACCCTTTCAACCTTCCACCCTTCCCTCTTCCAATCTTCCACCCTTCCCTCTTATCCTGATCAAATCCTGAAAATCCTGAAAATCCTGGTCACCCTTCCACCCTTCCCTCTTATCCTGATCAAATCCTGAAAATCCTGAAAATCCTGGTCACCCTTCCTTCTTCCGCTCCTTAACTCAGATCCACCTTAACAGGTCTACCAAGGTCCGCAGATTGCCAGGCAGCCTCGGTGAGTTGAATAACACGCAATCCGTTTTCAACGCCAATCGGATTATCCGTACGTTCACCCCGTATCAACTCAATGAAAGCGACATCTTTATTTCCACCTTTAGGCAAATCAGCACTATCAACAGGAGTCGGTTTTCCCCCTTGTCCTTGACGATAGAGTTGACCTGCGCGTAGAAAAAGTCCTCCCTCCTCCAACCAGATAGAAAAGTCTTCTTGAACGCCGCCGTGTGCATGTCCAACAATACTGATATTACACAACGCACCCGTATCAAATTTAATTGACATTGCAGTGAGGACATCTACCTCAATATCAAGATTATCAATTATTGCAAACACTGTGTCTGGACTGGCTTCCAACACCCAGAGAAGAATGTCAATAAGATGGCTACCAGAATCGTTTAACTGACCACCGCCTCCGAGAAATGGGTCCTGCCGCCATTTTCCTTGTTGGTTGCGATACCAGTTCTGTGATTGATGTGCAGCAACAAAATTAACTTTACCGAGTTCACCACTCTGAACGACATTACGACAGTATTGATAGGTAGGACTCAAATGCCGTTGATAACCGATCATCAGGTGCAGACCGGTCTCTTCGACTTTTGCCATCACCTGTTTAGCGTGTTCGACTGTGCAGACCATAGGTTTTTCGGTATGCACGTGGCAACCTGCTTCCAGTGCTGACATGATATGTTCAAAATGCAGACCGTGTGGTGAGCTAATAACGACCGCATCCGGTTTAGCAGCTGCCAACATCTCATCGTGGTCAGCATAAGTAGGGACAGAATCATCTAAACCGACGGTTTCCTTGAATGCTTTGAGAGCATTTTCGCTCGGGTCAGCAAGTGCTACGATTTCTACATCTTCAACACCAGAGACACTACGTCCGTGTCCTCGCGAATTTCCACCACATCCTATAAAACCGAATCTTAACTTCTGTTTTGACATATATGTTCCTCATTCACTTCATTTTAGTATAAAGTTACCATGACCCATAACAAAATGCAAGGAATTAATTGTGCCAAAACCCACATCACTGATTTACATTAATTTGACTTCTCACTTGAAATTGTGCATTTCTTTGTAGCACATTCATCTTTGATTGTGCATCTTCTTTGTAGCACATTCTGTTAGATTGTGCATCTTCTTTGTAGCACATTCATCCTTGATTGTGCATCTTTGTAGCACATTCTGTTAGATTGTGCATCTTCTTTGTAGCACATTCATATTTGATTGTGCATCTGCTTTGTAGCACATTCTGTTAGATTGTGCATCTTCTTTGTAGCACATTCTGTTAGATTGTGCATTTCTTTGTAGCACATTCTGTTAGATTGTGCATTTCTTTGTAGCACATTCATCCTTGATTGTGCATATAGCCTTTATTGTCAGTCTGCTGAAAGTCATTTCTATTGTCAAATCAGGATCTATGACAATTAAAAACGCTTCAGCAAAAATCTCAAAGGCACTAAAAAATGGCGAAGGTATTGAAAGAATCTGTCCTAACAATTTGCCAACTGTCCAAAAAATGAACACTATAGTCCAAATTCTGTCAAAAACTGATTAAAATTATCGGTTTATGTTAGGATTATATATGGCATAAAATTTGCACAAGTAAGAAAAGTGAAGTTTATAATATTACATTTACGGACACAATATTTTAGAAACGTGAGCTTGATTAATCATTTCGGTTGCGTTCACTCACACCCTTTCGTATCCGAGAGGCGTGAAATTGTAGCACAAACTTTCAGTTTGTGGCACATCTTCGCAAACTGAAAGTTTGCGCTACATTTATCAAACTCACGTTAGAACGACAAAAAATGGAATATATAAAAATGCGAAAAACACTTTATCTTTTTTTAGTAATAAGTTTGGGTTGTGCACTAAGTTGGGGGCCGCAAGTCTACGCGGACGGTCATACCGACAGTGAAGTAACGAGCGACGATGAAATCGTACAACTGCCAGAAATTACAGTGACCGCTACACGCGCAGTAAAATCCCCCTATAAAACACCAAACGCTATTACTGTTCTTGACCAAAAACAGTTTGAGAGATCCAACGCAGAACACGCGTCTAACCTCCTACAAGATGTCGTAGGTGCTATCGCACAAGAGACAACAGTCGGACAAGGTTCACCGATGTTACGAAGCTTAACAGGCTATCAGACGGTCATACAAGTTGATTGGGTACGTCTCAATAATTCAACATTTCGTTCAGGACCGAATCAATACACAGCAACTATTGCACCGGAGATAATAGAAAAGGCTGAGGTACTACTCGGATCAAGTTCTGTCTTGTATGGAAGCGGCGCGATGGGGGGTGTTGTTAGTTTCTTTACGAAAGATATTCCACTTGATGCATCACAGGAAAACTGGACGATCTCTCCACGAGTGCTCGCTCGGTATTCATCAGCTACACAAGAACGACTCGGTAGATTAGAGGTGACAGGAAACAGCAGACAGTTCGGATTCAGTATTGGCGGTGGTCTGCGATACTACGGAGATATAAACTCTGGCAATGGCTACGACCTCCATTATAAAAACCGTAAATATGAAATCGTGAGTGAAATGCCAAGTAACACAGAACTCTATACCTACGACGATCTCCGAAAATTATCAAAAGATAACATCCCAGAAACATGGCTCATTGACGATGAAGGACCTTTAAACTGGCAGGCGTATGATGCAGATGCAAAAATCGCGTATCAACTCAACGATACAAGCACGATCAACGTCGCCTATCAGATGTGGAGACAACCACAGACACCCCGATATGATAAGATTGCACCCCAGGCATTTGACGAATTCTATTTTGAACCGCAAAATAGAGACCTCGTTTATGCTACTTACCTTGCAAACCCTGAAAGTGATAGTATAGATCAGTACCGTGTAACCGCTTCTTTTCACCGTCAAGAAGAGGGACGCAATGAAGTGCAACGTGATGCGGATTCCCGCAGACATAGAAACGATACGGTAAATACCATCGGTCTAAGTGCACAAGTCGTTAGTTCTGTCTTACCAAAGCAGCGGATTGTTGGGGGTGGTGAATTCTATTTTGATACCCTGCAGAGCCAAACCGAAAGAACTGATGCTGAAGGGAATGTCACTATTGACGACAACCTTGCACGGTTCATTGACGGTTCCCAGTTTTGGGATGCAAGTCTATATCTACAAGATGAAATAACACTTCACGATAAAGTTGAACTGACACTCGGCGGACGGGCAACAGTTTATCAAACCCATGCCGATCTTTCAATCCGGGCAAAGGACTTTGACGTATTTAATGAACTTGACAGTAGTTTAACAGGAAGTGCTGGCGTAGTTATCGGTCTGACAAATTCGGTGAACCTTGTAAGTAATATCGCTACAGCGTTTCGCGCACCTTCACTCAATGATACAACAGCAGTTGAAGTCACCAATGAAGGGGTTACCGCACCGAGTCCCGATCTTAATCCTGAGACTTCGTGGACAGTTGAGGGCGGGTTCAAAGTAGACCATACTAACTTTCGGGGAACACTTACTGTGTTCCACAGCAGAGTCAACGGTTTGGTTGCACGCCGACCTGTCCAAGAGGTATACGATGATGGTAAAATACCGCAACTCCACCAAGCACTAATTAATGAATATGACGGAATTGATGTGCTTGTCTTTGACAACGTCGACAAAGTACAATTTCAGGGTGTTGAAATAGCAGGTTTAGTACCGATTGATTCAGCTATCTCTATCTTTGGAAATGTTGCCTTCATGCGTGGCGAAGTGCTATTGATTAACGGTGTAGAACCGGACCCAGAGAAGCCGTGGGAAGCACACACCCGTAGAGAACCGCCATTAAACGGAATCATCGGCATCCAGTGGAATCCGGTCAATACGAACTATTGGGGAACCCTCTTTGTACGCGGTGCTGCCGAACAGAGAAGGTTAAATCGTAGTGACATACGCGATCCACGAATACAAGGAAAAACACGGGATCCCGCAGAAGTTGAATTTGATGATAATGGAAATGCAGTTGATGCAGGCACACCCGCATGGTGGACACTCAACCTACAAGGTGGGGTCAAACTATTCGGTCATTCAAGTCTAACGTTAACACTTGAAAACCTATGGGATCGTCGGTATCGCGTACACGGGTCAGGTGTCAATTCACCCGGATTCAATGTGAGCATAAGTTTAGACAATCGGTTTTAAATATTAACATCAGGGCACGGCACATATAAGAGAACGGTTTATATTGCTCCCAACCTACGACACATGAAACTTACGTTTGATATATTCCACAACAATCGGCGGCACCATCTCCAGCAACTTATCTTCACTCACCTTGCCTTGTCCCATCTCCACAACTTCCATCACGAGCGTTGAACTGATATGTGCATATTGTGTGTTAGCAACCATAAAGAGCGTATCTATCTCCGGGGCAATCTGCTGATTCATCCGGGCCATTTTGAATTCCCATTCAAAGTCGGAAATCTCGCGTAATCCGCGGATAATTGAGCACGCACCACACGCTTGCGCATAATGCACAGTCAATCCAGCATACCCATCAATAGTAGCCTTCGGATAAGGTTTGATAACCTCTTCAAGCATCTGGATACGCTCCTCAAGCGTGAAACGTTCCGGTTTTGCAGGATTCACACCGATAACGACGACAAGTTCATCAAAAACATCAAGTTTACAAACGCGATCAATCAAATCCGCGTGTCCATTAGTGACAGGGTCAAAACTTGCGGGGAAAATTGCTATTCTCTTAGACATCTGTTCTCCTTTCTTGTATATCTTACTGCTTTTTATCGGGTTCTGATGTTTCATCCTTAATACGAAATCCTTGTGATGCGGTGTTGCCAAGCATGTCAATCATTCGTAGTTCGACCTCTTTTATATCGGGATCAGTTATTTCAAATTCAACAGATGCAACCTTTTTACCGTTCAACAAGCGACAACCTTGAAGATTGTTCTTATTGAACTGTAAATTGGGATTCATTGGAGAAAACAATTGAACTTGATGTACCCCATCTTCATCAGATACATCAAATTGTAAGTTCCGGGACATTGTCGTATCTATATGCGAGACATTTAGTGTGATCTTAGTTGGTTTATCAAAGAATGATTGGTCTGGATTGAAGAAACGACACTTATCCAGCCATTCTGCCTCACATTTGGATACTTCTACCCTAACTTTGCCCCACGGCATTTTGCTGTTTAGGTGGGAGAAGAAACGTTTTACAGCGTTTCGCTCATACTTATACACACGGTGTCTCCAATTTAACCTGGGAAATGCATACTTGAGTTCATGTGCTATAGTCTTCCAGTCGTACTTGGTTTTGTTTGTATACACAGGAACAATTTCACCGTATGTTGTTCCATAGGCTCCATATATCCCAGGATCAATACTGGTATATGGAAATATATTTCTGTTTTCTGGAAGATGTATGCTAAAGTCTGGTAGATAGGTAGATATATCACCCTCTATAACAACAATACAGAGGTAGTTTGACAAATCAAAATTCTTGATTTGGTCTTTTTTGATAAGATAGATTTTGGCTTTTCCATTTTGGTCGACTTCAAACTTGAACGTCTTTCTACCAAATCCGTGGCGTTCCATTTCATCTGCATAGAACTTTTGTGCCTTTCTGATCATTTTATCTAATTTTTGTGTTATGTTTGGAGAAGGTTCTTTTTCTTCTGTTAGCAAAAAAACTATCCGCACTACATCGTCTGGCGTATTATCCAATTTTAATTGTTGTGGTGTAAGTTGCCACATTTGTACAATGCCGTCCCATCCGCCAGTGAGGAGGTAATTCCCATCTTTTGAAAATTCTGCATCATTTGCCTGTGTCGGTAGAAAAGTGATTGGAGCACCAGTCTCAACCGCCCAAAGTTCAACGCCTCTTCCTGAATAAGGTTCATCATTTGCACTGACGCACATCTTTCCATTTGGGGAAAACACTATTTTATCAATGTTTCCACGTTGCACTCCGCCGTGACGTTGCCAACTTGACAGATCCCACATGATATAACCGTTAGTACCATTACTTACCCATTCCTTTCCATTCTTATCCGTGAAAAGCACAGGCCCTCCTGCTGTCAGGAATCTGTTGTCTGGCGAAAACTTTAGAAAATTCATTTGATAAAAGGATGTTTCTAATTTTTTGATAAGTTGTTTCGTATGAAGATTCCATACATTTATCGCTCCGTGGGAATAACCGATGGCTACCCATTTACCATTGGATGATATGTCAACTGCACTCGCCCATCCTTCAGTATTATGCCCTTCGTTGAAAGGTAAAGTATCAATCTCTTTGATTTTCTTTAGATTCCGTATATCCCAGAGTCTCAATTTATTTCGAACTGTGGCAAGTTGATTTCCATCTGGTGAAAAAGCAAATTGGGTGTATGATGACTCAAGCGTAATGATTTTCTTTCTTGAAGCAACGTCCCATAATACTAAGTTGCCATAACGACATGCACTTGCAAGCAATTCTCCTGTGGGTGAAAAATCAATAGATACATACTGTCCTGGGTGGTTCAGAACAGCAGCGGGTATATCTGTTAGATTTTTATTCCACAACTTTATGGTGCCATTAACATCTGCCAACCCTATTATGGAGGGGTCTGATGGTGAAATTGCTACAGAATAGATTCTTGTACCGTGATTATATTCCGCGATGAGTTTTGGTTTTTCTGGTAGTGTCGCAAATTTCTGCGGCAACAATTCCTCTGGTTGTGGACGAGAAATGAAAAATACGACAAGACCAACAACGATAAATAAAAAGATGAGAAAGGACAATATTTTTTTATTTTTCATTTACTTCCCTCAATTTCCTTTTGATGTACTCTCTTTTCAATGAGATCCATTTATTGCTTTCAAATCCGCCCACCTTGTCGTCCGTTTGCCGGTTGCAGATACAAACCCACGCAAGCGGACGGTGGCTAACTTCTCACGTTCACCAGCATGTGAAACATCCTCTATCCGATAATAGTAGACGGTATTCGGTTTAGCAGTGGTATCTGTCCACGTATATTCGTTGCGTTCACCTGTAGTACCTGCGCCTCGAATCATTGTCGGGTTGACGACTTTGAACTTGCCATCTTTTGTTAGACTGCGATAGATGTAGAAACCCGCATTGTCCAACTCCGATTCGGTTGTCCATTTGAGGACAACACCTGCATCGGTATTTTCTGCTTGGAAATATGATAATGTGACTGGCAAAGCCCCATTCTCTTCCTTGATATATATTTTTATTTCTGGATTTTTTCGTAGAAGTGCAAGGAGGGGTTTTCTATCGTTAATCAGATTTCCATGAAGGACTATGTATTCAAGATTTGTCATTTCTGCTAATAGACTCACATCACGAATCTGGTTATCTGGTAGATATAAGGTCTTTAATTCCTTCATTTGTGCCAGGGGACTGATGTCGGTGATTTGATTGTTGTCAAGATATAATTGTGTAAGCGATACCAATCCTGTAAGCGGACGAATATTCTGAATCTGGTTATTCCTAAGAGATAACTGCTCCAACTGTGTTAATCTTTCCAAGGGACTGATGTCTCGGATATCATTATTATCAAGATCTAAATATGTTAAGTGTGGCAGTTTGCTAAGTGGAGTGATGTCCGTAATTCCATTTCTACGCAGTAATAGGACTCTTAAGTTAGTGAGAGCTAATAGAGGTGTCAAGTTGTTTATACCGGTATCATCAAGAAACAATGTATTTAATCGCGTCAGTTTTGTCAAGTGTGTTACGTTTTGGATCGGATTACCATCAATCAACAAGGTTTTAAGTAATGTTAAGTTTGATAGAGGCTTTATGTCCTGTATCTGATTTTGATTCAGATTAAGTTCCCTTAGTCCCACAGCCTCTTCAAGTCCAGTGATGTCTTTTATACCGTAATCCTGACCATCTAATTGCTGGAGTCTTGACAAATCAAATATTGTGATCGGTTTTTCTAAGGCATACCCTAATGCATTGTTTATTGCTGAAGTTAAGTTTGTATCGGGTATCAGGGCAATTTCTGAATCCGGAGTTTTCAATGTATTCACTATATCAAAACCTTGATTTAGCACGTTGCCTTGCTTGTCTATTACAATGATCGTTGCAATCCTTAACGGATGAGTTGTTGTAAATTCAATAATATCTTGAGTGCCTTGTAACGATTTGCAATCTACATATTGAGAAAAGTTTGCTTCACCCCTTGTAATTAGTAGTGCTTGATGTAACCCATCTGTGTCATTTACTTCAAACCTTAATTGTAGCGCATAAGGCAATGTTGTATCATAAGAACTTGATAGCATCTGAAGACTTGTATTTTTGTTCGAATTTATCGCTTTGTCAGTGTTGAAATGAGGAGAAACATCCAACCATTCCGCAGCACAAGCAGATATTACACTCTTCCTGTACCCACCATAAGACATTATGTAAATATCATCATTGAAATTGTGTGTTAATCCAAACCCATGTCCGAGTTCATGTGCAACTGTATTGACATCAAAACAACGACCTGACGCAGGGACCGATGCTATTCCCCCACTAAAAATTCCGCAAAATCCCAGTGAACTCAATCGCCCTGTGCTAACATCAATTGCCTCTAAGAAAACATACTTCTTAAGATCATAGTCATCGCCAAAATACTCTCTGGCTGCCTTAGGATCCCTTGACCATTCCTGAAAATGCTGATCATCTTGTTTACTTTTAATACGATGTACGATTGCCTCTCCGTTTTCATCTGCTTCGAATCTAAAAGTCTTCCTGCCATATCCGTGACGTTCCATCTCATCAGCAAAGAACTTTTGTGTTTCCTTAATCAACGCATCAAATTTAGCATCAAAATCGGGTTGCGGTTCTCGGTCATTTGGTACTAAATAGATAAGCCGAACCATGCGGTCAACTGCGTTTGTGGCTGGAATAAATTCAGGTTCTGGGTCTAATACCTCATCCTCTTCAGATATTTCAATAATGACTTCTTCTTGTGCCAAACTGATCGGTAAACCGATCAGGATAATCAGTAATAATTGGATTACAAAGACCATTTGCGTTTTCACAGTAACCTCCATATAGAGCATATAGAGTGATTATGAATAGATCACTATTGTTTACCAACTGACGACTATTTCCGTATCAACATCTTACGCGTTGCAGTAAAATTACCTGCGGATAAAGTGTAAAAATAGATTCCACTTGCTACTGACTCACCTGCCTTATTCTTACCATCCCAATACGCAGCACGGCTACGACTTTGATAAATTCCTGCTGATTGATGTCCTAATGCCAGTGTCCGAACAACCGAACCGTTTGCGCCATAAATAGTTAACGTAACCTTCGCTGGTTTTGAGAGATGATAAGGTATCCACGTCTCAGGATTGAAAGGATTCGGATAATTCGCAAGCAATACAGTCCGTTTCGGGATTAAGTCAGCAGACGTGAGACGCAGCTCCGTGAAGGCACGGCGAACGTCCACGACACTGATTTTCTGTTGAAGCGTACGTATCAGAACACCGGTTGCGTCCCGCACTTCAATCCTCAACGTGTCACCAACTGAGACAACCGATTCACGGTTCATATCTAACCAAGCAGCATGATAATTGTTACTCTCAACCGCCTCAGCGACTCTGGTGTGTCCGTTATAGACAGCGAGTTTCACGCCACTGATACCTTCAAGATGAGCGCGGAGGACAAATGCCCACGGTTTAGGAATTAACGGATGCTTCGGAGCCGCTACCGATGAGGTACTGCCTTGCCAAGCACGACCACTGAAACGGACAGTCTTCGGTTTAGAAACGTTGATAATGTATCCCATTCCACCTTCAATAGAAAATCCATCGCCGGTAGAATTTGCTGTCCATCCGATGAGCTTTTGCGAAGTGGCATCCAATTCAATGATCATTGTCGCACCAGTTTTTTCCATAAAAGAACGCGCTGTGTAAGGTGTGCTCGGCATCAGCGGTAGACTGATCATATTCAAACCCGTGTTGAGTGATATGTCAAAAAAGTCCTCGATCGTATCAGGCATTATCAGACTGTCAGCACGAAGCGCGAGATTCTGAACGCGTTCATCGTTCTCAGGACTAACATCCGAAATTGCATAAGGTATTTCAGAGAAGTTCGCCGCAAGGTACTCTGCAAGCGCGTCCTGCTCAGTACCGGGAACAGCAAATGTCGCTTGTCCACCAGATTCTTCCTCTGTCATCACCTCAGCAAGGTCAACACGATTCGTATTCGGGAAATTAGCATAAGGATAATCGTCTCCACCATCAACAAGGAAAGTTATCGTGACCATTCGGAAAGTGCGATCTGCATCTCCCACGATTTCACCACGCTGCGCAATTGTGTCCATCGGATTTCCAGCTGCGTCGGTGATGACAAGCGACTGAACCCTTGATCCCGCTGGCAATGAAGAATCAAAACTGAACGCCATACCTGCAATCTGCGGGAAACGCCCGGGGACCGAACCTGCATCAGAGGCAGAGACCGCATGTTCAATGACTTCAAGCAGTTCCACTGCGCTTAAAGTCAAAAGTGTTAATCCGTTGTTGAACCGGAGTGTATTTTCAATATCAATCTGCGAAATCTGACCCACCGCTTTACCAACCAAGGCGTTTGCAGGGGGTGGGAGCAATTCTCCATAGACAGACACGCCAATTGGGGCGCGAATACCACCACCATTCTTCAAAGACACAATTACGTTCGGATCAACCCGTTTCCCCGCAGCAAGATTTGCCTCAGCAATCAAGTTACCGATATTGGTCTCCTCTGTACGGACAGAACCGCGGTTCCCGTTCAGGTAAACACTTGTTTGTCCAAATATATTGCCATCCTTTATAGTCACAACATTCCGTACCGCCTCCGTAATTTCGACCACACGGGCTGCAGGTTCTGCATTACCGGTGTCTAAGACACCTTGGGCATCCGTGACAAACGCACCACTAACAGTAACGTCAATTGATTCAGGAATTAAAACACCTGCAGCGTCAAAATCAACGACCAACCTTCCAACGTATCGATAATTACCATCTGTCCCAACAATTGCAACGGGTTCATTCAACGCCGATTGCGTCAAGATCGGATAGGGACGGTCTGCCATATCACCGGGATGAAGGCGATCCGTTTCATCAGCGAGAAGCGTGTTTGAACCCCCGAAATGATAATGTCAACATCCTTGAGGTATCCTGCAATTTCTTCATCAAGGCTAATCTGTTGAAGGTGTCCAGTAAGAATAATCTTATTGATACCTGCCATCGTTAATGCATCAACGGATTCTTGAACGATAGCTGCCAAAGCCACCATATCGTTAGGATCTGCCGGGGCAATTCCGACATTCCCAGGCACAGAAAGACTACCGAGCCGTGGTGTCGTCATACCGACTACACCGACTTTTACACCGGAAGACGTAGTGATAACGACACTCTTAGTAATACTATTCGGAATTGTGCTTGCTTCCTGGCCTGGATCAACAACAAGCGAAGCGAGATTGCTATCAGAACTAAAATCTAAGTTGGCACTCAGGAACGGGAACGCTGTTCCGACATATTCCCTATCTACTGCAATCAAACTTGCCAGTGTACCGGTGCCTACATCAAATTCATGGTTTCCAAGTGCACCTGCCATGAAACCCATCGCGTTCAGCATCAGAATATCGGCGCGCCCTGAACCTTCTCTTCCTAAAACTTCACGAAGACTCTGATTATTGGCAGCTGCAAAAAACGGACCAGGAATATAACTATCACCAGCACCGATGATCACTGTATCTTTCACCTCAACTTTGAGCGCATTCAATACAGATGAGAAGCGAGGCGCGTTTTCAAGTGCCTCAATACCACCCTCCATGTCTGCAGAATGGAGAAGTTGAAACGTCGTTTTAGACAAGGACAGATCATCGCTTTGGGAAAAGGCTGGCGTGAGAATACTGAACAGTAAAATCAAATAAACTATATTTGCAATGTAGGTTTTCAGCCCTATAACATTTGGAACCAGAAAATCCTTATGCTGCATTAGTAAATACTCCTTATCAGATAATGCCTTTGTCAAAAATGATTTATAGTAAAAAATAAAAACAGGTGAACACCCCCGGTAGGTGCGGTTTCCTAACCGCACGGGTGTGCTCGGATCCGGTGCGGTTAGGAAACCGCACCTACCAGGGATGTAAAAGTAATTATAGATTTCACTATAATAAATAGGGTGTTCTCATCACATTATACTATAATATCTTGACGCTCCTATATTTATATCATACCACAAGACAGGTAGGTATGTCACTTAATTTTACCAATATCCATCCGTTTTAATTTGGATTTCTAACGGATATATGGTATCATTTAAATAGAAATTCATTTATCATTTTTTGCGTTACTATAGGAGGTTATTAATGGCAGAAATAGGAAATGCTGCTCCTGATTTCAGTTTATCAGGATCAACAGATCAGGAAGATACAAATGATGTTTCATTATCGGATTATCAAGGTAAAAAATTGGTCATACTCTTCTATCCGTTAGATTTTTCACCCGTGTGTTCCGAACAAGTACCGGATTTTAACGAGAATTTAGAGGCAATACAAGCCAAAAATGCCGACGTCATCGCCATAAACCGAGATTCAACTTTCGCACACAAAGCATGGAGTAAAGACCTTGGGGGTGTCAATTTTCCGCTGCTCTCGGATATGAATCTTGAGGTATCAAAAGAATATGGGATGGCACTTGAAGAAGTAGGAATCACAACACGCGGTGTCTTTATCGTTGACGGATCTGGAAAGATCGCCTTCAAACACGTAGAGAATGCACCACCCGATAATACGTTGACAGCAGAACAGGTCCTAAGCGAACTTGACAAAATATAAGTGCGGTTGTCACATAAATGTTGTGTAGGTGGGTAGTTCATTTACCCACCTTCCTTATTTAAAACCAAGTTGACACCGTTGAAACACACCACAATCTTCATTGACTTTTTTCAATTTATGTGGTATTTTTATAATTGAATTAAAAGAGAACTTACACACCTCGGTAGGTGCGATTTCCTAATCGCACGTTGTGAAATGTATAAAAATATATGCTACCATAGATAGCTGTATTACTTATGGAGGAGGAACAGAAAGGGTTATGAAGTATTTCAAAATTATTCCGATGATGTTAATCTTATTTGCATGCTTTGCCTGTAAAACGCAGCAAAAAGGACCAAGCCATTTGTCGGTAGGGAGAGCTAGTCTTATCCAGAGTGGACTGGCAATCGAAGCAGTCGATCATCTTACGAAAGCAGAAAAGAATGAGGTAGATAGAGACGAAGCACGCGCACTACTTATCATCGCCTATTCTTATGCACTTTCAACGGAAGCAGCAAAAGCACAAAAGGTTGAGGATGAGTATAAACAACAGAGAAATGAAAGAATAGCCGCACTGAATAACGCTGAGATGACAATAATGATAGAAATTCTCAGTAAACGTTCACAGGTACAAAAAGACGGGTTTCAAGCATTAACCGATAAGGGGGCAGAGGCTGCAGTTGTCATCTTAAACCATTATGCTGATGGAACAACCCCTGATGCTCATAAACATTTCCCATCAATTCTGACAGAGATGGGAACTGAAGCTGTTGACCCTGTCATGAACAGAATTACAGATGCAGCAATTACGCCCGAAAACAAGATCACACTTATCCGTGTGATCGGTGAAATCGGCGATAAAAAAGCAGTAGATAAGTTGAAATCAATTGATCTGACAAATATGTCAGAAGCTTTCAAATTGGAAGTCTACACAACACTCTATAGACTCGGTGATAGCAGCTATCAAACGCAGATCCTGACAGGATTAAAATCGGATGATGTTGACGTGCGACGCGCAGCAGCAAAAGCAATGCCAAATCTAAAGAACGTCAATACAAATACCCTCATCAATGCACTAAAAGACGAAGATTTTCAGGTTGTTGCCGATATCGCAAAGGCATTAGCAGTCCATAAAACCAAAGATGCTCATCAATTATTATTAAATGTATTCAGACGTACCCATGATCCAGAATCAGAGGACGCACCAAAAGCAAAGGACGCTGTTCTAAACACACTCGCAACCTATACTGAAGCAGGCGGAGAACTCAGAAAAGGATTAGCAAGATCTATGGCACTGTTGCTCATTAGTCAAGAGGTAAAAAGTGATAAAGACCGGATAAATTTGGCGAATTTCCTTAAAGACCGGCTGGTAACGCAGCTAAAAGCAGCGATGCTGCTTGATGATCTTGAAACCAAACTTTACGAATATACCACAAATGTTGAAGAGAGCGACTTTGTAAAAACTGCACTGGGGGAACTTCTCCGGGCTATCAGATAATAGAATGTGTGCTGACAGAACAGATAAAACAAAATCACGCGTCCAGCATAAATATTAACTTGACACAAAAATGTAAATGTTTTATCATAATCAGATAGTTGAATACGGAGAAATAACGCATTCCGGAATTACACTATACACAAGTCCTTGTAATATGTTGAGTTAGGAGGAAAAATAAACGGAACATGAAAAAACTTGTAACGATATGCCTCGTTGTAGCATGGGTTGTGTCGTTGGGATGTAAGCGAGATCAAATCATTCCTGAACTATCACCAGGCAGAGATAAACTGTTATTAGCCGGTCTTGCAGTAGAATCTATTACCCATCTCAAACGGGCTGAAATAGATGAAAAAGATAAGGCTGAACCACGAGCATTATTACTTATTGCTTATAGCCACGCACTTTCAAAAAACCTTGCATATTTAAAAAGTAGTAACTTAGAAACAGAATATCTAAACCAGCGTAACGCACGCCTTAAAACACTGAATGCTGATGAAATTGATGAGATTTTTAAGGTCCTTAATGAAAGACATCGTGTGCAGAAAAGTGCCCAACAGGTTCTGGTTTATAAAGGGACTCCAGTTATACCACTCATTATAGAGGATTTCCTCAACAAACGGCATCCCAATGCACACAAAGGTTTTGAGGAAATCTTGACACAGATCGGATCCGACGGACTCGAACAACTCTTAACTGCTGTCAACGCAGATGAAACACCAAAAAATGTTAAAAGACAATTGATTCGAGTAATTGGTGATATAGGAGACCCAGTTATTCAAGAAAAACTGGAAGCATCCAAAAAAATAATCAATGACAAGGCTTTACTGACAGAAATTAATGTCGTGCTATATCGCCTCGGAAACAAGGCATACAAAAATGAAATTGAAGCAGGGCTGAATTCAGATAACGTGTTAGTTAGACAAGCCGCAGCAAGATCAATGGTCCTGCTGAATAAACCTGCTACTTCAAAACTCATAGAAGCACTCAAAGACACGGATGACCAAGTACGCAGAGATATCGTAATAGCATTAAGGGAACATGTTGATGCTAACGCTGTGGATAATTTAGTTCATATACTTACCAACAGTTCAAGTGGAAAAACCAAGCAACTTGCTGTAAATACTTTAGAGTACTATGCTGAAAAAGGACTCACAGATGGTTTAGCACCACGGCTAATCAACTTGTTGACGAAAACCGAAATCACCAATCATGAGGATAGAATTCGTATCGTTCAACTCATGAGTACACCTGTGCTTGTAAAGGAAATTGAGGCAGCAGACCCTTTCGATAATTTACCCGCTACCATCTATAATTACTATGAGACTAAAGAAAAAAACGATCTTGTAAAAAGTGAGTTGAACACACTACTCAATGAACTTCCTGAGGGTGAACAAGCAGAATAAATGGAGGTTGAATCCATGCCGAACTATCCAACCGATATCAAGATCACCAAAATTGAACAAGTTACAATAGAAATTGACCAACCCGCGATCGGATGCAATTCGGGCGCAAAGGAGATAAAACAACCTGATCCCAACGGTAAATGGCGGGAAGGAATTACGCGCATATATACAAGCGACGGTACACTGGGGTGGGGAACAACAAGTTGGGGATCAGCCGCTGAAGAAGCAAAAACTGCTATAAACAAAACCCCTTTTGACCTACTCAGCCCCGAAAATGGAGTCGTTGAAGAATACCGTGGATTCGAAAACGCTCTGTGGGATACTATCGGAAAAATACTAGATAAACCCGCATATCAACTGATGGGAACTGAAGCCCATGGGAACGGTTTACCCGCTTACGACAGCACAATCTATTTCAATGATCTGCTCTACGAGACGAAAGCGGAAGGTCTTAAACGGATCGAAAACGACGTCAAAAAAAGTTTAGCAGATGGATTCACCGCCTGCAAGATGAAAATAGGACGCGGGAATCATCTCATGGAACGTAAAGCCGGATTGGAACGGGATATAGAGCTCGTGCAACTTGCACGAACCACTGCAGGAGAAGGTTATAATATCCTCGTTGACGCAAATAATGCGTATACTTACGATGAAGTCATCACCTTCTTGGACGAAACAACTAATTGTGATGTCTTTTGGATTGAGGAGATGTTTGAAGAGGATGTTGAGTTATATCGCAACTTAAAAGCCTATATCCAAGAAAAAGGTTTAAATACCTTAATCGCTGATGGTGAAACCCGAACACGAGCACCATTGGAATTCTACGATCCGTTCTTTGAAGCAGGTGTGATTGATGTCATCCAACACGACATGAAAGGACTCGGCGTTACAGGATGGCGGAGACTCGCGAATATGGCTTCCGAGGGGAACGTGAAATGCGCACCGCACAACTGGGGTTCATTGCTCGGCTTCTTCCTCAGCCTCCAATTTGCAAAAACGATCCCACATTTTCTTTATGGTGAAGTCGCAACGTTAACCAGTGATGTCATAGATGTTTCCGGTTATGAATTCTCAGATGGAACGTTCACAGTGCCCGACACCCCTGGTCTCGGGTTAGAATTCAATCAAGACGTTTACGATGCAAAATATGCTGGTAATGAACACTGGCAAGTCTCATAGTAGTAGGCACACCCCAGGTGCCGTAACCCTCAGGTAACCCCTAATGAAAAAAGTCCTCGTCGCAATGAGCGGTGGTGTAGATAGTTCTGTTACCGCTGCCATGATGGTTGATGCAGGTTATGATGTCACCGGTATCACCATGCGCCTCGGTTCACCCGATACAATTGAAGTTGAACCCGAACGTCCCAATTGCTGTTCCCTTGAAGGCATTGAGGACGCGCGACGTGTTGCTACTCAACTCGGTATCCCTTTCTACGGCGTGAACTATGAGGATATTTTTCAAGAACAGATTATTGACTATTTCGTCGCGGAATACCTTATCGGTAGAACACCGAGTCCTTGCATGGTATGTAACCGAGAACTCAAATTCGGCAAACTCCTTGACCTCGCAAAGACATTAGAATGTGATGCCATAGCAACCGGGCACTATGCACGTATAGAACAGCACCCTGAAACAGGACGTCACCTGCTACGCAAAGCACGCAATGTCAGTAAAGATCAGTCCTATTTCCTCGCAGCACTCACACAGGAACAACTTCAATCTGCCATGATGCCACTCGGTGAATATTCCAAAGCAGAAGTGCGTGACCTCGCGCGAAAATATCAATTGAAAACTGCCGAAAAGATTGAAAGCCAAGAACTCTGTTTCGTAGCAGATACCAATTATAGACGTTTCATACAGGATAGAATACCTGAGAAAATTGAAGGTGGCGATATTATTGACAAGGATGGCAAAGTCCTCGGAAAACATCAAGGGGTGCCGTTTTATACCGTTGGACAACGACGGGGTCTCGGTATAGCAGTAGGGAAACCGCTCTATGTGACGCAACTCAACGCATCCGATAACACCATCGTTGTGGGAGAAAACGACGATCTACTTGAAGATACCATGCATGTTGAACGTATAAACCTTATATCTATAGATAGATTGATGGAACCGATTCGTGGTCACGTCAAAATTCGTTCCCGTGATGAAGGTGGACCTGCAACCATCTCACCTATCAACGACACAGAAGCAGTCGTCCAATTTGATGAACCGCGCCGTGCAATTACTCCCGGACAAGCCACCGTCTTTTACGACGGTGAATATGTTATCGGTGGCGGGTGGATTGTGGACGCTCGTAAAAACACTTGATAGATGAAAACGAAACTCATCTGCCTTCTCGGTCCCACAGCAGTTGGTAAAACAGAAGTAGCACTTCAGCTTGCACAACGTCTTGATGGCGAAATTGTCTCCGTAGATTCCCGTCAAATCTATCGCCAGATGGATATTGGAACTGCTAAGCCAACTTCCGAAGAACAGCAAGCAGCGCGCCATCATCTCATAGATTGTGTAGACATCACACACCCCTTTTCTGTTGCCGACTATCAATCCCTTGCAGACGCAGCAATCGCAGATATACAGAATAGAGAAAAACAGGTTTTGCTTGTCGGTGGAGCGGGTCTCTATTTCCGATCGATTGTTGATGGCTTGTTTGAAGGACCTGCAGCAGCCCCTGCATTCAGAAAACGCCTTGAACAAGAGGCAGAAAAACACGGAGTTGATACGCTCCATAATCGGCTCCGCGCTTGCGATCCAGAATCAGCAGAACGGATCCACCCGAACAACTTAACACGCGTCATCCGTGCACTTGAAGTCTATGAACTAACCGGCACCCCCATGTCCGAACACCAGCAGCAATGGCAAAACGGAAACCAACGATACCCATTCATCGCCTTCGGGTTAACAATGCCTCGTGAAATACTTTATCGTCGCATTGAACAACGAGTTGATATAATGCTTGCTAACGGATTGATAGCAGAAGTAGAGTCGTTGTTAGCAGCAGGATATTCGCGGGACACCTTTGCCCTCCAAAGTTTCGGTTACAAGGAATTGATAGCGTATCTTGATGGAAAATGTACTTATGTTGAGGCGATAGAACAACTCAAACAGAACACCCGTCGCTTTGCGAAAAGGCAGTTGACGTGGTTCCGTAAAGATAAACGTATAAGATGGATAGATCGGGAATCAACACCCAACGTTAGCGGGTATATTATGGAAGAGATTGAATCCGCGCACCTTGACGACATCAAATGAATGTGTTACAATACTTCATCTCCCAAACTTTACACTTGAGCAGGTGCAGAATTTAATTGAACAATATACTGAGGAAGTCGGACAACCTTTTGCTCCAGAGGTGATTGAATCTATCCATAAGCAGACAGCGGGACAACCGGTACTTGTCAACCAATTTTCGCAGATCCTCACTGAAGAACTGGATATTCCGAAAACTAAACCGATTGACATGATACATTTCTCAGAAGCACATGCACAAATACTTGAGGAGGATAATACCCATCTCACACATCTGCTGACCAATATTCAAAGAGATCCGCGTTTTGAAAAACTTCTGATGCGGATTATGGAGCGTGAGGATGGTGTGATCTTCAATTTACGTAGTGACGTTATTAATGAGCTTGCAACATACGGTGTCATTGCAAGAGGTGAAGATGGTATGTGCGAAATAATTAATCCAATTTATCTGTACTGCATTCTACAAACCTTTAAGGCAACTATAAATGGATTAGAAGAAGAATACATATCTGAAGGAAATAGAAAAGGTTTTCTTAATTATCTCACTCCCGCGGGACACATTGATATGAAACCATTACTGGATAACTTCCGAGATTTCATTGGACGCGCAGGATTTAGAATTCTACAGGTTCCTGATACACCACAAGAGTCCGTTGGCAGACATCTCTTGCTTGCTTATCTTGATCAATTTGTAAAAATCATTGGTGGTTTTATGCACCTTGAAGTTCAGACAGGCAGAGGCAGGATGGACATAATTATCACGCATAACCAACGGAAATATATCGTAGAAACAAAGATATGGAGAGGGGACAATCGTTATCAGGCAGGGAAAAAGCAGCTTGCGGCGTATCTCAACACTGAGGGTGTGACGGATGGATATTATATAGTTTTTGATCATCGGGAAAATCCTGAACAGCAAGTTGAAACGGAAACGATTGACGGGTTGACAATTCGGAGTTATGTTATCCCTGTATTGCAAGAGATGCCTTCAGGAAGTCCGATTAATGATACCCGTTTATAGCAACATAGGTGTCAACTTAAGGATTTTCTAAATTTGGGTATCTCCTTTAGTCCCGTATGAAGATCAAAAAATAAATTGGGTAATTAGGACCCAGACACGGTAGGTTCGGTTTCCTAACCGAACCTACCGGCCTGGGAAAATCTGATTTATCAAACTCACGTTAATAGTAGTAGGCACTCTCCGAGTGCCGTTTTAGGATTTCATAAGCTCTTAATAGTAGTAGGCACTCTCCGAGTGCCGTCTCTTATGAAAAAAGGTGTCACAATACTTACACACCCCTCAATAATTTTGGACTTGACAAACAATCTCAGGGGTCTTATAATCACATTAATTTCTTTGAGTAGTAGATAGGTACAAGTGAACAATGAATCAAATCGATTTCCTGCAGATAGGACAGCAAAAAGGATACATCCAACTCCTTAACGACAAAAAAAGAATTCACTACGTCATCCCCAATAAAAAATATAGATTTACCGACCCTGAAGAAAAGGTTCGCGCAAGGTTCTATGTCGAATTAATCGAGCGGTTTCAATATGACCAATCCCGTATTGGTTTAGAGGTAACCGTTCCACGTCGAACCCCTTCCGATTCCGCTGACATCGTTGTTTTTCAAGACGATGATCAGAAAGATCCATTTATTGTAGTTGAATGCAAAAAAGATGGTATTTCTGAGGCAGAATTTGAGCAGGCAATTGAACAGGTATTTGGTAACTGCCACTCTTTACGTGGACATTATGCTGCTGTCGTTGCAGGAAATACGCGCAGATCCTTTGATGTCAAAAACTATAAACCCGGTGAACGTTCACAGAACATTATCGCCGATCCTCCAGTCGGATACGGCAAAGTCCAAGAATGGAGATACCTAAAGGGTGTCCCACATTCAGAACTGACTGTCATTGAAAGAAGAGAACTTATCCGTGTCCTTGAAAAATGCCAAGATACGCTTTGGCAAAGTGGGAAACTAGGTCCAGCGGAAGCGTATGATGAACTCGCCAAAATCCTATTTATTAAGATCAGGGATGAAAAGAAACCAAGACGAAAAAATGAACCTTACGACTTTCAGATCAAGACGCATGAAAAATCTGAATCCGTTGCGAAGCGAATCAACGGACTCTATCAAGAGGCAAAAGAACAAGACCCGGAGGTATTTACAGAAAATATCAAAATTGATGATAATCTATTATTTTCGGTTGTCAATCACTTGCAAGGAATTAACCTCAACCAAACCGATTTGGACGTAAAAGGAGTGGCATTTGAAAGGTTCTTAGGAAGTTATTTTAAAGGAGATATGGGACAATTCTTTACACCACGCCAAGTAGTCGAATTTATGGTAGATATGGTTAAACCTAATCATGAAGCACGGACTCTTGATCCCGCCTGTGGTTCGGGTGGTTTTTTGTTGCATGCCATGGATTACATCAGAAAACAGGCATCCGATTACTATGATAAAGATAGCCCAGAACACTATCTTCACTGGCATGATTTTGCTGAAAAACGACTCTTCGGTATTGAAGTCAATGACTCTATCGCGCGTGTTGCCAAAATGAACATGATTATCCACGACGATGGACATAGCAACGTTATCAGCAATGATGCCCTCATTAATTTCGATATTCTTTACAGACAGCACAGCGGATTTGAAAAGGATAAGTTTGATTTAATCCTTACCAATCCACCTTTTGGTGGCATCATAAAACAAGCAGAAAAACCGTATCTTTCAGATTATGAACTCGGCAAGGATAAGATTTCTCAAAAAACAGAAATCCTGTTTCTTGAACGATGTTTTGATTTTCTTAAGTGGGAAACTGGTACACTTGCGATTATTCTACCTGATGGTATCTTGACCAATTCCTCACTACAATATGTGAGAGATTACATTGAACGGCACTTTAAAATTCTTGCAGTTGTTTCGCTCCCGCAAATTGCTTTCTCACATTACGGTGCTGGTGTAAAAACGTCTATCCTATTCCTCCAAAAATTTTCAGAACAGGAATATGATCGTTATCAAGCTGCCATCGATCAAATCGAGGGGAAAAATAAATCAATCTATACACCTCAGATTGAAGAACTTGAAAATGAACGACAAACTATTATCAAAAATGGTTCTCCAGCACAGATTGACGTAACGGAAAACTATAGACAACAATTCATCTCAATTTTGGACAATATTGATACCTTAAATCAGAAACTTGGCAAAGAACCGAACAAAAAAGTCCAAGGTCTCAGTACCCTTTTCTTCCCAGAAATTGAATCCACACCTACCACAGAATTTGAATTGTTTGACACGACAACTGCACGCGCAGAACTTGAGGCACAGACAAGCGCGTTGAACGCTCTTGAAAAGGAATACAAAGAGGCATTTAAAGCAGCAGCCGATTCGGAGTGGGTAAGCCGAATCAAAGCAGAATACAAGGAAAAGATTGACGTTGTTAAAGAGGAATGGGAAGAAAAGAACGTAGAGGACATTCGCGAGTGGGTGCGGGAAAATGCCAATCATCTAATCTTCATGGCAATCGCCGAGCATATCGGATACGATGCAACGGGACGCAAAGACCCGATTAACGATCTCAAAGCTATCTGTGAGGAATACCGAAAGTTTACCGAGAACCCGGATTTTTTCGGGTAAGCCCTGATAGAAAAAATCAGATTTTTCTCACCTATCGGGGCGACATAATTAATAAGCGGATTGATGCCTACTATTACCAACCCAAATTTAAAACAATTGACCAAACGCTGGAAGAAGTCCAATTTGATGTTTTTAATTTAGGTAGTTTGATAGGTGACATTTCCAGCGGCATCACTCCGAAAGTAGACGAAGATCATTATACGGATTCATCAGGTATCCCGTTTTTGAGAGTTCAAAATGTGAAAAGCCATGGAATTGATCTTAATGAAGTGAAGTTTATCAAAAAAAGTGTTCATGATGGAATACTTAAACACTCACAACTAAAAAAAGACGATTTAGTGCTCACAATTACCGGACGAATCGGTAGTGTCGCTGTGGTTCCGGACAACTTTGAAGGCAATATAAATCAACATTCAGTTAGGTTTCAACTCAAGCTACAGATCGCAAATCTCACTATTAACTCTCATTATGTTGCAGTCTTTCTTAATTCAGCGTTTGGACGATCTTTGTCAATCAGAGAAGTGACAGGTGGAACTCGTCCTGCTCTTGATTACAAAGCTGTCAAATCCCTTCAAATTATCCTTCCACCCCCTAACCTCCAAAACCATATAGTTAGCAGAATGCGATCCGCATATTCCCAGAAAAAGCAGAAGGAACAGGAAGCAGATGCACTTTTGGATTCAATTGATGGCTATGTGTTATCAGAATTGGGAATTGAGATGCCAGCAGTTGAACAAAAGAAAAGTTTTGTCGTTAATGCAAGTGAAACGGTAGGTTTACGGACTGATCCGTTCTATCATCAAAATCATTTTAAAGCAATCCAAAACATCTTAAGTCAATCGCACAATGTAAAACGACTTGTTGAATTATTACAGCTAATAGACAGCGGAAGCCGTCCGAAAGGGGGAGTTGCTAATATACAATCTGGCGTATTGAGTTTTGGTGGAGAACATATAAACAATCAGTGTGAAGTAGAAATAAACACGCCAAGATACATCCCACACGAATTCCATAGTCTACACAAGAGTACAGAAACGCAACTAAACGATTTGCTTTTAGTAAAAGACGGTGCGACTACAGGGAAAATTGGAATTGTAAGTGACACAGCACATGTAGGACAGAATATAAATGAACATCTATTCCTACTGAGAACAAACGAAGGTGTAAACCCCATTTACCTGCTTTACTACCTAAACTCAAGTTTTGGTAAGTTGCAAATACAAAGAGAGATCACAGGAGCAACTGTTACTGGCATAACAAGGGACGTTGTGAAACGACTAAAGATAATTTTACCCGACATAGCAAAACAAGCAAAAATTGCTAACCACATTACCGAAATCCGTAGTAACGCAAAGCAGCTGCAACAAGAAGCAAATGATATTGTAGAGCAGGCGAAAGAGAGAGTTGAACAGATTCTGTTGGCGGAGGCATAGAATATTTTGAGATTCAAAGCAGTATTACTGCGGTTTAATCCTTTTCACAACAATGGCAAACCACAACTCAAAATCGGGTGTGTGAAGTTTTTGTCCCTAAAGTTTGTCACTATAGAAAAAGTATCGCTGCCCCCTTTGCTCCAGCGGAGCAATATGTCTATAGAAAAAGGATTGTCAACGAGCTGCACTCCAGCGGAGTGCTATGTACATAGACAGATGAACCACAAAAAGTTTCACATTTTCAGAAGAATAGAATACGAGAAGATGCCTCTTATCCCGGGGAATGCCTAAATGGCATTCATACCGTTGATTTGAAAATCCTCTAATCCCGCAAATCTTGGTTCAGACAAATAGAGTGACAATAAATTTACACACCCAAACAGTGGAAAACAATTGACAAATCAATTGACGCTATTGTATAATATTCGTTGTATATAGAAAAAATGCCTAAATATTCTTGTAGTATTTAACTTTCATTTAAGGATGTTATCCTATAAGGAGAGTATCATGGTTGCAAAAACGTACTTAATCCACAATGAATTGTTTGATGAGACGTTTACTGCACATATTGAAAAAAATGGAGCAAGTTGGGTCGGTTTAGTGCCAGACATACCAGAACTCAAATGCCACGGTGATACTGTTGAAGCAGTTGAACAAAAATTACCGAGCGCAGTTAATCAGGAGTTGATACGAGAAGAAGAAGCATGGGAACGCGTATTGACCGAAGCTGCCACTTCCGAAACAATGAAAAAACTTGAAGCTCAAGCCCAGCAAAACTACAATGAGGGGAGATACACTAAACTTGTCGTCCTATCATGAACAATCTTGATTTTCAACACGTTCAGGACGATCGTGACAGTATAAAAGAGCAGAATCAATCAATCCCATGTTCCTCACAATACCCTTGAATAATCGGTAAGAAAGCATTAGCATATTTTTCTGTTTTTGATGGACCAACACCGTGCATCAACTTGAAAGACGCTATAGTGGTTGGATAATAGGTCGCCATTGCTTGCAATGCTCTATCGTGGAAAACTACAAAGTGCTGTACATCTTCTAACCTTGCTAATCTATCTCGTTCAACTCGAAGCAATTCAAATAATCCTGTGTCATATTCTGAAAGAATGTCAGATGTTGTAAGGTGAATAGAATCAACCGATAGACCGAAGAATTGGTCTCCTCTTTTAAGTATTTCCCATCCCTTCTGTGTTACGCTAAGACTTCCATGTTGAGGGTCTCGTGCTACCAAATCATGTTGAATGAATTGGTAAGACATATATCGCCACTGCGTCTTACTATGATCTGTTCCAATCCCGTAGGTAGAGAGACGGTCATGTCCGTTTTCCAGAATTCTTTTCTGCTGTGATCCTCGTAGTACGTCTATAATATAAGCTTCACCAAACAATTCATTGCTACGAAGTATGCATGAAAGAAACTTCTGAGCAGGTATTGTTAAGTCCACACGATTCTCATTAGCATTACGACAATTGTCACACATACCGCAATTGTCTTGTTCATATTCCTCTCCAAAGTAAGACAACATCATTTTACGCCGACAGGTATTAGCAGTTGCCCACGACACAAGTGTATGCAAACGTTCCATTCGTCCCCTTCTTTCAGATGCTGCTCCCTTACCTATGAAGTGAAATATGGTATCTACATCTCCATAACTAAACAGTAACAGACACTCCGCTGGAAGTCCATCGCGACCACTACGACCTATCTCCTGATAATAAGACTCAGGTTCTTTCGGTAACCCCGCATGAAGCACAAACCGCACATCTGCTTTGTCTATTCCCATGCCGAAGGCAACTGTGGCTACTATTATCTGTATATCTCCTTTAATAAAGGCTTCCTGATTCTGTTTTCGTGTTTCGTTATCTAATTTTGCATGATAAGGACGTATAGCATAACGTCTGGCGTCCAAATTGCGGCATAACGATTCTACCTGCTTTATCGTTTGACAGTATATAATACCTGATTCTTGGGGATGTTTACGGAGAAAAGCAAGTGTCTGTTCTAACAATTCAACTTTCGGTTCAACAGAGATGTATAGATTTTGCCTGTCAAAACTGGCAATAAAAGTATTATCAGCAGAAATGTTAAGTAATTGCTGGATGTCATTTTGAACTCGGGTAGTTGCAGTGGCAGTTAATGCTACACAAACGGCACTTTTGAATCGTTGACGTACTGAAACCAAGTCTCTATATTCAGGTCTAAAATCATGACCCCATTGCGATATACAGTGCGCTTCATCAATGGCAATACATTTAACATCTGATTCATCAAGCATCACAAGTATTTCAGGTCGTACGAGTGTTTCTGGTGCTACATAGAGCAATTTGATGTCCCCGTTCCTAACTGCCTGCATAGTCTTTAAATACGCTGAGTGGCTAAGCATACTGTTGAGAAAAGCTGCATTGATGTTCCTGTTTCGCAACTTCACCACTTGATCCTCCATGAGAGAAATCAGGGGTGAAACAACGACAGTCATACCATCAAAAATAAGAGCAGGTAATTGATAACAGAGAGACTTCCCGCCACCTGTCGGCAGCACAACTAAAGCATCTCGTCCTTCAAGGATATTATCTATTATCACATGCTGATAAGGACGAAACGTCTCATGTCCAAAAACACGCTGAAGTACTGCTAACGGATTTTGGGTTGAAACCTGTAAGGGTGAGATTTCAGCTTCTGTAGACCGTTCCGATTCAGTTTGTTCCACATGCTCAAGAAACCAACCTGAAATCTGGACATAGTGCCGTTCTTCAAGATCAGGTCGATCTTCGGGTCTCCAACGATGTGCCAGTGACACACGCAGGAGCATCCCTTCCGGAATAAACGCAATCGGTTCTTGGAAACCAACGAAGGTAAGGGTACAGCCACCATTCACTGTAGGATAACGATATCGTATCCGTTTATCGTCTATGTCCCGTATAAGTTGTTGGTCAGGTCGCCAAAAGGTCGTACTATGGGATGGAACATTGCTTCCAGCAGGAACATAAAGGGATCCATTACGCGTCGTCTGTAATAGTCCCTCATAAAGTATCTGAGGATTTCCAATTTTGGGAGGCATCAAGAGTTCAATAGAGGTAACTAAACTTCCCATATCTGGTTCGGCATGTATAAATCGGTTCTCATGAACCACAATATCTTCAATATGCGGTGGAATCAGCGAAGTTTCTGGCACAGGTTCAGCGGTTATCTCCCAAATCTCACCGACATTATATTCTCTGTTTGCCCCGTCGTGTGGGTCAGCATTAAATGGAATAAGTCGAACACTTTCTCCCGTTTCCGTAATTGCACCAATACATGCTCCTTTTGCCATACGAGTTTTCGCAACAATAAGAACTCTCACGGTAAAATATCCTCTACCTCCCAATTAAATGTATTGACCAATTTGTCTGCTACTAATGAGCGGTGGCATGCTTCTGGTACGGTTTCCACACAAAAAAGTGCAACAACCTGTGCCTCTGGCTTTAATTCGTCAAGTAAACTTTGCGGGTCAAACGCAGCAAGGCATTCTGTGTTGTAAGCCTCAATGAACGCTTCTCCGAGTTCTGTACGTTTACGTTTAGCAGTTTTCGTTGCTTTATCCGCTGCAGCCTGCTTTTCTCTAACGGTTTTCGTTGGCCCCAGGTCTTTACGATAGATGTAGCGGATACCAAGTTCTTCAAGCCGCGCCTGCAACCGCTTACTATTTGCAAATGCGTAAGTTGCCCCTCGGACGCCTCGTCTGCTGCGGATATCGCAAAAAGTATCTACCTTCGTTTTACATAATGCCTCAAAAAAACCAACTTCGTCAAAGCCGTATACACCGATGGTGACAATTTTTATTTTCATAGACATTTATTTATGCTTTTTCCGGGAATGAAACGTCTCTTCTCTAAACAAACTCATCTGTCCACCCGTAATTCGTTCAATCACCTCTTCTTGCGTTATCTCCTGACTATTTTCGTCAATATGAACGACAGGTAAATCCTGTGTAATGAGGGTTGCACCGATAAGTTTAGTTCGGTGGCACTGCTCAGGTTTCCCCTCACTACACATAAGCGCAACGCGCTGCTGTTGTGAGAAAGCAGTCCTTAGACGTTCAATACCGCGTTGGAAGAACTCCGCACTCTTCACCCTTTCGTAATCAACAATCCCGTTCACGTAGCAAGATTCATCGTCAGGTTTCCCACCGATCAAGTCCCCCATATACACATAACGAATATCGTGACGTTCCAGTCTGGTCTCAAGGGGTTTCTTGGAAAACTCCGGTTTATACCCGGAATGCGGAATAGAACGGACATCAATCAGGTAAGCAATCCTATACTGCTGAAGCACTGCAATGAAATCTTCTATTGAGCGGATCCCGTAACCTATCGTATAAATTGGGATGGTATCTTCTCTTATTTCCATAATAAATAAATGATACCATATAGACCACTAACAATCAACTGGTTTTAGTTTACCGCATTAACACATCTATACAATTTGACAACGAAGCACTTAATCTGTTAAAATAGTAAACACTTCGTAAGAAATCCCGTTGTTAAAGATGAATCATACGCCTTCATAAAAACGACCTATTTCGGCACAAGTCTATAAAATCTTCAGTACACTCTGAATAGTGTCATTCAACATCGTACAGATAAACAGGAGAAAAGTTGCTATGAAAAGAAACAGAGCTAAAATATCTTTACTTATCTCATTAGGGATACATGTCATTCTGATGCTACTGATTTCACCATTTCTCTTAAAACAATTCCACGAACCCTATGATGATTTATCGCTTGTGATCTTTAAGTTAGGCACACCTGATCAACTAAAACGCCGTGCATTACGACAGCATAAGACTGCACAGCAGAAACGGAGTTATGATAGTGGTTCTCCTACAAAGACGCAGGCTGCACCAAAACACGCACCAGAGATGAACCCACCAGAAGCACTTTTCTACGATGATTTTGCACCAGAAATCGTTACACATACCGATATACCACAAACGGAATTTTATACGCTCCAAAATAAAAGTTTCGGTGAAGAAGGCACAGAATCATCTGGACCAGTTGTTGATCCAATCAAGAGAGGATCAGGGGGTACCGTAGAAGGCCCCGGACGAGGCGGCTCAGGAAGCGGAGTTGGTAGTGATATGGGAAAAAGATTATCACACCTGGAAGGTATTGATGACCTCGCAAACATAAATTTAGACGAAGGTATACAAGGACTCGGAATCTTTGACACCGACCTAATACCAGGACACGGATTGATCGGACAGGTCTACGTGTTCGGGCGTCCGATTTATATGATGCCTCATTTTGAAGGTTTCAACTCTATTTATACTTTTGCAACATCAAAATTAGATGTCCGCACAAGGGATTTTACTGAAGGATTTCCCACACCACAAAAGCAGAATATCCTCGAAAACTTCGCAATACGTTTTCAAGGACAATTGGCTGTACCTACACCCGGAACATACACATTTGAAATTCTCTCTGATGACGGCTCAAAGTTATATATTGATGGACAATTGGTCATAGATAACGATGGCATCCATCAACCACAGACAAGACGAACACGAATACCGCTCTCTGTCGGTTTTCATCCAGTTGAAATACACTATTTTCAAGGACCACGATATAAAATCGCACTCCAGTGGTTCTATACACCCCCAGGTGGAAAAAGACAAATTGTGCCACCTGAAGTCATTTTCCAACCGGGAAGGCACAATATACAGGAAGAATTGAGAAAACTAAGACGACGAATGAATAAGTGAAGATTTTAAAAAATATGCGAATTACGATACTCTTCTCAGCACTGCTTATTATCTCTTTTCCAAACGTCGTACGGGATACTGCTGCTGATCCTGAACACGATTTCACATTCGTTCGCCTTGAATATAGAGGAGACCTTACCGCACTCAGCAATTGGGAGGTAGACTATCCCGCTTCCGATCGTAACTTCATTTATCAACTACGCAAGCAGACCAACATAAACGTAGCACCTGATAGTAAGAAAATCGCTGTATGGTCCGAGGAGTTATTCAAGTATCCATTCGCTTATGTATTAGAAGTCGGAAGTATGAGACTGAGCAAGACTGATGCTAATAACCTACGCGAATACCTATTACGCGGAGGATTCATCTTTGTAGATGATTTTCACGGAGGATTAGAGTGGAAGTGGTTCTATAAAGAATTCAAAAAGATATTCCCAAACCGAGAACCGGTAGATATTCCGATCACGCATCCGATTTTCCGCTGTTTCTATAAAATCGAAAAGCTGATACAAATTCCTGGACTGCGCGCACTCTTTAGTGGACAGACCTATGAACGTTTTGACGGACATCCTGCCCGATATCTCGGTGTTTTTGATGACAAAGGACGACTCATGATGATGATATGTTACAATTCTGACCTCGGAGATGCATGGGAACACGCCGCAGAAGATTACTATCCAAAAGAATATTCAAATATAGCGTTGAAAATAGGTATCAACGCAGTTATCTATACGCTGACACACTAATAAACCAATATTACCTCGGTTTTGCACTGCTACAAATATCATACAACAACTGTTCAAGCAACAGTTCACCATCAACACTCGTCGTCTTCATCTGGATTTCTACCGACAAAACCTTCTCCAACGCACACATCAGCTCCGACGTGGTGAACGCATGGAGAGACTGGAATATCTTAAACGCAACATAAGGATTACGTTTCATGATGTTATGGGGTGCGGATTGCGGCAAAATTTCACCAAACTCCTCAGCAAGCGGTTGAAATATATTCTTTATGAAGTTCTCGTATCGCGTTTGCCTACCGATTGGCTTGAGTCCTTTTCGCTCTGCTATCAACTTCGCCTGAAGCGTCAAACGGAGGTGACTTACGATCGCTGCAGTAATGAGAAACGGATCTTGACCGCTCAATACTATCTCACGTAGACTTTTCAACGCTTGCCGTGGTGAACGTTTTCCAATTGCATCGGTGAGATCAAATATCCTGTCATAAGTGCTTTGAGGCACTAAATTGCGAACATCCGCCTCATCAATCTGATGTTTGTCACCAACAAAATTGGTGATCTTGTTAATCGCTTCAGCAATGGTTTGCATATCACCACCGGTGCGTTGCCGGAGTTGTTCAAAAGCACGCGGTGTAATCTTCTTATTATACGTCGCAAACTTGTCAACAACCTTTTTATAAAGCGGATCCTGGTTGAGTGATCCCCGCCTCTCCTGAGGATTAAAGGCGACATATCTACCAACATCCTGAATCGCTTTGGCAAACCGATTCCTTTCGCTAACCTCATCCTTTATTGTAAAGACAAGCACACTCGTTTTTGGAAGATCCTCTTGAAGCCATTCCAATAATAGATCAGCATCGCTCCCGGAGCTTCTGCTTTCAGACTGACTATCCAGTTGTGCCAGTTGTGGGAGACTTGCGGCAAGTTGCGGTAAACGCGTCAGAAATGCACGCACATCTTCGGTTAAGCCATCGCCCAGCGTTTCACTGATCTCTTCAATTGCGTTGTCAAAATCTGGATGTCCAGTCCCAATCTGTTCTATAGGAACACCCAATAGTTTAGCAATATCCGTAACACATTTTTGAGCATCCTCAGATTCAATTTGCATTGCTTTACGGAGTGTTGTTAGAGGAGATGTAGTTCGTTTTTGTGACTTGAAAGCGGGAAAATCATCCACTACTGTAACACGCCATTCTGACATAACAGGATAGACTTCCACACTGCTAAGAATATCCCTAACGGAAGCGGTATTTCCATCAAAATAGGTCAGATTGAAATCGCGGGTGTCAGGTGTTAAGAGTTTATCCAATATCTGCTTGAGTGTACCTTCAATTAGGAAGGTCTCCTTCCCACAGAGTAGATAAACGGGAAAAACCTTGTTTCTCTCTATTTCACTAAGTATGTTTATAGGTTTCTGTTTCATCTGGCATTAGATTGGACGAATAATCACTTTAACTTTTGTCCCTTTAGGCGGAACAACATCCGTATTGACACGATAGGTGCGATCATCAATCCCACCAGGCAACGGGTGATTGAGAATTGAATCTGGGTCACGATGCACTGCAATGATATTGTGTGTGAGTTGTGTGGTAAACTGACCCGTTCTAATCCGTCCACCCGTAAAAACCCAATGTGTTTTCTCCATCGGTTGTTTGGTAAATTTATTCCACACCAACTCGCGGGCAGTCTTAGAGACAACCTTATCCCCCTGCTTCCATTCAACCCAGACTTGAACATCAGAACCCTCGGGGTCGTGCGGGTCTCCTTGAACTTCAAGGTTCATCCCGGGTTTAAGCTCTAACAGTCCGAGGGCAGTAAATAGAGAAAGTGGTTCCGCATCAAGCATCAATATACTTTCATGAGACGGTCCAAGCAGTCCACATGCAAAAAATTCAATTGTTGTATCTCCCGTTGCGATGTTGATTTCACCCGAAATCACTACCTCCTTTTTGTTAGTATCAAGAATCACATTGCCAACCTGATAAACACCTTTAGAGATTTCCTTCGGTTTTACCAGTGCAGCATCTATAGGTGAGGTTGATTTCGGATTCACAGTAACCGTAGCCGAGTCCGAATTATCACTACTGTCAGAATCATTAAAGTCCACTTGGACTGAAACAGTCGTATCACCCTCATGTTCCGGTACCCAATCAACTGTAACCACTGTTTCATTAATTGCGGAAGTCCAGAATACCTCTGCTGTCTCTATCTCCTCGTCATCAGCAAAGAACTTTACTCTCAAAGTTTCATCTATCTGGGTACCGTTATTTCTCAGTGTAGCACTCAATCTAACGGGTTCTCCAACGCGCGGCGAAGGTGGAGAAAAGCGTAACGTCTGTGGAACAACAACGATATTAGGTTCTGTTGGACCTACGAGCGCACGACTCAGTGTCATCACTGCGAAACAGGTCGCTAAAAAATCACTCTCCGCACCATGCCATCTACCATCCGGATGTTGTCTTGCCACCATCATCCGACATATTTCATCATACCAGTCGTGTCCTGCTAATGTTTTCAACTTGGGCGGGATATCACAGAAACGTTGTAGAGAGAGAAGATAATAGTAAAGCCATGAATTACACCCTGGATTTCGGGTAAGTGACCAATATTTTTCTAACCAATCGACCCCACTTTGTATCTGAGAATCTTCAGTGGAAACGCCACATGCACGTAGTGCCCACAACCCTGTTGCTGTCATACTGCCGTAGACTCCGATAGCCCAAGGCGAACCGTTGTCAACCAAATTATAGAGCCACCCCCCTGTCTTTGTCTGGTTGCGACGAATCCATTTCTCAGCACGATCCCACGTCTGTTCCGGAATTTCAAGTCCCCACTGTTTCGCAGCGTATAGCGCATAGATTACCATGTTCATATGCGCACCATCTGCTGAGAGCCCATATCCCCAACCGCCATCATCTCTGGGATCAGCAAACTCGTTACCTTCAACCGGAAGCTGTTTTTTCACCAATTGGTTCACAGCGAATTGCGCGTTTCGCCTATATTCTGGATTTCTGCTCGCTACCAGCACAGGTATGAGGACAGCATACTGGTAAACATCAAGCGTATTCCAGTCCTGTTCCAGCAGGAATGTAACACCTTTTTGGACAGAATAGTCCGTTGTTGTTCGTCCGGATGCCAGTAATGCTTGTAGTGCCAAAGCAGTTTCCTGTAACGGATCTTCACCGAAATTCCATTTTGATCCCGGCACAAAGTTCTCCGCAAGACCTTTCAGGCTGGCATTACAGCTGAAACATGATAGAATGATCTGGTTTTCAACACCACACTGCAAACAGGTACGGCTACTTTTCCCTTGACGTGATTCTATCCACGCAACGCCTCTGTCTATTGCCGCTTGAATTTCCTCAGGGGTTACCTGAGGAAACGTTATAGATGTGGTTGTTATTGCAGCATGGGTAACGTTGTTTGCATTATCAGATTCTTGAATATGCTTCTCACCAGAAGGATTGACATAAGCATATATCTCTGTTGTGCCTGCGGGAGGTTGCCACTGAACAGACACACGGTTGGTTTCACCAACTTTCAAATCCAAAATTACATCATTAACCAATATTTGGAGAGGGTCTGTCTGTAGTTCTCCTTCGTACAAATCAACGCGTAAATCTTCATTCATCGTTGGAGTCGCTTCACCGACGTTTTTCACTTCCACCCAAATGGTAATCTCTTCACCTTCAACGGGATTTGGATTAGAGAAGGTAATACTTGTGGTGTCCACCTGAAAATCGGGGAGTTGCGCATAAGCAGGCACAACAACAAGAAGGACAAAGAACAATTTTATTGAAAATGCGATTAATCTTCTCATAGCACACCTCCCAGAAACATACGCATGGCATATTAGTTTCCTTCCCAGAATCCGATTGAAACCGTTGAGGGAGTCGGTATATTATTTGCGAAACGTTTCTGTCCATTGGCAGTCCACTTGCTTACCTCTCCGCCAAAAGTTGGACCGAGCAGATCAGCAACCCATATCTCGCCATCTGCAGGAGAATACGAAACAGCAACAATCGTAATTCCTGCCTCAAATTCTTTGACTTTCGTACCAGTAGGAGACAGGTTAATCAACATATTGCCATTTGCAGCAACCCACACACTGCCATCTTTTGGATTAACACTGGGAGAAACGGGTACCATAATATCTTCTTTTTTAACCAATACATCACCTGTTGGAGAAAGCCGTACCAGGGTATTATGTCTTGTGTCTGCCACCCATACATTTCCTTGATAATCAACAGATAAACCGCCTTTAGGTTCTTTCATAGGAGGTCCAGTGGCAACCTTATTACCATCAGCATCATACCGACCGATAGGACCTTTACCATCTGTTATCCAGCAGCTGCCATCCTTCGGGTTCACGGCTACGTTGAACCTACCGACATCAATATTGGCAGGACCGTCCGGTGGAATTACCTGTGCAAGGACACTTTTACCATCAGCAGAAATTTTCCTTACCCCATCAAGTCCAGCAATCCAGACAGTACCATCAGCGGGGTTAATTGAAATCGCTGAGGGTTTCTTGATTACCGGTGCTTGCGTAAAGGAACCCGCAGCAGGGTCGTATCTGAAAACTGCGTCACCTGCCGAAGCCGCAATCCAAACAATACCATTTGTCGGGTTGACTTCCACAGCACTCGCATTCGTTAAATCTTGGATAGCATTCGGGTCTGCCGCACCGTTTGCGTGTAATTTATAAACAGATTCACCACCGCTAACAACCCAACATTCTCCATTATATTGACCGTATCCAGTAGTGACACACATCATAAAAAGCATCACTACCCATATCATCTTTTTCATCACTCGTTTTCCTCATTCCATCTATAGATTTGTTTAATGAAAGGTAGACACAATAGAATTTGTAGTTAAGATTCTATCATTTTTCTTGTCAAATATCAAGCATTTTGTGTAATGGGGTGTGTAAAGTTTTTGTCACTTAAGTAAAAAGGATCGCTGACTCCTTGCTCCAGCGGAGCAATATGTCTATAGAAAAAAGATTGTCTTAACTGTCAGAATCGCGGAAGGCACGGAGAACACAGAAAACACAGAATAAGAGGGTTTGCTGAAATCGCCCTATAATCATCAATTTAGCGATTCCCAAGACCATGCCCGTAGCACATTCATCCTTGATTGTGCTTCTTTCTTCAAACACATTCATCCTTCATTAACCTTCTCCCTACACCATTCATCTTGATATTGCTGTAGCACATTCATCCTTGATTGTGCTACTTAGTATCCAAGATGTAATCCTTCTTCGTAGCACATTCTGTTAGATTGTGCTTCTTTCTCCAAACACATGCATCCTTCATTAACCTTTCTCCGCCCAGGAAAAAACTTGATACTGCTATAGCACATTCATCCTTGATTGTGCTTCTTTCACCAAACACATTCATTCTTCATTAACCTTCTCTGTACTAAATTGACGCATAAGGGATTTTGCTAAAATCAACGCCAACGTGTATAAGTAAACTTGAAATGCACAAGAAACCCCTTCCGCGTCCTCCGCGTAATCCGCGATTCTGACAAATAGAGGGCAAAAACTTTACACACCCTTCATTCACAAGAACTTTACACATCCCTAAATATGTGTTATAATTAACCAAGTAAAGGTGGAAGATATGTCGTAGTAGTCGGCAACAATCGCATCCGGGGACATTTGTTCGAAAGTTGAAAATAATGAGGTAAAAATGGTAACATTTAAGATTTATCCTGTGGCAGCTGCAGATGCTTCAACTGCTTTCCAAGTGGAATTGGATCCGCATGCGGTTGCTGCTGCAGAGGAACTTGAGAATAGCAACGCGCAAGGTGCACAAAGAGAGACAATTTTACAGAAACACCTCGGAGACGAATATGAGAAAGGATACCGAGGCACTGCATGGGGATTGCACGGTATCTCCGAAGGTTTAACACCCGCACGTTTAGCACTACTGTTAGAAGCACACGGAGAATCCTTTGACCCATGTGCTGAAAGAGAAACTTATGACCACAGCATGATGGTCAACGTCGAAGAGGAACTGACATCGCAACTAAAAAATATCTCTGAATTTGTCTTAGATGCAATTGTTGATGAATACAAAACCGAGTTGTTAGGCGGATAGCCTTACTTCCATCTCCAAAACCCTAATAATCAGCAACAGAACCATCTGCTAACCGCGCATTAGGCCAATTGAACTTTCTTCCCTGAGTACTCATTGCAATCACTCTTTCCTCATCTACTTCAACACCTAAACCTGGTCCTTCCGGTAGCGAGACGTAACCCTCATCGTCCATCTCCCATGTTTTGTGTGCAGGTAGGTTGCTATTGTATGCTTCGTGAATCAGGAAAAACGGCACGGATGCGGATAGATGAAAACTCGCTGTGAGACCGAGATATGACATCGTACAATGCGGTGCTATCGGCACGTAATGCGCTTCGGCTAACGCAGCAACCTTCTTCACCTGCGTAATACCACCCCCATGTCCAACATCAGGTTGAAGTATATCAATCACCTGTGCTTCAAGGATTTCACGTACTTCCCATATTGTTCTGTCGCGCTCACCGGTTGCTAAGGGGACTGGAACGGCTTCACGAATTTTACGCATGACCTCAATGTTTCCCGGCACCCATGCTTCTTCTAAAAACAGTAGGTCGTCAGATTTCAGACGTCCAGCAAATTGTTTTACAACCGGCGGTGGTAAGCCGCTATGTGCGTCAACCATAACTGCGCCATCCGGACCGACTTTCTCTTGTGCCTCGTGAATCCGTTGTATCATATTCGCAATCTCGGCACGTGTTCCAGCGAAAGTTTTAGCACCACCGGGTCCTATCTTTATCGCTTTGGGACTCGGATATTTCCAGATTTTATCTCGGCAGGGACCCCCGAGTAGACGATACACAGGTACACCCCACAATTTTCCTGCAATATCCCACAACGCCATGTCAATAGCGGAAATAGTATGCACCATCAGTCCACCACCACGAATATTACGGTATGCACGATACATACGTTGCCAGTGGTGTTCAATACGTGTCGGGTTCTCGTTCATAATCAGTTGCGATAATGAACGTGCCAATTCACAGGTGACGTTTGTCTCCATATTATTGATCTCACCCCATCCAGTAACATCCATGTTAGTCTCTATTTTGACATAAGCTTTCTCACCCATCGGGTAAGCTTCAAGGTTAGTGATTCGTATCTGTGAACCTTTATCTTCATAATCTGCCATCTTAATTCCTCCTTTCGATTTTCTTTAAGTTTTTCATGATTCCAAAAGTTTGTCAACATTTTCATATTCTGGATTTGAACTGTACCACATTCTGTTAGATTGTGGGGTCTTTGTATCACCAGCTTAGTAAAGGTCAGTTTTTGCGATTTTTTTGATGTTCCCAATCTCTTATCTTGGTAATCTTGTAATCCTGAAAATCCTGGTTCAGACAAAATAGAAATTTGTTGACGAAAACGGTATTAGTTGTTACAGTAACTATAGGATCAATGTTCTGTCTAACCAAAGGAGATTGAATTATGGCAACATATCGTATCGGAATTATCGGATGTGGGGGTATGGGTAGATCGCATTCACGATCTTGGCAGAGACAAGAAAATGTAGAGCTCGTCGCAGCAATGGATATCTATGAAGAATCCGCAAAACGAGTCGCTGACGAATTCGGTATCCCCGCCACCTATACTGATGTTGAAGAAATGTTGAAGAAAGAGGAACTGGATATCGTCAGTATTACAACGTGGCAAGGACCGCGCGCTGAAGCAACTGTCGCTGCAGCAAAGGCTGGTGTAAAAGGCGTTATGGGAGAGAAACCCATGTCCGCATCACTCGGACAAGCAGATGCTATGATCAATGCTTGTAATCAGAACGATGTCAAACTTGTCATCGGACACCAAGGTAGATACAGTGCGCAAAACATAGAAATCAGAAGACTTGTGGCTGCCGGGGCTATCGGGACACCGACAACGTTACATCATCGCGCAAAAGCACACGCGGGTTTACTCAACACCGGCACTCACGCAATAGACGGATGGCGTTTTCTGCTATCTGACCCAGAGACGTTATGGGTGATTGGACAGACATCACGAACAACAGACCGATGGGAACGCCGAACGATCTGTGAAGACCTCTGTATGGGACTGATCTGTTTTCAAGGTGGTGCACGCGCTATCTATGAAGGTGACCTGCCCGATCCAGGTGTGTCTATGCCGAGAGTCGCTGGCACTGAGGGACAAATACGCAACGGTGATAACGGCACCGTGCTAATCCAAAATAACGATGCTAAAGGTTGGCAAACTATTACACCCCCACCGGAACCTAAGAATCAGTTCCAAGAACTGATTGAGTGGATTGAAGGTAAAATCCCGACACATCGCGGTAGAGGTGAACAGGCACGATATACGATTGAGATTATGATGGCGATATATGAATCGCTACGTATCAAAGATGTCGTCAATATGCCTCTTGAAACGAAGGAATTACCGTTGGAGTTGATGGTCAACGACGGGACATTACCCGTTTTGGAAGAGGGACGGTATGATCTCAGGACACCGTTTGAAGGACAGACTCGGAAAAGATAAACTTCTGAGTTTCCCCGCACGATTGCGTATAGTGATTACGATGGAAGAGGGAAGGATGGCATTTCCTGACCAACTGGATATGGCAATTACGGATTAGGAAACCGCGTCCCTACGCTGAAAGGAGAAGGATGCATGTCAAATAATGGAAGACGTTCATTTTTGCAGATAGCAACCGCCTTTATCGGTGGATTGATAAGTTTAGCTGCTGGTATCCCGCTCATTGGGTTTGCAATTTCCCCCGCGTGGAAAAAGGAGGAAACACAATGGGTGGACTTAGGATTTGTAGATAACCTAAAAAATAGTCGTTTTAAAAAGGTCAATTATGCGTTCACCGCACAAGACGGTTGGGTGAAAGCGACCAAAAAACGTTCTGTCTACGTGACCGATTTAGGCAACGGTGAGTGGAGCGTATTTTCACGGACGTGCTCACATCTCGGATGTCTTGTGAGATGGGAGGAGAGCGAAAATTCGTTCCTCTGTCCCTGCCACGGGGCTGTATTCGACAAAGACGGCGCGGTTGTTGCTGGACCACCTCCTAAACCGTTACAGAAACTTGAAGTTAAAGTGGATAACGGTCTTCTGTTTGTGAGGGAGGCGTAAATGAAACAGTTTTTGAATGATCGCCTGCCTTTTGATGGCGTGATGGCGCATCTGCGTAAACCGCTACCGAAACATATCAATCTGCTATTCTCACTCGGTAGTTTGGCGATGTTCTTACTCCTACTTCAAGCGGCGACGGGTGCTTTCCTCGCTTTATCCTATACCCCGTCCCCTGACCACGCCTATAATGCTGTCAAATATATCTCCGCAGAAGTACCGTTTGGTAAATTCGTGCGGGGGTTGCACCATTGGGGCGCAAGTGCAATGGTTGTCATCGTCTTCCTACATCTGCTGCGTGTCGTGTTATACGGCTCATACAAGGCACCACGTGAACTCACATGGGTGTTCGGTGTGCTGCTGCTATTGGTTACCCTCGGTTTCGGGTTTACGGGATATCTGCTACCTTGGGACGAGAAAGCGTATTGGGCAACGAAAGTCGGTGTTGAAATATCCGGTAAAGCACCAATATTAGGTGAATGGGTCGCGAAGATACTACGCGGCGGCGCAGAAGTCGGTGCAGTGACACTCTCTCGATTCTATGCACTTCATACCATCTGGTTACCCTGGATGGCTTTCGCGCTTGTAGGCATCCACCTTTTCTTAGTTAGATATTACGGATCGTCTGGTACACCGAACAACACAGCAGAGGAGATGCATTCGGGTAAACCGTTCTTTCCAGATCAAGTCTTTGAAGATGTTGTCGGTATGCTGATTTTTTTCGTTGTACTGGCATGTGCTGCACTCTTCGCTCCTGTCCCTTTGGAAGATGTTGCTGACCCGACAAATGCAGATTACGACCCACGTCCTGAATGGTATTTCCTGTTCCTGTTTCAACTGCTCAAGTATTTTCAAGGTCCTTTTGAAATTCTCGGAACATTTGTCATCCCAACAGTCGGTATGTTACTATTGTTATTCCTTCCCTTCTTAGACAGGAGTGAACGCAAGGTGCTTTGGAAACGCCCGATTGCAATGACGGTCACAAGTGTTTGTGTTATAGCGATTGTAGGATTGACAATCCTTGGGGCAACTGCTCCGAAACTTGAAACGCAGGAAGAGACACAACCCGCAGATGAGGTGCAGCAGGTTACGCCAACGGATACAGGACCAGAAGATACAGACGAAGAGGAAGATGTCTTTGACTTCCAATTAACTGAGGAAGAAATTGAAAGTGCGAAAGAAGTGGGAGAAGAAGCGCAATAGTATGAAAGACTACAATCAAAATGAACAAGTTTCACTTTTTGACACTGGTGATATTCCACAAATACTAAGAGAAGATGCTGCATGTGACGAGGTAGATTTTGTTTCTTTCAGAGAGTTAGTACCCGAAATCAACGATACCGGCTACTTGACACATGCCATCGTCTCCTATCCCGCGAAATTCATCCCACAAGTCGTCAGATACGCAATAAACACCTACACAAAAGAAGATAACTGGATCATAGATCCATTCGCAGGTTCAGGCACTGTAGGCGTTGAGGCGTATCTATGCAAACGCAATGCAGTTTTACTTGATCTCAACCTACTTCTAAATCACATCATGCCGCTGAAAATATACCGCGGCAAAGAACGTTTGAGCAAAGAACATCTGTTGAAATTACTGGATGACATGCAGGAAAGTACGCAGCACCGTTTTAACCCTTCCTGGTCCAATGTCCAATACTGGTACGCACCTGAAATCTTAGAGCTGCTATCGCAATACTGGGGTTATATCTACAGCATAGAACAGGAAGTCTATTCCACCATTATAAAAACATCACTGTTGAAGGTAAGCAAACGGTTCTCTTACACCGAACACCGAACCCCAAAATTAGCCAGATCCAAGCGAAAATTAGCAGCGATAGAAAAACTAATACGCGAAAATTGGCAAGACCAGTTAATAGAGATAGTTTATGACCACGCCTTGAAAACATTAGGAAGCATTAATGACTTTATGATGCATACGCAACATCATCAGAATCAGGTTGAGTTTCAGGGAGGCGTTGATTCCTCCTATATTGAAATGCCACGTGAATGTGATGCATTGATCACATCCCCTCCCTATCTCCAAGCACAAGAATACATCCGTTCCACAAAATTAGATCTCTTTTGGTTAGGGCACACCGAGGAAGAGGTTCGAGAATTATCACGTCTTGAAATACCGTATCGAAAGGCAGATAGGATAATTCACACCGAGACATTGGATAAAGTCAGAGAGAAACTGACTCGGAAAGATCTGATTCATAGACTTGACTCTTACTTTTGTCATACGATAAACGCACTTGAAAATTCCATGAACAGATTGAAACCGCACGCAGCTGCATGTATTTTTGTTGGCAATCCCCGTATTGATGGAATAACCGTTGAACTATGGCGAATCCTATCGGAATACTTCACAGAACAAGGGTTTTCACACGAAAAAGTCTATGAAGATAGGATAAAAACACGACAACTTTTCGGTGTGCGAAAGAATAAAAACCCTGATGGCATGAAGTCAGAATTCCTGTTAATTCTACGAAAAACTGATGCTTGATAATTAGACATTATTGTAAGACATGTTCAGTAACTGGTGTATCCCTAAATTAACACCTACGCGTACATCTACAACGCTGTTTCCTCTGTCGCGAAAAGTGCTTCTACGAAATCTTCTCCTGAAAAATCGCGCAGATCATCAAGTTTTTCTCCGATGCCGATGAGTTTTACAGGTGCCCCGAGTTCTGCTTTGACAGCAATAACAATTCCCCCTTTTGCTGTTCCATCCAATTTCGTGACAGCGACACCTGTGATGGGAACTGCCTCGTTGAATATTTTCGCCTGCATCAATGCATTTTGTCCTACTGTGCCATCAATCACAAGCAGTACCTCGTGCGGTGCAGCTGCATGTGCTTGTCCCATCACCCGACCGATTTTTGACAACTCATCCATCAGCGGTTTTTTGGTGTGAAGCCTCCCCGCTGTATCTACAATCAACACATCCGCTTCGCGATGTGTTGCTGCATGCACTGCATCATATACGACAGAGGCTGGGTCTGCTTTTTCACCACCGCGAATCAGTTCCGCATCTGCACGTTCACACCAGATAGCGAGTTGGTCTTCGGCGGCAGCACGGAACGTGTCCCCCGCAGCGACGAGTACCTTTTTCCCCAACGCTCTGTATCTACTGGCGAGCTTCCCAATGGTCGTCGTTTTTCCTGCACCGTTCACACCAAGGACTAATATGGTATAAGGCGGTTCACCTGTGATCTCTAAAGGATCGTCTTCACCGAGTAGGTTAATGATCTCTGTCTTGATGACTGCCTCAAGTTCAGATGAATCACCTAAGCCTTGTTCTTTCACCGTTTCTCTGACACTGTCCATCAGTCTGAGTGTCGTTTCAACACCAACATCTGCTTGTATAAGTATCTCCTCAATCTCTTCCATCAGTTCTTCGTCTATTTTTCTGCCAACGCGTAGGAGAGTTGAGAGTTGAGAGATAAATCGAGTACGGGTCTTCGCTAAACTGGATTTGAGACGATCAAACCAGTTCTCATTTTGCTCTGTTTCTTCAGGAACAGTTCTGTCTTTTTTACCTTTAAATAAGTTTTTTAACATATATGACTCCTCAAAATATATGGGGTATGGTAATGCGTTGTGCATTATAACACTGTTTGCCGGTTTTATCCATAGTATCTGTTTCTTTATTCCTACAATCCCTTGCATACCAACTAATACCTATGATAATATAAACAACAGAAACCTCTGCATTAACCACACTTTGTCAAGGAACCAACCGTGTCTAAACGCGAAGAATTCATCACAGCAATCAATATTATCAAAGCAGCCTCACAAACAATAACACCTGAACTGCACAAAGGACTCCTACAACAAGCCGTACAGGAACACGAACTCACAATAAACGAGGCAACTGACATCATAAACAGATCAGGTTTAGTTGTCGGCGAAAAGGTCAACTATTTTCAAGTGCTTGGACTCACCATAGCAGAAATTGAAAACCAGAATGAAGACACAATTGCTAAACGCGTTGACGCTGCACACAACGAACGATACACCGCATCTTTACGCGCAGGAGGATTACCCCGTAAAGATGGCAGAACACAAGAACAGTGGCATACACTCCTCAATTGTGCAAGGGATACTCTAAAAGACGCACACAAACGACGTGAACATATTACCCCAATACTGTTCCAAGAAGACCTATCCAAATTGGCAACACCAGCCATACTAACAAAAACCGATAAAAACCAACCCCAAAATCCCAAAAATATAAATAGACAACGAACAACCTTATTTTCTACAGCACGGGCAACAACCCAGAAAACAACACGGGCAACAGTCCCACAGAATGAGTCGGTACAAATTCCTACAAATCCCAATACCCCTCAAGGCATGGTCCTTATTCCCGAAGGCAATTTTCAGATGGGGAGCAACGGTGAAAATGCGGACGAATCTGAAAAACCTGTACACACCGTCTATGTGGACGCATTTTATATGGACGAACACTTAGTCACCAATGCACAATTTCTGACATTCATAAATGCCAATCCGCAGTGGGGCAAACCACCAGATTGGTTCGGCATAAAAAGAAACCGAAAAACCGCTATTTCCAAACGTTATCACGATGGAGACTATCTCAAACACTGGGACGAAAAAAGTTATCCGCAAGACAAAGCCAATCATCCTGTAACGTGGGTCAGCTGGTATGCTGCCAGAGCTTATGCGGAGTGGGTAGGAAAACGATTACCTACCGAGGCAGAATGGGAGAAAGCAGCTCGCGCAGGAAAAAACGCAAACGAATATCCGTGTGGAAACGCTATAAACAACGCAAAAGCAAACTATAACTGCAATGTCGGAGATACTACACCTGTCGGACAATATCAGGCAAACAGTTATGGACTATACGATATGGCAGGCAACGTGTGGGAATGGTGTCTTGATGTCTATAACCCCCGCTTCTATACGAACCCCATACACAGAAACCCAATTGCAGATGTCAACAGTCTCGGTACTGCAAATAATCAGGTAACAGCTAACACAATACAGAGAGTGTTACGGGGCGGTTCATGGCTTGATGCAGCACAACTTCTACGGACAGCCTACAGGTACAAAAACACCCCAACACGCACACTTGCCGGCATCGGGTTCCGCTGTGTAAAAAATATAGATGTTCAACACAATCACTCTTTGTAACCCATTTTTATTGTTTTATACTTTATTCTATGCTAAAATAGGGGTATTCAATCTCAACACTATATCTCCTAATATCTATCCATGCCAAAGCTCGAAGAATTCATCACAACCCTCAACACACTCAAAGCACTTTCCCAAACGATCACCGAAGAACAGCGGAAAGGGTTACTACAGCAAGCCGTTCAAGAACACGGTCTATCCATTGATGAAGCATCAGAAATCCTAAACGCCTCTGGTCTAACCGTCGGTGAAAACCTCAACTTTTTTGAAATCTTAGGATTTACAATAGAAGAAATCGAAAACCAAACGGAAGAAGCGATAACGATAAATGTTGACATCGCACATAATAAATACTACACAGAATCATTACGCGCAGGCGGGCTCCCGCGCCCAGATGGCAAAACACAGGAACAGTGGCGAAATATCCTAAATCAAGCACGCGATACGTTGAAAAACCCACAAAAACGTATAGAACATATCACCTCGCTCAACACAGAAACACCGCAACCTATTGACCCCATACCGATAGAAGATCACCCCATTTCTGAAACCGATGCAATCGCACCACCAGAAAAAACATCTATAAGCACTGCTATGCCAAATGATATGGTGCATATCCCCGCAGGTGAATTTCAAATGGGAAGCAAAAAAGAAAATGATAACACACAAGACGATCTTGCCAAAACAGTACAGGTTGACGCGTTCTTTATGGATAAGTATCCCGTCACAAACGCTCAATACAAAAGGTTTATAATGGCAGTTCCAATATGGAACAAACCATCAAAAAGGCTATATCAAAAAAGGTTAATAAAGAGAAAGTCCCGTACTAAACCGGAATATCAAAGTTTTGACAGATACTACCTAATAGATTGGAATGAGGACAACTATCCAGAAGGAAAAGATGACCATCCCGTAACGAATATCAGTTGGTATGCTGCAATGGCGTATGCAAGATGGATCGGTAAACGATTGCCAACAGAAGTTGAATGGGAAAAGGCAGCACGAGGTGGGTTAACAGCAAAAAAATACCCATGGGGAGATAAACTGGATTCAAGTAAAGCAAGCGTAGAAAAGCCCGTAGGTGAAACCTATTCTGTAGGGAAATATCCAGCAAACAACTATGGACTGTTTGACATGGTAGGCAACGTATGGGAATGGTGTCTGGACGAGTATGATCCAGATTCTTTTCAATCCTTAACAACAAAGAAACTGATTGCAGGGGAAAACACGAAAGCGGATTTGGATCACATCATATCAAACTTCTGGGAGGTGAAAACAAGACGCATCTTACGCGGAGGCGCACTACTTGACACTGCATCACCTGTTCAAACTACTGCTAAGTGCAATAGTCACCCTATGGTAACTACATTTCTAACCTTATCGTATCCATCAAATTTAGTGCCCAAAATAGGGTTCCGGTGTGTATGGGACGCTGGACTAAAAAAATCATAGTTTAATGATCTCTTCTATGCTACAAGTACAAACTCATCGCGATTGGAGTGTGCCATCCAGTCCGAGAAACCCGTTCTTTAATTCTATCTCACCGTACGGTTCATACAAATCGCTGGAAACATCCACCTGAAAATTGACAGTATATGCTTTTCCATCCTTGACTTCCTGCCCGTTCTTTAATTGGCAGACAGGTTCGGTTTCAATCGTAATATCTTTGAACTCAAAATCGGTTGACCAATCCTCCTCTATATCAAGCACAAAATATTCAAACGCACATATCCGATACCACTTTTCTATTGTACCGGTGACAAATCCGAATATCCAAATCGGGATCCCTGTAGCAGTTTCTGTTTGGTAGTTGCATTCTATCCTTGATACTGTTTTTCCTGCTTCCAATTCAATATCAACCTGATAAGGATATTCTTTGAAAAACGAACGTCCAAGCCAGGACAACTGCCATCTATAAAACCCACTTCTGTATAATCCCCCCTGCCGTTGTTCTTCAAAGATATGCGGGTATTCATTTTGATGTTCCTGCAATGCTTCTATATCAAATCGATTTTCAGAAAAGAAGTAGGGCAGGTTTGTATCATAGTGTGCAGGTTCTTCCTTCGCGTTTTTAATCCGTTCACATATATCAAGAAAATCTATAGTCGGAATTTCCGCAGCTGTATGCAAGACTGGGGAAGTGAGTAGCCGCTTTTTTTCCTTCTGCAAATGTTTGATATAGTCATCATAATCGGGTTCTCTGTTTTTCATGAAGCAGTCCTCATTCTTTACATTTTTTCTGATAGTATTATATCAGAACGTATGTGTGTTCGTCAATACAACATTCGCTACGAGTGCGTAAAGTTTTTGTCACTAGTGGATAGTCCAAGCTAAACTTGTGGGTATAATCAATAGTCGGGAATCGGAGTTCCCTCCTACAGAACAGGTTATTGGTAGGAGCGATCTCCGAATCGCGACCTACATATTTAGTCTGGACTATCTACTAGTGGACTGTCTAAGTTAAACTTGTAGGTTGGGTTGAGCGAAGCGAAACCCAACATGATAGATACAATCCTTACGTGTTGGGTTTCGTTCCTCTACCCATAGGTGTCAACTTAAGAAAGATTAACGTTGTTTTTTATCGATGTGCCGTCTCTTATGAAAAAAGATGACAAAATACTTACACCCTTCACTACGGGGTAAGATATTTTTATACTTGAACCGAAATCTAATTTTTGATAACATGTGCTTCAAGAAAATAAACATTAAAACTGTCATAACGAAAGTAAAAGTAAAGCGGAGGCAACTTGATGACAAACAGGAATAATTACCTCTTATGGTATAACAAACCAGCCGAACAGTGGACTGACGCGCTACCCGTCGGAAACGGACGACTCGGCGCAATGGTCTTCGGCGGCATCAACCGAGAACGCATCCAACTCAATGAAGAAACAATATGGGACGGCGGTCCCCGCAAAAACAATAACAACAACCCAAACGCTTTAGAAGCACTCCCAAAGGTACGACAACTCCTCTTTGACGATAAAAACGAAGAGGCAACACAACTCGCTGGCGACACAATGCACGGAATAGAAAAACGCATCAAATCCTATCAGTCCTTAGGCGACCTATACATTGCCAGCGATAACAATGACCCCGCACAACAAGCAGATGTTTCCAACTACCGACGTGAACTGGATTTAGATACAGGTATAGCAAAAACAACATATCAATGCGCGGATGTCACTTACACCAAAGAAGTATTCGCTACAGCAGCAGACAACCTTATCGTCGTTAAACTTGAATGCGACACACCAGGTAAACTCACATTTGATATAACCCTCACACGCGAGCAAAATGCAACCATTGACACGCTTTCTGACAGTTTATTACGACTTGATGGTTATTGCAGCGATGAAGGTGTTATACGTTTTGCAGCGCATCTTCAAGTAAACGTTGATGGCGGTACTTCACAAGCAAAAAACGACAGCATCTCTGTCAGCAATGCCGATGCCGTTACGCTATACCTCGCAGCAGCAACCAGTTATATCAACGCTAAAGACGCAAGTGTCAACCCACATGAACGATGCGAAAATTATCTGAAAAGGATTGAAACAAAAACATATCAAACAATTCGGTCAGACCACATCACAGACCATCAATCCCTTTTCAGACGGGTTGATCTGAACCTCGGCTCTACAGAAGCAGAAGACCTGCCAACTGACGAACGCTTAGCTAAAGTCAAGCAAGGCACAACAGACCCAGCACTTGAAGCACTCTATTTCCAATACGGTCGCTATCTAATGATGGGCAGTTCACGACCAGGATGTTTCCCTGCCAACCTTCAAGGCGTATGGAACGAACACATGAACGCCCCTTGGAACAGCGATTACCACACAAATATAAATGTCCAAATGAACTATTGGGTGCCAGAGATATGCAACTTACCAGAATGCCATCTCCCACTCTTTGACCTAATGGAATCACTTGTTGAACCGGGCAACAAAACAGCGAAATCACACTACGGTGCCGAAGGATGGGTTGTCCATCACCTTACAGATATTTGGGGGTTTACCACCCCAGCAGATGGAGTCTGGGGTGTTTGGCCAATGGGTGCCGCATGGTTATGTGAACATGTCTGGGAACACTACCTTTTCGGTGGCGATGAAAACTTCCTTAGAAAACGCGCGTATCCATTGATGAAAAGTGCTGCCCGTTTTATTCTCGACTTTCTCGTTGAAGCACCAGAAGACACACCGTTCCCCGGAAAACTCGTAACAAATCCTTCACACTCCCCTGAGAACGTGTTCGACGCACCTGACGGAACCCGCACTATGTTCACCTATGCAGCAACAATGGACCTTGAGATAATCCATGAACTCTTCACAAACTGCATCGCATGTATTGATATTCTCAATGTTGATGCAGACTTTCGTGAGGAATTGGCAACTTCCCTTGAAAACCTTGTCCCACTTCAAATCAGTGAAAAAACGGGAAGACTGCAAGAGTGGATATGTGACTATCATGAACCGAAGGCTGGTCACCGACACATGTCGCACCTATATGCACTGCATCCCAGTTGTCAAATAACACTACGGGGTACACCAGAGTTAGCAGCCGCAGCAAAGAAATCTTTGGAAACCCGATTAGCACACGGAGGCGGCGGAACAGGATGGAGCCGCGCATGGTTAGTCAACTTCTTTGCCAGACTTGAAGAACCTGAAGAAGCATACAATCACCTACAAACATTACTCGCAAGGTGCACACTCACGAACCTATTTGATACACACCCACCATTCCAGATTGACGGCAATTTCGGAGGAACCTCAGGTATTGCTGAGATGTTACTACAGAGCCACGATGGGGAAATTAACCTGCTACCCGCACTGCCGAAAGCATGGAATACCGGATATGTCAAAGGTCTACGCGCACGCGGTGGATTTGAAGTGGATATGACGTGGAAAGATGGAAAACTCACGCAAGCGCAAATAGTATCAAACCTCGGACAAGATTGCCGAGTCCGAACACCCGGACAAGTCAACGTAACCTGTGACGGATCACGCATCAAGTATTCACAATCCAGAGACGTCGTAAACTTCCACACCAAAGCAGGAGAGACCTACACAATATCACCTTAATAGTAGTAGGCACTCTCCGTGTGCCGTTCTTACATAGTAGCAGATACACTCCGTGTGCCGTCTCTTTAACGTTCTTATATAGTAGTAGGCACTCTCCGTGTGCCGTCTCTTTAACGTTCTTAATAGTAGTAGGCACTCTCCGTGTGCCGTCTCTTTAATATGTGCCGTCTCCGTATACCTACTAAATCGGCAAACGAGTCTGATTAGCATACGCGCCAATCCGCTCGTTTGCCAACTGGATATATTCTTCCTCAATATCGTAACCGATATAGTGCCGACCTAATTTCAACGCACTCAGACAAGTCGTACCGCTCCCGCAAAAAGGGTCTAATACAACATCCCCTACGAAAGAATAGAGTTGTATTAGCCGATGCGGCAACGTTTCAGGAAACGGCGCAGGATGACCGATACGTTTCGCAGATTCAGCATGAAATGTCCAGACACTTTTCGTCCACGCCAAGAAGTCCTCCTTACATAAGGAATTCTCCTTGCCGTTCCGTTTACGCGTAAAGGTATCTTTAGAAAAAACCAGAATATATTCGTGAACATCCCTTAGCACAGGGTTCGCCGCAGACAACCAACTCCCCCATGCCGTTGAACTCCCCGCACTGGACCCTTTATCCCAGATAATTTCACCCCGCATATAGTAACCAATAGCCAGCATATCTTCAATAATGTAACTATGCAACGGGATATAAGGTTTGCGACCTAAATTAGCGATGTTGATACATGCCCGACCGCCAGTTACCAACTTCTTATACGTCTCAGCAAACACAGCACGTAAGAGTCCCCTATACTCCTCTAACGACAAATCATCATCATATTCTTTCTTAGCATTATAGGGAGGCGAAGTAACCATCAGATGAATACTGCAATCCGGAATTGCAGACATATCTTCACTGGAGGCACAATAGAGTTTATCAAGGTTTTCAGCAGGAACAGTGTTTTCAATCCACGTTTCAGGTTCGGCAGGTACTTGATTAGCGTAGAGTTTTCCTTTATAAAACTCACTGGAGTCGTGATTGATCCTACCAGATATCCCGAACGCGCTTGTCTGAGTTCCACTCTTCTCAATTTCGCTCTTTTTCTTCATCCTGTTACCACCATGCATATTTTATCCTCAATACCGATCCGGATACCAAAAAATCACATCCCTTTTTGGAAACAACACCTCCAAAAAAGTCGATACCTCCGCAGAAACCGATGAAACCGCCTTTCCCTGTAACTGCACCTGTTCCCATCCAAGTTCACCGAACAGCAGCTGCCAAAACACCTCTTCATTCATATCTATATCCACTGCATCCGATGCATCGTCAAATATTTGGATCGTGCTACTCCCGTCGTAGCGCAACACCGCTTGCTGATTATTGACCACAGGAAATCTCACAGCAAGTCGTGAAAACGATTCATCCGCATCAGCAATTTGCGTTTCCCAGTCTACGACGAACCGGCGAAGCATCACAGGTAGATTAACCGCATAAAGCATCATTGCAGTATCTGTGCATACCCTCGCTTCACCCTTACGCGTTGCCAAAAGCCGTTCCACATAAGGATGTTCTGACGAGAACATACCCGTAATCTCTTCAACCCTGTTTTCAGCACACGTCTTCATAAGGTAGGATACAAGCATGTCCAAAACATCTGGCTTGTCCGGTATATTTCCTACTTCAAGTACCTCCGCACGTTTATCCTCTATCTGAAAGTTCAAATACCCGCCAATATCCCCGTTCTTCTCTGCGACGACAGATGGCAGAATACCACGAATACGCGAAGGCTTCATATCCCAATAAGCACGAGTACGGGAAACAGTCCCGCTCTGATGTGCATTAGCGATGTTGTGAATTGAAGCAACAGCATCCAAATCCGTTTCTACGTTGAAGTCCCTAACCTGCCATTCAGATGGCACTACTGTTCCCCCTCCCACTTCACATGCCACCGAGAAACCGTGTAGGGGTAGGGATGTCCACCCTAATCTGTGATAAAATGCTTCAGGTATGATCGTGAACAGAACACCAAGATCATATCCTCTCGTCTTCAGGTATCCGATAGTATCCCGCATCAGTGCAGACGCATATCCTACGCCCCGGTATTTGGGATCAGTGCAAACACCACCTATCCCACCCATCATCACAAGGGATGGACCGATCCGTATTCTCCGTTCCCACACCCGTAACGTTGAAACAACGCTATCATTCACAACAACAACTCGCGTCTGTGAAAGTCGATAACTGCTATCCCCTCGCACATACTGCCAATACCGTTCATGTTGATTCGGATTGAAAGCGATGCAGTTTAACGCCACAACCTGCTCTAATTCAGACTCTTTTGCTGATCTAATTTCCATTCCCTATTCCTAATGTCATTTTTATTTCATTGTGAAAATAACACCTAACGCTGTATTTGGGTCTTGTATCAGTTTTTCGCATGCCGCAGCAGCTTCGTCAATCGATACAATATCAGTAATGACCTTCTCAACACTGATTTTCCCCTCAGCCATCAACCTAAGTGCCAATTCCAAATTCCGTTGTGTTGGCCACGGTACAAACACAGGTGGATAATCCGCTCCATGTTCATAATCTTCATCGTGGTATCCGGGACCGGTACGTGCGGCACTAATCACATCCACATTACCGAGCCCCGCTGCAAACCCGTGTGTGATACTTGCCCCACCAACAATGACAATCCGTCCCATCTTATGCGTATCGGGAGCTGTCTTTAGCATAGCACGTATCTGCTGGAAAGCACTCGTCGCATCCCCACCAAAGGCGATAATCCCGCAATCCATACCGTAACCACGCGTGAATTCCTGTGCAATCGGGACAGGGTCTGTCTCAGAAACATTGATTGCAATATCAATACCCGCGTTCTTAGCGATACCTAATCGCAACGGCAACCGATCTAAACCCACAACATAAGCACCAGCAGTTTTAGCAATCTGCAATGCAAATTGTCCGAGAATACCCAATCCCGCAATCACCACATTCTCACCGATACGAATACGTCCGCGTTGCACAGCGTGCAGTGCCGTCGCCGCAAGGTGGATAGATGCGGCTTCCTCATACTTTACGGTATCAGGGATCTTAGCACACAAGTTATGTGGCACACAAGCGTAAGTCGCGTGTAGTGCGTAGCCACCCCCCATACCTGCAACTCTGTCCCCAATTTCAAATTCATCACAATTTCCCTCTTTTCCGATCACGACACCAGCGTTAGTATACCCGAATGCACGTTGACTTGTTCCGGAACCCTGTTTTTCGCGTCTCCTTTTGATACCTCCCAACTCTGTCCCCGGGCTCACCATAGACGCGTGTACTTCAACCAACAGTTGTCCCTGTTTCGGTGCGGGTGTCTCCTGTTCCTCAGTCCAGATCTGTCCCGCATCATTACGCATCACAACTTTTCTTGTTTGACTCATAATCGCTCCTCAGTACATGTATATTGCTTATCTCTTTTCGTAATTCCCACAACTCTATTTTATGTCATATCGCTTTTATTGTCAAATCAGTATAAATTTCCATGTTCTCTGCTATCCTATACACTGGTAACACGAAAAGCCATACAGAAAAATTTCACGCAGCCATTTGTAACGCAGAAAGCAGATCAATATACCATAGCCTTTGTTGTAAAGGAAGCATCTCAACAAGCAGTATCAGAAGCAGATATTATTGTGGCTTTAGGTCATCCTAAAGAACCTGAACATATTGACATTGTGATTCTACCAGAAGAACTCGAAACAGTGGAATCTGAAACGAAAACGGTGTAGGTAGGTTCTAAACCTGAAGGTAAGACTTTAGGTGTATTAGCATTTTGGTTGGATGAAAATGGAGAGATTGCAAATCATTAAAATTCAACGATTGTTTGATACACCTGAAACAGAACAGGATTTCAGAGAAAACATCAAACGAACCGCGGAATTAGGAATTAAGGCTTCTCCAACAATTTTAATAGATACCCACCAGTTCCCAACGAATCAACTGCTACGTGCCAGTGGAACTCCATGTCAATGATTTGCAAAAAATTTATCGTCTTTTGCCTGTTTTGTCTAAGATTTTAAAAATAAACTATTTTTCTTTACTTGCACCCTTTAGGTTGAAACCTGTGTCATTAATTGTAAAGGGTATGTGTGATTTTAATGAATTTATTGATTTTTACCTATTTTTAGTAAAATGTCAGAAAAAGTTCATTTTTTTCCCTTCACTTGCACCCTTTAGGTTGAAACCTGTGTCATTAATTGTAAAGGGTATGTGTGATTTTAATGAATTTTATTGATTTTTACCTATTTTTAGTAAAAATGTCAGAAAAAGTTCATTTTTTTCCTTCATTTGCACCCTTTTTAGGTCGAAACCTGTGTCTTTAAGTATAGAGGGTATTCTATCTCGTTGTTTGAGTAATTTTCTTAATCAACGCATTGTAATAGTTTTCTTGATGAATTAGAAAAATAGAGCCTGTTTTACTTTTTCGAGATTTACACTCTTTTGGAATTAATACTGTGGCTATATATTATGAAAGCAATTTTATGCAGCAATTTGGAAAAATCCTTTTGCCGCATTTTGCGTCAGTTCAGAAATTTTCGGGTGACTTTTAACAATTCTTAGATGTTACTCGCTATGAGTTCTTACATTGAAATACTTCTATTTTGGGTTTTCAATGTTGTTCAATACAGCAAAGAGGATAATATGCTTCGCTACATCCTTACAAACAAATGGTTTATCGGTAGTTTCATTTTTCTGATTGTTTTCGCGGTACTTTGCCACTTCTGGTCTCAACACAATATCGCAGCATTCAAAAAACGATTGTCAATTACCGATGATATTATCCTTCAAGAGGATATGTATCAAAAGGCACAAAATAAGGTTCAAAGAAATGTGCTGCGAACAAAGTCTCTTGATACTGTGGATAATCAGTCTAAATCTGTGGAAGATATGTCGGTTCCCACAGATGAGACAACAACAAAAACCGACACCTTTGATAAAAACGCAAATATAGATTTAACTGCGGACACATTAACCTCTCCCTTTGGATTTGGTCCGTATCCTGAAGTTCCTACTGACTATCCGTTTAGAGAAACGGTGCAACTTTGGGATAATGCCACACCAGAGCATGAGTTGTTAGTTAGAGTCCGTATTAAGTTATGGAAACAGGGCACACAAACTAAAGGTGCCATGTTTGATAATAATGGGCTCATTTATCCATCTATTCCTGGTGTCATTTACGTGAAATGGAGTTACATTGAAGAAGGTGTCTCAGATTTCGCAGGTCGACGTTATGCGGAACGTGTAATGGGTGACGGGGATACAGCAGAAAGATGGAAGCCTTATTTTTGATTGAAGGTAGGTATGAACCTACAGGCGTAAATAATGCCTCAAACGCAACCGGTAGAGCTAGAAGTTCTTTGAGAGGAACAAACGGTTGGTTTCAAATAGCATTATTTAGAGAACCACCTAGTGGATGGGATCGAATTGGCTACTTAGACAACTGGATGACACATAACAGTCTAATTGATGGCCATTTCTATGAATACGTAAACAAAGATCTTCCTAGGGAAGAATATGCATGTTATATTGATGTAGATGTTGGCGGTCAATCTACAAACGGACAGCGTCATTCCGCCTATGCTGATGTATATGTGGGACCGATGCCTCCTCCTCCTCCTCCACAAGAAGCCACCGATTCCCCACCACCACCAACTGGCATATCACCTGTAGATCCAAGTGACACGCCTTCTCCCGGCGAAACACACGAGTACAGACTTATCACAGAAGTGCCTTTCTATTTTGTGAATTGGTATGTGAAGACACCTTGGGACACAAGTGAACGTGGAACACTTGAAGAATATGACCCCGGTGACGGCACGATAAATGAGGCAACGTTTTCTTACACGTTCCCCAGTGGTGTAATGCATACCGGGGATTTTCTGATAACAGCGGTCTATTACTTATGGTCATCAGATTCATCTGAACATGAGGAAACTTATACCGTAACTGTATCGTTAGATTAAAATTACGTCACATTTTTGATTGTGAATCACAACAGACAGGTAGTCTTTCGGTTACCTGTCTTCTCTTTCTATCCAAGGTTATTTAGTTTTAAGAGTTTCAGTTATTGAGATGACCGAAAGTTAGGCTCAAATGCGGTGAATCAGCGTTTATTGTCTGAACCAGGATATCACATGAACACCTATATAAACATATCCTTAATATTAATCCGAAGTTAACTGACATACCGATAAAGCCTTAAAACTTAAAATTAAATAACCCTGTGTTTTTATCATAAGCAGTTGACTTATAAAATGAGAAGTAATAGAATTGTAAAGGCAATTCTGCTATAGTTTAAATAGGTCAATTTGCCTAACACGTAAAAATATGCCACAATATTTTGAAAAAGTAAATGGTTGTATGATGCATATCAATGATGACAAAGGAGAACGCCACCATGAAAAATAGATTGCTTACAATTTTGACAATCCTGTTGATCGTACTTACATTTAACTTCAGCATTCTTGCCCAAAACTTGCAGGACGATCCGCAGCAAGGAACTTTTCCCGATGGTGCAAAAGCACATCAGGGGAAAGTAAGAACCTGGGATATAAAGTTTTCACCTGATGGCACCCACCTCGCTATCGCCAGTGACATCGGCGTTTTACTTTATGATACACAAACTTATGATAAACCTGACCTATTTAAAGGACACTCGCTTTCAACATGGAGCGTGGCATTTAGTCCAAAAGGGAAAAAACTCGTAAGTACAGATCAGGACGGTACTATCCGACTGTGGAATGTAAACACGGGACAACAAATCAGAACAATAGCAATAGGGTATATGAATCCTATGGGACAGGTGGCGTTTAGTCCGGATGGTACGAAGATAGCATATATGCATGGGGTTAAAAACATCGGTCTTTGGAATACAAACACAGGAAAACTGCTGCACACGCTATCTGGACATGCAGATATCGTCTACGGTGTGGTGTTTAGTCCAGATGGAAATATGCTTGCAAGTGCAAGTGGTGACAAAACTGTGCGCTTGTGGGATGTGAACACAGGACAACAAATCAAAACACTCACAAAGCAAACAAGTCCAATCAAGTGTGTGGCATTTAGCCCGGATGGAAACATACTTGCAAGTCGTGGCAATGAAAATTTTCATCTGTGGGATGTGAATACAGGACAACGGATCAGAACACTTGCAGTCGACAAATGGGCAATTGATGGAAAAGATTTGGTATTCAGTCCTGATGGAAAGACCATTGCAGGTACCGCTCCTGCTCAAATCAACCTATGGGATGTAAACACAGGACAGCTCATCCGTACATTCCAAAAGACTACTGGTTTGCCTTGTATGGTAAAAGATTTAGCGTTCAGTCCTGATGGAAAGACCCTCGCGAGTGCAGGTAGGCGTGAAGCACATCTGTGGGATGTAGAGAAAGGTGAGATTCTTCAAACACTCATAATTGATGACAAATGGAATCTTAGCCGATGAAAAAAGGTTATCACCGGTAACGGAGCGAACGACATCATCATTCATCACAAGATTAACACAACACGGTTCTGCTGAACCCCAAGGACGATTACCACCCCATCAGGAAATTCATCGTTTCTCCGACAATTTTGAACTCTATTGAAGTTAATGTGCCTTGTGGAAAATCAGGAGCAACACCTCCTGCAGCATTCTGTTGCATATCACCCGGTTTCTGTCCCAACTTCGCGCCTTTGTCAGGACCTTAACGGATGAAAAATACCTTGCAACCGAATCAGGAGTTTTATCTGAAGAATAGTAAATGGTAAAGTTCACTATGGCAAAACAGTATACTTAAACCAACATCGAGTCCCATCACTTTTTACCGTAATCGCGCCCAATTGATCTGTCCGTAGTTGCTTGCAATCCCGTACTTTATACCTTTCCACAACTTCAGGATGAGGTAATTGAAACTGATTCCGCTGTCCGAGTGAATAGATAGCAAAACGCGGTTGGACTGCATCTATGAACTGAGCACTGCTTGATGTGCGACTACCGTGATGCGGCACCTTTAGAATCTCCGAACGTAAATCCTGTAACGATGTGATTAACCGTGTTTCACCCTCAGCCTCTATATCTCCTGTGAACAGGATGTCTACTTCACCATAACTGAGCTTGATCACAAGTGAATCAGCGTTCTTATTCGCATCCATCAGATCAGTAGAGGCAACGTCAATCGGATGTAGCAGGTTAAGCCTGGCAGTACCGGTCAAATCTATTTCACCCGCATAAGGAAATGAATACGGAATACCGCGTTCTTTCGCTATGCTGCGAAGCCGCCGATGTGTTTGAGAGTCAAGTTCCATGTCCGCGATCCCGATAACCCGTTTAACCTTATAATTTTTGAGAATATAACCCAAACCGCCACCGTGGTCAACATCGGGATGTGAAAGCACCACTAAATCCAGTGCCCGAATACCATTACTATTGAGGTAAGGTTCAATAACCCGTTCACCAACGTCGTATTCGACCTGTTTCTGCCTTTTTACATCATAATACGACCGCTGAATACCCCCATCAATCAGCATCGTCATCCCATCAGGGAATCGGACAATAGCCGCATCACCTTGTCCAACATCAAGCGTAACCACCTCTAAGAGACGACCCTGTTCATGGAAGCCACTGTTCCATACCCACATCGCAACGACTGAAAGTCCGATGAGACTTGCAGTTTTCCAATGTTGATAGACAAAACGCCAATGGGTAACACCTAAAATCAAGGCTATATAGACGACAACGAGGCCTAATGTTGGCGGTGCTATCGTCGTGATACCCCACTCCTGTCCAAACATACCGATGAGTTTTAGGAAGATGAAGATTATCGTGTGATTTACGACCGCCAAGATTTTGGCAAGTGGCAGAAAGATAAAACCGACAATGACAGATGCCATACCGACACCAACGATGAGCGAAACAAGTCCAACAGCGAAGGGACCTACGATAATACCAAGCGGATATCCGCTATAAAAGTGATAAGCAATAAGGGGTGCTGTGCCAATTTGCGCCGCGAATGTCACCAAATAGGATAAAACTAACCATTTCAAAGCCTGCTTCCTGTATCTCGCCAACCTGCTTGATTTAGCATCTTCTGGGGTTTCCCACAACTTCCGTATCGGATTCTCCATTTTCGGAACAAAATAGACGATCGCGATAACAGCACTAAAAGATAATTGAAAACCGACATCCCACACCTGTGTTGGATTTATCAGCAGAAGTGCCAACGCTGCGACTGCAAGTAGATTGTAGATGTCAGCATCGCGATCAATGATTCTGGCGAACAGATATAGACTCGCCATAAGCGCAGCTCTAAAGACAGAAGGACGGAAACCCACCAAACAGGCATAGATGATTATCGCTACAATCGTTAGCAATGAAACGATCTTTGGCGGAATACGAAATGTCAGCATCGGAACGCGAAACTTTGAAAAAGCAACAAAGCAGAACATCGCAACGAGTCCTACATGCAAACCTGACACCGCTAACACATGGAACGTGCCACTATTGCGAAACATGTCCAAAGTCTCTGTCGGCACATCTCCCCGTTTACCGAGAAGTATTCCCTTCAACAACTGTGCATGCAATCCATTTGTAGAGGCATTTTCAGTTGAAGGTTCTTTAAAACTGACATAAGCATCATCAATAGTCCGTTCAGTTCGCAAACGCAAGGCTTCTATCCAACGTAAAGGCGGAAAACCTGACTGTTCTCCTAAGCGAAATAATCCTTGGTGAGAAATAATACCAGATACATTCTGCCGTGCAAGATAGGCACGATAATCAAAACCACCAGGATTTCGTTTCGTATCAGGTTGATGTAACACACCCGTTAACGTAATCTTTCTACCATATCGTAGCGGAATAGGTTCGTCAAACCTAATCAATACCTTCGTTGAAACCGTCTGTGATGGATCAACTAAAAGTTGTACCTGTCCGACAACGTAGCATGCCTCCCATACCTCTCCACGTTCAGGTTGATAGGTTGTCTTACCAGTGAAGCTAACGGGTTGGTCATAAAAATGAGGCGGAATTAAGGGGACGGTAGCGAGCTCTAATCTCAGCATACCACAAGTAAAAACAGCGATATGAAGCAGGATATAACACAGGTACCTTTTCCGTTGCCGTGCTACCATACTACCCACGAGACAGATCACGATGAACAACCATAACCAGAACAGTGGGATTGCCGTGTAGGTTCCCGTAATGATACCGATCAGGAAAGGTATGAGGAAATAAACCGCAGGACGTAGTTTGATCATAATACGATGGCATTATACGATGATCTAGTGGATAGTCCAAACTAAACTTGTGGGTACAATCAATAGTCGGGAATCGGAGTTCCCTCCTACAGAACAGGCTACTGGTAGGAGCGATCTCCGAATCGCGACCTATATATTTAGTCTGGACTATCTATTAGGCCGAACTATGCACAAGCAACGACTTTACCCGATTTTGCGGATTCATAAGCTGCAGCTAATACGGTGTTTGCCCTTAATCCATCGTCTCCACTTGCAAGTGGTGCTATACCTGTTGCTACGCATGCTGCAAAATGCTCAAACTGGTGTTGATATAGGTCTTCGAATTGAGATGCAATGACCCGCTTTTCACCATCAATATTTGTCTGAATTTTCCAACCATCATCGTTTAACACAACAACGGTGCCTTCTGTACCGTAAAGTTCCAGAACAACATCACACTGCGCAACAGAGAAGCTCAGGTCTGTGAACCCTTGCGCGCCATTCTGAAACCGCATCAAAATACCACCAGTCTCCTCAACTTGGTAGTTATGGATCGCAGTATCACAAAATGCCGAAACTTCTGTCACCTCACCGATAAGGTATCGTAGCATATCAACACTATGCGGACCTAAGTCCATCAAACACCCGCCACCCCCTTTGTCAGGTTGCGCACGCCATTCATCTGACGTTAATAGATACTTTTTCAGGAAAGGCATCCTTCCGTGGACTATCTGTCCGAAACGATTGTCGTCAACCCACGTCTTGATCTGCTGAAAACAGGAATGGAACCTAAAAAGAAAACAGACCTGTAGATGCACACTGTTAGCGTTACACGCGTCTATCATCCGTTGACATTCTTGCGGTGTGAGTGCCATAGGTTTATCGCAAAGGACATGCAGTCCACGTTCCGCTGAAGCGATAACCTGTTCACAGTGAAGGTTCACAGGTGTTGAGATATAGATTGCATCAAGTTCGGTGTCGTTAAGCAGGTCGTCTACGTTGCTATATGCTTTTGTTGCCTTGTGTTCTGTAGCGAGATTTTTAGCACGCGCTGCATCCCTTGAAAAAAGCGCATGTAATTCTGCACCGTCCGCCTTATGAATAGCAGGCATCGCACGTCGCTGAGCAACACTTCCTGCACCGAGGACACCCCATTTTAATGTCATTATGTTTCTCCGTGGTGAGTAGGTTTGTGTAATCGTTGTCCCTGTAGCACATTCATCCTTGATTGTGCTATTCTTTCTCGTTTCACGTGTCTGTAGCACATTCTGTTAGATTGTGTTTCTCCGTGGTGAGTAGGTTTGTGTAATTGTTGTCCCTGTAGCACATTCATCCTTGATTGTGCTATTCTTTCTCGTTTCACGTGTCTGTAGCACATTCTGTTAGATTGTGCGGAAAATCTATCCTGTCAGATTGTCAACACGATATTCTTATTCAACCGAAGCACTTAAACATGGCGAAGGTAGTTACCTTCTTACCAAAATAGAAGATGAATACCGGTTAAAAATAAGACAATAAGAACAATTCTTGAAAAATTGCGTTCCGAAAATTTACTATTGAGATATACGCCAACTTGAACACCGAGACCTATAAACGGCAGTAACGCGAATGCTTCAATAATTATTTCGGTTGTAAAGAGATCCAACTGAATATATGCTGGTATCTTTGTCAGGTTGATGAAAAAGTAGAGTATCGTTGTTGTTGCAACGAATGTTCGATTTCCCAACCTTTGGGGTAACAGATACATGACGATAACCGGTCCTGCCATGTGCGCGAGTGTTGAGAAGATACCTGCTACTGCACCTAATACCACTCCATGCCATGTTTTGAAGCTGATTGGATTGTCTATCTTTTCTGTATCTACCTTCTGCGGTTTTATCCGTTTAGACCTTACGAATTCTAATATTGCAAATAGACACGCGATCCCGCCGATAACCTTTTTTAACTGATTGTCTGATATATCGTTGAGAATGAAACTTGCGAATACGATACCGATGACAGCACCCGGTATCAGTTGCCATAGACTTTTGCGATGCCACTGCTTCCAGTAATGTCCGAGTGAAATGACATCCGTCGAAAAGAGCAGTGGAAGCATCAGAGCAACCACGTTACGGGCAGGTCGGAATTGGGCAAACAGCGGCACAACTATCATGCCGATACCACCACCAAAGCCTGCCTTGCTGACACCCGTAAGCCATGTGCCAAAACAGAGTATGAGTATTTCGTAAATAGGTATTCTCCCGATGTTTTTGCGATTTATATTAGCGTATTTTTGCAGTCCTGTCAACGTGTAATTAATCGGGTTTCTCACTTTCCCGTGGGTGTGTAAAGTTTTTGCACAGAAGATTCAGGAGCATATCCACCTCCTCCGCACTTTCCGCGATCATGCCTGTAGCACATTCTGTTAGATTGTGCTTCTTCCTCCAACCCCCTTCATCCCTCATTACCCTTTTCCCTACTCCATCCATCTTGATACTTCCGTAGCACATTCATCCTTGATTGTGCTTCTTTCAACCCCTTCCGTGTTCTCCGTGCCTTCCGCGATTCAGACAGATTGTAAAACATTCTTCCATCCTTCCACCCATTCCCTCTTCCATTCTTCCATCCCTTTTCCCTTCCGCTTCCTCCACGTAATCCGCGATTCTAACAAATAGAGTGACAAAAACTTTACACACCCCTTTCCCATTAATTAATTGACATACACACCAAGATATGGTATACTACAAATGTAATTATATTTTTATATGAATATTAATCATAGGAGGATTATAAACATGGTTCAAGTAGAAGTTACAGTAGATGCAGGTGAATCTTTTGATAGAGCACTTGCTCGTTTTAAGAAAATGTGCGGTAAAGCAGGAGTCGTCACAGAAATAAAAAAACGCAGTTTTTATGAAAAACCAAGCGAAAAACGCAGACGAATCGAACTAAAACGACAACGGAAAGTAAAACCGCGCACAACCGAATATCGTCCCCGATACGATCATAGCCGATAGATTGTAAGGAGGAAGTCTATGCCTGTTCAGGATGTTGTAGAGGTAGATCAAAACTATAAAGGACTTTTGATTCAATACTGTCAAGAACGCGGATTAGGGCAACCTCGATTCACTGAAACACAATACGGCACATCAGACGCAACAAAATGGAAAGTTACTGTTTATTATGGCGATAGAGTTCACCAGACAAACGAAGCCATCCCAGGCAGAAAAAAAGGAGCTCAACAGATCGCCGCAAAACAAGTCTTGGACGCAATTGATGAAAACCGTGAACAACTATTAACAGGTGAAAATAACAAGCAAGATATAGTCCTTTCTGACCTTATTGAACTGTCTATACCTGAAGAAACGCTTGAGGTGCCATTACCATTGATTACAAGCGCATTGACAATTGCAAATGATAGACTCGGATATTCGCAACCCTCGCGATACCGAGGCATCTCGGACACAGAATATTCACAGAAACTGACGCAGTTGACAATGCGGATTGTTAGAGATTTAGCACGGGCGGCAGATGAGGCAAATATAAAGTTTCCTCAGAAATAAACATAGCTCTTGATAGCGGGGTCAGTACTCTGACCCCGTTTTTGTTTTAAATTGTCCACGAGATAGACGGGGATCTGAGTGGGTTTCCTTTATGGTTGATCGTATTAAGCGTCTGTTACGCAAACACCGTTTTTTAGCCCCATTGATGGGATGTCCGTATCCCGCACCGCGTTGGAATCGCGCGGTCAAGCGGGTAATTCGCAATTTGGGTACTGAGGCACGAATCCTGGATCTCGGCTCAGGAATGCACCGTCGCGCACCTAATGTCGTTAATCTTGAAATTGAGCAGACACTGATGGTAGATGTTGTCGGTGATGGACACAATTTACCGTTTGCCGACGCAGTCTTTGATGCAGTTATTTCTGAAGCAGTGTTAGAACATGTGAAAAACCCGAAACAGGTCGTGGCGGAGATGTACCGGGTCATAAAACCTGGCGGATATGTATGTGCAGCCGTACCCTTCCTACAGGGTTATCACGCATCTCCTCACGATTATCAACGTTGGACGACTACAGGTTTTTCGGCACTATTCTCTGAATTCAAGAAGACAGAAGCCGGGGCATGTGCGGGACCCACAGCAGCCTTACATTGGATATTACGTGAGTACGTCGGACTCGTGTGTTCGTTTGGCAGTCTGTTGATCGCCAAGGCGGTGTCCCTCTTGGTCGGATGGTTGACGTTTCCTCTTGTCTGGTTAGATTTTCTATTAATGTTGCATCCGCATGCACACGTCTTAGCCTCTGCAGTCTATTTTGTTGGACAAAAGCAGCGTTTGATTGATGTTTATACCAAATCTAATTGATCTATTACCATTATTGTTTTCTCTTCAGTCCCGTAGGGACGATATGTTTATAGAAAAATGTGTACCCCACCTCTCTCTTCAGTCCCGTAGGGACTAAAATCTATAAACATAGCACCCCTACGGGACTGAAGGAGTGTGTAAAGTTATTGCACAGAAGATTGAGGAGCATATCCACCTCCTCCGCGCTTTCCGCGATCATGCCTGTAGCACATTCTGTTAGATTGTGCTTCTTCCTCCAACCCCTTCATCCTTCATTACCCTTTTCCCTACCCCCTCCATCTTGACACTACCGTAGCACATTCTGTTAGATTGTGCTTCTTCCTCTAACCCCCTTCATCCCTCATTACCCTTTTCCCTACCCCCTCCATCTTGATACTTCCGTAGCACATTCATCCTTGATTGTGCTATCTTCCTCCAACCCCTTCATCCTTCATTCCCATACCCCCTACCCCATCCATCTTGACACTTCCGTAGCACATTCATCCTTGATTGTGCTTCTTCCTCCCAACCCATACAACCCTCCATCCTTCCAACCTTCCACCCATACCCTCTTCCACTCTTCCACTCTTCCAACCTTCCCCTTTTCCCTACCCCCTCCATCTTGACACTACCGTAGCACATTCATCCTTGATTGTGCTTCTTTTTCCAACATGCAGTAAATACCTTACAAAGGACTTCATCTTACCAAAACCTCCTTCCGTGTCCTCCGTGTCCTTCGCGATTCTGACAAAATAGGTGACAAAAACTTTACACACCCCTCACCGCAAAAACAAATTGACTTTAACATTAAAATCTGATACAGTCCTATCCAGTTGTAACAGATGTTTGCTTCAACTTTTACAGGCAATTCACCTGCGGGCAGTGGAAGAGTAGAAACGACTAACAAATCAAGTACTAAGGAGTTTGACAATGAAAAATATATTTTTCGCTATAGGAATGTTATTACTATTTACTATAGGTTGTGATGATGCGATGGTAGCAGATAGAAACGTCACGAAAGCTGCAGATAACTTTGAAGTTAATAGAAGAATCGTTTTTTACAACGGGATTACAGATAAATATATATTGACCATTGAAGGAAGGTGTAGTATCAACGATAACGAGGGACAACTTGAAGTGTTGTGCAAAACAGGCGATGGAACATATAAGAAACATTTTCTTGGACTCTCAGACAATGTCACATATTTCGCAGAACAGTTAGAGGGTATAGAACTAAGTACGTATCATTACCGAGTCACATTCAAACCTGAAGTGATACTTCCAGATATTCGCCGACAATAAGTGTTATCTGATCACCCTATCATTCCTTCGGTTGATACTTCGTCGCATCAACAAAGTATAGAAAACCGATGCACATTTCATCTGTCGTTTTGTCTCCCCACCCAACAGGAATCGGTGGATTATGTGGATTAGCTGGGTTGTCAGCGGAGTTGTCAAAATGTGCCAAAAGTGAGATGCGTGTTCCCACAGGTAAAAAAATCGGTTTACTGTAATAATATATATCCTGCCAATTGAAATCCCAATCCTGTATCCATATAAGGTCAATGGGGTTCCCCGTAGGAGGATGCGCGATAATTCGCATATCGCGTCCAAGTAGATGCATGTGTGGCATTGTAGCTAATAAGTAACTGTCTCTTTTGATGTGTTTTGTCGCGTTGACACCGTACTTTTTCTCACCAGCAGGGATGACGAATTTAGTGTTGATGGCTGAGTCAATGTGTAGTTTCGTGGTCTTCGCTGTTTTAGAGAAGTATAACCCCACTCTGGATTGATCTCTCTCCGTATGTCCTGTGCGGTAGTAGTGCACCTGTAGAACAATGTCAGCACCTTTAGGCAGTTGATACCCGACCCCATCGGGCAAGACATAAGGTTGTAATCCGGGTGCCCATCCACCGAGTGTCCCTACGGGATCAAAACCCGGACCAGTGCCTTGCGTGAGGTACCCCGGTTTTGGGTCTTGTGCATCCAATTTTCGTGCCTCCCCTTCAGTGTCAAGATAGAGAATGACGTGATGGACAGTTTTTCGGTTACCCGGTTGCACATCAACGGCTTGAACGTATATGTCCGTATCAAAGTTCGTCGGTATGATAAAGTGTCTGTATTCGTCTTCACCCTCCGGTTCAATTTCGTATTCAACAGGCATTTCAACGATATGGTCAGGTTCACCGAGAGCCCACCCTTGATGGAACTTTGGATTAGGCGGTGTTTTGGATAGGTCTCCTGCGGGTGCCCCTGCTGCTGCCCAATCCGCTATCAATTGTATCTGTTTGTCTGTCAATCTCCGTTCATTCTCAAAGTTACCGTATCCGTGTGCGGGTTTCCAAGGCGGCATAAGGCGAGCTTTCGTATATTCAGTAATCTCAGTTGCCCAAGCCTTCGCATCACTATAGTCCGTAAGTGAGAAAGGCGCAACTTCACCTTGACGATGACAAGATTGACACTGCTTCTGTATGATAGGCGCGATGTGTTCGCTGTAGGTAATATCTTCTGCTTGAATGTGGGGTGCTATGAGCATGAACGTGATAAATACAAATAATAACTTCTTCATGGGTCTAGGGTTTTCCTCCTAATGTCTCTATATGTGTTAATTATTGTAGTTTATTCTTCTGCTTATGTCAAGTTAATTGTTTTTCAGGTTGGCCGGGGTGCGTAAAGTTTTTGTCACTATAAGCGTCAATTTTGGGATTTCATAAGCTCTTAATAGTAGTAGGCACTCTCCGTGTGCCGTCTCTTATGAAAAAAGGTGACAGAATACTTACACACCCGTTTCATCTAATCGAGGGAGTCTTATCCTGGTCAAATCTCAAAATCCTGAAAATCCTGGTTCAGACAAGGAACAGAAATTTACATACCCGTTGACAGTTTTAACTTGCTAAAAAACAGCAATCCTGCTATATTCTACTTAAGTATGAAGTTTTAAGGAGAACAGGTATGTCGGATAAAGACAAAAAACAGGACACGAACATCTCGCGGCGGAGCTTCATAAAAGGCGTAGGAACCGGCACAGTTGCAGCAACCGTTGTACCAGCAGCAATATTAGTCGGTAACGAGAAAACCGCTGAAGCACAAACCGATCAAGCAATCTCCAAAGCAGAAATTCAGCTGAACATTAATGACACCGTCTACGAAATTGAAGTTGAAGCACGCACGACACTCTTAACAGTATTGCGTGACGGTATAGATACAGGTGGAAATAACGTTGATTTAACAGGCGCAAAACTTATCTGTGATAGAGGCGAATGCGGAGGCTGCACCGTCTTAGTAGACGGAAAAGCAGTCTACGCATGTATGATGCTCGCAATGGATGCACAAGGTAAGCAAATTACCACCGTGGAAGGTATTGCCAACGGAGATAACCTCCACCCTATACAAGAAGCATTCGTCAAACACGACGCAATGATGTGTGGATTCTGCACCCCAGGATTCATCGTATCTTCAGTCGCACTCTTGAACGAAAACAGAAAGCCAACCCTCACAGAAATAAAGGAAGGCTTATCGGGCAACACCTGTCGTTGCGGAACTTACCCGTTCATCTTTGACGCAGTCGAAACTGCCTCAGAGAAAATGTAAAAGAAAGGAGAAAAATTATGGCATCATGGGGAGAAGCAAGCCAGTCTCGACTTATCGGTAAGCGCATTGTCCGTTTGTCCGGTAAGGAAAAAGTTACTGGAGAAGCAAAGTATACTTACGATATTAACCGACCAGGAATGTTATACGGACGTATCCTTCGGGCTGAAGTTCCACATGCAACCGTCACAGAAATAGATTTGACAGACGCGGAAGAAATGCCCGGCGTCCAAGCTGTTATACCGTTAATAGAAGTCGGCAGAAAAATCCGTTATCAAGGACAGGAAATCGCAGCGGTTGCAGCAGAAACGGATGACATCGCCAAGGATGCACTACGAGTGATTTATCTTGAATTGGAAGAACTGCCTTTTGTCGCAACTGAAGCTGATGCAATGGCTGAAGGCGCACCACAGATCCGTGATTGGGAAGGAAATCGGAGTAACCCCAGTAAAGGAGAACAAGGAGACATAGAAGCAGGATTCGCTGAAGCCGCTGTCACCGTTGAAGCAACATATCACACACCTGTCCAAACACATGTCTGCTTGGAAACACATGGGCACGTCGTAGAATGGGCTGATGAACAAAACCTTACTGTTTGGGCATCTACGCAGGCAGTTTTCGGTGTCAGAAATGATCTTGCACGCCGGCTTGAATTACCAGCGAATCAGGTACGGGTAATTACGGAACACATGGGAGGCGGTTTCGGTAGTAAATTTAGCCCTGGTGTCGAAGGACTCACAGCAGCACAACTATCACGCATGACAGAAAGACCCGTAAAACTGATGTTGACCCGAAAAGCTGAACACCTCGTGGCAGGGAACAGACCCTCAATGACACAACACGTAAAAGCAGGCGCAACACGTGACGGTAGACTTATCGCTTACGATATGCGGGGCTACGGTACGGGAGGTACAGGCGGAGGCGCAGGTTTCACAGGTCCCTACGTCTACCACGTCCCGAATATCCGAACAGAACGCACTAACATCGCAGTCAATGCTGGTAGTCAACGCGCTATGCGTGCCCCTGGACACCCACAAGGTGCATTCGCAATGGATTCATTGATGGATGAACTTGCAGAACAACTCGGTATGAACCCGCTTGAATTCCGGCGGTTAAACGATGAAAGTGAGGTGCGACAAGCACAATACACACTCGGAGCACAAGAAATTGGATGGCACAAACGCAATAGTGTCGCCGGTTCCGGCACAGGTATCAAGAAACGGGGTATGGGTGTCGGGAGCGGTCAATGGGGAGGCGGCGGCGGCGCAAATACGCAAGCACGGGTGAATATCAACGCTGACGGTACCGTTGAAGCCATCACCGGTACACAAGACATCGGAACCGGTATCAGAACCGCCATCGCTATCATTGTCGCAGAAGAATTTGGACTCACAACGGAAGATATTATCGTCAAAATCGGTGATAGTGCCCCCGGATTACCCTCCGGTGGAAGTGGCGGAAGTCAAACAACCGCATCAGTCGCACCCGTCATAAAAACTGCAGCCGCTAAAGCGAAACAGAAACTATTTGAACACGTCGCACCCCTACTACAAGCACCCATAGATGACCTCCGTATCGGAACAGGGACCATCTATGTCGCTTCTGACCGAACTAAAACGGTAACTTGGCATCAGGCAACAGGTCTACTCGGACAGGAAACCATTAGTGAAGGTGGAGAGTGGGACAGAGAACTCCGACAAGGGGGCGTCGCAGGTACACAGTTCGCAGAGGTTGAGGTTGATACACAAACAGGACATGTCAAAATACTCAAAATCGTCGCTGTCCAAGATTGTGGATTAGCTATCAACCGACTGACAACTGAAAGTCAGATAAACGGTGGTGTGATCATGGGAATCGGACAAACGTTACTTGAAGAACGTATCATGGACCCAATGACAGGCCGCATGCTCAACGCTAACCTTGAGGACTACAAAGTCCCCGGTACTTATGAGATACCTGAAATCAAGTCTATCGTTTTTGATACACATCGAAAAGTTACGGGTGTAGGTGAACCCCCATGTATTCCCACGCTCGGCGCAATAGCCAATGCAGTCTATAACGCAATCGGTGTCCGCATAAGGGAACTCCCTATAACACCAGATAAAGTCCTTAACGCACTTGCTGAAAAGGCATAAAGGAGGTAAGCAATGGATAAATTTAGTTACGTCAACGCGACAAGTCTTAAACAGGTTACCTCACTACTCAGCGACAGCAGATGGGGAGAGGTAATGGTAATAGCAGGTGGAACTGACCTGCTCGCTGAACTTAAGGAATACATAGAAACTCCCAAAACGCTTGTTAATCTCAAGACGTTACCGGGTATGGATAGCATCAAAGCGGATGCCAATGGATTAACAATTGGCGCATTAACCACTGTCTCTGATATTGCAATGCATCCGACAATTCAGCAACATTACAGTGTGCTTTCACAAGCGGCAGCATCAGTCGCAACGCCACAGATAAGAAATGTCGGCACACTCGGTGGCAACCTCTGTCAACGTCCGAGATGTTGGTACTACAGAGATGAAACCGTCAATTGTTTCAAGAAAGGTGGCGATATGTGCTACGCCGTTGACGGCTTAAACAAATACCACGCCATCTTCGGGGACGGTCCTGTCTACATCGTCCATCCCTCTGATATAGCACCCGCATTGATAGCACTCAACGCATCGCTCAAGATAGTCGGTCCAGAAGGCGATAAAACGGTGAAGGTTGAGGAATTCTTCACGCTACCAGCAGCAAACCTGATACGGGAGAACATACTGCAACCGAACGAGATCGTTGTAGAAGTGCAAGTACCAACACCTAATCCGAATACAAAAAGCTTCTATCTGAAAGCAAGGGAGAAAGGTGCACCCGATTTTGCGTTATCAAGCGTCGCAGCCGTTTTTGAGATGACCGGAAAAACATGTCAACGTGCAAACGTCGTTCTTGGCGGTGTCGCACCAGCACCGTGGCGCTCCCCAGAAGCCGAAACAGTATTGACAGGCAAGACCATTAACGAATCACTTAGTATGAACGCTGGTGAAGAAGCTGTTAAAAACGCACAACCCTTGACTGACAACGAATATAAGGTCACCTTAACCCAAAATCTTATCAGTCGTGCAGCAATGATGGCAATAAGCTAAAGGAGAATGAATATGTTAGATGGAAAAACACTTCCAATCTTTAAACGTCCGATATGTCAGAACCTACGCACAAAAGCACTTTACATTCCCGGCGGAAACTTACAAAACCTCGTAAAAGAGAATCCGGGAACCCACTATTGGTGTAATTGCACTATGCAGGTCGTTGGTCCCGATGACGACTTCGTGTCTCCTAATGCTTGCAAGCAATCACGGCCCTGTTTCGACCCTATCGGTGGAAAACCTATAGTGTAGACAATCTAAAATCGTTATCGGTTATCAGACTTCTTGCTGGTAACCGATAACAATTTCTAAAATATTCTGAACATGTTAATCAAACCTTTGATACAGTGGGTACATGTCGGTTCCGTCGTCTTAATGATTGGCGGATTTTTCTTTTTTCGGGTCGTACTTATCCCAATCGCAAATCGTAACCCTGACCCAAAAAAGATAACCTCAGCAGCCCTTAGACGTTTTAGTGCAATCGTCTGGATTGCACTACTGACAACCCTCATATCAGGTCTCTATAACGTTATTACCTTCTTTAGAGCTGCCCGCAGTACCGCATCAGTGACGCCAGATGCAGATTACTCAATCTACATACTTGTTTTAGGCATCAAATTCTTTATTGTATTTGTTATCTACACGTTGGCAGTCGTCTTGACATTCCCATATCCCGTTTTTGCAGAAGCACAGAAAAAACCCACACCGTGGTTGAACATACTCATACTCTTAGCACTGATTACAATATTCCTATCAGCATATCTCCGCAGATTGTATTAGGGGATAATGCTGCACGTCTGATTCTGAACACCAATTAGAAAAAACTATCTTTTTCTTTTTAAATCCCTCTATGTATACAACAATCAATACTCATACCATTTCTAATTGAAAATGTTGCTTTATTAATGCAGAATACCAAACGCGTATTCTGCCACAAACTTTTAGTTTGTGCCGTTCCCCGTTTCATTTCTAAACAGCCGGTAATGAAAGGCTAATTAATAGAAATGGTATCACAACAGAAGGAGAAAAAGATGTTTAAACAATTGCATAACAACAGATGGGGTTTCGTAATCATCGGCATCACTCTAATTTTAGGACTGGGATGTCTATTGTGGATTCACTATGATCTTAAAAACTTCCGACAACAATATGTTCACACAAACGAGAAAACAGGTCTACATGAGAATATCACAGGTTCTCATACCATAGATAATTTAACCGAAAATCAAAAAAGTACATCTATATCAGAATCTACTATAGGAGAAACTAAATCTACGGTTAATACGCATGATGATAAGCATAAGATAGACAGTGATGAATTAGAACACCCAGATTTTCAAGAGAAGACAACAGATGAGGTAAATACAATGGAATTAGACAAGGATGAACACCTCACACCTGAAGAAATAAGGGAACGTGAACTTAGAAAACGCGTAGAAGAGATCCAATCACAAATGGCAGCATTAATCGCTAAAGCTGGTGGTAGAGTAAACGCCTATAGCGATCCTGAAATTAAGCGTGAGATGCAGCAGTTAACAACGGAATTATTCCAGATACTGCAGGAGGGTGTAAAAGACGAAGATCGTCCAGTCTTTAATTTTTTCAGCAATTTATTTACAATGGGGAACCGATTAGTAGACTCAAATGGCGAACTCATTTTATCAGAATACGTCAAAATAGTTGATCAAATGGAAGCAGCAGGGATGACCGAAATCGCAACGGGTACACGCGCGTGGGCACAAGCTCTAATTGATAAGGGATATGAAACAGTTAAACCCCATCAAATACAGGAACTAGTGGAGTGATGTTACTGTCTGAACCAAGATTTACAGGATTATTTAGGATTTGCAGGATAAGGGATGTGTAAAGTTTTTGTCCCTAAGTTTGTCACTATAAAAAAAGGATCGCTAAACCCTTGCTCCAGCGGAGCAATATGTCTATAGAAAAAGGATTGTCAACGGGCTGCACTCCAGCGGAGTGCTATGTACTCTCATAGACCCGGTAGGTACGGTTTCCTAACCCTACCCATAAGTGTCAATTTAGCAATTGCCAAGACCAGGACTATAGCACATTCTGTTAGATTGTGTCTCTTTGTATCACATTCTGTTAGATTGTGTCTCTTTGTATCACATTCTGTTAGATTGTGCCTCTTTGTATCACATTCTGTTAGATTGTGCTTCTTTGTATCACATTCTGTTAGATTGTGTCTCTTTGTAGCACATTCTGTTAGATTGTGCTTCTTTGTAGCCGATCTAAGTCATATATAGTGAACTTTAGAATTAACGGGACATTTTGAGTTGTAGGAGGGAACTCCGATTCCCGACTATCCGTGAGTTTCGTCGCGATTCGGAGATCGCTCCTACAGAAATGTGTCTCTTTAATTTCAATGTTTACTATAATGACCCAGAAACCCCTTCCGTGTCCATCTATTTAACTGGCGCGTAATCCGCGTAATCCGCGATCCAGACAAATAGAGTGACAAAATATTTACACACCCAGGATAAGAGGTTATTTATTTCTATGAACCAGATAGGGTAACATCCACCACAAATCTTGATAGCACTTCAAACCCCTTAATTTTGTGAATGATCTTGTAGGAGAGGGTTCCTTACCCGATTTTCTAAAATAGACTAAGTTGTTGTGGATTCTGCTCCGTTAACGGCAACTGTTCATTACCATTTAGAACTGATACAGGACTTACGCTCCCCCGCTTGCGGGATAAAGGGGGTAAATCCATAAAAATAGCAAAAAATCGGGTCATAAAATCCATAAAACAGCACAATTCTAAACAGGAACGCCAAATTTGCGTAAGTCCTGCTAAAATAGAGAAAGGATCAGTTACCTTTGCCTCCGATCCTTTCCGTTATTATTTTCGAGTTGTCCTTTGAGAACGAGAAAGACGATGCTTTGACATTGCTTTTACAATGTTGGGATCTATTTTTTTCAGGCGCAGGATACCTTCTGTTTCACCATAATGATTTAAGGTTTCATACGCACGGATTAAACGATCCGCAGTAAAACGCATGTCACCGCCCTGAAGATGCCATGCCATCTCATGCATCAAAAAGTCATCCAACTCTGATGGCGATGTTGCATTTTCTATCGTTTGCATCCACTTTAGAAAATCATCAAACTCCTGCTGTACCGCAGCGTGTTCGTCAGTTCCCATCTGTGGCTTCGGATCCGGTCCCTTAAGCGACTTCCACGATACTATCGCTGCTATCTCCTTGGCAAGTGTTGAAGAAAGGGCAGGGGCTTCTACCAAAGGGCTTGAATCTATTTCAGGAGTGATCTGTCCTATTGCTGTTTTAAGATGAACCACGGCTGCTTTGTAATTGCCTAATCTCTGATATGCTTCTCCTAATGCCAAATGACTCGCTAAACGGGGAGACTCAAATGGGGCATAACGTGAAAGTTCGGCAGATTCATCACTATGTGCGATAAGTTTGAGTGCTTTTTTCGCATACGCAACCGCTTTTGCCGGTTCCCAATGATCCATTCTTACCGCTAACTCGGAAAGTAGTAATGGGGACTCTGGATGATATCTCAAAGCATCTCTTAGATCATAGGACTCCTGAAGAAATCTCACTAAAAGTGCAGCTTCAGAATACGGATGATCACGGAGAATGCGCTGGCGGAACGTTTCAGTAGACGTGTTCGGAGGAAGCTCACCCTGAATAACTTTTTGAAGAAGGTTGCTATTGCCAGACCAGATCGCTTTCGACACTGGATTCGGATACCACAAAAATACACCACTCAGAACAACTAAAAATATGGGGATCAGAATCCCCAAGAACATTTCGCGTTTCATCGAATTGCACCTTATAAATGTTTCATGCGTTTTTCTAAGTTCCTACGAAACTCCATTCGTAGAAGACGTAATAGTGTAACGAGGATTATCCAAGTCGGATAAATCAATCGTGAATTCTTTATCAATACCTTCACCAAAATTGTTGCATAAATTGGCAAGATGTCCTAAAGTTATAAAAACAATGCCAAATAACTTTGATTGGACAATCCCCATGCAATAAATTATAGCACTCTTTAAGGTATTTATTCCATATTTATCTACAACATGTACTGCCATCGGAAATTTAGACTACTACATAAAACAAGATTGTGATATAATTACAATCTAATTAAAAGGAAAAATCCGATGGCAAAACGAAGAAAATCCACCCAGAATTTAAAGCTGAAGTTGTAATTGAACTATAAGTTGTAATTGAGCTATAATAAAGGAGTTTACATTGAAAAAAGTATTATTCAAAGTTCATGGCACACGAGCAGAACGCTTCAACTTTTATGGTGGATTATTACTTTTGATCGGTGTGTGGTCGGGGGTACTAATCAATGTCTTACTTTGTTCAGTTGTATGTTGTTTAGGGGGTTGGCTCAGTTGGTATTCCTTGAGAGAGGGGTTGAGAGAAGGAGAACTTTCCAAACAGCAGTGGGTACGCCATCCACTTCTCATTATGAGCATTATCATCAGTATTCTTGTTCCCATTTTATTCGTTGGAGCAATCTTGGGCAAGCTGTAGTCAAAACGGTAGCGGATTAATCTATCTGAATATAGCTTTAGTTTGCTCAGACCCACCAGAGGTTATTCAAGATGGATCCTTCGGTTGTTAGCTGAGAAAATTGTATAAGTGGAACGTTTTTCAAGCATATCTTATGAAACTTACGACAGACACTAAAAAACTAACTTAGCTCTTGGCTAAAAAAGCAAAGTTGTATTCCACAAAAAGCATCTGCGGAGTCTGTCGATGCAATGACGCTTCAGATATGAAAACTCATGAAATCGGTTTCGTTACCATATCAATTGCCTCACATACATTCAGTATAAACTCAAGGGTCGTCACTACGTCTGCGGGTAGAATATTCCAGTGCGTGATGGTTCCAGGATAGGAAGGCATTAAGTCTGCTTCATGAACAATCTGGTTACGACGTTTGATGATTGCTCGTAATTGATTTTTGACATCCGACACATCCATGTTCAGTTCTGCTGCGACAGACGGCCACAATTCACATGAAGAAAAACGCCTTACCGCATCAGCAATACTATCTGGATCCTGAAATGACAAGTGTCCATGACGTTCTCGAATTTCAGTATCTAACCAATCACTCACACTGGGTTTAGATATCCCTTTCAATGCAGAATCTAACGTCACTTGAAATCGCAAAAAAGCATCCGTATGAGGACGATCCCCGTTGTAGACTTCTAACATACCAATTCTTGCTATTTCATGAATATATAAGTCAAGTGCGCTTACAATCATCACGATTTGTGCACGTAGCAGGTCAGTTAAATCCACAATAGTAGTGGTAGTACTATTCAACGTCGCATGAAATCCACCAACGTTATTTACACGGGCTATATTTTCTCGAAATTGTTCAATGGGACTCAGCATTTTCAGTGAGAATGATTATTCGGTCAGCACCATCTGAAAATAATGCTCTAAATCTATTCATACTTTCCTTCATGTTTTTTGCAACATCACCCGCTTTACCCAACTCATGGTCTTCCAAATCATAAACAGGGACATGATGTTCTTGTGAAAGTACAATCAAAGTGTTAAAATCTGATAGTTGTAGTATCGGTTGACTCGCTGTGTCTCGGAAAAACAAAGGTAATTGCATCTGATCTGATCCAATCAGACTCGCCTCATGATACACTTCATCTGGCAGTAACATATCGTTTTCGTCTAACACAGGTAATAAATTCTCTACAACCCCAGATCTAATTTCGTCAATCCAATGTTGGAACACTGCGGCAGGGACACCCTTTTTTATGTAAATATTCTGAATGATCGTTCCAAGAAATTTTGGTGTTTTATCTGGAAAAGGGTAGATCGCCTCTTGCAGCAAAGGTAACGTTTTAGCATGTTTTGCCCAGGAACACCATTTCGGCAAGATAGAGGAAAGACTAACCGTAGCCATCGCCGAAAAATAGTCAGGAAACATCGGAACTATAAAACAATCACTTGTCATCAGCAAGTTCTGATTAATAGGTCCCAAACTTGGACTCATATCAACGAGAACATAATCTGCATTATACCTCTTTGCAGTTTTGGATAATAGGTAATGCATCGCACCCGGCAAGTTCTGGAGAGTCCGCAATGAACCAGAAAGCTCTTGGGATATACCTAAAGTGACCTCGTACTCTGCAAGTCCGATATGTCCCGGCAGAAGTAGCATGTTTGGCTGCCTTTTAATGGGCATACAATCAACTGGTTCAATTAGCACTGGACGCGATTCAAAAGCAGGTTCAAGACCATCACGGATGTTCCTTACCCTATCTTCATCACATGGATACAAAGAGTCAAAGTCTTCTCCATCCTTAAAACCCAGCACCATACCAGTAAGATTACATTGTGGGTCACAATCAACAATAATTACCTTCTTGCCTTTTTCTGCCAACATCCAGCCGAGGTTGAAGGTAGTAGTTGTTTTGCCGACTCCACCCTTGTGGTTGAAAAGTGCTATCTGTATTGCCATTAGATATATTCCTTGAGTGTGCAGATTTTCATCTAATCACATAATTCACAATTTATAGTATACCATAGTTTTTATGGGTGCGTAAAGTGTTTTGTCACTACCAAGATTCACAGGATGCTCAGGATTGAATATTCCTCATTAGATCAAATAGCTATTTTGTAGGTCGGGTAGAGCGAAGCGCCAATAAAATATTAACTGGCGACAAATGCCAAACGCGCATTTGGCGTTGATTTGGACATGATAGACATAATCAAATAATCCCATAATCCTGAAAATCCTGGTCAAATCCTGGTTCAGACAAATTCAGATGTCTAATCCTGAAAAAATCCTGCAAATCCTAAAAATCCTGGTTCAGACAAATTCAAGACCACCTCCCAATACATCTAATATCCACCCTTCCCCTCTTCCATCCTTCCACCCTTCCCCTCTTCCACCCTTCCCCTCTTCCACCCTTCCATCTTTATATTTACACACCCATTAAAAACAAACACGGTTTTTCTTGACATATTACACATAAATCTGATAGGATATAATTACCTTTATACCGACAATTAGTTCTGTTTCAAAAAATAACATCTCAAGAGGAGAAATAATGAACTTTAAACTTGACGAAATTGATGTCATTGACGAGGAAGAAACTACACCTCCTAATGAAGACGACCAGATTGAAAACGAGGAATATGTGCCTTACGGTTTTGATGAAAAAGATGAATCCGAAGATGCTAATCGCACAGCGGACGCATCAGAAGAACCAAAAGATAATGACGATGAAGATAATGATGACGATGTATACGAAACAACAGAAGATCTTTCCACATTAATGCTAAAACAACGGATATCTGTACCCCGTTTTAACCAGAATGAAGAAGACAACTTCGCCTATGCAGAAGCAGTGATGGCATACTATGAGGAGAAAAACTATGAAGTCGCAATAGAAAAATTCGACGCAGCAATAAAAAAGGAAAAAAGAGGAAAAAGAGTTAAACAATTAGCAGACAACGAAATCGTCGCAAAATCGTTGTATTGGCAAGCAGAATCCTACGTCAAAACGCAAGACATTCCAAAAGCAATTAAAACTTTTGAATATCTTACAAAAACATGTAAAGAACATTATCTAACTTTATCTGCACAACGGCGCGCAGATATTTTAAAAGCTAAACAATCCTAAATGGAAAGGACACACAAAATTTGTGGATAATCTGAAGAATACGCTTAAACAGAAAGCGACAAACTTACGAATTCACTCACTCGTTTCCACCTCAGAAGCAGGATCAGGACACCCAACTACCTGTCTATCCGCAGCAGATATTGTCTCTGCACTATTTTTTCACGCAATGCACTATGACTGTGAAAACGCACAAAACCCAAACAACGACAGGTTCATCTTATCAAAAGGACACGCAGCACCCCTCCTTTACGCTGCTTATGCTGAAGCAGGAATCATTCCAACCGACGATCTCCTGACACTACGACAGATTGACAGCATCCTTGAAGGACATCCTACACCACGGTTTGATTGGACCGAAGTCGCAACCGGTTCCCTCGGTCAAGGGTTATCACTCGGACTCGGGATGGCACTCAATGGAAAATATCTGGATAAATCCGATTATCGTGTCTATGTCCTCCTTGGGGACGGTGAAATCGCTGAAGGAAGTGTCTGGGAAGCAGCAGCATTAGCATCCTATTATAAACTGAATAACCTTGTTGGTATTATAGATGTCAACGCACTCGGACAAAGCCAACGCACGATGTACGCATTTGATATAGATACATACTGTAAACGTTTTGAGGCATTCGGATGGCAGACCATCGGTATTGATGGACACAATTATGATGACATATTACCTGCACTTGATAAAGCAAAAGCCTCAACCGATAAACCGACAATGATTGTTGCAAAGACCTTCAAAGGACAAGGCGTTTCATTTCTCGCGAATGAAGATAACTGGCACGGAAAAGCCGTTCCCAAAGGTGAAGAACTTGATAAGGCTCTAAACGAACTCGGTCCGCTGAATACAGACATACCCTTGCAGATTGAATCTCCAAAACCGACAAAAAAGCACGCCTCTACTATTAAACCGTCTGTCCCACCAGAATATAAACCGGACGAAGAAGTCGCAACACGCGGCGGTTACGGAACCGGACTCGCGAAACTCGGTGATGCGAACCCCAATGTCGTCGCTTTAGATGGAGATACAAAAAACTCTACCTATGCCGAAGAATTCATGAAACGTCACCCAGAACGCTTTTTTGAGATGTTCATTGCAGAGCAGAATTTGGTCGGCGCAGGTATAGGGTTAGCAAAACGGGGAAAGATACCTTTTGTATCCACATTTGCTGCCTTCCTATCGCGCGCTTACGACCATATACGGATGTCGGCTATTTCACAGGCAAATATAAAATATGCAGGATCACACTGCGGAGTCTCAATCGGTGAAGATGGCCCCTCACAGATGGGACTGGAAGACCTCGCAATGTTCCGAGCAATTCCAGGGGCAGTCGTGCTATATCCAAGCGATGCCGTATCTGCAGAACGACTTGTCGCAGAAGCTGCCGCACACCAAGGTATCGTCTACTTACGTACTTCGCGACCCAAAACCGCAATACTCTATGGTGCAGATGAAAGTTTCCCCATCGGTGGAAGTAAAGTGATAAAGAAAAGTGCTCAAGACAAAGTAACTGTTGTCGCTGCAGGTATAACACTTCACGAAGCATTGAAAGCACACCAAACACTCTCCACCGAAGGAATTTCAATCCGAATCATTGACGTGTATAGCATCAAACCTATTGACGCAAAAACCTTACGCACCGCAGCAGCCGATACGAACAATACACTCATCACCGTTGAAGACCATTATCCAGAAGGCGGTTTAGGAGATGCAGTGTTAGATGCTGTCGCAACTGAGGGTATATACGTTCACAAACTTGCCGTCACAGGAATACCGAGATCCGGCAAACCCGATGAGTTATTGGAACTTCACGGAATCAACGCAAATGCTATTATCCAGAAAGTCAAGGATGTCATCTAACCGATTTATGAAAACTACTATGGATATCCTAATGAATTTTTGAATATGCCAATCAAGGAATAATACTATGGCACGCGTCCATTATAAACCCGAAGATGTTGTTGCTCGGGGTAAAGAGATCTATCAGAAGCAGATTCAGGACAAAGTTGAACCAGTTCACAACGGTAAATTCTTATCTGTTGATATTGAAACAGGGGATTACGAAATAGGTACCGACGATTTATCCCCATCCATGCAAATACTTGCTAAACGTCCCGATGCTGTCATCTATAGTTTACGCATCGGATTTCAAGCGGCACATCGTATGGGTTTTAAAATTACGTCTCCGACTAAATGATTACTGGAAAAGTTACTGCTAACCTTGAAACAATCATTGAATTAGAAATCATTGGTTCAAGTCATAGTGAAACAATAGAGTGTATTGTTGATACAGGATTCTCTGGCTATTTAGCTCTGCCGAGTGATCTAATAAACCGTCTCAGACTTCCAAAAGTTGATGACCAAGAAGTGATTCTTGCAGATGGAACTACAGCTGCAATGGAAAAGTTTCTTGTAAAAGTAAAATGGCATGAAGAACAACGCAGCGTATCTGCATTGAAAACAGATGGTAATGCCATTTCTGGTATGTTTCTACTTCTTGGAAGTCGCATAACTATAGATGTAGTGGAAAACGGTGATGTGAAGATAGATACACACTTGCTAATTCTGTAGATATGGATATTGAGGATCAATAGAAATTGCAACAAACAATTATATGGATCTCAGTAATATGCGTCATCCTTTTAGTAGGCATAGCAATGTTCTTCGCTATGCGTGTCACCCGATCTCCTGCTAAAACGTATGCAGCAGATCAGGGACCTAACGAAATTGATGTCTCTAACTACCCACAGGAGATGCAAACGCTTTACAACATCTTCACACGAAGATGCAGTAAATGCCATACTGTCGCAAGACCCATCAATTCTGACTTTACACCAGAAGAATGGAAAAAATATGTTCAAAAAATGATGCGAAAAGCAGGATCAGGACTCACACCTAAAACTGCTGAGCAAATAACAAAATTCCTTATATACGACTCACAACATCGGGAGAGAAACACACAATGATAAAACTAATATTCACCGCTTGCCTTATGATGTCTTTCGCAGTAGGACTACAAGCAGCACAAACCGACAAAATACAAATTCTAATAAATAACCAACCTACAACCTTTTCACCAGCACCCATATCAAAAGATGGTGTTTGGTTAGTCCCAATAGAACCCTTTTGCAAACAGTTAGAATTAAAGGTTGAATACCCCGACAGCACAGAAATGGCAGTAATCTGTGGAGGTGGAGAAGCGGAGTTATGTGTTCCAATCAACTTCGGTGAAGATGTCTTTAGCATCAACAACGTCAATTATGCTAAAATTGAAAGCATCACGCAACCATTCGGCTATGAAATATACAAGTCATCGGAAACACAGCTAGAAGTTATCCATCGAGAGCAACTTGCACCGAATTTTACCCTTCCTGACCTTGAAGACAACCCCAGACCCCTGAAAAGTTTTCGCGGAAAGAAAACACTCCTCTATATATGGGGTTCCTGGTGAGGATGCCGTGAGCAACTGTCAGGATGGCAGGAGTTTTATGCAAAACATCGTGATAAACTGAACATTATCTCCATCGCAATAGATGCACAAGGGGCATCTGTGGTAAAACCGTGGCACGACAAAGCCAATGCCGAATTCACGACACTCATTGATTCACAGAACATTTCGGGTAATACTTACAATCTCAAAGCAATACCCTACGGCATCATGATAGACGAAGCAGGCAGATTAGTCAAACACCCCTTCAATATAAATGTCGCTAAAAAAGAGACAATTAAAATGCTGGAAACGTGGTTATCGGATCCTACCTATAACACGCGCCTACTGAGGGACATCACACCCTTGAAAAAATCGGAAAACCCGAAAGTCATCGAAGCGAATGCACGCTTTCAACTCGGGCTAACCTTATTGAAAATAGGGAAAAAACAGGAAGCAATAATAGAATGGCGGAAAGCATTAGAATTAGACCCAAAGAATTGGCTCATCCACAAGCAGATCTGGGCAGTAGAACATCCAGATAAGTTTTATGATGGTAATGTTGACTATGGATGGCAAAAAGAGCAGTTAGAAGCAGAGAAAAAATAAGCGATGCAATCTATCCCATCGCAAGTCGTTTCTTCTGCTCTTCCAACATCCTCTTTTGACGTTTGACGCGTTCAGGTACCAACCGTTCACGTTGTGCTGTCGGTTTGAAATCCAACCGATCTTTACCCAATCCCCGCAAAACACCCAACTCCACAGGTGAGAAATCATCCAGATTCTCACGATTGAAATTCATCGGTTCCTTAAGCGCAACAGGAGGATTCGTGATAAAACGGGCGCGTCCCGATGGGTTCTGTGATGCAGAATGCAAGATGAACGGATGTAAAAGAACAACATCACCCGCATTACCCGTAATCTCAGCGAAATCTTTACACTTCGCGTATAACTGACCAAACCCTTCTCCCGGCAGTAACCCTTGTGGATTTGCATACAGATGCTGTGCCACATGTTGCACCGAATCGCACGCAACAAATGTCCCGCCGCTTTTCGGTCTAATATCTGACCACACAATGATGGTAAGTAATCCTTGTTCTGGACTATCCAAAAAGTGTCTGAAGAAATCACCATCCTTATGCCAACCGTTGTAATGTGACTCAGGTGGAGTCCATTCTAAACCGCCACCTAATTTAAAGTTGATAATAAAACCATCACCCCACGAAGGTGCTGTATTAGCAATCCTATCTTCACCTCCAAGCAGATCGCAGATAGCGTCCCATGCACGCGGCGCAATCTCACGTATCGGTTTACGATTCATAGAGGGTAAATGTACACGCTGCTCCTCCCAAGTACTTGCATCATCTGGATCGTACCCGAGACGTTTAAACGCAAAGTCTCGCCACTCCGCTGCCAAGTCGCGTGAGAAACAATCCCTCAGGATAACATGTCCCTTTTGAATAAAATGTTCAACATCAGATTCTGTCAACGTTTTGTATGTTTTTGCCATAGATTCCTCTTACTTCAAACTCTCCAGTAACGTCTCTGCAAGTTTCGTTGCAAATTCGTCATCGTTGATATGTGCATCCATCTCAATAACCCTAACATTGTCGCTGATATGTGCCTTTAAACTCTCCCGCCATGCATCTCGCGCATCAGATGAATCAAACGGTTCTCCTGTTTTATCAATCGCAGATACACCCTGTATAGGAATGAGAACGGTTGTAGGTCCCTTCGCTGCATTGAGTTTTTCTGCCATTATTTTTCCTAACTCAGCAGTCTCTGCAGCAGTCGTCCGCATTAGCGTAACAGTCGGATTGTGCTGATAGAAATGGCGATCACGAAACTTTTCAGGCACAGTGTCTGGCGGACCAAAATTCACCATATCCAAAGCACCCGGTGCCACCACTTGAGGTAAACCCTCTTCTCCAGCAGCTTCCAGACGTTCAGCACCCGCACTGAGGATGCCACCGACCAGTTCATCAGCGAGTTCTGTTGTCGTCACATCAAGCACACCCGCAAGAAAACCACCTTTCACAAGGTCTTCCATCGCACGACCGCCAGTACCCGTTGCATGAAACACGAGAACTTCATACCCCGCAGCCTCAAGTATTTCACGCGCCCTTGTCACACACGGAGTCGTTACACCGAACATCGTCGCAGCGATGAGCGGTTTGTCTGTTGCTACCTCCGACACTGCAGTATTGACCATACCTACGATTGCACCAGCAGCATTAGCAAGTATCTGTCGGGACAAACGGTTGATCCCAGCAATATCAACAACAGAATACATCATGCTAATATCTTTGGATTGCACATACGGACCTGTATCACCTGACGCCAAGGTTGAAACCATCATCTTCGGCACCCCCACCGGTAATGCCCGCATTGCTGTCGTCCCTATCGTCGTCCCAGCAGATCCACCAAGAGAGATAATCCCATCTACCTCTCCAGCAGCATATTTTTCAGCAATCAACCTTGCAGCACCTTGTGCCATAACAGTCACACTATTACCCCGATCACCTTCATCTCGCAGTGCATTCAGAGACGATCCACCTGCATGTGCAACTTCATCAGCAGAAATGTCCGGTCTTAACTGCGGCTCTCCCAGAATACCCGTATTCACTACACATGTAGTCACCCCTGCAGCTTCAATCTGTTCTTTGATGAAACCGAATTCTATACCCTTCGTATCCATAGTGCCAACAATCCAAATTGTTTTCTCCATCAGCAGCATCCTCCCAATAATCGCTCTAATTGTGTTTCCGATTATATACCCCAACAGAGGAATTGTCAAGTTAAATGAGGCGTGTGCCTAAGGAATTCTGTTAGATTGTGCTTCTTTGAGCATCATTCTGTTAGATTGTGCCTCTTTGTAGCACATTCTGTTAGATTGTGTCTCTTTGAGCATCATTCTGTTAGATTGTGTCTCTTTGAGCATCATTCTGTTAGATTGTGCCTCTTTGAGCATCATTCTGTTAGATTGTGCCTCTTTGAACATCATTCTGTTAGTCTGTTAGATTGTGTCTCTTTGTAGCACATTCATCCTTGATTGTGCTTCTTTGTAGCACATTCTGTTAGATTGTGCATCTTTTGTAGCACATTCATCCTTGATTGTGCCTCTTTGTAGATAATCAAAGGCATATAATGAACCAGAAACCCCTTCCGCGTCTTCTGTGTCCTCCGCGTAATCCGCGATTCTGACAAAAAAGGTAACAATAAGTTAACACACCCTTCAGTCATTTATGAGTTGCATCTTCTGAGTCAGTTCTGATACAATAATCAGAAAAGCATTGCATGTACCATGATTAAGTTTGTCATACAATCTGTTAGATTATGCAGGATATATATAATGACGATGCAAAACCCAAAACCCGCAACATTTAATACTGTCCCGAACGACACCGAAGGAACAACATGGGAATTACCCACAGGTGCAATTGCACGATTAGGAAAAGGATTCCAACAACCTTATCAAGACGACAATGATATAGCACTTTCTCCTGATAACACATATTTTGCTGTTGGCACTCGTACAGGACTCTGGTGGTATGATGTCCACTCAATGTCTCCCATTGCATTGTTGGAAACAGAAAGAGGAACAATCAATTCTGTAGATATTTCACCTAATGGTAAGTTAATTGCTTTTGCTAATTGGGACGGTATCATTAAAGTACGGGATATTCAGAGTGGAGAGCATGTCACGCAGATAAACAGGGTAGTCTATAAACATATAACCTTTTCTCCTGACAGTAAGCAGCTCGCTATCATAACTATCATAAATGAGAAGAAAGTTATTGACGTGTTGGATATTAGTCGTGGCAGTTTTATTGCACAAATCGATTGGGGAGAATCTGAAGTCATAAATAGTAGTTTCCAACTCGATTTTTCACCCGATGGACAATTCCTTGCCGCTGCAACAGATGAACAGACCTCCTTATGGAATTCAGATACAAGTGTGATAGTTGACACATTTGAAGGCAGAAATTTTGTGTTTTCCCCAGATAGTCGTCTATTAGCCTTTCATCATCCTTATCTTGTCCCGAATTCTGAACCGCTTCGCGCTGCCAGTACTGTCTTAGTGTGGAACATAGTCACAGGTGAACAAATCTTCCACTTTACAGAACCCACGCATTTAGTGATGACCCTCAGATTCTCACCTTGTGGACAATTCCTTGCGGCTTATGAAAGAAATCGAACACTACGCGTGTGGAACTTAACAGAGGGGGTGCTAAAAGAAACTTATACAGACTCTGGACGACCCCACTATTTACCTGATGGAACACTATTAACGACAGTGTTTAACCGTAAGACTATTGAAGTGTGGAACGTAGAACAGCATGAGAAATTATGGACTTATGAACGAAAAAATGAAAGTATTGGTGATAAATGGTTTACAAAATGTTCTAAGCTGCCGATTGCCCATTTCGTGACAAATAACCGTAAAGAAAAAGGAAAAACTTATGCTTTTCCAATGCTTACTGATGTTCTCTGTTATCTATATCCCGGTCATTTTTCCCCTAATGGAGACCTGTTGGCAAGTAGAGGACATACAAAGGGAATTGTTTTATGGGATGTTAAAAGCAAGCAGAAACAAAAAATAGTAATCAAAGATCAGTCTATTAAAACTTTTGCCTTTTTACCTTGTGGAAATATACTGGCTATTGACAGAAAATGGGATGACTTCACGGTATGGGAGGTTAGCGAGGAAAACGAAGTTGCACTCGGTAAATTCACGATTTCAAATGACTTAGGAAGAGGAACGTATACATTTTCAAATTACCAAATTGCTTTAGCAGGTAAAGGTGGCATAATATATCTGTGGGATCTCAACCACAGTGATAAACCGAGAGCATTCATAGGACATACTGACCACATCTGGGGATTAACGTTTTCACCAGATGGAAAAAGACTTGTGAGCGGATCAAGCGATAAAACCGCAAGACTATGGAACGTTGAGAGAGGAGAAGAAATTGCTTCGTTACCCTTAGCTGAACCTATTACAACAAGGGCATTAGCCTTTTCGCCTTGCGGCAGTGTGATTGCCGGGGGAATGTTTGGTCAACTTCACGTGTGGTGTGCAAAGGATTTAACACTGCTGCACACAATATCACAACCTGAGGACAGTCCAAGACCTTATGCACTTGCCTTTTCACCGTGTGGACAGTATCTTGCATCCGGGACCTGGTGGCATAAAGGAATGCAACACATGGCAATCCGATTATGGGACGTTGCTACTGGTGAAAACATCCATACCTTCTGGGGACATACTACGGACGTTCAATCACTCGCTTTCTCACCTGATGGCACACTTCTGGCAAGTAATGGTTTTGATGGCACATGTATATTATGGAATGTAGATACTCTCATTTAATAGTAGTAGGCACACTCCGTGTGCCGTTAATAGTAATTTTACAGAATATCTATTATTGGTGTAGGTATTGTTATACCAAACCCCTTTTCTAAGTTGAAGGACGTTCTTGCACGACCAGAATTACATAGCTCCGAATTGTAATGCCATCCAGTGTCTCTGTCTCTACGCGTGGCTCTGGTTCTTTACGATGGTCAAATACGACGTAGTACCCATCTACTGCCTTTTCGAGCTTAACATACGCGGCAAGTTGTCTTTTGCCTGCCTGATAACGCATTTCACCACTCCATATTTTTGTTTCAACGATGTATTTTCTCTGATTATGAAGGATAAGGATGTCCATTCTGCCGCGACCTGTCTGGACTTCCAGATATAACGTCCCACCCACAATCTGTACAAACTGCTCAAGATACGCAAAGAGAAGGTATTGTCCGACATATTCCTGGGGTGTCTCTGGGACTTGTAGAATCTTGAAACCTGCGCGTGCAATAAAGTCACGGAAGTTGTCAAGCAGTGCTGTCATCTGAATCTGACCATCTGGTGTGAGGTAGTCCTGAAATCCTGCGTGACTGTCTTCTGGCAGATATTCCTGCTCTAATCCATTCATTATCGGTTTGAATGTCCGCATGATTCGGTACTGATAAATCGGATTAATAATTTCACACATACCATCCTCACCTTCGGTAATAACACCATAGGTGGCGAGTTCACTGATAATATCACTATCCAAATTGAAGTCTACACCCTCATCATAAGAGGCGATCTTCATAAGAAACGACTCAAACCTCCGGTCTCTACGGACATTGGTCGTCAGATGCTCAATGTTCGTATGTCCTTCGCGAAGGAGTTGGATGTGTGCCTTAGAAAAGTGCCCCATTGTGATGGGTTCACTTATCGGAATGTCCATCTCCTCTGTAAGAATTTGCGCAAACCGATTGACGAGTACGGGTTGTCCACCTGTCTGTTTGTGAATGGATTCAATAACCGGGGGAAGGAAGGGCTGTCCAACTTCGTCTGTGTATTGTGTCAGCAGTTCACGCACCTGATCATGCGTGAAATTGGGCAATTTGAATTCATCCTGGATGTTGAAGGGGGAAATAGATCGATCATAGTTCAGTTGGGTAATACTCTTGACTCCGACGATGCCGACACTATACGGACATTGATGTCTATCAGAGAGGTAGATGTGACGGAGTGTGTATAGAAAATCGCTCAAAACTGTTCGAGGGATAGCATCAAATTCGTCAATGATTAGAACAACCTTCTTATTTTCCAGTACATCTGAAAGTCGTCTAAAAAACCTTCGCATAGAAACATGATTGGTGAGTTTTGTGGTATCTAAAAGTTGTTCTAACGCTTCAGAAAGTGGGTTGCCGCTTCTTTGAAAAACATATTCTATCTCCTCACGAATTTCCTCGTACATATCTTCGTAAAACTCGGCAGGTTCAAGATTGTTGGACGCTTGAAAATCAATCTGCAGTGGGAAATACGTCTCGGATGCGAGCCTATCTAAGGCACTTCGGAAGAATGTGGTTTTTCCCGTCTGCCGTGGTGCAAAAAGGACGATATACCGTCCCTTTTCCAGACGATTGACAAAATCTGAAAGTTCATCTGTGCGTGCCACGACGTAGTTTTTTTCTGGATTTACAGGTCCGCGCGTTTCAAAACATCTCATCTTGGTGTACCATTTTCATTTAATCGCAAACGTTCTGCTGTTAATTTGGATCGTCTATTCAAATCCTGCATGATATTTTAGCACATCATAAGCAAAATTGCAATCCAATGATAAAAACTGGGTGTGTAAAGTTTTTGCACAGAAGATTCAGGAGCATATCCACCTCCTCCGCGCTTTCCGCGATCCTGCCTGTAGCACATTCTGTTAGATTGTGCTTCTTCCTCCAACCCCCTTCATCCCTCATTACCCTTCTCCCTACC
>JAJEJA010000055.1 GCA_022828145.1 Candidatus Poribacteria bacterium | reverse complement strand
ACGGGGATGTGGATCTATATGTATGCAACTTTGAACGAGATAGTCTATATCAAAATAACGGCGATGGAACATTCACAGATATTACGGATACTGCTGGAATCAACAATTCACTTTGGAGTATCGGCTCCGTTTTTCTGGATTTTGATTTAGATGGTGACTTAGACATCTTTGTTGTCAACTACCTCATATACAATACCGCCATGCCAGTAACGAGATTCAAAGGAATCATAGGTTACGGTCCTCCACGGAGTTATGAAGGAACAGTGGATGTGCTTTATAGGAATAACGGAGACGGCACTTTTACAGATGTTGCTGAAATAGCTGGACTTGCCAGTAAAATAGAGGGGCAGATAGAAGGTCGAGGAATGGCTGCTGTTGCATTTGACTACAATAACGATCTATATCCCGATATCTATGTCGCTAACGATACCAATCGCAACTTTCTGTATCATAACAACGGAGATGGAACATTTACAGATGTAAGTCTATTCCTTGGCGTCGGTTATGATGAAAACGGTGTTGCTGAAGGGTCTATGGGTGTAGACTACGGAGACTACAACGGTGATGGATTGTTTGACATCATCATCGCAAATTCAGAAAAAGCAACACTCTATAAATCACAGAAATTGGGTGAAGCGGGTTTCCTGTTTACAGAGGCATCTGCGGAAAGTGGATTACTGCAATCTACGTTACCTTATGTCGGTTTCAGTCCGCTTTTCTTAGATTACGACAATGATGGAAACCTTGATATTTTCTGCACAAACGGACACCCACAAGATATAATCGAAACATTGACACTTCAACACGAAACATATCCGCAACGCGATCAACTTTTTCATAACGATGGTAATGGTTCATATCTTGAAGTATCACAGACATCGGGAGCGTATTTCTCCGAAGAACTTGTTGGTAGAGCTGCTGCTTCCGCCGACTATGATAACGATGGGGATATTGATATTGTTATCCTAAATTCCAATCAGCGGGCAGTCTTACTGAGAAATGAGGGTGGAAACAAGAAGAACTGGCTGAGTGTAAAACTCGTAGGCACACGGACCAACCGGGACGGGATCGGGACAAAGGTGAAAATCGTATCGGACGAAGTTACACAGATTGCAGAAGTGAAAAGCGGATCAAGTTATGCTTCAGGAAGTGATACACGATTGTTATTCGGTTTAGACAAAGCAGAAAAAGTTGATAGAATTGAGGTACTATGGCAAAACGGCATCGTTCAAAAGTTAGAAAATACTGATGTTAATCAAATGCTGATAATAACAGAACCTGAATAGTGTTCTGCAAACTTGAAAAACAAAAAACCCGTATCCACTTAGGAAACGGGTTTTTTGTTTGTAGGGTCAGCAGGGACATTATTTTCGTTTAATATCTGCCCAAGTTGTAGTAACCTTATTGCGAGGTTCAACTGGTGTAAGCACATTCAAGAATTGTCCATCCAGTGTTGGTGCGATCTGCAGGTCGGTATCAGCTTCATCAAAACGCAAATTAATATAATCACCACCACCGCCTTCGCCACACTTATAGTGGAGGAAGTTTTCACCTTGGATTAGGTCTACCTCTGTTGGCCGCGTTACGTTTCTAACACCACCTGTCCAATCAGGATTGTCATACACCTTACTTCCGTTCAACCATATCTCTGCATAATCATCATGTGATGGATACATTGTAGTTGTGCGTTCATCAGGAGACAAGATAAGCAGAATACCGTGCCAAGTAAAGTTGTCCAAAGCATTAGGACCGAAAGCCAGGGACATGTTATTTCCCGCCTCTGTGTCAAGGTCAACGACAGACCAGACGAGCGTACCGCCGTTATCTGGCAAGTAAACTGCCCCTTTTCCAGTCAGTCCAGCACCGTACCGTGTGGATACTGAGTAATTATTATAATCGCCATTGGTGCCAGCATCAAGATAGTCTTGAGCGGCAGAGTTGTTGAACCCGCCAGTATTCGTGACTAAATTGAGTGCCCACCATCTTTCAATCCATTGATCACCTGCCGGCTGCCAATCTTGAGCGAATGCGGTTGGTGCAATGGTTAAACAAGCAATTGTGAATAAAATTGCTAATTTCTTCATAGCTATGAAATCTCCTTATTCCTTGTTACAGTATGCTCATATTTGAGTTTATGCATAAGACGCGCGCCTCTCAAAACATTCAAATTGAGCAACACATACTAATTTATCTTATTCCGGCTTGCTAGCTGTGCCGAAATTCTGTTTGTTATCAATAAATAATAATGAAACCGTCAAAGGTAACATAAGTCTTAAATCAAATTATAGCACTTTTCAATACAAAATGCAATGAAAAAATCAGGGATAATATGTATTTTAAACGATTACAGTTTTATTGTCAAGTTTTTTTAATCACCATAATTCAATCTGCTATATCAACTGCTGATCCACTATCTGCTGAAGCATAGACTGCATCTGTAATTTGCTGAACGACAAGTGCTTGCTCCAAACCCGTAATGGGTTGTCTGTTTCCACGTATCGCCGCAGCAAAATCTATTAGTGGATCATTGTAGTGTGGACCTTCAGTATCTTCACCATCTTCAAGTGGATTTGAGCTGACACCGTCAACTGTCGTTGTTTGGCTATGCACAATATTATTCGGATTACCGTCTCCCATTCTTAATCTCAGGGCACCTTCTGATCCGATTATCTCCCAATCTGAATGTGAGTGAGATGCCAAAAATTCACCGCGTTCAAGATTAATCACGGTGCCGTCTTCACAACGAACATGTGCAGTATAGTGTGTCTCTGCATCAGAACCTGGCGCAATATGTGACTCAAATACGGGTGGGACAGTCCATGTCTGGGCAAACACAGTTTTAGGTTTGAGTTGCCATCCGGTGATGCCGAGTAGATAATCAATATCATAACATCCCCAGTTTACCAAGATTCCGCCACCATTGAGTGCTTTTGTCAGTCGCCATGCAGGCCTTGGTGAATCGGGTTGTTTTCCACATCCTCTTAAAGCGCGACAATGCACAGTCCGTAATTCTCCTAACCCACCCGATGTAATAAGTTCCGTTACCAATCGTGCAGCTTTGTTAAAGCGATTGCGTGACGAACAACATCCAGAAACTAAATCCCCTCGTGCATCTATCAGTTGCTTCACTTCATCAACGTTCATAGCAATCGGTTTTTCTAAGAGGACATGTTTGCCGCGTTCAAAGGCACGTAATGCTACTTCAGTTCTGTATTGTGTGGGAAATGCTAATACGACTGCTTCTACTTCTGGATCGTCCAACAGGTCTACATCGTTGCTATATACATTCGGTGGATTGAAACGTTCTGCAGCGCGTTCTCTGTAGGATTCCACTAAGTCAGCCGCTGCAACCAGTTCAAGGCTCTCAGAGTCAGATGCGATACTGAGATGTCTACTTCCGATGACGCCGCAACCAATAACACCTATTTTTACAGGTTCCATATAATCTCCAATTCGATATATATTTATTTAATGTAAGCGTAAGTATTCCAGATTTTTGCATAGATGTCAAGTTAATTTATGACTCACGAGAACCAATTCCACTTTCTCTTGAGAAAATGCGTAGTTTAAGTTAAAATAACTGATATGCTATCATTCATTTCTCTTATACAAAGGATAGAACGTATGACAAAAACACATCTATTCCATGCCCCACACCTTCATGCAATTGCTCGCACTCTCTTTGTCGCAGCAGGAACATCAGACCATATTGCCGATGATGTCGCCGAAATATTAGTCAAGGCACATCTAACAGGACATGACTCCCACGGCGTTCTAAGAATACCCGCATACCTAAGAGCAATTGAGTCGGGAGGCATTAAACCAACAGCGGAACCAGAGGTAGCTGCTGAAACGGATAACACATTAAAAGTCAATGGCAATCAGTGCTTCGGACATTATGTTTCCCGTTGGACAATGCGAAAGTCCATAGAAAAATCAAAACAGTCAGGCATGTGTTGTGTGAGTATTTTCAACACCGGTCATATCGGACGTTTAGGAGAATATGCGGAACTCGCAGCAGCAGCAGGATGTATCGGACTCATCACAGTCGGTACAGGTGGAAAAGGAGCAGGTCCAATGGTTCCCTATGGTGGATCACAAGGTACATTCAGCACAAACCCGATCGCGATCGGTGTTCCCACAGGTGACGCGGCACCCTTCATCGTTGACTATGCCACAAGTGTCATCGCGGAAGGAAAAATACAGGTCGCAAGAAGTAAAAATGCTGATTTACCAGAAGGATGTATATTAGATAAAAACGGTGTACCGAGCGTTAAACCAGCAGACTTTTATGATGGTGGAACTCTCTTAACATTCGGCAGACATAAAGGATACGCTCTCGCAATGTTCACATGTTTACTGGGGGGGTTAGCAGGGACAGCCAACCTTGAAACCGGCGACATGGGGGGTATTTACATGCAGACGATAGATATCAACGCATTCACACCCATCAACGAATACCAGAAGAGTGTTCGCGCCTTCTTAGATGTCATCAAATCTACACCGCCAGCACAAGGTTTTAATGAAGTACTATCACCTGGCGATTTTGAAGCACGCAACCGGGATGAACGACTCAAAAATGGCATAGAGATTCCTGACACAATCTATAATCAACTTCTGGTATGTGCAGAAAAACTAAACGTAACAATCGGTGATGATATTATAAAGGCTAAAGATAAGACGCGTTACGAAACCACATGAATCATATAGGCATGCAAAGAATACAGTGTTTTCTCATTCTCTTCATTTTGACATCTGCTCCCTATATCACTGCTGCGCAAGACCACACATCCATTACACACGGCGGGGTTGTACAAGCCGTTGCATATTCACCCGTAAATTCTAAGTTAATAGCAAGCGCAGGTGGAGGACATGCAATAAAACTATGGGACCTTGAGGAAGATACAGTTACCATACTTGGAAATCACACTAAAACTATCAACGCAATCGCATTTTCTCCTGATGGCAAAAAACTTGTCAGTGGCAGCGATGACTATACAATCAAATTGTGGGATATTGAGAAACAGAGCCAAATTGTAACTCTCAGACATACGACAGATTTCGCACAATCACAGATAAAGGAAATTTCATTCTCTCCAAACGGACAGATGTTTGCTACAGCAGGGTATCATGTAAAACTATGGGATATACATACATACAGAGAATTGATAACCTTCAGACATGACGAATGGGTAATCGCATTAGCCTTCTCTCATGATGGGAGATCTCTTGCGATGGGAGATGTCCGTGGTAAAGTGAGAATCATAAATGTTCGAAACCGCCTGGAAGTAGCAGAATTTCAGGCAGATACTGATCTGATTTCCGCCTTGCAGTTTTCTCCAGATAATCAAATATTGGCAAGCGCTGGATATAACAGTGGTGTGAAATTGTGGAAACTATCCAATTGGGAACATATCGGCACATTGCCTACCAAAGCAACAGTGACAGACCTCAATTTCTCAACGGACGGTATGACACTCGCAACGACAGATTACGAAGCAATCAACCTATGGAACATCACAGATGGTGCTAATATCGCGACATTCTTGGGACACAAAGGATGGGTAAATTCCGCATCATTTTCACCGGACAACACATCGTTAATCAGTGGTGGTGATGATGGAACACTTCGGCTCTGGGATGTCACTGCATATCAGGCATCTATAGAAGAATTGGTGAGAATTATCTACTTCGTCCCAAACGACCGTTCCCCACAGCCAAATATAAGGACAAAGTTGGATCATCTGCTAAAAGACGTGCAAACTTTCTATGCTGATCAAATGGAAGCAAACGGATTTGCACGCAAAACATTTACTTTCGAATCAGATGAAAACGGATCCGTTCTCGTCCATCAAACTCGCGGAAGGTTTAATGACGCATACTATTATGCCGATACAAGCAAGAAAATTACATACGAGCTATCAACCCGATTTGAACAAAATAAACACATTAATCTTATCTTCGTAGAAACTGGGGCTGAAGCAATTGAAAGGAACAGTGCCTGTGGTATAGGTGGAACACTATGGATCGGAAATCAACACCAGGCATTCTCACGCGGTGGATATGCTCTTATTCCCGCTTCAGGTGAGTGCTTTGATGGTGATGTCGGTAAATATGTCGTCGCACATGAACTTGGACACGCATTCGGTTTAACACATGATTTCAGAGACGAAAAATACATCATGTCCTATGGTGCTTACGTTGACAGGTTTTCAATGTGCGCAACTGAATGGTTTAACGTAAATCGGTTCTTCAATATAGAACAAACCGCATTTAACGAACCCACAACTGTTCAAATGTTAACTTCTGAGGTATACCCATCAAATGCAGAAAACCATACGATTCTATTTCAGATCACTGATCTGGATGGGATACATCAAGTTCAGCTTCATGTTCAAACTACCGGCACTGATCCTGCTACAGGTACTAAACTACAGAGTTGTCAGAAAATAGAGGCAATAAGCAGCACCGTACATTTTGATATTACTTCTTTGACACGTCTTCCATACAATCCTATAACTTTACTGATTATTGACGTCTATGGCAATATCACACTGCATGATTTCTTGCTAAAAGCGGGTGCATCCACATCAGTTGAGAATCGCACTGATATAAACGGGGATGGCATAGTGGATATAAGTGATCTTGTGCTTGTTGCTGCGAACTTTGGAAAAACTATCATTGGTGATGTATTTCCTAACCCAGACGTCAATAGAGATGGGGAAGTAAACGTTATTGACCTGCTGTTAGTTGTCAATGCGTTAGATACTAATTCTGATGCTGCCCCCTTACACCCACATCAGATTGCACAACTTAATGCAGAAACAGTAAACCGTTGGATTAAGAAAGCAGAACAATTACCGAATAGGGATGTTACTGTTAGGAAAGGAATTACGATCCTACAACAGTTTGTCAAAGTGTTGACCCCAACCCAAACACGTTTGCTTGAAAACTATCCGAATCCCTTTAATCCAGAAACCTGGATTCCTTATCAGTTAGAGGCTGCTACTGAAGTAACCGTATCAATATATGATATGAACGGTCACAAAATAAGGACGATAGAATTAGGCAATCAACCTGCTGGCACTTATTACAACAAGCATCGTGCAGCATATTGGGATGGACGCAACGATTCTGGGGAACCTGTAGCAAGCGGTTTGTATTTTTGCTCATTATCCGCTGGAGATTTTTCTGCAACCCGGAAAATGTTATTGCGGAAATAATCCAACGTTGTGATGCATAGAAACGCCTTATTCTAAGATGTTGGCTTGTGTTGCTAACTTCCGCACAGCTTCGGTCTCATCAATCCCTTCTATCCATACCACAAAGTCAATTACATCGTAAACACTATTGTAACAATTAAAACAGCACCAAGCCTCAAGCCTGTCGTTTTTCACATTCCGCATGATTACAAAATCTTGTTCACCGCATTTTGGACAGGAGCCGTCGGTTGGATCAAAATAACTGTTGATGACCTCTGTGAGATCACAAGTCTCTATTACCATACTGTAAAGTTCCGAGTATGAGATATCTGTGTTCGAATCCTGATCGTTATGGACCTGTTCACTGGCATTGTTAGCTATGCAATCTTGGTCATGGACTTTATTCATTTCTATCGCCTCCTATTTAGTTCCTCAACAACATTAGACTATCTTTTTTAGTATGTAAGAATGTAATTTCGTTGAAAAGGTTACGTAAATTTTACACACATTAACATTTCATTGACTCCACATTCCAGATATGTTAATCTATATATATGGAGCAAATCGTTTATGTGTTTTGGAAGTCGAAAATCTGTTTTCTCGCCAAGCGATTGAAGATGATCTTCTCTGTAGATATAACACACCTTGCAATAGGATGCAATAGGAACATGCAAAGCGTAGATAAACTACAGAAGATATTAACAACATAACCTTAGGTTTCAAATTAATACATAAGAACCTTTTAATGAAAAAAATCGCCCAAAATACAAATTTTACTGCAGTCTTGCTATTCACAACTACACTTCTGGTATACAATTTGGTGTGTATCAGTTATGCACTCCCTCCAGATGCAGACCTTCAAAGTGCCATTCAGAATGTCCGAAAGTTCACCAATCTCAAACCGAGATACTCACCTGACGACGTCATGGAATGTGCTACGGATAGTTTTGTAACGGTCGCGAAAAACTGGCAAAACATGCCATCAACACTACGACAAGAATTAAAACCGGTTTTCCTCCGTCCAGGACTTCCGGGTAGTTTCTTCGGGGATATTGTCCTTACAGAACACTTTAACACACCGCATTTCAAACTCCACTATACACGCAGAGGACCCCACGCACCGCCGCTCGAAGACTTTCATCCCCGTAACGGAGTTCCTGATTATATCGATCTCTGTGCTGATGCAATGGAACGCGCCTATCACGTTCAAATTGATCTGATGGGATTCAAGAAACCTTACATGGATTTTTGGGCAGCACAGAACGGCGGCGACCATAAAATAGATGTTTACCTATTTACATTCCCAGCACTCGGTATCACGACAGCAGATTGGTTTGAAGGACGGGTACTATCCACTGCCTTAACAATCGCACCCTATTTCATGATCAACTCCCGTATCTACGATTATGTCGGTAAATTAGAGGGGATACATTACCTCGAAACCACATGCGCACATGAATTCCTGCACGGGATTCAGTTTGCATATAACGCCTATATGCCAACCTGGTTCATGGAAGCATCTGCTACGTGGATTGAGGTGATGACTTATGATGGCGGTGTCGTTGACGATGGAGACACACTCCCTGATCCCGATGAACCTACCGAGACTAACTCCTATAACTATTACATCCATCAACTACGTCGATGGTTTAATATACCCGATATTTCTCTTGAGAGTAGAATCGGTGATCATGAATACGGGTCAGTAATATGGTCGCTCTATATGGCAGAAAGATTCGGCTATGACGTCATACGTCAGTTTTATACCAATACAACTGATGGCAGCTATCGCGAATTCGGTAATTTTTATGATGTCTTTATAGACAACGGTACAACCCTCGCAGAAGCTTTCAAGACTTTTACTGTATGGAATTATTTTACATACACACGCGCGAATACGACTGTTGATATACCGGGATATAGAAACGCTGAAAGATTTCCACCTGTCGCAATCCACCCAAACGATGTTCACAGTCAATATCCGATTGGTACGCACTTCGATTCTGAGGCGATGCCAGAACACTTTTCGTGTCGCTATATCGTATTCCGTCCCCAAGGCGTCATGCCAGAATTCGCAATCAAAATTGACGGTGCTGACCTTGCACCTTATGATATGAGTGCTCTGACAATTGAAGACAGAAACAATATCCAGAGCGAACTTAACAGACTCAATGGCACAGGATTACGGGGATGGGCTGCCAAATTCATTGTAAAGAAACTGAACGATAAAATTGAAATCAGAGAAGCCTTCACATATCATAAGTCACAGGAAGCACAAATCACATTCAAGGATTTCGGTGGCGTGATTAAAGAAATCACACTCATTCTTATCAATATGCACGCTGATGTTGAACAGGTGGTAGTTCCGGGTGGTACTATTGGAGGTTCTATCAGTTTTGTGGCTGGCGCACCACCGAAAGGACAACTCGCAAACGTCCAAGTATCACAAGGCACTTCTGGTGCTTTGCTCAATTGGACTGTTGATGACCCAACGGGTATTCAGGAAGTCGCTATCGTCAGAAAACGATACGTCTTAAATAGTGAAACAGATGAACCGCAAACCTTCCAATCTGATGCTGAGGTGCTCGCAGCCGTTGATCGCAACGGAGATGGCATTGCTGAAGACGACATCACTGTTGTCGGACGCGTCTCAATGACGCAAATCCCACAACAGGGGCAGTTTGAAGATAGAACAGTTTTCCAGGACGTTGACCCTGAAGACATGGTACACTATTACTATGCAGTTGTGCCGGTGGACGCTATGGGAATTATGGGGACACCGAGTATCGCTCCAGATAGCTTTTCACCGACTATAGAATCGGCAAACCAAGCACCATCCTTTTTCATCAATACACAACAACACGGCACAGGTGAGTGGCATGTTGAGGTGACAAGCACGCATGCACTTCAAAGTGCGCCGATGCTATCAGTAGAAACACCAAATAGGGACACCTATAACATCACCTTATCCCAGGTGTCTCCAACAAAATGGCGTGGGACTCTACAGACAAACGGATTCCCTGCTACCGGGATTTACTTATATAAGATTTCTGGAAAGAACCTCTCAGGTAAAACCGGTAACAGAATCTGGCAAGGACAATCCTTCAATTATCTACAGAACAGTACGAATCGCAAAGTAGTAGTTGCCCCGAATCCAATTCGTCCAGCTTTTGGTAACCAACACCTTTCATTTTACCCAAAAGGTCTAAAAGTTGAAATCTATGATGTAACAGGAAACCTAATTAAAGTAATAGAGAATGCGTCGAATTGGGATTGCACCAATCAAAATGGTGAAAAGGTCTGTACCGGACTATACTTCTACATGGCAAGCGATGGAAACGGATACCGAAGCGCAGGTAAATTCTCTATAGTCAAATAGACCAGGATTTACAGGATTATTAGGATTTACAGGATTAGCTGAATGAAACAAGATTCCCAGATTGTAGCACATTCTGTTAGATTGTGCATCTTTGTAGCACAAACTTTCCAGTTTGTGTCCATTTCTAACAGTCAATAATGAGAGATAAATTAATAGAATCCGTAGGAACGATATGTTTATAAAAGCAAAATCATCACTCATAATGATCTTTCTAATACTGCTTTTCGTAAGTTGTGGTGAAGAAGGACTAATTGAACCGCATGGTGAAACGAAAATACCGCCACCGATCTCAACAGGAACACTCCAAGCCATTGATTTCCCAACAGATACCGGTTCGTCGTGGACATATTTAAATGTTGATACTGAGCAAGAGGTCACACTACGTATAGGGGGTACACGCGACATTAGCGGAACAACCCACAGGCAGATGACGATTAGTGAATTGACACCCACTCCCCCCGATGAATTTCCTTTTGAATCAATTGACCATCTGTCTGCCAATGCATATTACTTCAGGTTAGACACGGAGTTTTTTGATGGATTTCCGTTTCCTATTTTGGCTACCTATTTCACAAAAACACCGCAAACGTTGACAGAATCAGCGTTTGATGTTATTCTACCACTCGACAACCCGTTGTTTCATCAGAAACATTTTCCGGCTCGCAAATTATGGGATTTTCCATTAGAAGTCGGCAAACAGTGGGTCGTTTTTGAAAAGGACATCGGTATTCCCGTCTCTGCCACACGTTTTGTTGCTGAGAAGGATGTACAAATTACCGTACCCGCAGGAAGTTTCAATACATTCGTTGTCTACGAAGAGGTCGTATACAGTGAGAGTGAGGATTCAACGATAAGGTTGATCAGTCCACCCGCAGTCTATTGGGTTGCACCATCCGTAGGCGTGGTTAAGTATAGATTCAGTCGCTACCGTGCTACAGACACTTTTCAGACGCAGACTTTCGAACTAACACGTCTCCATCTTCCCGGTCCCTTTACTGATTGAGTGATACGATAGAAATCATGAAATCTCTTGCACATCGCAATATTCCAATTACAATCATCGGCGGAGGTATTCACGGTATCTCTATCGCAGTGCGACTGATGCGCGACATGCCGCAGGCAGCCAGACACATTGTCATCTTAGACAAACATCCGCAACCCCTCACTGAATGGAGAAACAAAACCGAACGGCAAGGTATGACATTTCTCCGCTCCCCCGCAGTACATCATATCACATCCGATTCATTAGGGATAGTTGACTATGCACAGCAGCATGACCGTACTGATGCGTTAGCACCCCCATACAACCAACCTTCTACTGAGATATTTTGGGATTATTGTATGGAAGCTGTAAAGGAGATACAAGCGTATCCAATATATCACCAATTCAATGTGTCAAAACTACGGTGGGACAAAGGAACAGGAAGGTTCCCGTTCAGGATAATCTCTGATAAAAAATATTACGGGGGCGAAGGTTTCCGTAGTAGTTGCGTTATACTTGCTATCGGCTCAGAGGATTGCGCTTATGTACCTGAAGCATATAGAGATTGGCAACGTCGTTACCCTAATCGGATACTACATTCATCCCAGTTCTCTGTGAATACATATCAGAGGTTAGAAAAAACCGGTAAGATCGTAATCGTAGGGGGTGGGTTAACTGCCGGAACACTTGCCCGGAGTTTGAGTGAATGTGGACACAGTGTCGTTTTGGTCGCAAGAAAGCAGTTGAAAACGGAACAGTTTGACTTCCCGCCAATCTGGTTAGGACCAAAAGCACTAACAGAATTTGCGGGAGAATCAGATTTCCAGAGACGGTACCAGATTATTCAGGAGAACAGAGGTGAGGGTAGCATAACGCCAGATGTAATGGAATCGCTTGAGAATAACGAAAACATCAGAATCTTACCCCAAACGCTTATTCGCAATATAAACATGGATAAACACCTAATAGTAGAAACAACCCGTGATGTTATTACGAATGTGTCTCAAATAATACTTGCAACTGGGTATAGATTCGACTTACGGGATTACGGATTTCTTCAAGCGTTAATCAAACAGCATCCAATTCCGCTTGTGTGTGGTTTACCAATTCTTGATACGAACTTAGAATTCCTACCGGTCAAGAATCTGTTCGGTTCAGGGACAGTTGCCCAACTTCAAATTGGTCCTGCATCAGGAAACATTGCAGGTGCAAATCTGGCATATCAGCGTTTCCGTGATAGGGTTTTGGCGAATGTACCAAAGAATTACTCAAACGTATTGGTAGGACAGAAAAATAGATAGATGGATGGAATCTTCTCCTCTTCCACTCATCCAATCTTCCAATCTTCCAATCTTCCAATCCATATCCCTCATCTCGTTAAGGCATAAGCGACAACATTCATCCCTTGCTCAAATGCCCAAATACGTTGTTCTTCACCACCGGGAGTACATATTCTTCCTTCCCATGCACAGTTGAGATCGTTTGGACAGAAGTAGACCATGACTTTGTCATCCTTATCCAAGATAGCTTCGTCATAAGCATGACCTATAACCCGTTTGTCTCCACCCAAATATTCGTGATGTGGATAAAGTGTATGATAAATAGGGTGAGTCAGATCAAGTCGTTCGAATTTCTTATCTGGAAAAATCCGCTTTATCAATCGTAAAAGCTGCGGATGGAAATAAGGCTCACGGAAATCGCAATCTTCCACGTGCAGGAATCCGCCACGATCAAAATACTCACGTAACTTTCTGACCTGTTGATCCGTAATTCGCATACCACCCCTAACCCTACCGTGTCCAGTCATATAGAGGAATGGATAGGAAAACAACCAAGGATCGTCAATTTCAACATATTGTGGATGTTGTCGCAAATCAACATTGATTGCGGTATTTGCAGCAAGCAGTTGCGTAAACTTTAGGTCTGATTGCCATAAGTAGGTGCTGACAAGATTGGTATGCCAATCTCCCCCGGGATATTTGAGTCGGACGAAAGTAAATTTTTCACCTGTTGGCTCCATGCCGGGATGGTGGTGTTCAATTATTTCACGTCTTCCGGTGCGTGGATTATAGTCCCAATGATAATCTTTTGTTGAATCATACGGTATATGCTCACGAAAACTCGATTGTTGTGCACTCGCTGACCGAATTAAACCACCGCCAGCCGTTGCAGCTGTTGCAAGTCCTACAGAACCTTTTATAAATGCACGACGTGATAAAGGACGATTGGATATTTTCCTCTGTTTTCTGTTTCTATTAATTGACATGCTTCTGTCCTCCTAATAATAGTATTGTCTGCACAAACATTTACCTGAGTCTAATACGCCTGACCTAACAATTCAAAAGTCACGCTCTGCGCTTCGCCGCCATGCTTCTTAAATGCGTTCCGAGTGCCAGCAATTGCGCGTATCCTATGATTAGCAATACCCAGTTCTCTGAGAGCCTTCGCTGCAGCTTCTGCGCGTTGGTTTGCCAGAACCTTATTCGCTGTAGCGTCCCCTTCCGCGCGGGTGTGTCCAACGACTCGAAGATAGTATTGCGGGAACGACTTGAGTTTGGATGCAATGTCGGTGAGAGCACGTTTACTACCGGGAAGAATACGAGCATTTCCTCTTCCGAATTGAATCGGTTCAATCTTCATCGCTGCAACAGGGGCAAGATTATTCCAGTTCGTATCCGAGAGTGGATTGAGTGCTTTATCTTCACGGACTTTCTCCTCTATCACATTTGAAGTATCTACAAGGATACCTTCTAAACCCTCAGTGGCACTACTACTGAGCACACCGGGATGGAACTCGTCTGTATTTAATGCACGTAAAATTCCTTCATAGTATAACTGTCCATAGTTCCCAGCTAACGGATCGGATGGCAGGGATTTGGTTTTGACAAGAACTTGCATTATTTTCTGTATCATCGTGTCAAGTTTCTCCGCTTCTTTCGCTGCTGAACCCGTGATAATACCGAAATGTACATAATTCTCAACGGTGTTACGCCATTCAATACCTTTTACAAGTTTAGTCGCTTCATTCAGATTTAACGTGTCACCATACTGCTTTGCATCTTCCTGAATTAATGACAGTAATCCATCCGGTTGGTTTGTATAATCGTAGTTTGCTCGGAGATAAGCTTGCACGACATGGGTAACAAGTTCGGTTTGAGTGTTTAGAAATTCCCGTTGAACCACTAAGACATCAACGATATATCCTTTTATTTTTGAACTATCCAACAGCAATTGGACTCCATCAATTGCAAGTGCTTTTGTTACATAAGGTTCCCAAAGGACATAGGCGTACGGGTCGTCTGGATCAGCAGATTTTAGTTTATTGTATACATCTTCTGCCCCATTTGCATCCGATTTCCAATTTGCTGGTAGACTCGGCAAACTCATCGTGTTAATCATGATACGTGCAAGTGTTTCACTCGGTGAGTCCGGTGTGAGTATTATCTTAGCCGCCGGATTGCTCAAATTTGGAATAGCCGCAACACCACGTTTATGTGCTACCATGGCATCAGCACCTTTAGATTCGTCTATGACCAGAACAATTGAACCGGGATAATCACCAATAACATTACCCGCTTTAAGATATGCATCTATTGTAAAAACAGCCATCTGCACTTTACCACTTTTGAGGTCACGGACTCTCTTGACATAGTCCGCTTTGTCATCAATAAACGTAAGTTTAATCGCTTGACGATCAAGTAGGTTCTTGACAGCGTCAGAACGTAAAATAGCATATCCTGGAAAAGAGTCGTGTGCGATTTTTATTTCGTGGTCATAATTACGCGTGCTCGTATCTTGAACGAGTTTATCACGTCTACCACTAAGCCGTGGTTCAACGAGAAACTTATAGGCAAGACCGATTACTCCGATAATAATCAGCCAACTCGCTACCATAATGACTCTACTTTTTGTTTTTGCTTCCATGCTAATGCCTTCCCATGCGTCTAAAAATGATATAACCTGCAACTAAGACAACAAGTCCAATAAGTATCCACGGAGTGTTTCCGCCTCTGTCACTCCCTTGTAAAGGTTGTTGCGTTGGTTGCTGCGGTTGTGTCGGTGTATTCGTCTGTTTCGGTACTGTAGCAGTTGTTTCAACCGCTATCGCTGCATTACTTGCAGGTGTTGTAATCCGTTGAATAAGGTCTAACGCGATTTCAGGTGTAAGGGGTGCAATATCGTCAAATGCTTCTTCACCACCGACATCTGTAGCAGTTCCACCGGTTTCAGCGAGTATCTGTGTGACAGCAGCAACGAGTTCTCCTGGATTATCTGCTCTCCGATAACTATCCGCCTCCTGTGCTAACTGGTGATCCGTCTTCATATCAACTCCGATAACATCAACCCGAAGCTGCCTGTTCAAAACCTCGGGTGTGTATTGTGTGACTTTTTCAGGATCTTGTGCTTCTCCATCCGTTACAATCAACAATCGATAATTCCCGTAGTTATACTGTTTCTCACGTTGTTCCAGTAGACGGTTTGCACCGATACGGATATATCTCCCAAGCGGTGTACCGCCTTCTGGTTCGGGACGATTGATAGCTTCGACCAACCTATTGGTGTCTTTTGGTCCCAGTGGATACACCCATTCATTTTGTACATTGCGCCCACTAAATACGAGCACACCTATATTGGTTCCATCAGGAATTTTTGCCAACACCTCTTGGAGTGCTTCCTTTGCAGCGTCCATCTTAGACTTGGTCTCATCTCCTCGGAATTTGTTCTTCATAGAACCGGACGCATCAAGGATTACGACAATATTATCCGTATGAACGCCCCCATCTGCTATACACAAGTCTGCTATACACATGTTTATGATGAGTAGCGTAATTAGAAATAAAACATAAGACACGTTTGAAAGTTTCACAAGCCCCTCCTATCCAAAGACTCAAAAGTCAAAGTCGGATGCAGCAACTGCTTCAGCAGAGACTTTAATCAGCGCAAATTCTACACGCCGGTTTACCGATGCTTCTTCAAGACTTGAAGGTTTAGGGATAATAGGTTCTTTAATTCCTAAACCTACAGGCACAATCTGGTCCGTATCAATTCGTGCGTTCTTACTACGCGCATAATCAATGATTGCCTGTTTCACCGCCTCACCACGCTGTTCAGAAAGTTTGAGTGCTGCCCGCATCACTTGATAAGGACTGTCAACATCGGTTCCATCGTCAAACGTTTTTTGTTCTATAAGGCGAATTAATTCCGCAGTGTTTTCAAGACTCAACGGTTTACCTTGCATAAAGTATCTATAGTTTCCCGTTGTACCTGTACGCTTCAACACACCTTTGTTAATGCCGACATTAACCAACACACGCAGCGTTCTCGTAGGATCGCTGTGTCCTTTTATCGCAATTGCAGCGTTTCCATACTTCGCAGCGAGTTCAAGCACTCTATCAAATTCTTCGCGGTATTGCGTCCCACTAAAGGTTTCTACATTCGCATCAAATTGAATAGTAAAGGAGATGAGTGTTTTTTCGTCAAGGGCAGCGTCCTCATTAAATGATTCAATCTCTGCACGGACAGCCTCCTTCTTAAAACGAGTCTGTTTTAACTGTGTCGGTGCAGCAACAGTTGTAGCAAGGATACTCTTAAACGCAGTGGAGTTGAAGTTTAAATCAGATGGCAAAAGTGCGTGACGTTGACTTGCAAATCCCCAATTAACCGCCATATCCAAACCAGCCTTATTGAACCCTTCAAAACCTGTGATAGTATTCTTTGGATCGTTGAAGAATGCAACATTACCGGGTTGTCCCACGAAAGTGCAATCCGCTATTAGACCGTGTGCATCCTCCTCAAGCGTTGGCAGCACATCTTTGCCGTAGATATTCTGCATCATGGTGAGTAGTCTTGTATATTCCGTTGAGCCACTTCTTTCATAAGTCTTTTTAAGTGCGACAACCTCCTCAGCACCTTTTAGATAACCCGCAAAGAATTTCTCAATCAACGGTTTATAGAGGTCATAGAAATCCTTACGACATGCGTACACATCAGCAATAGAACGTGAGAGCGTTGCAGTACTAACGACAACGTGTGCCCCTTTGACTGTTCCTTCCGCCCCCGTTCCGGTATTTTCTGGTCCTCCTGTCAATCCGATCATATCAGGTGTGATGACGAAACATCCTGCAATAGAGCTGTCACTTCTGAACTTTTCCGCTGGACCTTTTGCGCCTGTCAATTCGTCAACCCAAACTATTTGCACATTTGTTTTGGAAAGCCGTGCGGTTTTTAACATATCGTAAAGCATACCGACATGAGGTCCACCTTTCTGAATAGCGATCTTTTTGCCGCTGAGGTCAGAAATTTTTCGTATATTCGCTCTTCCCACGAAATGGTCCCCGGCAGACCATGTAAGTTGTCCAAATATAACGGGTTTTGTACGTGGATCGCGTCCTATCACTTCACTTGCTTGTGCGATCATTCTAAACGTTCCCCGTAAAATCGGTGTTTTGCCGCCAAGATAGTCCCGAACTTGTTGCTGGAAGTTATCTCCCGGAACTAATTTTAGGTTCAATCCCTGTTTTGCCATGATTGTACCTGTCTGCGTTGTCAATCCACCATTCGCGTGGAATAGAGCCGATTCGCCGCCCCACGTAATATATGGAATGACAAAGGGAGATGTAGAGGTAACATCACGAATCGTAACTTGCCCAACTTCATCTGCGAAACGTTGTTGTGCATCTACAGAAAACACAAGACACAGAAGCACGAAGCAAGATACGCTAATGGTCAACAGATGTGTAAACTTCTTACGCGTTATCCAATTACATGTCGTGACAGATGTCTTAGTAGAAAGTAAACCTATATTTCTTTTCATGTGATTATCCTTTTTTGAGATTCTCTGCATTATTTTTATCGTCTTATGTGCATTTTACCATAAAAAACCTTAAAATTCCAGAAAAATAAAACTAAATGTCGTTATTGACGCGATCTTCTTGGCACATCCTTATTTTGCGTTTCCAGTACGTTTTTTAACAGAACTTTTTGGGAAAATTAGAATAGCATCTGAAATTGCGCGACCTTGGAACCTTGGCATAGGTCTGACGCGTCGGTTTCCACGACCTGTTCTTGCGTTTCTCTCAGTAGGGGCTTTTTCTACGGGTTTTTCGTCAGCAGCATCAACTTTAGTTCCCTTTATTTTGTTAACTGGCTCAGGTGTTTTCTTTTCTGCTGTCTTGTCGTCAGGCGTAGCATCTTCCCCAATCTTGTCTGTTTGTTTACGCTGTTCATCCGACTTCTTGTTTTCCACTATCTGTTTACGCTGTTCCTCCAGTTTCTTATTTTCCGCTGCCTGTTTTTCTCTAAAAGACGTTTTCTGCCTTTCCTCAACTCCTGATGTGCTAGGTCGTGTTAGCTTGTAACTGACAACCTCATTCCGAATAACCATCATCGTGGATAATCCGCCATCCAAGTTGACAGCGTCTGTTGCACCCCATTCAACAAAAAGCCTTGCAAGTTTGTGAAGCATAACACCGCGTCGGACACCGGGTTTAGCAGCAGAAATTGTTACAAAAAAGAGTGTTCCATCCGCTTTTTTACCGATAGCGGTTCTCGGATGCCAAAAACTGTGAAATGCACTATCAAATCCTTCACGTTCATAGGCATCTCTCGTTGACACAACACCATTTCTTAAAAGTAAAGGTCCCCCACCGATAATATGCGTAAAATCTTCCCAAAACTTACTCTCTCCAACCTTTTCAGGTATAACCTTTTCTTGAATCCTAACTGCATCACCGATGTGTATGTGTTCTAATAGTACCCCTCGCTTTCGTCCAGTTGCTGATAGGATATATCCATCCTTCGGAATAGGGGTACTTCCTTGTCCATCACGAATGTCAGTAACGATGTTATCTCGGACGATAACTTCAACCCCTTCAGGCATTGTTAGGGTCACAAAATGGAAGTTTGGACGGTATAACAGCAATTCGTTTCGCTGCCTACCACGATTAATCCCATCAATTTCTATTGACGTGTCGTTGGGTAACAAGATCCTGTGCTGAAGTGCGATTCTATCTATAGAAGCTTCTATTTTTCCATCCACGGTCTTGAAAGCGACAACACCGCGTCCCTGCTCTGGTTCACTAATCCATTCACCGTTAATCTTAAGTGCCCCAACCGATTCTCCTCTAAACGTACCGGACATCTCATAGAAACCGCCATTGATTGCAATAGGTGCTCTGTTTCGTCGTGCAATTGATAGCAGATCTTCTGCACCAATTGCAGCACCCATCGCACTATAGGGACGGATGTCAACTGCATCTGGTGAAACAGACAAGATGTTCGTCAAAACACCATCATCTAATATCTGTCGATGGACGACACCCGGAAACACCTGTTTAGTTTCATCCGTTTTCACCGGATCTGTGTAAGATTGCACATATTCAGGTACTCTCTCAAATTTGACGACACGACCAACCCAGATGCCGATACCAAACGTGATCAATAACCCGATGACAGTCCAGGTACGGGGATATCTTCTGATAAAACCGACACATCTTCGTCCTAAGTAAACAATATCAAACATGACTATTGACTGAGTTTTTCAATGTTCCTATTTTTGGTGAATAAAACCATCCATCAAATTGTCTATCCGTTTTTCCCATTCATCACATGTTGCATGCGTTCTCTGCACCGAAGCACCGATATAGTTCGTTGGTGAACGTAATGCTTCGCGTTGCGGTTCCGTTAACTTATCAAGGAACGGTTGAAATGTCTCATCCTCCCAGAGTAGTGTTGACAGGCTCTTGCCTGTTTGATGAACTTGTGCAATCAGTTTACGTGTATGATCATAAGCATCTGGAAATCCGTAATACGCCATCAAGAGATAGATAGGTTCAGCAATTGTATCCTCTGCACTCATTTCGAGGTTATGCATCATATTTTCTGACTTAACATCCATCTCGTTTAATGCCTTGCGAAGTCTGTAGATAGCATAGTCGAATGCCGTAACCAACTCAGTCAAAAAACGACTGGATGCCGAATTCGTTAAGTCGCGTTGATGTTCTAAAATGCTATCCAGGAATACCGTCTGCATGCGTGGTACAAAAGCTTTCCATAGACTCTTGATGTTCTCGTAAGCTTCTGGATTAACCTTGTGCGGCATCGTGGACGATCCAACAAGTTGTGGGTTATATTTCCTCCCAACCTCTGCAATTTCAGTGCGATAGAGATGTCGCATATCATCTGCGAAGTTTGCAAGTATTGTATAGGCAGCTGTGATTTGATATGCTAAATCTGATATGAACTCTGGTTCTACACACTGTGTTGACGTATGCGTATCTGACGGTTTCAGGTTGAGCAATTCAAGAAAATCAGCCTCCATCTTTTCAGGATTGTCATGTATCAATGCCAATCCGTTGAATGCCCCAACCGCACCCGAAAATTGTCCGCGTAAGTTTTGTCCTGCTTCGTGTACTTTTTTAATCCGGGTCCCAAGTCTACTGACATAGAGTGACAACGCGTAACCGAATGTAATCGGTTCTGCATGTTGTCCGTGTGTCCTTCCTATTTGTGGTGTATCCGCATGTTCTCGTGCTAATGCGATCAATTGCTTTTCTAATGCAATCATATCCGGAACAATTACATCCGCGATCAGTGTTTTGAACCTTATTGCTGTAGCCGTATCCAAAATGTCTGCTGACGTGGCGAACAGGTGGACGTAGGGACGTGCTTCAGGACTAATCTTGTTACGAATTACATTTACGAGTGAACGGATGTTGTGTCTGATACGTCTCTGTTCTTCGTAGACCTCTTCTGCTGTTACGTGTTCCACTGCTTGTTCGACTTCATCTGCGATTTCGGCAGTGCAGACACCATATTTCGCAAGTGTCCGAACTAATGCTGCCTCTACCTTCGCTTGACAGGTTACATATCCTGCTTCAGAGACGTAGGGTAGCAGACGTTTCATAAAAGTTTCATCGCCGCCATAGTATCTAAAATCTAAAGGACTGACAGCTTCATAAAGTTGCATATATTTACGTTTCTCCAAGTTTTTGAATCAATTGTATATTAAAGTGTTAACAAAGTAAAGTGTTTTGTTGGTGAGGTGTGTAAGGTTTTTGGTTACTTATGTGCGAATTTTGAGGATGTTCCCAGACCGGTAGACGTTATGACCTTTGAGATGGTCTTTCTTGTAACACAGGTATGACATAGCAGTGAATCACTACACCATCAACAGTATCTGTCCCTACTTTAGAGCTTAGCTTTTCTGTATAATCAAACACTATGTAATAGCCTTCTTTTGCATTCTCATTCTTCATTTGACCGCTCCCCGTCCTAAAGGAGCGGGGATTCTTTTGTCCCTACTCCGAACAATTAGGATTTAGTCTCACACCCATTTGGTGTTTTTGACTATGGGGCCATCTTCAGACTTCTGTTAGGTATGAACCGCTAACACGGTG
>JAJEJA010000115.1 GCA_022828145.1 Candidatus Poribacteria bacterium | reverse complement strand
TAATATAATAAGAAAACCCGAAATAATAAGATTCATTATGAATGGAATAATCAACAGTAATTGTGAGATACAGATGTACCTGGAACGTTTATGTCTCCGAAATTTTAGAAATTACAGAGAATGTGAGGTATCATTTAATGCACCAATAACATTGATTGTCGGTAGAAATGCAATGGGAAAGACAAGTTTACTGGAAGCACTTTATTTCCTATGCACAGGCGAATCACATCGAGCAACTTCTACTTCGGATTTAATCAGACACACTTCTGAAGGGTTTGCGGTTACGGGGTATTTGCGAAATGGAAAGAAATCTAATGCTTTAGTAAAACTTGAAGCAGTAAAACCTCGTCAAGGCGCGTATCGTCTTAAAACTGATGGTGTTTTGCAGCGCCGACGGTCAGACTGGATCGGTCAGTTCCATGTAGTTGTATTTTCACCTGAATCTTTGGATATTGTTAAAGGTTCTCCTACCTCCCGTAGACGATGGCTTGATCTACTGTTATTACAATTGAGTAGAGAGTATCTGGAAGATCTTCAACGTTATCGTGATATATTGCAACATCGGAATGCTTTATTGAAGCGAATAAGTATTGGAAAAGGATCTGTTAGTGAAATATCGGTTTGGGATGGACTACTTGTTGAAGCGGGTGTTGCTTTAATTACGGCAAGACAAGCAGCTTTATCTTGTATAAGTCCTGTTTTAGAAACGACTCACCTATCGCTAACGGGTGGACGGGAACGGCTTTTGCTACAGTATGTTCCGGGTGTTGCAGATGTCAGTTCCGATATTTCTAATCTTTCAGATCGTTTTCAGGATTCATTGATACAGGCGCGAAGAAATGAAGTACGCCGTGGGATGACATTGGTCGGACCCCATCGCGATGATTTTACATTGGCTTTGGAAACGTTGAATGGCGATGACGTAATATTCCGTGAAACTGCACGCACTTACGGGTCACAAGGACAGCATAGGACCATCGTCCTGGCACTAAAACTATCGGAATTAGAGTTTATCAGAGAGGCTACAGGTTTCGCTCCGCTTTTCTTGTTGGACGACGTGTTATCTGAATTGGATTTAAAAAGACGGGCATACCTATTAGCCTATCTACAAGGTGTTTCAGCACAGACTGTAATAACTGCGACTGATAAAGATGTGATGGGAGATGAATTATCAGATGTTCACTTGATAATGGTTGAAAATGGTGCTGTGGTAAATGATGTCTAATACCAAATTAACGCGATAATTCTTGGTAGATGCGGTTTCCTAACCGCATCTATCTTGTTCAGGACTTACGCATTCCCCCTTGATTAAGGGGGTTAGGGAGGTTAAATGGTGCAATATTTCAGTGTTTTTAGCCTTTTTAACCCCCTAAAGTCCCCTTATCAAGCGGACTTTAAAAGAAAATGCGTAAGTCCTGTTGTTAATAAAAATCGGAGACAAACAGGACAGAATAATGCGGTTTAAAAGACAGCGCAGACGTAGCACATATAAGCCGAGTGGCACCCTTAAAGTTCAAGGTGTTTTGGATGCTGTTATACGAAATAGAGGCTGGTTCGGTAAATTCGATGAAAGACGTATTTTTAATCTCTGGGACTCAATTGTCGGTGAACCAATGATACAACACAGTCAACCGATATCCTTATCAAGAGGCATATTACAAGTTGAAGTATCCCACCCCGGTTATGCCCAAGCACTGTCTTTGATGAAAGTTGATCTAATGAAAAAACTTGCAACCCAACAGACAAATCAAAATTTAAGTGGACATAAACCTTCTGCCAACGTTAAGATCATTGACATTCAATTCCGTTTCAATCCGAATTTTCAAAAAAATAATTTTGGGCAGAAATCCACACGTAGTGTTGTTGCGTCAAACACAGGAACACCTGAAAAGGTTAGAAAATCTGTTTCACCTGAGATGGCGGATCAGATTGAAGATACTGTTTCGGTTATAGAAGATGCTGAATTACGTGATACTTTCAGATCCCTTTTTTTAACACAATGTTCTCATGAAAAACCCCAGAATGAGAATTAATGACTAAGCGTTCGGATCCTGCAGAATGCGCGTATGGCAGGCTACAAGATTCTGCATTGCGTAAAGGATCACACCTACCGTTTTGTATTAACTTTAAGTAAATCTTAATTATGGGATATTCTTAAATCTAAAAAAAACTGAAATAGATAAAAAATAGGTTGCATAAAACTTGAATATATGTTAGAATAAATATAGTAAGATATAGGTTTTTGTAGGGAATATCAACCGAAATAATTGAATACTATTTTAAGATGTAAAGAGTCAATAAAATCAATATTTTTATTAACATTTTGTTATAATATTACAATCAAATAGATTGATAAGTGAAAGCAATACATTCTTCCCATGCAATCCACCTTAACTTGAAAATAATAATGGAGAGGATTTATACCTAATGGCTAATGATTATACTGCGTCGTCTATACAGATATTAGAAGGTTTAGAAGCTGTCCGAAAACGCCCGGGAATGTATATCGGGAGTACGGGCCCTGCGGGACTTCAGCATCTTGTCATGGAACTGGTTGATAACTCTATTGATGAATTTGGAGCTGGACATGGATCAGAGATCAGGATAACACTTAATGCTGATGGTAGCGTTACTGTTGGAGATGACGGTCGCGGTATTCCTGTCGGTAAACATCAAACAGGTGTATCAGCTCTTGAGGTTGTCATGACTACATTGCATGCAGGGGGTAAATTTGATGGACGGGCAGATGTCGGATATCAGACAGCTGGGGGTTTGCACGGTGTAGGTGCTTCGTGTGTGAATGCACTATCCGAATGGCTCAATGTGCAAGTTGCACAAGATGGACAACTTTACGAACAAAGCTATAAACGGGGCATACCGACGAAGGCAGTAGAAGTCATCGATAATACGAAAAACAAAGGTACAGAAACTACGTTTATGCCTGACCATGAAATTTTTGATACGCTTGATTTTGAGGGGAAATCACTAAAAGAACGACTCCGGGAACTCGCTTTTCTGAACCGTGGGGTTCGCATCAAATTCAGAGATTTGAGAGAGGAAGTTCCAGAGGAGGATGTGGAAACCGTTTATCACTATGAAGGGGGAATCGCTTCTTTTGTTATCTATCAAAATGAAAATAAAGAGGTATTCCATAATACCCCGATATATTTTGAAGGTGTGACAGACAATGTTCGGGTCGAGATCGCAATTCAATTTAACACCGGTTATTCAGAGAATATCTTTTCTTATGCAAACAATATCCGGACAACAGAGGGTGGATTTCATGAGAGCGGGTTTAAAAGTGCTTTGACTCGCACATTTAATGCCTATAGTAAAGATAATGGATTGCTAAAAGGCGAAAAAATTACGCCTACCGGTGAGGACATTCGAGAAGGTATTATGGCTGTTATCAGTGTCAAGGTACCAGAACCCCAGTTTGAAGGACAAACCAAGTCTAAACTTGGTAATACTGAGGTGGAAGGTATCGTAATGAGTATTGTGAACCAGTACTTGAAAGAGTATTTAGAAGAACAGCCAGCCCTTGCAAAACGCATAGTCCAAAAAAGCATTCGTGCAGCGGAAGCACGCGAAGCAGCGCGGCAACAACGCGACCTTATCCGGAGAAAAGGTGTCCTTGACTCCGCTTCAATGCCAGGTAAACTCGCGGATTGCTCTGAACGCGATTCAAGCAAAACAGAGATCTTTCTCGTTGAGGGGGATTCGGCTGGGGGACCCGCAAAACAGGGACGCGACCGTATCTTTCAAGCAGTGCTACCTCTAAAAGGAAAAGGGATTAATGTTGATAAGGCACGACTGGACAAAATATTAAAAAATGCACAAATCGTAGACATTGTTACTGCCCTCGGTACCGGTATTGGGACAGAAGAATTTTCACTCGAAAAATTGCGGTATGGAAAGGTAATCATTATGGCGGATGCTGATGTAGATGGCGCACACATCCGATCGCTCCTCTTGACGTTCTTTTTTCGACAGATGCCGCAGTTAATCCATGAAGGACATTTATACATTGCTCAGCCACCGCTTTTCCAAATTAGAAGAGGACGAAGTTCAAGATACCTCCAAGATGAAAATGCGTTGGAAGAATATCTTTTAGAAGCAGCAGCCAAATCTTTGGAGATTAAAAAAATGGGACGCGATACCGCCTATACAGAAGAAGAGGCTATCGCTTGTGTTAAGGCACTCTCCTGTATTGAAAAACGGCTCTCAGATTTAACCATGCGCGGAAATCGATCCCGTCAAGAACTTATTGCGTTTCTATGGGAACCGATTGAAAATCAAGAGACATCTGAAGCAACTGCAGCAGACACCCCTTTGTCAACCATTGTGTCAGACTCGCAATCCGATCAGGTAGATACTGTTCTTGATATGCTTCAAGCACAAACAGATGGCAGTGAACAAACTGAACTTCCACTTGAGGCTGAGGATACTTCTGACGAAAATAGCGAGGATGTTCAAAAGGATTCAGCAGATACTACGATTGAAAGTATGCTACAACGTAACGTAATATCTAATGCTTCAATCCATGCAGAACTTTCACCCCATATTCAGTGTGTTAAAGAGTTTGGAATTCAACCCGAAGATTTTAATAATAAGACATCAGAGGATACCCCTGTGTTTAGTATTGTAAATAAATCGGAGGAACATCAGGGGGCAACGTCTGTTGGAGAACTGCTTTCAATTCTCAGGGCAAGTGCTAATAGTGGAACGACGCTTACGCGATTCAAAGGTCTTGCGGAAATGAACACGAAGCAATTGCGAGAAACAACAATGCAGATAGATGCCCGGGTTCTATTACAGGTGACCATTGAAGATGCTGTTCAAGCTGAACGGATGTTCACCCTACTGATGGGGGATTCTGTAGAACCGCGTCGGGCTTTTATAGAACGGTATGGAACACAAGTTGACCTTGATGTTTATGGGGCATAGTATAAATTTCATGTCGGTAGGTTCGGTTTCCTAACCGAACCGGCTTTTAAAGAAATAAGAGAAGCAAATGCAAGAAGAAAATATTATTAAACGATCAATTGATACCGAGTTACAAACATCAGTCCTTACCTACGCGATGAGCGTCAATACCAATAGGGCAATCCCTGATGTCCGGGATGGTTTGAAACCGAGTGCTCGTCGCATAATTTACGCGATGGGAGAACTCAACCTAACGAACGACCGCCCTTATGATAAGTGTGCTGCGGTAGTAGGTGAGGTTATGAAGAATTTCCACCCCCACGGTGATGGTCCTATTTACGGCACGCTTGTAGGTCTCGCACAGGAATTCAGCACGCGTTATCCATTGATTGATGGACAAGGGAACTTCGGATCTATTGACGATGACCCAGCAGGGGCAATGCGTTATACAGAGTGTCGGCTCGCAAAGATATCCGAAACACTTTTACGCGACATAAAAATGGACACGGTTGACTTTCAACCCAATTATAAGGATTCTATGGAAGAACCAGTTGTATTACCCGGCCTTCTGCCAAACCTGCTTGTCAATGGCACTACAGGTATCGGTGTAGGTTATGCCACAGAACTTCCACCGCATAATCTCAACGAAGTCGTTGATGCACTTTTGCTTATGTTGGATTTTCCAGAATCGTCAGTAGATGAACTGATGGAACTCATCCCCGGTCCTGACTTTCCTACCGGCGCAACTATCGTTGGTGAAAAACCTATCAAGGCTATGTACGCTACAGGTAGAGGGAATATGACGATTCGGTCCAAGGTGGATATTGAACCGGTAACACACGGTAAAGTTCGGGGAGATCGTGAACAGATTATCGTCACCGAAATTCCATATCAGATTAAGAAAAATAGACTCCTTGAACGGATGACTGAACTTGTAAATAGTAACACGATAACAGGGATTAGAGATATCCGGGACGAATCTGATGAAAACATACGAGTCGTTATTGAACTCAAGCAAGGCGAAGTGCCACAGGTCGTCTTAAATCAACTCTATAAACACACGCAGATGCAGGATAATTATAACGCGATTCTGCTCTGTCTTGTGGACGGGTTGCCTAAAATCTTAACACTTCCGGAGATTTTGAAACACTATTTAGCACATCGACGAGATGTAATTCGGCGACGCACACAGTTTGATTTAGCACGATGTGAACGCCGGGCGCACGTCTTAGAGGGATACCGTATCGCACTGGAGCATTTGGAAGAAGTCATTGAGATTGTACAAACTGCTGAGACCCCGCAGGATGCCAGAGAGCAGATGCAAACACAATACGAACTTACTGAACTGCAAGCTAACGAAGTACTTGGGCTAACCTTGCGCCAGTTAACAGGTTTAGAACGCCAACGTATCAATGATGAATATAGTAATTTCGTTGAACGAATTGCAGAACTCAAAGCGATCCTTGATAGTGAAGAACTCGTTACCAACATCATCCGTGAAGAATTAGAGACGTTGAAAGAGGAACATGGAGATGAACGTCGCACGGAGATCGTTGATGAAGTCAAAAGTTTTGAGATGGAAGATCTTATCGCTGATGATGAGATGGTGGTAACGGTAACGCATTCCGGCTATCTGAAGCGGATTCCGATGGATACCTATCGTACACAAAATCGCGGCGGTGTCGGCATCAAAGGCGGTAATCCTAAAGATGGAGACTTCTTGGAACAACTGATTATCGCGACTGCCCATCAACCCCTCCTCTTTTTTACAAGTCTTGGCAAATGTTTTCTATTGAAAGTTTATGAGATACCGGAAGGATCGCGTACCGCAGCTGGACGGGCAGCTGTAAATATACTAAAATTAAGTGAAGCAGAGACCATCACTGCTCTTTTACCTGTGCGGGAGTTTAAAGAGGATCACTATATCCTAATGGCAACAAAAAACGGTATTGTAAAGAAAAGTCCACTACGGGATTTCCGAAACCCTATTTCCAGTGGTATTATCGCAGTCAATTTAGACGCAGATGACCAACTCATTGGCGCACAACTTACCGACGGTTCCTATGATGTGATTCTGGCGAGTCACAACGGAAACTCTATCCGATTCCATGAATCGGATGTTAGAAGTATGGGACGGCGTACGCGCGGGGTGCGGGGTATCCGGCTCGGTGAAGAGGATTTCGTCGTAGGTATGGTATGCTCCTCAGATGAAAATGATTCGCTTCTAATCGTTACTGAAAATGGATATGGTAAACGCACAAGTTTAGCAGCTTATCGAGCCCAGAGACGAGGGGGCGTTGGGTTGACTGCAATTAAACGTTCAAGCAGAAATGGAGCAGTTGTTTCTGCAAAACTCGTTAGAAGATCAGATCAACTTGTACTTATTAGTTCTACCGGATATATCACGCGGATGGCTGTCAGCGATATTCGGTCAATAGGCAGAACAACACAAGGGGTAAGGCTTATGAGTTTAAATGATGGCGAAACACTCGTTGACGTTGCCAAAATTTCTGATGCCGAATCTGTATAGAAGCACCTATAAAGACCGAATGTGTTATGTAGGACATTGAGAAAATTGTTGAATGAATTAGAAAGGAGAAAATGATGAACAATAAGTTATGGATAAAAACAACGCCATCTATTATAAAAGGCGGGGGGATGCTGTTCAGTATACTGTGCCTCTTTTCAATAGTATTGATAGTAAATGCACAAGAGGTGACGACAGCAGAAACTGAGGAACATGTGCTACTCACCGAAGAATCTCAAACAGCAAAGCAGGTTTATACGAAATTGATGCATGCAGTCTACCTGCAACGTTTTGATACAGATTTGACAAGAGCTATGGTCCTATACGATCAGTTGGTAGAACTGGCTCCAGAGTTCGCTTATGTTTGGTATAAACGAGGACAACTTCATTACAAGATGCAGAATGTACGTGGGGCTGAGGATGATATGGAGAAGGCACTTGAAATCGATGATGCTAATATACTTGCAACATGGCAACTTGCTCAAATTCTGGCACACCGAGCATATTATTCACAAGGTAAAAATGTTACGAAAGTATTGGATACTGTTAAAAGAGTGACTGAGTTGGACCCAACACATTTTATGGCACAACAGATGCTGGGAGATTTATCATACCAACTTGGTGAGTACACGACTGCGGAAAAAGCATTCAAAGCATTAACCCGTGTTATGCCTTTTGAGCCTTCTTTTCATAAAAAACTCGGCGATATTTATAAGAATTTAGAAAGAACACCAGAAGCTGTTGAAGCATACAAGCGCGTTATCAAAATTAAACCGGACGATATAGAAGCACTTACGAATCTGGGATTTCTTAGTCTTAATAGTGGACATTTAGAAGAGGCACAGAAAACGTTTGAGCAAATCTTGACCTTAGCACCCCATGACGTGAGAAGTAACTTAGGATTAGGATTAGTACTGCAGGAACTCGCATATCGGATACAAACTGAGGATGATTGGACAGCACAAAATGAACCTATTGACCCAGAGAAACTCATAACTGACGCTGAAAGGTATCTTGGACGGGCAATATTCTTGTCTTTAACAATCGTAGACCGGTCTGATAACACGCGGAGACAGGCTACCTACAGAAAATTGGCCGTTGACGCACAATATGCTTTAGGCAACGTCTATCTGCTGTTTGAAAAATATGAAGATGCTGAGAAGACTTTTACACAACTTCTGGCAAACAACGATGAACATATCGGAGCGATATACGGAATCGCATCTGCATATCAATCTATGGGGGACTTTGACAACGCCGAAGCGTATTTGCGTAAAACGCTTTCACTTGAACCCGCACATGAATATGCACTCAACGCCCTCGGATATCTATATGCTGAGAAGGGAACAAAACTTGATGAGGCTGAGGCTCTAATAAAGCGAGCACTTGAAAAGTCACCAGAGAAAGGAGAATATCTTGATAGCCTCGGATGGGTGTTTTTTAAACAGGGACGTTTTGCGGACGCTGTTACTATGTTGGAAAAAGCAATACAACAATCACCGAAAAATGTGATAATACTCATACATCTCGGGGATGCTTACCTAAAGAACAATGAACCTGATAAAGCACGGGGTGTTTGGAAAGAAGCACAAACAATTGAACCAGAAAATGCTGAAATAAAAGAACGACTCAGCCGATAGCCAATAGGTTTAAAATGCGAAAAATCACCGTCAAGGTTCTATTGTTAATGCTGACCCTTGCTATACCACTGGCTATGCCCCTGGCTATACACTTTGCCGCGCAGTCCAGTCATGCATTCCAATGCCATTATCATGCTATAAAGGGGCCATTGCTAAAAGAAGGTTTAATCTTACCACCTTCAGACTTGGGAACTGCTCCAAAGCACCCCGCAGCACCAGCACTTAACATCGGATTCCAACGATCTTTCTTCGCTATTGATTTTGCCAGAAAACAGCAGTATTCCATCAGTGCTACATTACGCGCAAGTGGAACCCACTCTTATATCTTCGTAGAAGATTCAGAATGGCAAACACACATTACAACACAAACAGTTCAATCCGTTCAAAGAGCGTTTGATTCAGCGACACCCGCAGACCCACGGCGCGGTATATACGACATTTTAACCGAAGATTTCGGCCCACCTCCGGATGTTGATGAGAATGATAAAGTCATTATCCTTCTTCTTAATATACTTGACAGCCAGGTAAATATGTCAACGACAAGTCACACGACTGCTGGATATTTCATGCCGATTGATCAGTATCGCGGTCGCCTGCATCATCCTGCATTCGGTCCAGTCCATAGCAACGAAGCCGATATTATCTATATCAACTCAAGGAACCATCATCCGAACACCAGTGTCATGCAGTCTGTTATTGCACATGAACTTCAACATCTTATCCATTGGCGACATTCCCCAAACGAGGAAATTTGGATTGACGAAGGATGTGCTGATTACGCAGCATCTCAATGCGGTTATAACCTCTACCAGCATGTGAATGCCTTTCAAAAAGCACCGAATACCTCTCTCATAGACTGGACTCAGCAGACCGACACAAACTTACTTGCACACTACGGCGCCGCTTTTCTGTTTATGGTATATGTTCATGATCAGTATGGTGGAACTGAGACTATAGCTGCACTCGTCAAAAATCCATTAGATGGAATACCCGGCATTACACAAACGTTAAAAACACAAGGCATAAATAAGTCATTTTCTAACATATTTTCAGATTGGAAAGTTGCGAATTACCTAACGACATGGCGAACTCTTGGCACTGTTGAAAATCCTTTTCGGTATAATTCAATCGTTCTGTCGATTCCACCTCAATTTGAACATGTGAGTTATCCTGCTAATAGCAAAAATAGAAGACTTGCAAATTTTAGTGCACATGCTATAGAATGTAAAGTAGCAACAGCTGGACAGGCAGGTTTAACACTCGGATTATCAACACAACGCCAGCTAAATACGTCACTGGCAATTATTGATGTCAAGGCAGCTTATTTACACACGTCAGGTGAGATAGCCGTTGGAAAAGTGCCTTTTAGAACTGTTGATGGCACAGCATCACTGGATGTGCCTACTTTTGGAACTGATATCCAGCGATTGCTGGTGATACCGAGTTTACAGATTGAGAATGCAAGTTTTGCACAACAGACTATAACTTACGATTATAGTATATTTGAAGGTAATTTAGGATCTTACACCACACACGTACTCCCGAACCCGATACATCCAAACTATTGGGAAATAATTGCCGTGTCAAATGAACCCGCGGCTGTGCATGCCTTCACTGTAACACTGACGTATCAAAATCGTAAACTACTTGATGCAAAACCGATGATATATCTTGAAAATGAGAAAACCGCGCTATACAGATACGCTTTCAATCTCAAACCTGATATAGCAATAGAAAAGGTAAAATGGACAATTAAACGGGGGGAAACTTTAATTGATGAAGGGATATTATGGTGAAATTTGAAAATATTTACACCCTTACACACCCCGGTAGGTGCGATTTCCTAATCGCACCGTTCTAAACTGTGTAAGAAATACTATATTCTACCATAAATGAATCCATAACCGAATACTGATAATTTTTGAGGAGGCATATATGGCAAGTACGCTTTATGCAGGAACAGTCGGCCAGAGCATCTGGCGCAGTAAAGATATAGGTAAAACCTGGAATCGCGCAAGCAACGGAATCTTTCCCGAAGCAGATATTCGTGCCATCGTCGTTGATCCAGCAGATTCAAAAACGCTTTATGCAGGTACTGAGAAAGGTGTCGTCAAAACTACGGATGGGGGTGATTCCTGGAGACATTTACCAAGTGATATGGATCGTAAAGAGGTGTGGTCACTTGCAATTCACCCGACTACAGCAGGAACACTCTATGCGGGTACATGTCCATCAGCATTTTACAAGACGACTGATGCGGGTGAGACCTGGACGCAACTCGATGCTGAACTCGCGCAAGAGTGTGAAGGAATTCCTATTATTCCACGTGTGACAACTATCATTATTGACCCAGAAGACCATGATACCGTATATGCCGGCATCGAAATTGACGGCATGCGGCTTAGTACCGATAGCGGAAAAACATGGGATAACCGAAGTGAAGGATTGAGCAGTCAAGATATTCACGGATTAACTGTCGTACCGGGTGAACAGAAAACACTCGTCGCAGCAACAAATAACGATGTTTGTATCACAACAGATATGCACAATTGGACACCTTTGAAGGTGCGTGAGCATTTTCCATGGCCCTATTGCCGTGCTGCGTTCTATTTGAACGGAAATAATGCAAAGGTCTTTATCGGAGCAGGAAACGGACCTCCCGGTGATCAAGGCGGGATATTCTACATGCAAGATTCGAACCAGGCTGCAGACCCAACGGCAATACGATGGGAACGTTCTGATATCGGAATAACCGCAAATAGCACCATCTGGTGTTTCGCCAGGAAAAATGTTAACTATAAGGCAGATGTTGATGAATTGCTGATCGCATGTAGTGTCAGCGGACAACTTTTCCTGAGTGAAGACAATGGAGACTCCTGGACAAAGTTGACACATGAATTCGGAGAAGTACGGGCACTGGCGGTTGCATAGTTGCTATTTTAATCCAATAATAGTTCTGTTAGATTGTGTTTGATTTGTAGCACATTCTGTTAGATTGTGCGTATTTAATGCAGAATACCAAACGCGTATTCTGCCACATTCAGAATAAATTGTTGCTTGACTAAATTCTACAATTTATGATAAACTCTTTAACAGATGGATTGTGGGTTGAACTATAATATTATCAAGGAGGCATTCACTATTATGCGTTTATTTTGTTTTTTACTAATATCCCTACTGCTTGTTTCATTCATGGGATGCTTTGGTAGCGAGGATATAAAGACAATACCGACATTTACCGAGGCAAAGAAAATTGCTGTTACACCCTTCTTCGCTGACAAAGAAGAAGCAAAGGCTCTCGGAGGTAGAATTAGTGTTAATCTATCTACCCGATTTGAACTTATATTAAAAGATATTGAGTGGGTCTATGACGTATCGGATAAAATTCGACCCGTAGGGGAAAAGATAGATGAACTCGGCATTACACTAAATGATGTTTTTGATGACCCAGCATTAGCAGCAAGAGTAGGAGAAGCACTCGGTGTAGACTGGATTATTACAGGAAGGGTTACAAAACCAAAGTTGGAACAACTTGATAACGACCAACATCACCAACGACTGGGACGACAGACCGGAATTTCAGGAACATCTACTTACATCACTACACGGCAAGTGGCAAGAAGTAAAGTGCGTCTCAAGATTATTGATGTAGCAACAGGTAGTATGATCTATAATAATGAAATCCACTCTAATCTCAAGTATTGGTTTGCATACCAGACCCAAATGAGTAATATGATAATATTTAAGCAACCTGAGGAAATGTTCGCTGATTTAGGAAAACACTTACCGTCGCGCATTTCCTATATGCTATATCCCAGCGGATTTAATGAGGAACCCCAAGATAAAATCTTATTAAAACCGGACTTCCAGATCAAAGGAACAGGTGGAATTATTAAATATGATTAGCACCACCATTTTTTCGATGGCACTGTCTAAGGCCAAAGTCGGGTTGAAGATACCACTTCAACCCGACTTATTTTATGCGAGACTTACAAGATAAAGCTGAACAGACCACTACGTTGTATCTTCAAAGAACGCGTTGATCTGACGCGTGTAAGACTTACCGTGATGTAGCAGTTGTGAAGATACATCGTACAGTTCTGCAGGTGGTAATCCCTCATAAGGGTTTGATATTTTCTGATAGCAGGTTATGGCGTGTTCAAAGAAATCTAATGTCTCAACATCAATTGCCCCACTCTCTTGGACAGCACGAAAACCTTGGTGTTTCTGATAGGGTGGCGTTTGACCACTAAATTCTATGATCGCGTTGTTGATGTCTACAGCGCGTTGCACAATCATCAAAAAGCAACTTTTGATATAAGAATGTGTCAGTTTATCAGCCGCTACATAAGCGTCTTTGTCTGCTGGCAAACCGCTATGCAGTTGACTAAAGCATTCGTCCATATATGCCAATTTTGCCTTTACAGGATTAAAATGACGCGGCAATGTCTTTTGAACGGTTTTTGACATCGGTATTCTCCTAAGGCTTATTTTTAATTTTAATCGCGTATCATTCTGTTAGATTAGACGAGATTCTTAGGAAAAAGTTGGTAAACCTTGGTCATTTCTGCCCTGTTTATAAAAATACAACTCTGTGGACAACAAGGACAACTTATAGATAACAGCTTGAGTAATCTAGCTAAAATCCTTTCAAGATGCAATTTTTACTTTTTTTCGTTCCCCCACTGGGTCTTTTTTTTCCCAGCAGGCGTAACCGACAGCACATCATCACTTATCCAATCTAATATCTCATCCCGGCCCGGATGGTTCGTTAAACGTGTTATCTCACCTGTCTCTATATGATACTTATAGATGTTACACGGCGGAAATTCTTCAAAAGGTGGTGGTAATTCACCCAAAGGCAGTCCGACATACGCACTGAGTACAACAGATTCACCATCATCCATCCAATCAATACCTAAGCCTTCCCAATCCTTTGGTATTCCCAATTTTCTTATGTTCCCGCCGTTATCATCACAGACCATATAATAGTGAGCATGGTAGATCAGAGCTGTGCCAACACCTGGAATTGGATCCCAGGAATACTCGCTATGTTTATACACTATCTTTTTACCATCAGGAGACCATCGGGGGGATGTTCTATGGATTGACACTCGCCCAACATCTGGATTCGGTATAAGTTGTCGTGGGTTCTGTCCATCTGACCCAATTTTCCAAATCGTCCCACCACGACCCCCAACAAACATGCCTTGTGAAAAGATTATATGCCGTCCATCAGGTGACCAATCGCAGAAAGTAGCAGGCATATCTGCTATAACTTTCGTCTTGCCGGTCATTATATCCATAACGGTGATGCTAAATTTGATTCCGTTGTTTTTTTGTATACTCTTATTAAAAACAATAGACTTACTATCTGGTGAAAATGATGCTGTACCGAGAGTACTTCCATCGTTCTCGGTGAGTTGCCGAACATTTGTCCCGTCTGGATTCATCAAGAATATTACAGATCTCGAATTCCAATCAACGCGGCTCTTATACAATATAAATTTACCATCAGGAGACCAGCTATTTGGAAAGGGTCTCAAGGTTTCGGATTCGGTCAGTAATGTTTCGTTGGTGCCGTCATCGTTCATCACATAAATACCCTCCACACCACCGCGTATGGAATTGAAGACGATTCTGGAATGTGCTGTTGATGAGAGCAGGAGCAAAAAGATTAGTAAACCGACTGAATAAAAACGCATGGTAACGCTCCTTATGAAATAGTGGCAAGGAGTATGTCCTTGCCACTCGTTTGGGTTTATGGATTGTCATCTTTAGTGAATGTCTGAATACCCGTATCCACTTCCCAATCGTCTTGAACCTGAATGCCAGCATCTACCGTCTGCACTTGAAGGTGGGTGTGGGCATCATAATAGAAGTGTTCTCCAGGTAGAATCGATCTTCCAAGAGGATAATTAACCACCCAAGAATCGGGTGACCACGAATCATAACCACCCGGTTCATAGGTTAGCTTGGCTTTCGTATCTCGTTTTTCACCCGATTTAGTAAGAATACCACTAACGGGATCAGAAAGGATGTATTCATTCTGTCGAAACCATGCTTGAGCAGAAAGTGTGACATCACTATCGTTGGAGAAGGATGCGTAGGCTTCCATAACGAAATCCGTACCGTTGAAGTAATGTGCTGAGACTTCTGCCCATCCATAGGCACCCGTATTTCTCGGTTTTTCCAACGAAGTCGTTCCGTATCCACTTGTTACTATCGGTTGATACACTTTAAAAGTCTCTGTGACGACAATGTCGTCGCCTGCAGACTGCATAACATTTAATTTAAGTGTATGTTTTGTGCCTTTTACACTGCCCCAAAACTCACTCTCATCATACCAGAGAAAGTCAACTGTTCGCTTACCGTCACCATAAGCTCTATCTATCCAGGTATCATCCAGGTAATAGTCTATGCCATGATACGGTTCACTCGTTTGCACATCAACCATCATCATAAAATAACCGTCCCAAGTTAAAGAAGAGTAAACATATAATGACTCAATCTCAATATCGGCATTACTTGTGTTGATAAACCCAAGCAGAATTATAGAGCAGAACAGGATTATTGATATTAATCCTTTGCTAAATCTTAACATTTTCTTACTCCTTTTCAGAATAAAAAAGGTACATTATTTCAATACCTTCGTCAAAAATCTACAGTTCTTCATACTACGTTGGAAATCACTCTTATACTTTTAACATGCGTTTCA
>JAJEJA010000038.1 GCA_022828145.1 Candidatus Poribacteria bacterium | reverse complement strand
CAAGTGCTATGCACAAGACAAACGGGTTTCAAAGAGTAATATCAATTCATTTATCTCCAAAAAAATAGAGGTTCCTAAATGTCAGATGAAAAACCATTCGTGAAAACCGGTATCCGTGACAACTATATGTATGGCAGCGTTTCCGATTTTCTGCTTGATAAAATTCAAGAAGGATCCTCCCTCTCCTTTGTCTCTGCCTATTTCACCATCTACGCTTTCAACGCACTCAAAGACAAACTTACAAACATAAAAGACCTCCGTTTTCTGTTCGGCGAACCGAGTTTTATCCAAGGTATGGACCCCAGCAAAACAGAAAGCAAAGTCTTTCGTCTTACAGAAGAAGGTTTAGAACTAAAGAATTACTTGCCCCAAAATGCGATTGCTAAAGCATGTTACGATTGGATTGAAGATGATAAAGTAGAAATCAGGTCGGTCGCTAAATCCAATTTCTTACACGGCAAGATGTATTATATTGAGAAGGATGGAAGGGAAGACGCAATTCTCGGCAGCTCAAACTTTACAGTGCGAGGTCTGGGATTGAATGAAAAAGCAAGCAACATTGAACTCAACCTTGAAGTAGACAGCAAAGGTGACTGTGCAGATCTAAAGGATTGGTTTGATAACCTATGGGAATCGGATCAGGTGCATTGTGTAAAAGAAGCAGTTAAACGATACCTTGAAAATATATACACAGACAAAGACCCGGAATTCATCTATTTTAAGACCTTGTACCATGTTTTTGAAAACTTCTTGAAAGGTGCAACAGATGCGGATTTTGCACAAGAAAGTCCGAAGTTCCAGGGCTCTGAAATCTGGAAAAAACTTTACGATTTTCAAAAACACGGTGTTCAGGCATGTATCAAAAAACTAAGGGAGTATAATGGTTGTATCATTGCTGATAGTGTCGGGTTAGGTAAAACCTTCGAGGCACTCGCCATCATAAAATACTTTGAAATACGGGGGGCGAATGTCTTGGTGTTGTGCCCCAAAAAGTTGGAACAGAACTGGACTTTATACTCTCTAAACTATCAAAGAAAAAATAATCCATTCAGAAAAGATAACTTTCACTACACCGTCCGCGCACACTCAGACTTGACAGACAGAGGAAAATCATCAGATTTTGATTGGGAGAATTTCGACCTTGTCGTTATTGATGAATCACACAATTTCCGAAACAGACCCGCTGATAAATATGATGAGGGGCTGTTAATACGCAGAAGTCGGTATAACAGACTATTGGAGGAGATTATCAAAAATGGGTGTCAAACACAAGTGCTTATGCTATCTGCAACACCAGTGAACAACAAACTGACCGACCTTGAAAACCAGATACGACTCATCACTGAGGACAATGACAATGCTTTTCAAAACACAGGTATAAATAGTGTTAGAGAGACATTGAGAAACGCTCAAAATCGGTTTGAAAAATGGACGGAACAGAACGGCGATCAATCTAATCAAGCACAAAGACAGGATAGTCTTGATAAAAGCCTGAATACCGATTTTTTTAATCTATTGGATAGACTCACTATCGCACGATCCAGAGAACATATAACTAAATTTTATAAGGATACTGATGGTTCAAAAATCAAGTTCCCAGATCGCGCAGATCCAATACACGTATCTCCTGATATTGATACAGAGGGTATATTCCCAAGTTTCGCAGCCATCAGTTCACAGATTGATGGATATAAACTCTCTCTATTCAACCCATCATTCTATATCAAACCGGATTGTCTGCACCATTATGACGATAGAGTCCTGCAGCATCGTGAGAGTAACCTTATCGGTATGATGAAGGTGAACTTTCTCAAACGCCTTGAGAGCAGTGTCCATTCCTTCGATTCAACATTAAAACGTACGATTGAAAAAATAAATGTACTTTCAATTGACATACAAGATTACTTACATGTTGAGGCAGATTGTGACACCGATTACGCTGCATTCGCAGAAGCAGAAACAGAATATGGAGAAGATGAAGATCTACTGAATAGCATAGAAGATGCAGAAGATGATCTATACCAGTATGAACACCTTAACCTTGAAGCATGGCTGGAAGATCTACAAAATGATAGAAATCAACTCACAGGATTACAACGCGCTGCAGCTGCCGTGACTCCTGAGAGAGATGATAAATTAAGGAAACTCAAGCAGCTTATAACCGAAAAGGTGCAGAGTTCTACGACAAATGATAAAGGTAAACTCAATCCAAAAGTGCTTGTTTTTACTGCATTCGCAGATACTGCCAATTATCTCTATAACAACATCCACGAATGGGCAAAAGAAACACTTGAAATTGAGTGTGCTGTGGTAACTGGTTCCGCAAATAAAACGACTTATGGCACTACGGATTTCAATGAGATTTTGACGAATTTCGCTCCTATCGCCAAAGAACGCACTACAGATGACACGGAAGAAGAAATCCCAGAAATTGACCTACTCATCGGGACGGATTGTATATCTGAAGGTCAGAACTTACAGGATTGTGATTATCTCATCAATTACGATATACATTGGAATCCTGTCCGTATTATCCAACGGTTCGGACGAATTGACCGTATCGGCAGTAAGAACGAAACCATCAGTATGGTCAACTTTTGGCCTACACCTGAGCTTGACGAGTATATCAATCTGAAAGTGCGCGTGGAGGCACGCATGGCTCTTGTCAATCTGACAGCTACTGGCTATGACAACCCGCTCACACCTGACAATAGAGATGAAAACTTAGAACGTGTCTGGTCTCATCGCGACGAACAACTCCGCCGTATGCAAACCGATATCATTAATTTTGACGAAGAAGATGAACAAGTGAAAATCAGTCAATTCACACTGGACGATTTTCGGGCACAACTCTTGAACTATATTCAGACCAGAGAGGACGAATTACAGCAAGCAGACATGGGTTTATATGCTGTCACCGGAGCAATTGATAAGGATGGAAAACCTGTGGATATAAAACCGGGTGTTATCTTCTGTTTAAAACAGGTCCTTGCGGAAGAAGACAATGAGGAAGGTAAGAAACTAAACTCGCTACATCCCTATTATCTGGTTTATGCAACTGAGGATGAAGTCGTTTCTATTGGATTCACCAATCCGAGACGGATATTAGAACGGTTCAGCATGCTCTGTGTTGGGAAATCTTCACCCGATACTGAACTGTGTGATAAGTTCAATGAAGATACCAACAACGGCAATGATATGGACATATATCAGATACTTTCTGAGGCTGCGTTGGAATCTATTCGTGCGGAGTATATTCAGAAGATCAACGATCATCTCGATTCAAGCCCTAATGCCCTGCTGCCAACTGCAGATGAACAGATTACAGATAAAACCGAATTTGAACTGATTACATGGCTCGTGATAACACGTTAAAGTGAAAGGTTATACCTATATGAATTCAGAAACAATTAAGCAGAACATTGAAAACACCCTAAAAAACTTCCTTGATGACCCGCAATCGTTGAGAGATGCCTCAACAAATCTCCTGAATACACTTGGTTATTACAGTAAACGAGTCGGATCCGACAGTGTTGACAACGTTAGGTTTGAACGTCTCGTTGAATCCGCTCTGGAGACTGCTAATCCTTATGAGAAACTTTGCATTGATAACTGGCAATTCTTTTACCGGATCATGCAGGTAGCTGATGATGAAATTAATCAACAGATAAATCCACAACAAGGAACGTTGTTTGAAAGCGCGGGCATAGACGATATGTTAAGGGAATCTTACATGTTCGTTACTGTCCAACTCACCGATGCCCCCTACACACGCACACAATTTGCCAATATTACCCGTTTTATCAATAAAGAGTTAGACAAATCAATTATGGTGATATTCCGGTATAGTGATTTGCTTACGCTTGCTATTATCAATATGAGAGAGCATAAGATCGACCCATCAAAAAAAGTGTTGGAAAAGGTGACGCTTATTAAAGATATAAATTTAGAATCTCCCAAGCGTGCACATATTGAAATCATCTACGACCTATATCTCAGTAATCTCATCCAGACTGAAGCGGTTAAAAACTTTGATACACTCCACGATGCTTGGGAAAAGATTCTGAATACAGAAGAGCTCAATAAACAGTTCTATCGGAAGCTTTTTGCTTGGTATGAATGGGCAGTTGAGACAGGAATATTTCCAACAGATGAGAACCGTGTCATAAAGCCAGAAGAGCATGTGATACGACTCATCACGCGCCTACTCTTTATCTGGTTTATCAAGGAAAAGGGATTAATAGCAGATGAACTATTTAAGAAAGAAAAAATCCGAGACCTATTGACAGAGGATGATTTTGACAGTGGTGACTCATACTATCGCGCTGTGCTACAAAACCTCTTTTTCGCCACGTTGAACACCGAGATAGACAAACGGACGTTTAGCAAGGAAAACTATTCTGGCAATCGTAATTTCTCAAGGTATCGTTATAAAAACCAGATGCGCGATCCTGACATACTTTTGGATTTTTTTGCTAAAACACCTTTCATCAACGGTGGTTTATTTGATTGTTTAGATACGTTTGAAGGACCAAAAGACGGCGGGTCACGTATAGACTGCTTTTCTGATGTTGATTACGAAAAACTGAGTATCCCCAAT
>JAJEJA010000026.1 GCA_022828145.1 Candidatus Poribacteria bacterium | reverse complement strand
TGGCACATCATCGCAAACTGGAAAGTTTGCGCTACATTTATCAAACTCACGTTATTATTAAATGAAAGAGGAGTAGATTAACTATCTACTCCTCTTTTTTCTGGTGGGAAAACTTACTCAATCTCGTAAATCAGAGAGACGTTTACAGTAATAGTAAGTTCACCAGGGATAATGGGAGTTGAGGTTTTTGAGGCACCATCATCTGCCGCTGCTTCCGCAAGATCGTACGGAACAGGCGGATTTACAAAGTATGTATTCTCAGTGATGGTTATAGGTTTGCCGAGTGTTACACCCGATGCTTCTGCTAAGGTCTGTGCTTTTGCTTCGGCGTCTTTCACTGCCAAGCTACGCGCCTGAGACTGCAACGGTTTAGGATCATCAATTGAAAATTGGATTGAATTTACGATAACATAATCTCCACCTGCCTCTGCAGCATCATCAATCACATCACTTAATGTATCCAATTCCCGTACTGTCGCACTAACGGTATTATTCACCCTATAACCGATAAGTACGCGTCCCTCCTCCGTCCAGTCATATTGAGGATAGATACTGAAATTCTGCGTTTTAATATCCTCTTCATCTATAGTGTTAGCTTTCAAAGTCTCTATTAGATCAGACATCGCCTTTGCGGCAACTTCGCGTGCTTCTGCGACTGTTTTCTTCTGAACACTAACACCAATATTGAGGGTTGCAATATCAGGGTCTCCCGATACTGATCCGCTTCCACGAACATGGATGGTTCTCTCAATAGGCGGTGGTGACAATAGTTGTGAAGCAACACGGGAATCACAGGCAGTGAGTGTTGCAATCATTGTAATACTAATAGCAAACAAAAACAGTTTAAATAATTTCATCATCGCTCCTATAGTTTATTCTGATGGGTTCGTATCCTCCATCTCAGGAGGTGGTGTTTTCTCTGTCAACGCATCAGACGCTTTAATCATTCTGTCAACATTGGATTTGGATAACATAAAGATTGTGTCTCTATCATCTCGTTTGACGTACAACTTTCCACCCTCATTTTCCTCTTTTCCAATAAGTAGTTTAGCTGTTGTTCCGTCATTTAGACTTGCTGTAATAGATGAAGTTGGTGTATCTAATCCGTATTCTGTGAGTTCTTTTACTTCTGCGAAATCATCTGTCTTTAGATCACTGTAAAAAGAGAGTAAGTTTTCGACTTCTGTTTGGTTTGCAGCGGCAGTAATCGGTTGTACCAAATGCCACTTATTCTCTGAATCTAAACGGAGTTCAATCGTCTCTTCTGGGGAAACTATATTAATGCTTGTGACATGACTTTTCTCAAATTTGAAGATTGTTCTATCTTTCCAAGTACGTTCGCCTTTGTCAAAAGTGCTCTGTAAATACCCCTTTCCAACATAGACATCGTTGGAATCCGCGACACGCACATAACTGTTAAAAATACCAGGTGTGTTCTTACCAACAAATAGGTGGGCGAGCGTTTTATCCTCTGCATCTAATAACTTCGCTTCAACGCCGCTACTATCAACTTGGTATTCAGCCTGATTCTTCGGATTGTCGGATACATGTCTGGAATCGTCAAATTCAGTTACTTTCTCCAACAGGTCTTTCACACCTTCGCTGTCTGCTGGATAATTCTCCATAGTAGCAACAACCCATTGATCGTTCTGTTTAGCGAGTATTGTTGTCTGACCCTTAGCAATTATTTCAATTTTTGAAACCAATTCTATGCTAAAGTCAGGGAATAGAGGCTTTGCTGCTTCAGTTCTCTTTTCATCCTCGTCTTTGCCAAAAGGATTCTCAAAAATGAGCACAATTAGCAGTAGTAGAGCAAAAACTCCACCTAATATCTTAATTTGTCTGTTTTGCATAGTTTCATCCAAAAATATCTATAAGAGTCTATAATGTACGGAGAATATCGGAACCGTAGGCTGCAACCAAACGTTTTACTCTCCTTCTTAGTAAATACCTTATGAGTCCAATAAGAACTACCAAAAGTGGTATCCCGATCATGCAGAAGTATTTTATGAAGTTCTTTTCAAGTCCAGATACATCCCTTAAAGGTCTGTCTGTAATTGTATAGGATCGTATTCCGATGAGTGTCTCACCGAGAGTAAGCCAGTCGAGACTATTCAATAGAAAGTCCACACTGTTGCGGTTTATCTGAGTCAAGAATTGAGAAGAACCGACAACGATAATCTGTGTCTCAGCACTATCTGTAATTGTCGTTCTTTCATCAGTTTTCTCTTCTTGTGAAGATGTATTTTCAGTTTCGTCCCCATCCTCTACCGCTGATTCTACAGGTGGGATTTCTTTACCCGCATAAAAACTCTTGAACTTACCTTCTAAAGCAGCAGCCACTGTATACACCTGTGTGTCTATATTTGGAATCGGCGTACCGGGCATTAAACTGTGAAATCCTTGTGAACTCTGACCGAATTCTGAGGTCTTGGCTAACGCTGTCCCTATTACACCCTCTTTTGTCAGTACCTCTAACGAACTTGTCCAGGGTAAAGTTAATGACTCAAGTTGGCTCGTGACAGCGTTCTCTGTTGAGAAGTTATTCTTTACAATCTTTACAAAATAGGGATAGGGTCGTACGAACCTTACGGATCCTTGTTGTACATGGGCACTATCATGAAATCTCAGATCAGCCACGATGTTATTACCGAGTTTCACACCATAATGTTCAAGCATGTCGTTCAAGCCGGTACTAAGTGGTGTTGCCTGTAATGTTTGCAGTTGCAAAGAAACGGGATCAATCAAAAATATGGATCTTCCGCCACGCATGATAAACTGGTCAATTTCGTATTTCTCTCGTTCCGATAACGTTTGTTTAGGTCCAGCAACGACTAAAGTCGTGACAGAAGTGTCAACGGGTTCTCCCGCTTTAAGGTCAACACTACTTAAGTTATATTGTCCTTTTCCGCTTATATCTAACAATTCACGAAGAAATTGTAATTCCTGTGTCGGTGCATTGATGTCAAATTCCTGATGTCCTGTTAGAAATCCAATTGTTTTTGCTTCTTTAGTGGTCACCTTAAGGATTGTGGAAGTGAGTTCATATTCTAAATTTGATGCTGAACGGACATCAGGTAACACCTCCTCTTTCCCACTATACCCAATAGAGAGAGCCCTATAGACGTTAGCAATGACTACTTTATCTCTCTGTAGCACATTCATAGGCATTTCAGGGATACCTTTGAAACGGAGTTCCTGTTTCTGTGTATCATCAAATTCACTAGGATCAATAAACTTAATCTTCAGTTTCTGAGAAAATGCATCATATTCGTCAAGAACATCTTTTACATCCCTACGAATTCGATTGGCTTCAGCGGGTTCCGTTGAAAAATATGCCGTGATAGTAACGATATCATCAAGATTCTTAATGACATTCTTAGTTGCTTTCGTTACAGTGTACCTTTTGTCTTCAGTGAGATCAAAGCGCACAAAACGACGTGAAGATAGATAATTCACAAGCACCAATATACCGATGATGAGTGCTATTACAACAACTGTATTGCTACCATATCTGATTCGTTTATCAGCCAAAACAGTTTACCTCCAGAGTCTTAACGCCATTTCCGACTCTCAACCGAGAGTGTACTCAAGTATAAGAAAAACCCGATGATTGTCAGGTAGTAGATAATATCACGTGAATCAATCACACCCCGTAGAATACTGCTATAGTGTGTCCCGAGACCGAGATAACTGAAAATAGGATATAACCAATTAGGTGTACTGAAGAGAACAATTTCTTCTCCTATTATCAATAGTAAGAAGCAAGCACAGATACCTAATATAAATCCTACAATTTGATTCTCAGTTAATGTGGAAGCGAATAGTCCGATGGATAGATACGCTGCCCCCATCAATAGAAGTCCAAGATACCCACAGATTATCGTTCCCCCATCCGGATCACCTACTATTGCAACGGAAATAGGGATACAAAGTGAAAAAAGTGCAGTCACTGCGAGTAAACCAAAACTTGCCAGGAATTTACCTAAAACAACTTCATAATCCCGAATCGGTAGAGTCATTAGGATTTCAGCGGTGCCGATTTTTTTCTCTTCTGCCCAAAGCTTCATCGTTACTGCTGGTATAAAGAACAGGAATATCCACGGCATAAGACCGAACAGACCACGCATTTCCGCCTGTGCTGTTATAAAAAAGGTCCGGAAAAACAGCCATGATGAGATTCCGAGGAAGACTGTCATGAATATATAAGCGATGGGTGAATTGAAATAACTTCTGAATTCTTTTTTGAAAATAGCGTTTATGTTTCTCATCGTGTCCAGTAAAACCTCTTCTTATCTTATTCCTCTTCAGCGACTGTAATGCCAGTCGCAGCTTCCTCTGTCTGTGTATCTGTCTCTTCTGGAGAAGATAGATCTTCCACCAGTGTTTCTATCTCTGCAGTAGGGGCAGTATCTTCCACCTGACCAGTCGTAAAGTTCAAAAATACCTGTTCAAGATCAACAGATTCATGACGAAGTTCTGCCATCTGCCAATTATTATCTACTGCGGCAAGGAAAAATACTTCAGTCGGATTGTCTATGCCCTGGGATGTCGTGATTTCGTAACTGACCACCCCATTTTCTGTAGCGACATGTCTTATATCCGTAACACCTTCTATTTCATTTAATTTTGCTCTGATTTCTTCTTCTGCTCCACGAATAGCCACATGGATTGTGTCATCACTCCGGACTTGCCCGATGAGTTCTTGTAATGTTCCGTTGGCAACAATTTTTCCCTGGTTAATCATCAGTATTCTACTACAGGTAGCAGCCACTTCAGGTAGAATATGTGTACTGAACAAGACAAGTTTTTCTTGTCCTATTTCTTTAATTAAATTTCGTATCTCAATTGTTTGGCTTGGGTCAAGTCCAGAGGTAGGTTCATCTAAAATCAGGATTGGGGGGTCGTGAATCAAACTTTGTGCTAAACCAACACGTTGTCGGTAACCTTTTGAGAGTTCACCGATGTCTTTTTGAACAACACTACTCAGTCCGCATATATCTATGACAGAATTTATCCGTTGTTTCCGTTCAGGTTTTGGGATTTCCCGGATTTCTGTCATAAATTTTAGGTAATCAACAACCCCCATATCTACATACAAAGGGGCACTTTCCGGCAGGTATCCTACGTTCTTTCTAACATCAATAGGGTGTTCCTGAACGTCGAATCCAGCAACAGAAGCACTACCTGAATCAGCGGTGAGGTAACAGGTCAGGATACGCATCGTTGTTGTTTTACCGGCACCGTTGGGACCGATAAAACCGACAACTTCTCCTGCACGTGCTTCAAATGACACTTGATTTACGGCAAGCGTTGGACCATAGGACTTTGTAAGTTCTTTTACTTCAATCATACGTATCAATATTCAGATATTGTTGGTGAAAAGGATTCTAACCAACATCATAATTAGGTATAAAATACATAGAAATAATACCATGTGATTCTGATATTGTCAAGTGAAATTAAATCAATAAATGAAATTAATTCATTAATATGATACTATGTAGTCAGCAAAGAAATTATTTGTTCGGATAAACATTATAGAGAAAACCTATAAATTTAAAATTATTTTTGCGGGGACAACTTAGGTCAAAAAAGGTGGACAATGAATGCTTAATAAGAAGATTATCATTATTGGTGGTGGTGTGATTGGACTCGGTATCGGTTGGCAGTTGGTGAAAGCGGGTGTGGCTGTCACCATTCACGAACGCGGCCAAGCAGGCCGCGGTGCCTCTTGGGCAGCAGGAGGTATGCTCGGTCCAATCGCTGAAGCGCATATTGACGAGCTCGACCTTCTCAAACTTAGCAATGAAAGCTTAGCACGATACCCAGAATGGGTCAAAGAATTAGAATCAGAAACTGAAATGCCAATCGGATACCGAGCAGAAGGAACCCTCATTATCGGTATCCAACCTGATGATTCATATCAACTCCAACACGCTTATAACTTATATCAAGATTTAGGGTTGAATGTAGAATGGTTAAGCGGTGATGAAGCGCGTGAAATTGAGGGGGCGCTCTCACCTTATGTAACGGCAGCAATTCGGTGTGAAACTGACCATCAGGTTGATAACAGACTGATGGTCCAGGCACTCCAACGTGCCTATCAGGGACGCGGTGGTGTGTTGCATCAGAACAGCGGCGTAAAAAGAATTGTGATAGAAAACGATACTGTCACTGGAGTTGAAACACAGGACGGTTTTGAAAGCGCAGATATGTGTGTTCTCGCTGCTGGCTGTTGGTCTGGACAGATTAACGGATTGCCAGACACGCTTATCCCTCCTGTGCGTCCCGTGAAGGGGCAAATGTTGGCGTTACAGATGCAGGAGGGTGTTATGCTCAGCAATGTCATCCGTACCGTCAAGGCAAGGTATCCGATGCCTGTATATTTAGTGCCGCGAGGTGATGGAAGACTTATCGTCGGCGCAACAACTGAGGAGCTCGGATTTGACACGGATCTGATCGTCGGGGGTATATATGAACTCCTACACGGTGCGTTTGAAGCTGTACCGGGAATATATGAACTACCACTTATCGAAACTTGGACAGGTTTACGACCGGGTAGCAGCGACAATGCTCCTATACTCGGTAAAACACCGGTCGAGAATCTTATATACGCAACAGGACACTATAGAAACGGCATCTTACTCACCCCAATCACAGCTTACGAAATCTCAAAACTGGTTCTGACAGGTGAGACTTCAGATACAATCGCACCGTTTCATTTGGATAGGTTCTCAATAGATTAGGAATTACAAGATAAATATTGACAAACCACATTCCACAGTATAGAATTGGACTATAAAACCTAATTTACTTATCGGAAGGAACGAATACAATGGCATTAAAAGTAGGCGTAGTTGGTATGAGTGGAATCGGCAACAACCATTCAAATTGCTATGCAAATAATGAGTTAGCAGAGCTGGTTGCTGTATGTGATATAGACAAAGGGAAGGCTGACGGTGCTGCTGAACGACTGGGTGTTAAGGCATACTACAGTTTAGCGGATATGATTGATGGCGAACCTGATCTTGATATCGTTGATGTGAGCACGGGTGGAAATGAGAACGGTAGTTGGCATTATGAACCGACGATGGAAGCACTTGAAAATGGCAAACATGTTCTCGTTGAGAAACCGATCTCAAACGATGTGGGACAAGCACGTGAGATGGTCGCGAAAGCTACGGAAAACGACCTATATCTCGGATGTAATCTAAACCACTACTTCACACCACCCGCTGAACAAGCGAAAAAATACATTGATAACGGACAGATCGGAGAGCAGGTCTATATTCTCCACAAGATGGGATTCGCTGGTGGTGAATTCAACTATAGCTATTCTAAAGCACCCCGTTCTGACGGTTTCCCATACTTTCACGTGAAAGCGTTTCTCACTCATCCATTCAGCGTGATGCGTCATTTTTGCGGAGATGTCACACATGTGCAGGCTTTTATGGAACGTCCCCATTTTCGAAGAAAAGAAGGTGACCTGATGGTCTCTATAAATAGCATTCACCTGCGTTTTGAAAACGGTTGTATCGGTTATTTATTAAGCCAGCGCGGAGACGCAACCTTCGGATTAGGTGGATGGTGGAGCGTAGAACTCGCAGGTACACGCGGTACTTTCTGCATCGAAAATTGCATCGAAAAAGTAACATTTTGGCCATCACCCGGTGCTCCAGAAGGTAATGATGTTGTGGTTACTGAATCAGGAATTACGGATTTCGGTCAAACCTTCCCGCTAAGAATCCATGCGTTTTTGGAGGACATCACAAACGGTGTACCGAAAGAGAAGCTGCGCGCTTCTGGCAGAGATGCACTCGCTGCGCTTGAGTACACCTGGGCAGCAATGGAATCTTATGAACAAGGGGGAATCCTCGTCCGTCCACATCCACTCCCAACATTAAATGGACTGTAGATTGAAAGTTACGAAACATGACAAAAGGAATATACACTTATGAAATTAGGAGCAAATTCTGTCCTTTTCGGCGGATACGATATGGAATCCGCCTTCAAACACATAGCCATGGCAGGTTACGACGGTATAGAACTGTCAGCTATTGATGGCATGAGTCAGCATCTTGTTTTGGCAAATTGGCAGGAGCTCGCTGACAACATCAAACACCTATCTAAAAAATACGAACTTGAATTGTTAGCGATGGAACAACCCTCAAGGGATCCAGAGAGAATGGAACTGGCATTTCAGGCTGCCGTTGAAATTGGTATCCCTATCATCAACTGCGGTCCTGGTGGTGCATCAGATGATGAATCTGCCTGGTCTCCGGTCATTGATTCTCTCGGTCAACTTTCAGAACGTGCTGAACATTACGGCGTGACACTCTGTGTTAAGGCACATGTCGGTGCAAGTATTTATAACACGCCAACAACGTTACGCGCAATGGAGGAAATATCATCACCAGCATTCGGTATTGACATGGATCCTTCACATATCTATCGTGCAGGTGAGAATCCTGTTGAGGCTATCGCTACAGTGGTAACACGCGTAAAACATGTGCATATTCGGGATTGTAAAGGAACACAACGTGGACCTGGGACTCCGGAACTACAAGCAAACGGACGTGGGGATATAGACCTTGTCGGATATATCCGGGTTCTGCATGAAAACGGGTATACGGGACCTCTTAACCTTGAAGTTATCGGTGCAAGAGAGTATAGTTTAGAGCAGTGCTGCACGATTGCTGCTGAATCTCGCGGACACATGCAAGCCTGTTTACAAGCATGCGGCGCACGTTAATGACTGAAAAATAAGGGAGATGAGAAGTGATTCGACATTCGCGACTTATTGCAGTTATCGGTGGAACCTTGGCACTGGTTTGCTTTGCGTTACCGTGGGTTGCATTTACAAAAGGTAGCTACAAGATGAGTTATGATACAAATGTTAAGACAGGAAGACTTGGGGGTGCAACATTTAGAAGTAGCAATCCAGTAACAGAAACAGGAGCAATCAGAACACCTATTCCTGAGACGCATCATAGATACCCAGGATATAAAATCGCTCTCGGTTTCAATCTCGTTACCATTGCACTCGTAGAGTCCATTCTTATCTTCTTCTGTAGTGTCATTATGCTTGCGAAAAACTCGTCCGGAAGATTAAAACGGATTGTGATTATTAGCAGTATAATCGGGATAATCTGTCTAATTGTATCATTACTGCTTGCAACAGTCATCGGTGAAAACGGATTACGCAGCATGGGTAATACGACATATACTTTAGCAGGCGATCTCCAAATTGGTGGTTTTGGGACAGCAGTTGGGTTTATTATCGTGTTAGTCGGTGCGATGTTTATTCCACGAGAGAATGAACTTTCAAAATTAGTCGGTGAATTGAAATGAATAAGTATTCCCATGCCTTGGTTCTGATCGGCGGAATAATAGCATTTTTCGGGTTTGGGTTTCCATGGAATTCAGATGAGACTGGGGCTGACATTGCAAACAGTGGTGGGGACGCTCACATAACAATTGTATTCATTGCTATATTCGTGCTTTTAATTAGTAGTATTTATATATTGAAACGGAATAGTAACAAAAACTACTTTTTAATAATAATTATATTAATTGTGAGTAGTATAATATATTTTATGATTACTTCGTTTTTATTTGGAATCATTCTTGTTGGGATATTTGATATTGTTCGCTTTTCTACTTTAGGTGCATTCTTTGTGATGCTACTCATTTATATTCTTCTGTTAGGTATAGTAGGCGTTAGTGTTTACATGAGGGACCAATCCTTATTTCAAAGATATTGGCGATATGTTGTAGGCTTATTCTTGGGTAGTGTTAGTCTTGTATTAGGGTTTTTCTTAGTAATTGAAATGATAGGTAGTGATCCCCATTGGATTGGAATTAATTTCATTATCATTGCATTTATTGCTGCAATAACAACTATCACTGTCAGCATATATAGACTTGTTCACACATCAGGATGGAAATCTTGGTCTACATTTTTTGTGCTTTTTAGTTGCAGTGTTGGACTACTCTGTTTTCTAATCCTGTTTCTTGGAGCAGGTTTGAATTGGAAAATTGATGGTGACTATCTTGATAACCCACAATATGGTGCGTTTCTAAGCGCAGTCGGATATATACTGTCTATGGTTGGTGTATTTTGCAGTTATGAAACAGGGCAAAGCAATGAATCAGCATAGTCAACAGCGTTTCTGAAAATAGCTAATCCATCCCCCTCATCCGGTAAGTCTTCTCGAGTCCAACGTGGGTGATTCCACTTTGTCAGAAATCTTTCAGGGTGTGGCATTAAGCCGAATATCCTACCTGTCCTATCACAAATACCAGCAATATCAGCATCAGAACCGTTTGGATTATTCGGATAATTACTGTTGCCGGAGGAGATCTTAGAAGACCTATCATATCTGAAGACAATCTGTTTGTGCGATTCTAATTCCGCTAATATATCTGGCGGTGCAGTAAATCTACCTTCAGCATGTGCTACTGGGAGATATAGCTGCGACTTGATACCTTCTGTAAATACACACGGGCTCTGTTGTGTTTCTAACTCGACCCAACGACATTCAAATTTTGCTGATGTATTCATTGCCAGAGTAGAACGTTGTGTGATGTCAGCATTACCGTTGTCGCTAATCTCTACACCAGGCAGCAAACCTGTCCGTACCAGCACTTGAAACCCGTTGCATATTCCAATGATGAGTTTACCATCAGCAACAAACTTCTCTAAAGCGGATCTGAGTTTGTGTTTCATCTCAACGGCAAGTAGTATCCCGGCTGCAATATCATCACCGTAGGAGAAACCGCCTGGGATAGCGAGTATATGAAATGTGGAAAGATCGACCTTACTTGAAATAAGATTCTGAATATGCACTAATGCTGTATTCGCACCAGCAAGTTGAAATGCAACATCAGTTTCTGCATCACAGTTCGTTCCCGCTGTCCGAAGCACAAGAACGTTGGGTTTCATATTATCCTCCAAAAATGATTACGTATGTAATGGAGTCTGCCACGACGATTTCAGAATGCCAATTGACGTATTAATGACCTGTTCCCCATCTATACCAATGACAGTAAATGTGGGATTATCTGTTACACTGCCAAGACAGCCGATGGGTACTTCAGCCATGTGATCTTCAAAGTCGCTCTGTTTCTGTGGTTCAACTTCAACGAGAAAACGACTATTTGACTCAGAAAACAGTAGGAAGTCATTGTATATAATTTTCTCACCTGTAGGTATAGTGTTGAGATTTAGAGAGAGTCCGTAACCCCCCGCAAATGCCATTTCTGCTGCTGCAACACCGATACCTCCCTCTGAACAGTCATGACAAGATCGAACAAGACCTTTGTCAATAGCAGAACTGAGTCTTTGCATCGTTAACCTACCCTCTTCGGTGCGAACAATAGGTGCGTTGTTGCCGATATACCCGTGTATGCTGAAGTAGTGTGAACCCCCCAATTCAGCGAAGGTGTTGCCTACAGCATAGATCAAATTACCCGGCTTTTTGACATCCATTGTAACCACCTTGCCAACATCAGACAGGACACTGATTGCAGAAATTAACAACGTTGATGGAATAGCACGTTGTTCACCTGTTGTCGTATCACGATATTCGTTATATAGGCTGTCTTTACCAGAGATGAAGGGAGTACCATAAGCAGTCGCAATATCATAACATGCTTTTGCAGCCCGCACTAACGCACCGAGTCTATCAGGTTTATCAGGGTTACCCCAACAGAAATTGTCTAATAGGGCGGTTTTTTCAATAGATCCACCGACTGCAACAATGTTTCGAAGTGCTTCATCAATTGCGGATGCTGCACTGATGTATGGGTCAACATCACTGTATTTAGGGTTGATGCCATTTGATACGATCACCGCATCCTGATTACCAATGATTGGCGTTAGGACACATGCATCGCTCGGTCCATCATTCTCAATACCTACAAGCGGTTTCACGACAATGCCACCTTGTACTTCGTGGTCATATTGACGGATAACATGTTCTTTGCTGGCTATATTTGGACACGCAAGCAGGCGCAATAGGTCTTCAGTGTAATCCTCTGTCTGTTCATCTCGTGAGGACATTTCTGGGTGTTGCGGTATAGACCAAGTTGCCTTTTTAACATGTTGCGGTAATCCTTTGTGGAGGAACTGCATATCTAAATCCGCAACGATCTCTCCTTCATAGAAGACCTGCAACCGTTGGGAATTAGTGAAATTGCCGAGTACCGTTGCTTCTACCATCTCGGCTTCACATATCTGCATGAGTTTCTCAATGTTTTCTGGTGGAACAGCGATGACCATGCGTTCTTGTGCTTCTGATAGCCAGATTTCCCATGGTGCTAAACCTTCATATTTGAGTGGGACGTTTTCCAGGTGTACTTCTGCCCCCGTATCTTCTCCCATTTCACCGACAGCAGATGAGAAACCGCCAGCACCGCAATCTGTGATGGAACGGTATAAGTTTAGGTCGCGGGCTTGTAGGAGTGCATCAACGATCTTCTTCTCCATAATCGGATTGCCTATTTGGACAACACTGCCGAGGTTTTCAGATGTATCATCCAGTTCTGCTGAGGAGAAAGTAGCACCGTGAATACCATCGCGTCCGGTGCGTCCACCGACAGCAACGACTAAATCGCCCGGTTCAACAGATTTGTCACATCGATCTATCGGTATCAGACCTACGTTACCACAGAATACAAGCGGGTTAGCAGTATAGCGAGTATCGAATAGGATAGCGCCGTTTGCTGTCGGAATTCCCATTCTGTTACCGTAGTCTCGTACACCTGCTACAACACCTTTGAAGACGCGTTTTGGATGGAGTGTACCTTTTGGCAACTCTTGATATGGCGTATCCGGCAATCCGAAACAGAACACATCTGTGTTTAGTATCGGTTTAGCACCGAGACCTGTTCCGAGGGAATCCCGAATGACACCACCGATCCCTGTTCCTGCGCCTCCGTAAGGTTCTATTGCGGATGGGTGATTGTGAGTTTCTACCTTGAAAACAAGATTGTATGTGTCATCAAATTCTATGATGCCAGCATTATCAACGAACACAGAGACGCACCAGGGTTTGTTAATCTCCTCAGTTGCGCGCTGGATATAGGTCGGAAAGAGACCGTCAATCTTCTCTGTATCCTTACCATCTTCAGTATAGAGAATAAGACTTTTAAAGGTTTTGTGAACACAGTGTTCTGACCATGTTTGTGCGATGGTTTCGAGTTCAACATCGGTTGGGTTGCGTTGCAGTTTTGCAAAGTGTGCCTGAATGGCGTGCATCTCATCTAAATTGAGTGACAGTGTTCCTTCACGACTAATCCGCATCAACTCGTCATCATCTGCATTTAGAATTTGGCACTCGTTAACATTGCTGGACATTACTTCTCCGTTTATAGCAAATTTTCTGTTCAGAATCGTAACAGATTATTCTGTTGCATGTGTTGTTAATATAGTGTATCATAGGATTGATCTTACGAACAACAGAATTTATGGTGCTAAAACACAAGTTTGCCTCACTTTAGTCCTGCATCACAATACCTTCACAAAAATTTAACACTAATTCAGATTGGTTGTAGCACATTCATCCTTGCTTGTGTGTTTTTTTGTAGCACATTCTGTTAGATTGTGTCTCTTTGAACAACATTCATTCTTGATTGTGCTTCTTTCTACAAACTGAAGTGTCATCAGCTTTCAGATCATAATTTCGTACAGTTAAGACAAGTTTAGATGTTAACGTATAGTCTTGGTGGGATTGTGTGCGATTTGTGAAATTAGCGATTCTATTCCATATCCCCGCTGCGGTGAACAGGCTATCCAAAAACAAGTTGCTGCCAATGCAACATCTATGAGAACTATTTTCCAATTTGGGGTTGTTGAAACCGAAACTCCTATGGTATCTAAAAAACTAAAAAGAATATTTTCACAACCACAGTTCGTAACAGACAATTTCTGCAACAAAACTATTATTAGGACAATCGTAAATGTCATGAATAGGATTGATGCCAGTAAACCTGATCCTCTTGAAAAATAGCCAATGCATAAGGCGATTCCCAAGGTTATTTCAGCAGAAACTAATAGATAACTTATTGGTTTTATCAATAAAGTCGGCAAAATTTCATAAGCGGCAACGTTGGATATAAAAGCTGTTAGACTTGTCAGTTTAGCTATTCCAGAAAAGAGAAAAATCATCCCGATAGTTATTCTTAAAACAGTTAGCAGAAGTGATTTAATAGTCATTTTGTTTCTAATGCGTGTCCTAATGCTTGCCACCCTCTCACCCCACGTGGAAAAAACTTTACGTTTTGGTAACCATAACCCAATAACACATTCATCAACTGATGGGCATTTGGACATTCAATGTTTCCACAGTAGGTAATCAAAAGCGTTTCTTTGTTTGTTGGAAGAACCTTCAATTGATGTTTCACGCGATTAAGAGGGATATTGACGGCACCAGGAATATGCCCTTTTCGGAAGTTTGAAGCGGAGCGCGTGTCCACAAATATTGCGTCTCCGCTTTTCCAGATTTTGTAAACTGCTGGAAAATCAACTTGCAAAGAGGAATTATTGGAGACATTTGAGGTCGAAGCTATAAGTCCGAACCAATCCATTCCCCAAAGCGTGAGGGTTCCAATTCCGATCCAAATACAAACAATTAACGAGTCCTTGATAACTTGTTTCAACTTTTTGCCTCACATAATATAGTTATCTCACATTAAAATTGTTTAGAACTCTATTTTCTATCTCTTCAACACCTTTTTGCTGTTTTCTGCAGATTTCACATTCATTTTGGTTGCAGCGATTCCATCTCCAACGATATAGAGCATATACTCTTCTTCTAAGAGACCCTCTAACAAGAAAGTTGGCTGGGTTAGGGGAAAATGTCTTGACACGATCGGTCTAATCAACCCGAAAGGATTCAATGTTGGTTTCATGGGAGTATTTTCAGGAAATACTTTCACTTCATAATATCCATCTGACTGAATATTTTCCGGTAATATAACTTGTCCCTTAATATCATACCCTTTTTCAAGTGAAACAATTAGTGGGTCTTTTCCGATTTTTACGTTTCGGTATACTTTTGAAAGGTAGCCTTTTTTTGACACTTCTACCGACAGCAGATGTGGTTTCGTCTCTAACAGCGGCATTTGAAAGTTCCATTTGCATCCGTTTTAGTCATAGAAATAGGGGCACCGTGTCCATTTCTAATTTCACTGCGATGCGCTGCGTAAAGCTGCACATCTGGAATAGGACGTTCTCGAAAACTAACTACCCTTCCCTGTAATGTCTTCAGTTTTGGTACGTGGATTTTAATTTGTTGCTTATTTAGGGGGTTGACAGAATCTAAAAAAGCGATCAGAACATTATTTCTGGAGATTGTCAACGTGTATTCAATCGGATGAAGTTCAGAGAACAGAAAATTACCTTCTGAATCAGTCTTCACAGTGTGTTCAAGTTGTGCAGCAGCGCGAAAGAAATCAGTGAATTTGTTGTGCATCTTTAACTTAACCTTGAGTCCGTTGACTGTATGATGTGGGTTTGAAACAGAAACTTTACCTTGTAGAGAGAGGAAAGGTTTCAGTGAAAGTTCCCCTAAATCATATACGTTCTTTTCAGGTGACATATCCAATTTCCAATGATGTGTTTGGTATTGCGGGTGTGATGCAATCAGTGTGAAGGCATAGTATATACCGGAATCATTTGGGGTTGTTATGCGGAATTCACCTTTTGTGTCTGTCTTCGTTTCATGTGCGAAATCACCATCACGATAAAGACTATCACTTTTTTCCGATGCTATCCTGATGGAAACTCCGGTGATAGGCTGTTGATTTTCAGCGTCAACGAAACGTCCGAACATAGATGCTCCTGGTTTCAAATATATCTCTATTCCAGAGACATGACTTTCCGGATAACTATGAACGAAGTTGAATCAGTGAGAGAAAAAACATAACTGTCAAAAGCATCAATAAGACGGTAGCGTCCCGGAAGTAGACCTTTAACTTCAAAATATCCATCAAATACCTCGCCACGGTAAACACTGGCAATCCGTTCTCTTTCATGCTCAAGAAGTCCAACTTGGATTTCACCCGTTATCGGCAAAGGGGATTTGTTTATTGAATCAAGTAGGAAACCGAAAATAACACCTGTGCCGGCAACAATAAAATCGGTTTTAACACCCGCTTCTCCAGCAGTTGTAACGTCGCGTTCTGCAATTACTGTGCTGTAGTATCGCAACTTCACCTTCCAATCTCCAGCAGGTAGGTTTGTAAGCGTAAACTCCCCGCCAGAATTGGTTTTAGTTGCGTAAGTTATGCTATCTGTTTGTGAGACTACTGAAACAGTGTAACCAGAGAGAGGGTTATTGTCTTCATCAGTCACTTGTCCCTGAATTATCCCTAACTGCATATCGGACAACTCTTGGGATTGACAGATTCCGACAAAAAGACCGAAACATAACAATTGCAGGAAAATACAATTCAGCATAGTGTTATACATAAGATTTACGTTCTCCTAAGTTAACCCAAGTTGCTACCTATCAAGATTTAGGGCTGGAAACATCCTCTTTTGGGCAATATTGTAGCGTCCGCATCCAGTTTATACCCTCTTATGCACAATCTAACAGAATGTGCTACATTAGGTGGCAACTTGGGTTAAGTTAGTGAAATACTGGATATTTAACACGGCTATTTTCTCTTTCTGAGTTGAGCCCATATAGTCGCTAACTTTGATTGTGGTAAAACAGCAAGGCCTAACCCTGAAATCTCAAAATAATCTACCCACGCACTTCCAATATGTAGTTCACTTCCTTCCAAAACAAATCCGATAATCTCTATTGATGAAAATTCGGTATCTTTAAAATCAGCGCGTTTTTCACCATCTGCGAACCACTGAAAATGCCCTCGATTAAAACGAAGCTCCATGGATGATAACTCCTGTGTTTCCCAAAGAGTGCCTGGATGCCGGGGCACATGCCACTTTGGAAAAGGATCTGAATCGCCCCAGCCGTTGATACTTTCTGCCCGTATTCCATTTGTAAAAAATAGATAGAAAAAAGGTTGTTCTTCAGGTGGATAATCAAATAACTTTCCTAAAGCGACACCAATACTTGAATGCTTTGATCCGAGATTTCTTAAGGTAATTGTGAAGTTTCCAGAACCTGGTTTTTTTACCTGTCTCTGAATTATGTTCCCGTGGACAGAAATATCATAATTTTTGTATGTTCCAGGGAGACCTTTAAATTGGAACAATTCAGTTGTGATGCGTGGCACGTGAATCCTTCCCCGTAGATTGCCTCTTTCGACATTCCATAGAGAATGTTCTCCCCATAGTTCCCAGTTATCTTCTTCCCAGACATCAAAGTCTGTCTGAAAACTCTGTCCAAAACTGGATAAGGAAAAAATTGAAGGGGCAGAAAATATGGTAATCCATACTAAGAGTTTTAGATACAGCTTCATATATCACCATTATCAATCAAGTTGTTTTAGAACTTTACTCAAAACCTTTCAATTGTCCCCAAATTGCTGTAAGTTTCGTTTTTTGCATCTGAACAGCAAGACTGTGGTTAGGAATACCACTTCCAGCAACCGAAAAACTTGAGATGTTTGCCCCAAACCTTGTTTCACTACCGAAATGGCATGTAATGAGTAAACCTACAACATCAATCTGTGTGAAGCGTTTGTCAACGAATTCGGTTAGCAAAACTCTGTCTGTAAACAGTTGGAACTGCCCTGAATCAAAAACAACTTTTAGGTGACGTGTAGTGAATGGAAATTTATCTCCATACCATTCTTCTGTATTACCTCTACTATAATCATCCTTTTTCGAAAACGTTACTTTACTTGTCTCTTCTGGACTGAAAATGTATCCTTCAACCGCAAAGTCATTGATATTGAGCATTTTCCCCATGAATAAGCAGAGCTCCCCCATACCATGTGGTCCTTCTTGTGGATAATTAATTCTTGAACCTGTCACCGCCAATCGGTCAAGCTTAAATTGGTGTTTGTTCCAGTGCAGAAAATCCGCTGCGGTTTTCTCACATCTTGGACTGGTAGGAGGTTTTTTAATTTCTGAGAATAGGATACCATCTACAACTTCCCATTTGGCGTTCCAAGGATCACCCTCAGCAATTCTTTCCCACCCTTTGAGTTCTGCATCATCAAAAGTATCTTGCCAAACTCCTGCGAAACTATATCCACAGAGATACATATTCAGTAGCGATAAACAGAACATGTATTTAGTGATGCCCTTAATACATTCTGAATTTAAATTAACAAAATCCAGAAACTTTTGAATTCGGAGTCTGTCTTTTATTGTTTCATTTGTCATAAATTTAATTTACCTCCTGTAGTATTAATCAAAGGCGTATAGTTCTAACCAGCGTATTTTAAGATTACTCAGAACTTTTTAATGATCCCCAAGTAGATGTAAGATGTGTCTCTCGTAAATGTACATCAAGAGAATTGTGGTTAGGAATATCGTGTCCAGAAATAGAAAAAGCATTGATGGATGCCATAGAATGATCTCCAGAGGGTCTATAAGAGATTATCAATCCGACAACATCGATTAACACGATTTCATCGTCAATGAATTCAGTCAATAGAATGTCTTGCGTAAAGAGTCTGAACTTTCCAGTATCAAAGACCACTTTTAAATGGTTTGTGGTTACATGAAACCTATCATGATATTGTGCTTTCACTTTACCAATTTTGTAAACACCTTTCTCTGTTATTGTCAATTTTTCTGTGTCTTCTGGACTGAAAACATAACCTTCTATAAAGTTAGGTGCGGGTTTGTGTTTTCCAAGGAATAAAGAAAGCTCACTTCTAACATTGTGTTGGAACCGTCCGTATTGTATTCCCTTACTCACCACTGTTAATCTCGGGAGTTGAAATTGCCGTGCTTTCCAGCGTAACAAATCAGATGCATTGACCAGAATATGATTCGGCTTCATAATACTGGAAACAAGAAGACCTGCTTCAGTTTCCCATGTAGCGGACCATGGGTTATCTTCTAAAATGCGTTCCCAATCAAAGAGTTTTGCTTCTTCAAACTCATCTCTCCAAGTTCCGGCGTGACTAAGTCCACACAAGATTAAACTTAAAAACAACGTAATTGTAATGTATTTTCTCATGTCCCATTCATCTCCATGCTGTCATGTGAATTATTAATGTCTTGTCGACTATTTGACGTGATGAAATCCTGGCAATTATAAGAACAATACGCCATCCTGAAACACTGTTTGTTGTGTCGGTGAATAGTACTAAGATGCTAAGTTTATTCAGAAACGTTTCAATGCTCCCCAAGTTGTAGTCAACTGTGTTTCATGCATCTGCACATCAAGAAAATTGTGATTAGGAATACCATTACCTGAAATAGAAAAGGTTGATATAGTTGCATCAAACCAACTTCCAGGAGGTTTATGGACTACCATCAAACCGGCAACATCTATCATAGGGATATCAGAGTCAAAGAATTCTGTAATTAGAAGTTTTTGTGTGTATAGTTGAAACTTCCCAGCATCAAAAACAACTTTTAAATGACCTGATGTCAAGCGGAACCTGTCATCATAATTTACTTTCACTTCACCAATTTTGTAAACACCATTTGCGGTAAACTGCATTTTAGTTGTCTTTTCAGGACTGAAAATATAACCTGCTGCGAATTCAGGTTCAGGTTGCCGCTTACCAAGGAATAAGCAGAGTTCACCCGAAACATTCCTGTTGCCACGTAGGTAACGTATTTCCTCACCTACAACTGCTACTTTGGCAAGCTGAAATTGATGTGCATTCCAGTGTAGAAAATCAGCTGCTGTCACCTGTTCCTGTTTCGCTTCTTCAATAGTCCCAATAAGGATTCCAGGGACAAGCCCGTCAAATTCCCAAGATGCAAACCACGGATTATCTTCAACAATTCGTTCCCAGCCAATCAGTTCTGGTTCATCAAACAAATCTTTCCAAACTCCGGCATAACCATGTCCGATTGTCAAAGCACTTAAAAACACTGCACAAATTGCTATTTTTATGAAATACTTTCTTATGTGCAGAGCAAAATTGAAAATACACAGCACCCAAGAGGGAACAAATTCTGTTCTAACTTTCATTAATATTACCTCTGTCATTGAAATATCTTTGATTTTTAAGACATATTATGAAAATCAACAAAATATCGCATAAGAATAGAAAAGACTAATTATTAAATTATATAGTAGATTATTAGCATTTGAAAGTGGATAAATCAATAATCGTTTAGATTTGAGATAAGAAACAATGGGAAAAGAATAGACATCTTTTCCCATTGCCTATCAGGAACTGCTATACTTCATTTCTACATGAAATGAATTTTTTCTAAAAGTTTAGTCAAAACAAACAGAAAAACGACAAATTCCATGAAATTTAAATGTCAGTTCAATTATTTCTTCTTCAATTGCCCCCAAGTCGTTACCAGAGAATCCTCAGGATCAATAGCATAGGCACTGTCTGTGACAAAATCAAGAGAATGTACGATGTTATTCATTGATAGCAAAATGGGTTCGGGCACACCGCCGGTTGCTGGAATAATGAAATTGCCGCGCGATTGGAATATTTCAATGTTGTTGATTTCTACGTTGGGTTGAGAAGAGAAACCGATATATTTTCCATCAGGAGACCAAAAATCTACATCAAAACTATAGTTTTCTTGTATATGTACAATTTCAATGTTTGCATCAGGTTGCACTGGGACAACTGCAATTGCTTTGGTAGCTAACGCACCTGCATCAGGCTTTTTTACATAAGTGCTAAATGCAATTTTTTTCCCATTAGGTGAGAACATTGGGTTGTACGCTTCTTGTTCCGTTATGCGAAAAGTATTATGTGTCGCGACATCCAATATGAACAACCCACCTGATGAAGAAAAAGCAATGTGTCTTCCATTAGGAGACCATTCTACATATCCTATATACCTCGTTGTGTCATCTAAGGTGAAAAGAAGTACTCTTTCTGGGGATGCCTTGGTAAGTTGTGCCTGTGGTATATGATATATTTCCTTGTTTGCTAAGAAAACAACATCTCCATTTTGGGAAATGTCAGCATCTAATATCATCTTGAACGCGCCAAGGGTTAAGTTTTTTGGATTTCTAAATTTATGTTTCCTGTTGAACAGATGAAGATCTATTGAATTTCCCCTAAAAACTATGTCATTGTTTTGAATCACTTTGTGTTCATCTATGCCAGGTCCTATTAAGAGAACATAATCTCCTTTTTCTTGTACTGATAATTTATCTTGAATACGACGAATATCAGTAAGAGTTTTTTGAAATAGTTTTTGAGCGTTAGTGCCTTCCACGTTGGAGATCCATATTTCCTTTGTGGATATTGGGTGTACAAATATAATCTCACCCGTTAGGGCAGCACATAGCGGCGTTAATACAAGAAATAGACTCATCAATAAGAAACATAACCAAGTGTAGGCTGGATATTTGCTATTCATTTGTACCTCCGTTCTGTGTTTTTAGTTTTAATTGACTCCATTTCGTGGTAAGTTTTGCGATGGGTTCAACTGGAAACGATTTTCGTGTCCATTCCCATGTGCGGAGTCCCCCTTTGAAATTCGTAAAAATCGGTCGATTGCTACCATCTGAAACTGACACTGCAAAGTTTAAGTATTCACATCTTTTCCTCGTATCCCCGGGTGCAAAGGGTACAACTTCACATAACCCATAAGTGATCGTATCTCCATCTGGCATCCATGTCAGATAATGTGGAAGAGCATTTGTTTTCTTCGTGTCTCTGTCAAGTATTAACACTTCTTGCGGGTGATTAAGGGAAATTATACCGATTTTACCTAACCTTTTATTGTTTATATCTGTAATAACAATGAAGGCTAACCTATTCCCATCAGGTGAAAATACGGGTCGTGTTCCGTAATCAAGAATTTGAGTCACCTCTCTTGTTATTGTATCCAGGAGAAAGATCCCGTTGCTATTTGAAAAAACAACTTCCTTCCCATTAGGAGCCCAATCTACATTATCCGCGGGACCACTATAAAGTTTCTCTGCATTTGGTATAGGTTCCTGTACCTCGTATTGTTGAATAAGATAAATACCATCTGGGTGTTGATTAAGAATTGAGTTTGAAAACACGACATCGCCGTTCCGTGAAATAGCTGCATCTAAAACAAAACCATATCTTCCATAAGTTAAGTTTTTTCGACCTTTTCCCAAATTATTAGTGTCAAAAAGATATACATCAGAACCGACTTCTGGATCTGTGCCATTACCAACACCAAGTAGGTAGCGATCACCTTTTTGTATTGACAGCTCTTTGATGAGAAGTGGTGGATTATAGAGTCTGCGTTCCTTACTGCCATTGATATCACTGATCCATATTCCATCTTGTAACCATTGATTTGGTTGATATATTATTTCTTCTGCAGGGACAGTATTTACTATGAAAACACTATATACAAAAGACAGACATAAAATTAATAAACTCCTATAGTGTCTAATAAAATGTGTCAAGGTCCTTCTCCTTTTTTGTTATATGTATATGATATTGGCAGTGCATTGCGTTATTCATTTGACTTAGGTAGTTCATCTGAAAGTTCTTCTAATTTTTCAGAAGCCTCTTCTAATTGGGTGTGTAAAGTTTTTGTCACTCTATTTGTCAGAATCGCGGATTACGCGGAGGACACGGAGGACACGGAATAAGAGGCGTCTGGCTAAAATCAACCCATATTGTGAAAGTCCGGTAGGTTCGGTTTCCTAACCGAACCGGGATTGTACCAATTGCGTTCATAAAAATCTTCGCGAAGATCCGGCAGAATACACGTTTGGTATCCTGCATTGGTTAGGAAACCGAACCTACATAGCACTCCGCTGGAGTGCTACCCGTTGGCAATCCTTTTTCTATAGACACATTGCTCCGCTGGAGCAAGGGTCAACGATCCTTTTTCTATAGTGACAAACTTTTGGGACAAAAACTTTACACACCCCCAGTAAGAAGTACAGCAACGGGAATCAGAATAATCGTGATACGAAACACTCTTTTCATTTTGATACTCTTATTAGGTGAGGGGTGTGCATAATTGAATTTAGTCAGGATATAGGTTATACTCTTTCTATAATTGGAAATAAAGGGAGTATTAACCATGTGTTATCCTGATGCAAAGTATTATATCACATTTTTCTTTAAACGTTACAAAGATTTTTAAGAGTCTATCAACACCAATCAAACTAAAGATCCAGGGCGACCTAAAGTGCCTGCTGATAGTTCATTTATTGTCTTTTTCGCCTTTATGTCTCTTAGAATTATCATAATACAAGTAGAATGGTGATATTTCTCCGATTGCACGGTATTTATTTGCATGCATATCAGATGGGAAGAATTTCTTGTACCAATCAACACCCCTGTCATAATTTTCATCGAAAAAACGGATCTCTTTACAATACTTCGGCACATAAACTTCTAGGTGAGACTGGAGTATTTCATGGAGCCACGTCGTTCCAGACGTTGGGATACCTATGCCTAAAAATGTAGGTAATGCCATACATTACTCCTTACTGTATGTAGAAGCTATAGAAAAACGAGGAAATATGACTCTTGATTTAACATTATACATTATTTGGAACTTTCCTCATTCCCTTGTGGATAAAGACTAATAAATTGTTCAATCGTTTTTTCCCACGTTAATTCGTGTAAGAGTCTTTGCCGTCCCGCGCTGCCAAATCTGTTTCGTTTTTCCGGGTCTGTTAAGAGTGATACAAGTGCTGTCACGAGTGCGTCAGAGTCCTTTTCTCCAACTAAATAACCTGTTTTGCCGTGCAACACGGCTTGTGGAATACCTGAGATATTTGTGACAACGACAGGTTTTCCACAAGCCATAGCCTCCATAATGACGATAGGACATCCATCCACATTGCCTTTAGGGTCAAAAACAGCGGGAAGAGTAAAGATATCGCACAGATGGAAATAGACGGACACGTCCGCCCGACTGATAGTTCCAGGGAACCGGATATTATCTGAAATCCCTTGTTCTTCTGCGAGCAATTTAAGCCGTGGCAAATCACTCCCATCACCACCAATGATGACGGTGACATTTGACACCTTATCCTGTATCTGAGGGATTGCCTTGATTAGATATTCAAAACCCTTCTTCAAAACAATTCTCCCTAAGGAGAATACAATGAGATGGTCTTCTGGAATTGAAAGTGACTGTCTGAGGTCTATTAGTTGTTGTGAGCTTGCTGGGGAGAACTCTGCTGGTGTTGTGCCATGGTTTACCAGACACTGTTTCTCTTCAGATGCTCCCAACGCTTCAACCATCTGTAAGAATGTGGGACTTGAACTAGTCACCTTCACTGTTTGTTTGAGTGTCCACTTTGACATCCATTTGAAAAATGGATTTAGTTTTGCGACAAAAAGGTCAGAACCGTGTACTGTGAGTACCAGAGGTACCTGGTACCATTTGGAGACGATTGCTCCGATGAAACCGTTAGGTAAAAGCCAGTGGGCATGAATTACATCAAAGTTGTGCTTGCGGTGTAACCGAATAAGATGGACAATACCGAATAAGAACATGAAAGGTGCAAGAAGATACACATATTTTTTCATCTTGCAATCGTTTACGAGTGTGTTTGCGTATCCCAATTGCTGCAAACGCCGTGGGAAAAAGTAACGGTACGTCTGGAGGTTTACACTGTGGTCCCCTGGGTTACGAGCAAGCTGGGGTGTGTCTGGCATAAAAACAGTAACGTCTACATTATGTTCCTGAAGTGTCTCAGCAATTGATTCCATAAATGGTGCAGTAGTATCAGTTGGAAATAAGGGATAACCGTGTGTAAGAATACAAACTTTCATATATATTACCTTATTAGAAAAAATCTAAATCTCTTTTGACATAATAGATTAGATGATACATATATCGTCCCACACTAAAACTGAAAAGTCAAGATTCTTTTGCGATCTGTTTGTTCTTCCCGTTATTTTTGATCCGATTGGCAACGGGGATGGCAGTACAATGTTTCTTCATCAAGACTTTCTTCTCCGTTGCAGGTAGCATCCCCATGCCACTCCAGCTAACAAAATATCAACACTTATTACCCATAACCGTGAGAGTAATGCCACAAGAGTAACAGTCACAGGCGGTAAACACGTGGTTAAAAACACACTCAAAACACCTTCCCGCACACCTAACCTCCTTGGCGTAATTAGACTCATGAAGCCAATACTCCATGCGAAAGAAGAATATTGTAATTTGCTTGACACTTTTTAGAATGTTGTTATACTACTTAAAAATATTGAATAGGCAATGAAACAAGAGCGGTATGAGGGACTTCTGTCTCATTTTTTACCGAAAACCCTCTTATCAACAAGGAAAGAAAACTGGCACTGGCCGAAGAGAGTAATTTATGACGTTACCTACATTTTTAGGTATTGGTGTGCCGAGGTCTGGAACGACCTGGATCCACGAATTGTTCAAGACACACCCACAAGTATACGTTCCTAAATATCGGAAAGAAATCAACTTTTTCAATAAAAACTACGAGCGAGGAATTGATTGGTATGAGAAGTATTTCCCATCTGATATCCGCGCCGGTAAATACCGCGCTATAGGGGAAATTACACCTTTCTACTTGTTTAATGATGAATGCATTGAACGCATTCTCAAAATGCCATCCATCACAAAATTGATTGTCAACTTACGCAATCCAGTAGATAGGGCATATTCATTTTATGTGGTTATGATACAAAATGGTAAATGTGTTGGGTCATTTGAGGAATGTATGTCTAAATATCCAGTCATTCTTCAGCAAAGTTATTACAGTAAGCAATTAAAGAAATATTTCCATCATTTTGGAAGGGAGCAGATTCTGGTCCTTATTTATGAAAAAACTATTGCATCATCTATTTCAAAGACAAAAGAGATAGTGGCAAATTTCCTTGACATTGATGTTGAAGGTTTTCCACCAACAGCCGGCACCGATAAAGTTGCAGTAAGTCGTATTCCTAAAGCACACGCAGCGTATCTCTTTTTTGACAGAATCGCTTGGAAGCTTAAGGATATGCGTTTAGATTGCATAGTCAGTTGGTCAATAAAACTTGGGATTAAGAGACTGTTCGGTAAGAAACCCCTCCCACCTAAAATGAAGGAGGAAACACGGCAATATCTTAAGGAACTCTATAAGCCGGAAATCAAGGAACTTGAATCACTCTTGGATACTAATTTAGACTGTTGGAAATAGTTGATAGGTGATGAGTTTATATCGTAGATTGGGCTAAGCGTAATCCGAATGCATAACTATCAATTTTAGATGTCATCAACAACATGATTGCAAAGTCCTTAGGCGTTCAACCTAATCTATAAGGCTAACAGAAGTTTAGATTATTTCATCTGATTATTTGTTTTTGATTCATTTATCTTAATAACACGATAAATCCAGACATAATCTACTCCATTTAACTTTACCACGTGCTCTAGTTCCCGTGGAAGCGTATTTTGTAGTTGTAATTTTGCTGCTGGAGTTCCGTGTTTTGGATGTGAATCAATAGGTTCTCCTTGAATCTGACGAATTCGGGAGTACTCAACATCATAATCTAAATCAATGTTTCTCCACTGTGTTTTCCGAGTGCGTTTCCACGTCTTTCCGATAAAATAATTCCTCAAGCCTTCACTAAACCGACTGACACGGACATTTAGATTCTCTGCATTAGGCTTGGAGTTGAGATAATCTCCAGCAACATCCAATCCCACGCCACCGCTGTTAGGAGCATTTTCTGAAGTCCATTTTCCAGATAGGAGTGGAAAATGGTATGTAATATAATAGGGATGTAGTCGCAACACTGGTATTGCTTGTAAAAAAATAATAGCAATGAGAAACAGATAGCGAAAACGGTTTTTTGAAAAATGCTGTGCAATGTAAATAGTTCCTATGGCAGACAATAGACTCATTGCCGGAAGGTATATTATGATGTAACGGGCAATTTTCTTGGCGACAAAACTCAATCCTATTAAATAAAACAGACTAAAGACAATCAGCACTATTGTTAACCGGTAAACTTTTTCGTTTTGATATCGCTGCCTCCACGCACCATATAAAGAGAAAATAGTGAGAGGTATTGTTAGAGGTGCGCTCCAAACTAATGCCATTATAGGGTAATACAAGGGGCCTGTATTATAGCGGATTTTGCCCAAGAACAGCTTTGGCAATTCATGTGCATTCAGAAGTGCGTCATACAGACGTTCTAAAGTATAAGGAGCCGCATAATATGCAAGCCCAACACTCAGAAACAATCCGATTCCGAGAATAAAAATCTCTAATCGAGAGAATGAGACAGGCTTAGAGAGTTTTCGAAAACTCCATATAAGCAAACACGAACATCCACAAAACAGAAATGGAAATGTTGATATACTTCCTAACTTGTTTGTCCAAAGATATGGCCAGACGCAAAGCACTGTGAGCAGTGCGGTTGAACAGAATAACAATCCACTCATTAGCATCTTTGCACTTGAGAACCCTCGTTGTTTAACATACCAAAGCAATAGAAATGGAAGGAATAACAAGAAAACACCAGCATGACTCTTAGTTAAACACGCTAACCCAAAACAGGCTCCTGAAAAAACCAGATCACGACGCTTTTGCGTTACATCTTCCAGATAGCAGAACCACAACAGTAACGTCAAAAATAAAAATTCTGATGTTAGTACATCCGTGTGAATGCGTCTGGTTTGAGCAAGCAAAAACGGTTCAATCGCTAAAAACACTGTACCAACAGCTGCAATGGAGGCACCGAATAAACGATACAATAATCCTCCTATCAACAAAATAAGGACTCCTGCCAAGAAGGTTATCGGTATTCTCATAATTGCAAGCATTTCAGTTGAGAAAAAGTCAATTGACCTTACCCATTCCGAGACAGACCGTTTTCCTGAAACACTCCAAATTGCACCTCCTCCCAACCACGTTGTTGTCACGCCAGGATGGTGGGCGGTGAACGTGTTCTCAAATTTACCTTGTTCCAATGCTATAATAAATCTACAAGAACGTGCCATCCATCGACTCTCATCACTTGACCAATGCAAATTAAGCGATAGCATACGCGGCAAAAATGTAAGTAACACAATAAAAACAAGAAAAGCACTTATGTAAATATGTCTCTTTGTCAATTTTTTCCACTCCGTTTACGGTAGCATCCCCATGCAATACCCGCTAAGATAACTTCTAAAGCTATTAACCATAACCTTGAGAGTAATGCCACAAGGGTTGCATGCACAGGCGGTAAACACGTCGTTAAAAACATACTTAAAATACCTTCACGCACACCTAACCCGTTTGGCGTAATTGGACTCATGAAGCTAATACTCCATGCGAAAGGATAAAGACTCGAAATTATAGGTAGATGAACTATTCGAATTGGATAAATACTCTTTATAAATAAAAAAAAACTTACACCTATACATCCGCAAAGCAAAAAATGAATCACTATGAGTTGAAACAACCTTTTAAAAGAAAAGATCGATGGTATGACTTTTTGAAAATATGGGATTTTGGATGATAACTTATTTTTGAATAAAATGAGAAATATAGCACCGAGACTAATAGTTACTAAGATAATTGCGGAAAGACGAGAGGAGTTGTTTCCAAAAATAGTCAGCATGTTCAGCAAAGATTCACGTGACCCAGGATAAAATATGAATGGTACTCCTATGAAGCATCCAAGTAAGCATTTGAATGCAAGGTGAAGTAGTGTGCTGGCAATAGCCTCATCCCTTGATATTTTTAATGAACGACACAAAGCAGCCATGCCAACAAATTGTCCAACTTTACCGGGTAAATATTTACCGGGTTCAGATAAATGGAAAAGAGTCCAACTTGATAAAAAGGAAATGGGATCTGAAGTAGTATTACGATATATTGTTAACCACGGAAAAGTACGTACTACCCGATGCGCAATCAGAATCGCATAAGATGTTAGCAGCCATAAAGGATTGAATGATATAGATTCTACTTCTATCTCTTGAAGGAGTTCAAAGAGATGCTTGCAGAGAAAAAACAGAATTGCAAATGCAAGCAGATACCTTCCATACCTGAGCACCTTTTTAAACTCGTTTGATGGAGACTTAATCTTTTTCTTCATTATGATGAGTGCTTGAATCCTTTTTATCTATTCTCACATTGCGTTCTAAACGCGACATACAGCTAATTATCAATTCCCCCAGTAAACCGATAGAGAAAAACTGTGCCCCCAGGATTATCATCAAAAGAGAAAGCATTAGCAAGGGACGAAAACCTACACCACCTTTTATAAACCACACAAAAGCAAGGTAGATTCCGATTAGCATACCGATAGAAGTGACTGTTGCACCAATCACGCCGAAAACATGTAATGGACGTTTCAGGTATTTCGTTATAAACAACACCGTCAGCAGATCAAAGAAGCCTTTTGGTATCCGTTTCAACCCATACTTAGAAACACCAAACCGGCGGGGATGATGTTTCACTTTGACTTCACCAATCCGATAGCCTGCTTGATGTGCCAATATAGGGATATACCGATGCAGGTCTCCGTAAAGGTGAAGTTCTTTTGCAACTTCTTTCCGATATGCCTTAAATCCGCAATTCATGTCGTGAAGTTTCACACCGGTGATCCAAGCAGTAACGTTGTTGAAAATGAAAGAAAAAGCACGCTTTTCAAATGGATCTTTACGGGGATATTTCCAACCAGAAATGACATCGTAATTACTGCTGTGAAGTGCTTCTAACAACTTAGGAATTTCTTCTGGGTCATCTTGTAGATCAGCATCCATGGTTATAACAATGTTGCCGGCCGCTGCAGCGAATCCAGCAGTGAGTGCTTCGGCTTTTCCCTGATTTCGTTTGAAATGGATAACATTAATTGGAAACAATTGTTCTGATGCAGCGAGTGTATCTAACACATCCATAGTTTTATCGGTACTGCCATCGTTGATAAATATAACCTCGGCATTGTAGGAATGGGTTTTCAGTGTGAGTTCAATTTGCTCCACTAAAGCAGGAAGCGATTCTTCCTCATTATACGCTGGAATGACTATTGATAAATCGGGAGTGTTATGTATTTCAGTTGACATTTTGCTGATAGATATTGATAAATTGTTCTATGGTTTTTGTCCAAGTCAAATTGTTGCTGGATACGCAGCCGCCCTGCTCTACCGAACTGTTCTCGTTTCGCTGGATTTTCTAATAGCAAGATAATTACATTCGCTAAAACGTCAACGTGTTCTCACTGTGCTATTTGTTTCGGAACGTGCAAAATGTGGAGTATCAGGTGTTAGTACCGTAACATCAACATCCTCATGTTACTGCAGTGTCTCAGCAATGGATTCAATAAATGGTGCCGTTGTGTCATCAGGAAAACGCGGATACCCGTGTGTCAATATACAAACTTTCATCTAATTCTCCTTAGGCTTCACCCTATAAATCCAGACATAGTCAATGCCGTTGAGAGTAATTACGTGTTCAAGTTTGCCGTTGAATGTGCCTGTCTGCGGCACTCTCTCCACCTGTGAATCTCGGATATAAACAATCTCGTAATCTGGGATCATCTCCACTTCTCTATTCGCTCTGAATACATGACCTCGAAAATACCTCCGCACAATTTCGGTGGCAAGCGGTGAAACTTGGACTACCAACTTCTCAGCATCCGATTTGTCATTAAGATATTTTGCGGCGATATCTAATCCTGATGCATCACCTACAGTAATAATCTTTGTGATGTCTGTCACCCGCCAGCAGAGGTTATAATAGGTGCCATAATAAGGATGAAGTGTTAAAACAGGCATAATTTGAATAAGAAAAAAACCAATGCATACGATGCCTGTAAGTGTCACTTTATATCTCTCGGTTTCAGCTGTTCCAAAACGTGAACGCAGTGCTGTAAAAATCCATTTTAGCCCCTCAACAAAACCGATAGATGACAGTATCTCAAATATAGGAAAAATGGGTAGCAAATAACGACTGAATTTTTTGCTCGTAATAGAGAGACACACTGTAAAAAGAACGACAACAGCAAAAAATGCAAGTACCATCAGTAAACGATGGGTATCACTCTCCGAATGTTTCCGCTTTTTCCAAAGTTGGCTGACTCCGACAAGCGTTAAGGGGAACATTAATGGTGTGCTGTTGATAGTAAACGCGAACAAGTAAAAAAGCCAACCAGGATCATTGACGATTTTACCTAAAAAGAAGTGTTCAACTTCATGCGGCGTTGTGACTGCCCAATTGACTCTTTCAAAGACTCGCCACACGATTTGTGTCATACTGAAACAGAGTAATCCCAGGCCAATGCTTGCTGCTATTATAATCACAATAGGAGGACGCTCATTGAAAGTCCCTCTTAACAATGTAATAGTCAGTCCTAAAAGACACAACGCCATCAGTACCATGAGAGGTGTCCAGAAAATGGGCCATAAAACAACATTCGTTAGGACGGTACAGCTCAAGAAACAGAGCACCTCTGCGATATTTTTTAGAAACTGCCCAGTACGTTTCTCGCGATTCCAAAACAAAAAGAGACAGAGTGGCACCCACAGCAATAGAATCAGAGCGTAACTTTTGGAAAGTACTGCCAACCCGAAAGCGATTCCTGAAAATACAAGCAGACTTTGACGCTGACGTTGCTGACAATAACTGAGAAACAGCAACACTGCAAGCAAAATAAAAACAGTTGCCAAAGCATCCGTGTGGACGCGACGTGTCTGTGCCAAAAAAAGCGGTGAGTAAGCAAGGCATGCGAAACTGGTAAAAGCCACCCAACGCCCGAAAAGTCGATAGACTAAAAGACATGCAATACCGATACCTATCCAGACAACGATTCCAATTAACCATCGCGCCTGGACAAGATTTATGATATTCACATCCGGCTCGGTAAAAAAGACACGAACCCCTGCAATCCACTTCGTCATCACGCCCGGATGGTAAGCGATGAGGGTTTCTGAAAACCGACCTTGACTAACAGCAGACATGAAATTAGCACTTCGACGGAGCCATCGTGCTTCATCGCTAGACCAGTGTGTGTCTAAAGAGAGCAGACGCGGCACGCATAAAATACTAAAAAAGCATAAGACAAAGAAAAACCTTGTGACTTTACGAGCATGACGTTTTGCAATCTGTTGAAACTGATGCATATTAAATTGAACTGCACGAGTCACGCTTCTACAGGAAACAACATACTCTTACATGTTCATACTTCTTATGGGGAAATCTATCCTCTATAAAACTATCTCGTTGAGATACGAATTCGTACCTTTCTATTTTTCTCGCTTACATCAACCTTGATACCTGAATCTCTAAGATATTTTAAATCAGTGGGTGTTAGAATTTGATTTATAGCCTCATATCTACCGCCTTTTGTTTTTATCCACTGAAAATACAAAAGTGTGCGGCGGGTTGATCCGGATGGAAACAAGTGATTCATTGCTTCCAATCCAGCAATTCTCTCATCTAATGTCATTGGAGTATTACCCGTATTCTTTCGACTATACTCCATAAAGGTATGAACCTGTGGAATATCCCCAAACCTTTCAAGGAGTTGGTTATATTCCGCACTATGAAGTTCATCTGGATCCATCGTTTCTGGATCGCCTATCCACGTACCGCGATCTTTCGCTTGTTGCTCAGCTATGAGATCTCCGAACGGGTCCTTTTGTGGTGGAAGTTTACCTGGATTCTCATCATTTAGCCAATCATAATTATCTGTAACAGTATCATCTTTTTCCACAATGTCTGCTACTTCTTGTCCTGGCAAGTCTGATGTGTTTGTCGCTTCTGTTGAAGTTCGTTTTTTTAACACATCTCGTCCTTCTTGATCTGTTGACACAGTGTTAGGTTCCACTTTTTCTATAGAGTCTTTCGGCTGTATAGGATCATTAACTATGCCGCGGGTGTAAATCTCTGTGTATAGGTAAAAAGCTCCCAGAACTACAATAATGAGAGTAAAGAAAATTAGTTTTTTCATTTTTAGTTCTCCTTTAGATTACAAGTTAAGCAACACCTGTCCGACAGAAGCAAGTGCCAAACAGGTGTTGTCCTTTTCTGTTTTGAGAGAGCAAGCCATTAAAACGTACTACATTCACTACAACTATTAAGAACAGTTTTTACTCGTAATTTACGAAGAGGTGGATCGAGAATCCAGTCTGTATCATGATTTTGATGCCCGGGGTAGTGAAAATAAAAGTGTCTCCCATGCACAATAATCAATATATGATCATCAAGTGAGAATTCTACATCTGTCTCGTAATATGTCCTAGTACTGCAGTAAGTTCTGGAGGGATAACCCAACAAGTAGCAATTTTCAGTGACCTCCGTTATATGCCAAAGATTCGGGTGTGCTTCCACTTGTTTTATCAAAAACAGAATTGCCAATGCACAAACAAAAAAGATTGCACAAAGACTTGTAAAAACTACATTTCGTTGCATTGTATTCTCTCCTATGTCAACCTTCTCACATCCTGGCTAAGTGTAATTTGGAATTTTCCATCCACACAGACACCTTGAAGCGTGAAAGCGTATTAATTTAGAGGGTGTTAACCAAATAATGATGCAAGAATTAGCAAAATACCCTCTGAATCTCGCTGCATCCACTTATTTGTAACAATTATAACATACCGGACTTACGTAAAATGCGGCAAACGGATTTTTCCAAATTGCTGCATAAAATTGTTTTCATACTTAAAGACACAATTTTATACCCCGATAGGCACATAAAATGAAAGAAAAATGAACTTCTTACTAAAATTTCAATCAAAACGGGCAAAAAACGATAGATTCCGGGAAAAATACGCAAATTGAACTCCTCTAATAAATCATCAATTAGATTTCCAAAAAGTATGGAATGCGATCACATTTTCCCTTCATAACTTAAGACAATATTTTTTACCCAAATAGGTGCATAAAATGAAAAATATTTCTGTGAAAATCACTCACAAGGAGTTCCACTGGCACGTAGCAGTTGATTCGTTGGGAATTGATGGTTATCTATTAAGATTGTTGGAGAAGCCTTAATTCCTAATTCTGCTGATCGTTTGATGTTTTCTCTGAAAGCCTGTTCTGTTTCAGGTGTATCAAACAATCGTTGAATTTTATGGACATCAATACCGAATTTCTTGGCACAATCTTCCCAGCTCTTATTCAATTTTTTGCCACGACACAAGAGATAATCCAAGGATTGTTCTGGATATTCCCGCGCAATTAACAGTTGCCGGATGTTTTCTGCTATTTCTGGGTAACCGTGTAGACTGGCAAAGGGGGTTATGTCGTGTGAGGATATCTCATCTTTTTCTTCTGCGATAAACCGAAGTTTGAAGTCTATTTTGTCACCGAACTTCTTGACAATCGGGATGATCTGCTTTTCTGCTTGGATAGCAAAAGGACAATAACTCATGACAAACAGCTCCAGCGTCGGTCTTCCCACACGTTCTATTCGTGATGCTAACAGTTCTTCTAAGTTCATCGGTTTTTGACTGTGGTTGACATCCTTTGTATGCAATGTTACAACTTCTGCAAAACCTGGCGAATGTTTTGGATCATGACATTCTAAACAGAGTGATGTATCTTTACCACTACGGATATTGCTTTTCTTTGGATTGCCTGCGTGCTGTTTACCTGGACCGTGGCATGTTTCACATTGCACACCTTTGAGCGTTGAGTCTTGATCACCTATCTGGAACCCAGTCTCATACCCAAACCCTGTGGTATGGCAAACGACACAGTTTGGATCAAAGTATCGCTCCTTTTTTATAAGTGTCTGATAAGCAAAAGCATGGCGCGTTCCGGACCATTGAAGATATTCCTGTTCGTGACACGACTTACAAGTTTCTGCTGATATATATCCACTATTCTGTTTTTCTAACATCTGTTCAACAAAAAGCCGAGTATCAGAAGTGTTGTGTTTATTAGCAATGCTTCTGTAAAAGTCAGTCAACATGTGGCGAATTGATTCCGATTCTCCGACTTCACCGGTCAACGCAATATGTGTTGTGTAATGATTTGCGATCTCTCCATTTTCATCCAACCAAAATGCCAATACACCTAAAGTTTTACCTTCTGATTTTGAACCTACATACACCGTTTTCGTATCAGATTTCACTGCTTCGACTTCTTCTGGTAGAATCACAACGTCAATATGTTCAGGTTCTTTAAGATGACCTAAAGCCACAATGATATCTGCTTCTGATACTGCTTGTTGAGGTGCTTCCCTTACAACAAAGGCGATGGTATATTGACCCGCTTTCTGCGTGACATACTGCTGCGTGAAATCCTTCTGTGCTTCACCAGGTGATAAGAACGGAAAGGTTGCAACCCCTTTTTGTTGCCTAAGATAGGTGTCATGATATGTAAGATCGTTTTCACTCAGTGCGATTGCTGAATAATCCATTTCAGCCAATGCTTTAATATTGGTTCTGCATCGTTCTGCATCTATTTCTTCTTTCCCATCAAAAATGTTCCCTGCATCAACAACGAGTGTAGGATATCCACACTCTCGGATTCGTTCTATAACGTAAGCGCGTCTTGATAGACCTCCAGATTGTTCTTGGTAACATCCGCACGGTTCAAGATGGCTTTTCGTGTTACCTGTGTATAGGATAATGGCTGAAGGGGGGTTATTGCCTTTAAGTTCGGAAAGCACCTTTTCATAAGGTTCACCGAAAATTGGTCTCGCTTGTTGCTTGATTTCCTGTATCTGATTCTTCCTTCGAAAGTCTAACCATTCCAGGAATAAAGGTGGGGAAGTAACAAGAAATGTTAAAATGACCATGATAAATATCGTTCGTTTCATAAGTTACATAAAATCAAATTATTGATCTCTCCTTTTATAAATAAAATTAGAATAACTTGAGTTTGATAAATGTAGCGCAAACTTTCCAGTTTGCGAAGATGTGCCACAAACTGAAAGTTTGTGCTACAATTCACGCCTCTCGGATACGAAATGGTGTGAGTGAACGCAACCGAAATGATTAATCAAACTGATGTTAAAATAGTTGAATGAATTGCAAATAAAACGGACCTTGGCAAAGAATAGTCAGAAGTACACCTACAGTGATAACTGGTGCAAAGCAGATATCGGGTTGGATCTTAATCTGATTTCCATATTTTGTAAATGCACCTTGATCCGCCAGTTTTTTCAATTCTGTTATTGTTTCCTTACTAAGACCCGTTGCACTCGGTGTAATAATAAGGTTATCTGTTATACCACTTGAAAATGTAGCTTGTCGCTTTTCATAACTGATTCTGCCATCCTGATCCTTAGTCTGAACAATCTGTTCTGCAGGAATCATACCGATCTGAAGATTGGCAATATCAATATCCTTAACCAGCAGCATTGCCAATCCAAGAACTAATTGTTTGGCAATGATGAAAATGAAAAAATATATTCCTAAGAAGATAGCAAAACTGTAAATAAATCCCGATATTGATGCACTGACTTTCAATGAAATCCAGATACAAGCAAATCCAATGACTGCATAGTATGTCGTATTTTTAGGTATATTGGATAGTAATGTTCGGACTAATGTAAATGTTGTCAAGACAAGACCTATCTGTAAAGGTCTATTGATTTCCCATGCCAAGAATCCCGCAAGGTAGCTAATGGTTGACCCTATACCTACTAAGAGCAATAAGTTGAAGATTTGCATTAATAGGATCTCTTTTTTAAGGTTCGGTATAATACTGCTACTGATAATTCGCAGGTTATGACCTATAAAGACGAACTTAAAAAGTAGAAAAACGACTATCCCTATTGTGTAAGGGATAACGATATTAAGTGTAAGAATCAACGGTGGAAAACTGATAAAACCACTCAAGAGTCTGAATAGTGGCGGCGGCAGAATCAAACAGAGTCCCCAGAAGAGCTTGGAATCACCCGGCGAAAAAATACCAAACCAATATAAAGCAAATGCTACGATCCCACTACCGAGAAACAGTCCGGTGATGTAAAGTGGTGTCGTTGTCCCAAGAAACCACGCCATAAATTGGCTCAGTACCCCAGCGTAAAGGAGTCCGAAGGAACATATATTTCGGATCTTCTGTGTTTTTATATCTGTGTAACATGCGTATCCACAGAAGATAAGTGCTAAAAAAATGATGTAGTATTCGTAGTAAGTCATGAAAACCTATTCAGAACCCAATGTTCTAAGTTTACCCCATGTGATTATCTGTTTACTTTCATCAGGCGTTACTGCAAAAAAACTTTGTGATGTCCAAACAGGTGCATGATTACTTGAAAGTCCCGTTGTCTTTTCAAGAGGTAAAGCGTCACCGTTACCGCTGTTATCTACGAGGTATATGGTGCTATCGCTGAAAATAAGTCTAAAACCGTTTGCGGGATTTGGCCACTCAGCTACGTTTACAACTGAAAAAGCGATCCACTTCCCATCAGGGGACCACGCAGCGTTAGCAGAACGGAAGCCACTTCCCAAGCTTGTAAGTTTTTTCATATTGTTCCCATCAACGTCCATAGTAAAAATATCTGCACCTTCTTCATCAAATCTCCCTGCAGCATAAGCAATCTGTGTACCATCTGGCGACCACGAACAACCTGGCCACAGTGGCAAATCTTCTGTCAACTGTTTTAACTGTCCGCCATTAGCGTTCATGATATAGATAGCGTGATGTCCTTCTCTTTGAGAATCAAAAGCGATCAACTGACTATCTGGAGACCATGCGGGTCTTCCGTTAATGCCTTGGTGAGTTAATCTGATTATGTTGGAGCCGTTCACGTCCATTCTATATATATTTAGTGTTCCTTCTCGGTCAGACACAAAAGCAATCCACTCTCCATTAGGCGACCAAGAAGGCCATAAATCTCTATCAGGATGATGTGTCAACTGGATAGGTTTATTGTTCCTAATATCCATCTTATATATATCAGGATCACCGTGTTCATTAGATGAATATGCGAAAAGGTAACCGTTTGGATAACATGTGAGATTACTCTTTCTCATCGAATCTGTGGGATAACGTTGTAGAACGTTTCCATCCGTATCAATAAGAAATATATCGTAATTTCCATTCTCGTTAGAAAGAAATGAGATAACGGAATTTTCTGCTGCTTGCACACTCCCAACCAAACTAACCAATAGACAACTATAACTGAATAACAGGGTTATTAACATAAGATAAACAAAAACTCTCTTCATTTTAATGTGTTTCTCCTTTTAATTTAAACATGAACCTATACTTCGGTCTTATTGAGGATCCGCATTTATAAAACTGCCCTTTTATATATACTATAGTTTGGACAGTTTCTATAATGACCTAACATAAGACTACAATAACTGGCAGCATTTTTATACACCTGTCGCCCCGCTGGGGCTAAAGATTATTGTATATTCGCATTTTTATACACCTGTCGCCCCGCTGGGGCTAAAGATTATTGTATATTCGCATTTCTATACACCTGTCGCCCCGCTGGGGCTAAAGATTATTAGTATATTTGCATTTCTATACACCTGTCGCCCCGCTGGGGCTGCTCTGTTCTATTAGTGAAGTTATACATGGTTTAGAAACTCATCGAAAATAGAAACGATATCAATGCAACAGTCCCAGAGGGACGAAAGGTGTATAGAAACATCGTACCATTTAATCTCCTAAACCCCTTTCAAGGGGAAATGCGTAAGTTCTGACGTATAAAAGCATGCAAATGAGTTCCTCGTTGTTATTGTTAATAACGTTGATAATATGAAAATAATGAATAATTCTTATTTTGATGTAGAATTGGTTCCGCTGCGGGAACAGCGGAACCAATGGTAATGAATTAATTACCTAAGTGGTCTTACATTCAGAGTGCCAATCATCATACTCATCTTGCCAAAAATGACATATTTCGTCGTCGTCACAATCAGCGTCGTTATAACACTCATAGCCAGCTTTAGCAGCAGAAGGAAACATTGTTTGCATTAACAGCAAACCTCCGCCTACCAGACCGAGTGATAGCGATGTTTTGACTCCTACTTTACCTTCTTCGGAGTTGATGAATTCTATAATTCTATCGCGTAGTTGGTTGAACATTAGGGTTCACCTCCTTTCCTATCCGGTTATCGGAACCGGACTTAGTGAGTTAGCAACTTAACATGAGAGCATCTCATAAAATTTGACTGAACAGAACGTTCTGCCAAAAAGTTAAATAACCTTGTATAATACATGACACAAAAAATTAGTGGAAAAGGTGCAAAAAGTGACATAAATTGTGAAAAAAAATGAATTTGTGCTGTATATGCGTTAATGTGAGCAAAGATTCACAGGTATAATAATTGAACAATTCTGACTTACAATCTAATTAAAACTTGCCCAAAAAGAACAAATAGTGTATTATATCGCTAATTCAAATTGAAAATTGGTTATAGTAAATTTTTGAATTAATTATACAGTCTGTACCAGTGCGGTTGGGAAACCGCACCTACCGTGGTCCGAAAGTGTGTAATTATTTTCAAACTTCACCATAACGTTTGCACATGGAATTTAATGCTTCTGGTTTTACCAAAAAATCAGATTAACCTTGGAGTTGTTATTAGAATGAAAGAAGATATTGTAAAAGTGATTCAGAAGATCTTAGATGGTGATGAAGCCGCTTTCGCTTTCTTTGTAAAAAAGTATCAAAAGCAAGTGCAGGCAATCGCTTGGGGAAAGATTGGTGACTATCACATAGCTGAAGAAATAACACAAGATACCTTTTTAAAGGCGTATGATAATCTACATTCACTAAAAAACCCTAAAAACGTTGAGGGTTGGTTATATGTTATCGCGAATAGGCTTTGTCTGAATTGGATTAAGAAGAACAAAACCCAATTTCAAACCATTCAATCCATGGACGATATGTCAATGGAAGAGATTGAAGAGGCATATTATAGACTATATGAAACGGAACAAAGTGAAAGGAAATCTAACGCGAATAGACGTAAAATTGTAAAAAATCTGCTGGCAAAGTTACCAGAGAGTGAACGTACAGTGCTATCGCTCTACTACATCTCTGAAATGACTTATAAAGAGATAGGCAAATTCTTAGGTGTATCAGAGAACACAGTTAAGAGCAGGCTCCGCCGAGCACGAACGCGACTAAAATCACGAGAGGACCTTTTAGATTCCGAATTTATTAACAGCATTCAGTTGTCTACGGATCTCACTGATTCTATTATGAAGCAAATTGCTGATATAGATCCCACTCCGCCAACCGCAAAGCCTATATTACCCTGGGCAGCTTTCGGCACTGCTACGTTAGTCATTCTTCTACTACTGGGGTCAATGAATCAATATTTCACGCATTTTCAGAAGCCATACAGTTTTGAAGCACTCTCTAAACCAACTATTGACATCGTTGAATCGCCTATACACATTGATACTGTTTCCATACCGACTTTACAAAGAAGAATTGGAAATGGAGATATGGATAGTCAAAATCAAGGATTTGGAACAACAATTTCAAATGAGGATTTAGCATCAAATCTTCAAGATAACGCTTTTAATGCCTTAGTTGCACCGTGGACTCCTGTAAACGGACCACAAACATCTCCCCAAGCCAGAATCTTCAAAGCTTCAGACAATATCTACACTGTATCAAGAACAAGTATCTATAAACTAACTGAAGATGGGACATCATGGATGAATATTAACGCAAGTGTTCCCATTAACATGTATCGCTCCCCCATAACCGAATATCGTGACATAATTTTTTTAGTCTCTACAGATGAGATATTCGCTTCAAAAGATGAGGGTGAGACATGGCACAGTTTCTGTTCACGGCCCGAAGGAGATGCCGTTGGGTTAATTATTAATGGTGATACACCAGAGAACCTTAGTATGTTTCTTGCACTGAAAGATGAGGGATTATTTAGATCCGATGATGCTGGTAAAGAGTGGGTTGCGTTAAACACTGGATTGGCTGGGGAAACAATTACGGCAGTTGCTTCGGTTGGAAACACGCTGTTTATTGGAACAGACCGAAATCTACACCGTCTAAAATCGGGTCTATGGAAGGAGATACCACTTGATCCGTCAAAAACTGTTCATTCTATGGCTGTATCTGAAAATAACCTCTATGTTGTGACGGGACCGGATTTTCTTAGTGTAGAATATATCAAAGCAGGTTCACCTGACGAAATGTCCCGTAAAGTTTTTCACTCAGCCGATTCAGGTTCCTCCTGGATAGAAATAACACCTGAAGATGAGACATTTGTCAAGAGACCCTTATACACAGGACCTACAGAAATATCCGCTGCAGATAAGACACTTTTTGTATTAGGCATGCCTGCATTCCAATCAGAAGATGGCGGAGAAACATGGACAAACCTTGGAATGGACGACAACCTATTTCCATCAAAATACTCTTCTATCTTAGCAACAAATGCATATACTTTCTACAAAGTCGGAACAACAGGAATGCTACGTACAATCGATGGGGGTGAAACCTGGCATCCATTCACGGATGGCATGGTAAAATCTAAGGTGTTAGACATGGTTGCCTTCAACAATAGCTTCTATGTGTATACTGGCAATGGATTTTTTAAATCAGATAACAATGGGAACTCATGGGAAAACATTCAGATTGATTACTGCGGGTTCATCCCAAAGACCATTGAGAAAAACCCACAAAACGCAAACTATTTTACTAATTCAAAACTGATATGCACTAACAACACTTTGTATGCCATAATACCGCAACAGGATGAATTGTGCATTTTTCGTTTACGGGACGATAGAGTCCTTTCTCTGATTCACAGGATACCCTCTTCTGAACTGTGGGTAAATGCTGCAGATTTAGATCATAAAGACCTATTAGTTATTGATCGACAACCGATGGTTAGCAGCTTCGCTGTAAGCGGCAATACCTTTTATGCAGAATATAGACGTAAACTCCTAAAATGGACTCTCGGTAGTATTGATACAGTAGACACTGGATTAACAGATCTGAATATAAAAACTGATAATTTGTATGACAGAGGTACAAAATTAGCAGCTTCAGCAACAACAGTCTACATGGGTAAGCGAGATGGTAAGTTGTTCGAATCAACTGATAGTGGCAACAGTTGGCAAGATATTACGCTGAATATTCCATATAGGTTTACGAATATAAAGGATATACTCTTTGTAGATGCTACGGTTTATATTGCTACGGATATGGGTGTTTTGGCTTCACACACCGGAGAACATTGGCTTATGTTATCGGATAGTATCGGAAAACAGATCATCGTAGAGATGCTCACAACTGACGGATCCAATCTTTTTGGTGCAGGTAATATGGGTGCTTATCGCTTAGAGCCTTCCGGTAGGTGGAAACAGATTATACACAACATCCCAGATAAAGTTGTTTCTCTTTCTGCTAACACAGATAAACTTTACATTGGAACAGAAAAACGTGGTATATTTCACGTATTACTAAAGGACGACTCCTCAGATGAAACCATAACAACAACGTTACGAACTATCAGATAAGATATGTACGCCTTCTATCAGACAAACGTCATATTTTTTTCCAAATAATGCACCTAATTCAATAATAAACTGTGTCTTTAATTATAAAGGCACTGTATTATTAAATGCATTGTATTTGTCAAAAGACAAGAAAGGAATAAGACATGCGTAAGAACTATAGATACGAAGGCGTACACCTCACACCTAAAATCGCCAGAAGGCTGATTTTAGATCTACTATCAGGGAAAACGATCAGAAGACGTGACATTGACACAACTGTCAATAGTTTTCATGAATCGCGCGGCGGTTTCCCATCTACAGCAAAAACCAGTCCTATCAGAACAGCACTCAGGTACCTACAAGAAGAAGGACTTGCTGAAATTCTGTCAAAAGGTCCAGGTAGCACCTGGCGGATACACGAAACCTCCGATTCCACTGAATAATTAATGGATTGCAATTGATATTGATTATGGCTGTAGCACATTCATCCTTGTTTGTGGTTCTTTGTAGCACATTCTGTTAGATTGTGCCTCTTTGAGCAACATTCATTCTTGATTGTGCTACATACCCCATCATCCTTCCATCCCTCTTCCAATCTTCCATCCTTCCATCCTTCCAATCTTCCAATCTTCCAATCTTCCATCCTTCCATTACACAAATTTGCATTATCAACCCAAGTATGTTAAAATATAGAAAGAAATAAACCCTATCAGAAAACATTTGGAGTAAATCTATGTATAAAATTGGTCTCATCCCTGGTGATGGAATAGGCCCCGAAGTGACGGAAGAAGCGATGAAAGTCTTCGGGGCAGCAGCGGAACAGAATGGCATCAAATATGACACCGTTGAATACGATATCGGCGGAGACAGATATCTTGCAACTGGTGAAGTCTTACCAGATTCAATACTTGAGGAACTACGTGGACTTGACGCTATCTATCTCGGAGCAATCGGGCACCCAGATGTCAAACCAGGTATATTAGAGCAGGGGATCTTACTAAAAGTCCGCTTTGAACTTGATCTCTATATCAATCTACGTCCTGTAAAACTCTATCCCGGTGTGCCTACACCGCTAAAAGACAAAGGTCCTGAAGACATAGATTTCATCATTGTCCGAGAGAATACGGAAGGATTATATTCCGGTATAGGTGGACACTTAAAGCGGGGTACACGCGATGAGGTCGTAATTCAGGAGATGATAAATACCTACAAGGGTGTAGAACGTTGTGTCCGTTATGCTTATGAACTCACACAGAAACGCAACAAAGAGAATACCCTAACCCTCTGTGATAAAGCTAACGTCCTGACTTATGCACACGACCTGTGGCGACGCGTTTTTGATGAAGTCGGTGAAGAATACACCGATATAAAGAAAGAATACGCTTTTGTTGATGCTACTACTATGTGGATGGTAAAAAATCCTGAATGGTTTGATGTGATTGTAACGTGTAATATGTTCGGAGACATCATTACGGACCTCGGTGCGATGATACAGGGTGGCATGGGGGTCGCCGCATCAGGCAACCTAAATCCTGAAAGTGTCGCAATGTTTGAACCGATTCACGGATCAGCACCACGTTATACTGGAAAGAACGAGATCAATCCGATTGCGGCTATCGGCGCAGCGGGGATGATGCTGGACCACCTCGGATATACTGACGCTGCAGCAAATGTAGAAAAATCAATCTCTGATCTATTGGCAAGTGGAAAGATAAAAGACCTCGGCGCAGGCAGAATGGGATACACAACTGAAGAAGTTGGCGACCTTATCGCAGAGGGCCTGTAGTGGATAGTCCAGACTAAATAAGTAGGTCGGGTAGAGGAACGAAACCCGACACGTATTGGTCTATAATGGGGTCAAGATGTTGGGTTTCGTGCCTCTACCCAACCTACAAGTTTAACTGGCGACATGATAGATATAATCATCACGTGTCGGGTTTCGTTCCTCTACCCGACCTACAGAAGAAAACTATACCTTCATTACCGTAAAGTTAATCCTATCTGAAGAGCGATTCCATTTGTTGAAAGTATACATATCATAAGCACTGAGCAACTTAAAACCTGTAGTTTTCAGCAAACTGTTTACTGTAGAAACTTCATAGATTCGCTGTTGATGTACTTCTTCGTATCGTCTAAAATGTTCTCCGTCCCGTATGAAGAAGGTAAGGAAAGTACGGCACATTTTGGTATTGTATAGATAGGTGTTTTTCCAGATGTATGAATAATCTTGATGATTCTCTGAAAATGTCTTGTTGTGGAAGTGTTCAACGATATTCCGCTCTGTTGTAACATCAAAGATAAAGAGACCGTCTGTTGAGAGATGTTTCGCTACAGTTTCAAACATCGTGCGAAGTTCATTTTCGTTGATTGCGTAATTGATGCTATCGTAGGTGCAGAGGATTGCATCAAACTTCTCAGAAAGTTGAAAATCGATCATGTCTCCTTGTTGGAGTGTTATCTTCAGGTCCTCATTTTCAACTTTCTCACGAGCAACATTTAACATGCCTTCTGCTCTATCTAAGCCGGTAACCTTGTATCCTTTTGACGCTAACAGTATTGTCAGGGAACCTGTCCCGCACCCCAAATCAAGTATAGTGCGCGGACTGCACCGATACATATTGAATAGCGATTCAATATAATCACACCACCTTATGTAATTCACATTTTTCATCATGCGGTCATAAGCATAAGAGAATTGTTCGTAGGGTGGCGTTAAATGCATAGATATCTATTACTCGGTTTCTCGTTTGTAACCAACAGAAGCGTTTAGAAATATCAGAAGTGTAGTGATCTCTTCAGCACTCCAAACCTCATCGTCATTTGCTTCAATAGCATATTCACCGGCAGATTTGAGCTTGCTTAGATTGATTTTACCCGCAATAAAACTAAATGGTAACTGTTGTGCTCTGTTCTTAACACGATCAAGGGTATTCACAATATACTGGCGATCTACACCTTCTGGAGCCTGTCTCACCATTGCATCCTTCAACATTTCTGTTCCAAATCCAAATAGTGCAATAATAACAAACCACTGTAATATTGAGATGCACACCATGATTACTAAGACAACTATCAGTGCCTTTGTCAGATGTCGTTTCCATTTTGGAGCATCGGTACTCATCGCTTCTGTCCTTGTAGATTATATGAGATTCTATGTGATAACTTCATGAAATATGATAAAATATAGTAGCATTTTATATCAATATTGTCAAACTAAAACACAATAAGCAGCAAGATTATGAAAATAGGTATCGTCGGTAGGCCTCATGTCGGAAAAACAACAGTCTTCAACGCCATCGCACATTCCAACGCAGAAGTTGGCAACTATACTAACAAAAACCAAGTTAACCTTAGCACTGTTAGTGTGCCAGACGATAGGTTGAAACCATTGCAGGATGTCTTTGGTGCCAAAGAAACCATTCCAGCTACAATTGATTATGTTGATAGAGGTGCAACTTCTCATCATGCCATAAATCCAAACCTGGAGAACTCTCAACACACTTCTTTAGATGCTGAAGTATTAGGAGAACTTCGAACGGTTGACGCACTCGCGCATGTTGTTAGGCTGTTTGAAGATCACACTGTACCTCACGTCGATGGAAACGTAGACGGAAACCGAGATATTGAGACTGTAGATTTAGAGTTCATCTTCGCTGATCTACAGATCATAGAAGGACGACTCAATAGACTTGAGAAATTACTGAAGAATGAGAAAACACCTGAACACATAAACGAATTTCGTGTATTAGAACAGTTTCAAACAGCTTTGAAGAATGGTAAACCCTTGCGCACATTAACCATATCTGATCAGGATGAAATGCTAATTCGCGGATACGGTTTCTTAACATTAAAGCCTATCCTAATAGTTCTTAATATTAGTGAGACTCAGTTGCCTAAGGTTGATGAAACACGGAATCGGTTTAAAGAATTTGAAAAATATCCAAAGACTGCCATTATCGTCCTTGCTGCACAATTAGAAATGGAAATTGCACAACTCGACCAAGAGGATGCGGAAGTCTTTATGGTTGAGATGGGATTGAAGGAATCCGCTTTGGAAAGGTTCATACAAATATCGTATAGATTGATGGGGTTGATAACCTTTTTCACAGGTGGTCCAAAAGAGGTAAGAGCCAGAACGTTACGTGATGGTCAGACTGCAGTTGAAGCTGCAGGTGAAATCCATACAGACTTCGAACGTGGGTTTGTCAGATCTGAATGTATAAATTGGCAGGAATTAGTAACATGCGGCAGCTATTCAGAAGCACGAAACAGAGGGGTGTTGAGAGTTGAAGGTAAATCTTATGCAGTTCAGGAAGGGGATGTATTGAATATTTTGGCAAATCCGACCTGATTTCTCCTAAGAACTACCTTCTATGTAACGTATGATTCTCCAAGTTTGATATTGCTCCCATCATCTGCACACCCATTTCCTGATACATCTCGCGTTTAATTTCAGACTCAACGATATGTGAGAAATCGATCGGTTTTCCGAACGTAACTGAGAGTTTCGCTCTGCGAATCCGTTTACTACCGCGCGGCATCATCTTTTCTGCACCTTTTTGATATACTGGGATTGTCGGAACATTCGCCCGGTGTGCTATAAAGCAGGCACCGTCGTGTGCTTTTCCTAACTTACCATCAAAACTACGCGTACCCTCAGGGAATATTAGCACAGCATTACCTCTCTTCAACAACGTAATCGTTCTACGTAATGCACCTAAATCTGGTCTGCCTCGGTTAACAGGATATGCGTTAAAAACTGATATAAGCGGTCCTAATAGTGGAACATTGAATACGTTGCTTCGCGCCATAAAATGAATCTCACGATTGGCAGCAGAACCTACTATCACAGGATCCAATAGACTTATATGGTTAGAGACTAACAATACGCCTCCTTCACGAGGTATGTTTTCAACACCGTGTGTCTCAATATGTCCCATGACCTTACAGAAAAGATATGTTAATCTATGTGCCCACCGATATATTCGGCGGGGTGACCAGAATTGATTGTTTGTATACCACATGTAGCTTCTGTTCTAACGTATGAACTTCAAACCTTTCTTCAGACTAGCAAATGAATCAATAATCTATTTTCCAACTATTTTAACAATGAAGTCAACGACTTCATCAATTGTTTTTCCTGTCGTATCAACCCGTGTTGCATCTTCGGCAGGACGAAGCGGACTATGTTCACGCGATGTATCCTTTTCATCACGCGTTTTAATTTCATTTTCAACGGTTTCCAAAGTGGTGTCAACATTCTGAGATTGTAGTTCAGCGAATCTGCGTTTAGCTCTTTCTTGCATAGAAGCATCAAGGTAGATTTTAAAATCAGCATGCGGAAACACAACTGTCGTTAAGTCTCTGCCTTCAGCAATTATACCTCCATCTGCTCCAATTTTTTGTTGATGTCTGACAATCTCTGTCCGTATTTCAGGAACTTTTGCAATATCCGCAACTAACCGATTTACTTCAGGAGTGCGTATTTGATCAGAAACATCAGCGGAATTGAGGAAAATTTTCTTCCCATTATCATCAAATGTAATTTCACATGCCTTGACAAGTTCAATGAGTTTGACCATGTTCGTCTGCGTCTTATGTTGGATTGCCAGCACTGTTACTGCTCTATACATTGCCCCTGAATCAAGGTAGAGCAACCCGAGTTTTTCTGCAACCTTTCGGGCAACAGTACTTTTCCCAGAACCTGCTGGTCCATCCATAGCAATTGTCACGCGTTCTCCTAACTTAACCATCTATTTTCTTAGATTTCTCTGTTTTATTACTATTTCTTGTGCTTCAGTAAGAATCTTTTCAATTTCTGAATGATTCTCGGTTTTTAACAAAGTTCTGAATTCGTTTATGTTGTCAACAAAATCATCTATTAGCTGTAAAACAACTTCCGAATTCTGGGAAAAGATACCTGTCCATAATTCTGGTGTCCCAGCAGCAATCCGGGTTGTATCTCGAAAACCGGTTGCTGTGAAGTCCAAGGCATTCCCTTCATCTGTCCCAGAATTTGCAACACTGTTTGCAAGTATGCTTGCGATGAGGTGCGGCAGGTGACTCGCTGCTCCTATAAGTTGATCATGTGACTCAGGTGATAACATAACCGTTTCTGCCCCGACAAAATGCCACATATCTTTTACCAATTCCAATGCCTGCTCATCTGTGTATTCGGTTGGTGTTAGAAGGCACTTTGAATTGACGAATAGGTCTGACTGAGCAGCCCCTACGCCAGTTTCGTGCGAACCTGCCATGGGATGTCCGCCGACAAAAGAAACATTTCGTGAACATGTCTCGTTTAACATCCTATCAACAGCCGTGACGGTCATAGCCTTAGTGCTGCCAACATCTGTCAATACAGTATGCTTATCATCTGATTTAACAAATTCTAATACCTCTCTGACAAACAGTGAAACATAATCTACAGGTGGACATAGCACAATCAGATCGCTGTTCTGGATCCCTTCTGTCACCTGAATAGTAATAGTGTCAACTGCATCAAGTTCTTGAGCAATCTTTAATCTATCGATATTCCTACCTAAACCGACCCGTTCCCCCTCAAAACCGTTTTTCTTTAATGCTAAACCGAGCGAACCTCCAATTAATCCCACTCCCCATATTGTAATTCTTGCAATATCCTTTACCTGTAGTGATGTGAGATTCGATTTTTGATACGTAAACATTCGGTAGAATTCCTATTGAAGCATTGATTCATTTTAAGGTAATTTCATCATGGATGTCAAGCAAAATGTTCCGATTTAGTAGGTAAAATCTGTTACAATTGTTTGACATGAAGATGAGAATGATGTACTATCTTATGTTGCAATCTCCGAAAACAAAACTTTGTTAATCAATTACGCATACAAAAGAGGCAATATGATCTATTCAATCTCCGTTTCATCTGGTTTAGAGAGTTTAGCACGAAAAGAGATACTTGCCCGCTATGGTGATAGTGCCAATCTCAAAATTCTGAAACGCGAACCACAGAAAATAGTTTTTCAATTTAACGGAAGTCCAAAAGATCTGTTAGAACTCCGCACAGCAGAACATTTGCACATCATCGTTAAACATATTACTGGCATGACACGATCTCGTCAGTCCTTGACAGCGATACGTAACGCGATTTCTCGGCTGAATCTGCAGGATATAGTAAACAGGTGTCGTCAGACAGGGATGCGTTTGCGTAAGAGAATACCTTTTCGTGTTATTTGTCGGATGTCTGGTCAACGCAATTTTCAGAAACGGGATCTGCAGCATGTTGTTGAGAAAGTGTTCATCAATCGTGGATGGCAACTGAACAGATCCGGTTCAGACCTGGATATATTGGCTGAGCTGCATGGCGGAGATGCGTATATTAGCATCAGAATTTCAAAGCAGAATTGGGGAGAACGTTCAAAAAAACAGGCCCCTGTTGCTCATTCCATTAAGTCCACTATTGCTTACGGTATGGTCTTACTATCGCAGCCGCATCCCAATGATATTTTTTTAGATCCCATGTGTGGTGCTGGAACTATCCTCTTAGAACGCGCGTATTCAGGCAGATATCGTTATCTTATCGGTGGTGACATTTCAACAGAATCTCTGGCCGCCACAAAAACAAACTTTGGTCGTCAGCACCAACCGCGTCAGTTTTTTCAATGGGAAGCACACAAACTGCCAATTCAGCCGAACTCTGTAGACAAAATCGTCTGCAATATGACAATTAACACAGGAACGAGAGAAGCAGTTTCTGAAATTTCTAATTTTTTTGGTAACGCGCTACATCAGTTTGAAAACGTCCTAAAACCGAGAGGTAGAATGGTCTTACTGACTTTGGATCCTCTCCAATTAGATAAATGTATCAGACGACACAACGATCTGCGAGTTAGGCAAAAAGTCAATGTAGATGTCAGTGGCAAGCGAGGCAGAATTTTTGTAATTTACCATCTTTAGAATTCTGGAACTCTCACTGCCACCTCTTTACCGGTTTCATGTGAACGGAAAAGACCATCCATAATACTGAAAAACCAAATTTTGTTGCCTTTAGCACATTAATTACGTTATAATATACTGTTTAGATATAAAATATAAAAACAATCTTAGATTTAATCAAAAAACACAAGAACAATACTACTGAGATAATCACATTAGGAGGAAATAGCGTTAAGTACGCTTGTTGAGTTATCTATGCAAACTACTCAGAATCCTGTCAAAACCAGAACATTCAGTAAATGTTTGATCCTATTCGGTCTCTTCATAATTTGTTGCACTTTTTCTATGTCTACTACTGAGATATATGCAGACACAGCGAGAGACTTTGCATGGAAAGAGGCATTTAAGGCAGTTGATAGGAAGGACCACAGACTGGCAGTTACAAAATTAGAGATGTTACTGAAATATGATTTTACTGCCTCTGAAAAACTTGAGATACATCACACACTCGCCTATAACTATGAGAAACTGGGAAATCGTCCCAAAGCTGTAGGAAACTATGTGAGAGTTATTACAAACAATTACCCACTTGCAGATAGTGCTACCTACCGACTCGCTAAGCTATATGAAGGCATGAAAAACGAGACGAAAGCGATTAAATGGTACACACGACTTATTAACGATTACCCCCAAAATCCTTACCTCAATGAGGCGATTTGGAACCTTGCCCAACTTCACTTGGAACAGAGTCAGTACGAGAAAACAAAAGTACTCCTTACTAACATTGTAGATACAACCCAAAATCAGCGAGAAGTGAAATACGCATTAGCACGATGTGAGGAGGGTTTAGAAAGGTATAACGAAGCCTTCCAAATGCATCAGAAACTTATTGCCGAACAACAATCAGATAGGGTTGCTGAAAAAGCAGTCCGTAAGTTGAAAATGCTTGCCTCTGACCACACCAGCCTGAAACTGACAACACAAGATAGGTTAAATTGTGGATTGGTACAGTATTACCAAAACAATTGGAAATCTGCAATAAATGAATTGACAGTTCTTTCCAAGAGTTCTGATGTAAAGATGAAAGGAAGGGCCCTCTACTATATTGCACAAAGTTATAAAGCACGCAAGTGGTATAATACCGCTACAAAAAACTACAACTATATAATTGCTCTTGGCAACAAAACTGAATATCTGACCCGCGCACATTATCAAATTGCACAATGTTATAGACTGAAAGGCAGTCTCACAACTGCTGTTAACCGACTTGAGAGTTTTGTTAAAACATATTCCTGGAGTGAACTTGTTGATAATGCCTTATACGATATTGCACAAATCCATGAAAGACGAGAAAAACCGGAATTAGCATTAAAAGCATATTCTCGGCTGATTGATGTAGCGCCCGGTAGTGATTTTGCGGATTGGGCAGCCTGGCGTATTGGATGGCAACGGTTTGATAGAAAACAGTATGAAGAAAGCTACAAGGCATTTGAGGGGCTAAAAGAAAACTTCCCCGGAAACCGATATGCCATGGGAGCACACTTCTGGATGGCAAAAATACGCGAACGACAGAATAAACCTGAACTTGCCAAAGAGATATATCAAGAAGTCGCGAAGGCGCGCTACTGGTATTATAGCGCAAGAGCAAAAGAAATCCTAAATATCAAAACTTCTGAATTAGAACCGAAAGCTATTCAGGATGCAAACCTACCTGAAAAGACAGCATGTCCTGAAAACCTGCCGATATTGATGAAACTAAGATTGTATAAAGACGCAGTTTATCAATTAACCCGTTACATTGAACAAGACAGACAAGCTGCAAAAGAGTGCTACTTTGCTTTGGTGAAATGCTATGAAGCCATGGAAAAGTATGACAAAGCGAGGGAGGTCGCTGATAGTGCTTTGATGAGTCCTGCATTCCAGAACCAAGCAAGCGGTGATCTTGCTAAACTGAGAAAGTTCCTATATCCTCTGCACTACCAACATCTGGTGGAAAAATATTCTGAAAAGTACGATGTCAATGCAGCTCTTATATACGCGATGATATTAGAAGAGAGTAGGTACCGTACAGACGCAATCAGTTGGGCAGGGGCAATCGGTCTAATGCAAATTATGCCTTCTACGGGTAGAGAGCTTGCGCGTCAACTCAATATACGTCGTTTCCGCACCTCAATGCTAAAGGATCCCGATGTGAATATACGCATGGGAACAAAATACATCGGTTATCTAAATTCAATTTTTGACGATAACGCAATGCTCGTTTCTGGGGCATACAATGGGGGTCCAGGCCGCATGAGACGCTGGTTAGAATCCAAAAACATCAAAGACATTGATGAATTTGTTGAGAAAATTACGATTCGAGAAACGCGTTTGCACATCAAAAAGGTCATAAACAGTTACGACAATTACGTTGAGATATATGGTCAACCCGAAGTGCCCGCAGTGAAATCCGCTTTGAATGTTCCAACCGAGCAACAGAAGAATCCTATATTTGGCCGATTGAGTGAATAGTCTGTGGAGGGTCGGTAGGTGTGATTTCTTAATTGCATTGGCCTGGGGAAATTAGAGACGATATGTCTAAAGGACTATTGATTCAGTTCCACAAATTCGGGTTTATTACCTATCTTCATTATGACACGCCGTTTCCAATTAACATTGTCCTGCTCAGGAAAATCAGCGCGATAGTGTCCTCCTCGGCTTTCTGTGCGAATAAGGGATGCGTGCGTAATCATCCAGGCAACATTCAGCATATTGAGCATTTCGTTTAAGTGGATATCAGTAGGTTGTCCATTCATAGAAGTTGTTGGGATAGAAGTTGATGGATTGAGTCCAATCTCTGTTTCGATTTCCGTTAAATCAGCCAATGCAAATTCCAAGCCTTCTTCATCTCGTTCAATTCCTACGTTTTCCCACAACGTATCGCGAATTGCCTCCTTAGCAGCTAACACTGTATTCTTAAATATATCTGAATTGACATCATTTAAACGGGTAAGCTGGTTTTTGGGTGGTAACGTATTTGAGAGTGAATTTGCATATTTTGCGGCATTTTCGCCAGCACGTACACCGAACACGAGACATTCCAAAAGCGAATTGCTTGCCAAACGGTTCGCGCCGTGAACACCTGTACAAGCAACTTCACCACATGCAAACAGTCCACTAAGATTCGTCTCTGTTTCGGTATTCGTCCGAACTCCTCCCATCATAAAATGAGCCCCTGGTCTGACAGGAATTAAATCGATACTAATGTCTAAACCGTAATGTGTAGTTGTGTTAGAAATTGTCGGGAAACGTTCTTGAATAAATTCAGCAGATTTATGTGTTATATCAAGGTATACACATGGGAAATCTGTAAGTATCATTTCGTTTTGAATAGCTCTGCTGACAACATCTCGCGGTGCCAGTTCCCCTTTCTCGTGGTATTTATCCATGAATCGTTCACCGCGAATATTTATCAGTCGTCCTCCTTCACCGCGCACAGCTTCAGAAATAAGAAAACTTGGGGCACCATCCAGGTATAACGTGGTCGGATGAAACTGCACAAATTCCATGTCAATCATCTCACAGCCTGCCCGCCATGCAGCAGCGAAACCGTCACCTGTTGCTACTTCAGGATTTGAAGTACACGGATATAATTGTCCGAGTCCTCCAGTTGCCAGTATTGTAGCCTTGGCATAGATATTTACCAGTTGGTTTTCTACGATAGCGTTAATACCGTAACACGTGATACTGTTATTACCTGATTGGCTCGTAGAGTCTGTCAGCATATCTACTGCAAAGGCATTAGATATGGTGCGTATCCGTTCAGTATTTAGGACACGTTGTATGAGGACATCCGTAGTTTCGCGTCCGGTAGCATCCCCCTTATGGACAATTCTGCGGCGACTGTGTGCTGCCTCTTGTGTAAAACGTGGTAACGTTCCTTCCCAATCAAAATCTGCCCCCCAATTTAGCAATTCAGTTACCCGCGGGATACCTTCTGCGACCATTGTTTTGACTGCCTCAATATCGCACAACCCGCAACCTGCACTGCATGTGTCGTTAACATGAAGTTCAACGGTGTCGTCAATATTCATTGCCACGGCAATACCGCCTTGTGCGTAAAGCGTGTTGCTTTCTTTGAGGGTTGTTTTTGTAATTAGCGTGACATCAGCATTTTCACTTGCTGCGAGTGCGGCACGCAGTCCAGCGGCTCCGCTTCCAATTATGAGAACATCTGTGTCCCAACGAGGGTGCGCTTCAGATTCAAGCGCGGTAAAATGTGATTCTGTATTCATAGAAATACGGGCATGCCTTTCTACATAGGGGTTCATTCCTGTGAAGACGTAGGCGCAAAACTCTCGTCTACTGGCATCACCTTTCCAGTAGCAGTTGCGATAATCGTATTGTCACTAAGTCTTACTGTAGCCTTTGCCTCTATCAATCGTCGTGAAGTTTTTATCCGTTCAGCTGACACATATAGTTTCACACCGGTCGGTGCGGGATTTCGGAAACGCACTTCAAGTTGAGCTGTAACCGCAGGGCCATCATAAGTTCCAATACCTATATGCGTTATTGCTTCATCCAATAGCGTACTGATAATCCCTCCGTGAAGTATGTTTTTCCACCCTTGCATGTGTTTGGGTGGTGTGCATTGAATGTGAACTTCTGCCCCTGCACGTTTTACTTCTGGATTAACTTGCAAGCCGTAAGGATTCTGCTTACCACAAACAAAGCATTGATTGTTATTTTCTATTCCCATACTTGTCCCACTGTAAATCTCATTAGTTTCCTACATTTATGATGAGGAAAGCATTGTTAAACTACGCGATAGTTTATCCTCTTCAGCATTTAAACGCTTGAGAAGATCCTGTTTTTGTGCGACAACTTCTTCAGGTGCCCGTTCTTTAAAGTTGGGATTGGCTAAAGTTTTCTTTGCAGCAGCGATATCTTTTACAATCTGTTCATGTCTCTTTGTAAGACGCGCTTTTTCAGCATCAAAATCAATCACACCTGCCAACGGGATATAAATTACCAGATTTCCAATGACTGCCTCTGCAGATGATGCAGGTTTATCCATCGTTTCACCAATTTCCATCTTTTCAACGCGTGTAAAAGCAGGTAAAAAATGACCAAGATAAGTTTCAAGTTGACTCCTAATTTCTCTATCAGGTGCCTGAATGATGACATCTATAGCAGCTCCAATTGGTACATTCAACTCACCGCGGATGCTTCTAATGTTATCAATTACATCCATCAGAACTGACATAGTCTCTTCTGCAGTTGAATTCTTTTCTTTCGGTTTAGGAAATGGTGCAACGGTAACAGATACAGCCTCGGTTAAATCTGTATCAGTACGATTGCGTGGCAGTTGTTGCCATATCTCTTCAGTAATGAATGGCATAATAGGATGTAGAAGTCTCATCATCTGCTCCAAAACTTCTGCTGCAACCCATAAAGCTTCAGGTTCATCTTTGGTAAGACGTTGTTTCGCTAATTCTACGTACCAATCACAGAATTCATGCCAGAGAAAAGCATATATCGTCTGCGCTGCCTCATAGAAACGAAAACTCTCAAAAGCCTCCGTTACTGTTTGAATTGTATGACTCAGGCGACTCTGTATCCACTGCACCTCTAATAATTCTTTTCCGGTATCGGACATCTCACTCTCATCTGGAACAGGGAATTTCTCTAAATTCATGAGAATAAAACGAGCAGCATTCCACACCTTGTTAGCAAATCTTCTACCAGACTCAATGTGAGATTCTGGTAATGGCACATAAGGAATCGGCGTACTAATGTTTGCAAGCGCGAAACGGAAAGCGTCTGTACCGTAGTTGGCGATTGTATCCAAAGGATCAATAATATTCCCTTTCGACTTACTCATTTTTTGTCCCTTCTCATCTGCAACAAGACCGTGTAAGAAGACTTTACGGAATGGCACTTTATCCATACAACCTAACCCCAACATAATCATTCTGGCTACCCAGAAAAACAGAATATCCCATCCTGTAACCAGAACAGACGTAGGATAGAAGGTTTTCAACTCATCGGTTTCTTTGGGCCATCCCAATGTTGAGAAGGGCCACAGACCAGAACTGAACCAAGTGTCTAATACATCCTCCTCCTGACGAAAAGATGTTCCGCCGCATTCACACTCTTCAGGCATCTTCATCGCAGCGATCACTTTCCCACAATTATCACAGTAATATATAGGGAGTTGGTGTCCCCACCATCTCTGCCGTGAGAGTGGCCAGGGTTCAATGTTCTCCATCCAATGTAGAAACCGTGCCGTTTCTCGTTCCGGTATGAATTGGACTTCACCCTTTTTTGTCGCCTCAATGGCGAGGTCCGCAAGCGGACGTACATTCATAAACCATTGTAAAGAAACAGATGGTTCAACGACTGTATCACATCTATCATGATGTCCAACTGCATGTCGATGTGGAACTATTTTTACCAGCCTGCCTGTCTTTTCCAAATCCTCTACCACCGTATCGCGACACTCCCAACGAGATAAACCAACATAATCCTCCCCAGCATCATCGTTCATGTAACCATCAGATGTGAAGATAGTTAGCTGCTTAAGGTCATGTCGCAAACCGATTTCATAGTCATTTGGATCGTGTGCTGGTGTCACTTTTAATGCCCCCGTTCCAAATTCTGTGTCGACATAAGAGTCTGCAATAATTGGAATCTCTCTATCTGCAAGGGGAAGCAGCACCTGCTCACCAATCAGGTGTTTGTACCGTTCGTCGTCCGGATGAACAGCGACTGCTGTATCACCCAGCATCGTTTCTGGACGAGTGGTGGCAATCTCCAGTACTATATCGCTGTCAACAACTGGATAATGGATATGGTAGAAGTTGCCATCAATTTCAATCTGTTCTACTTCAAGATTACTAACCGCAGTATTACACTGAGGACACCAATTAACCATATACGTATCTTGATAAATCAATTCTTGGTCAAAGAGTTTAACGAACGCTGTACGGACTGCTTCTGATAAACCCTCGTCAAGTGTAAAACGTTCCCGTTCCCAATCGCAAGAACATCCGAGTTGCTGAAGTTGTGAAACGATATAATCAGCAGACTCATTTTTCCATTCCCACATGCGTTCAATGAATTTCTCTCGTCCTAGTTCGTTGCGGTTTGTACCTTCATCTGCGAGTTTCTGTTCCATTATCAGTTCAGTAACAATACCTGCATGATCAGTACCCGGCATCCAGAGGACGTTATAACCCTCCATGCGTCTCCATCTGACCAGACAATCTTGAAGCGTGTTATCAAGCGCATGACCAGCATGTAGACTACCTGTGATGTTTGGCGGGGGAATAACTATTGCATAAGGTGGTTTTTCGGAAGTGGCTTCAGCATGAAAAAAACCGTGGTTCTGCCAGAATTTATACCATTTATCCTCAATAGACCGAGGTTCATAAACCTTTGGAAGATTTGCCATATAATTACCTAAATGAAATCAATTGTTCAAACTAACCTAACCGGATCAGTTATGTAAAAGATGGTTCTACCCAGCCATACGTCCCATCATCGGATTGATAGAGTAAATTAACCTGACGCGTATCTGAATTCAAGAACATCAATAATGTTTCGCCAGAGGAATGTAGTTCTGCAAGAGCTTCATTCACCGTAAGTGGTTTCGCAGCGAACTTTTCAGATGCAGGTACTATCTCGGGCGGATCAGCGATGTCAACATCTAAAGCCGTTTCGGATGTCTCGGGATTTAGTTTTTCCACTACCTCACGATGCGGGACATTATGTCGCCAATCTTTGACTTTCTCTTTGTGTTTGCGGATCTGACTTATTACTTTATCAAAAGCACCATCTAAGGCAGATATGATCTCGTGTGTTTTATGTTTGGCATAGAACGACACACGGGGTGCTAATACTTTCACCTCTGCTTCAAAACGATTTTTCTCTGACCTAAGGATAACATTAAACTCTTGCATTTCACCAAAACGCGGTTCAATTTTCTGTGCTCGTTTCAACATATAATTATGGATATCCTCAGTTATTTTTACGTTATGCCCTGAGTAGGTTATATTCATAATGTCTCCCTCCGCATATTAAATATAATAATAAAAAATTATAATTCCACATTAACGCTATACATTTTTTCTTTGCCGGGAAGCAAGGATACCAAGTTCTTCACGATATTTTTGTACTGTTCGACGTGCTACCTTTATTCCCTGATCCTTTAGTGAATTACTTATCGCTTGATCGCTTAGCGGTTTGGCTGCATCTTCTTTACTAATCAACTCTTGTATAATTGCTTTTACCTGTTTTGCTGACACAGATTCGCCGTGCGTTGTAGCCAATTGATTGCTAAAAAAGAACTTCAAAGGATAGGTGCCTTGGGGGGTCTCTACATATTTGCTACTTGTGACGCGGCTCACCGTTGATTCATGAACACCTGCCATATCTGCCACTGTCTTCAACGTTAAGGGTTTAATTGCATTGGCACCATCTGTCAAGAAGTCAGACTGAATCTCAAATATCGCCTCTGTAACCCGTTCAATCGTGCGTCCTCGTTGTATAATACTGCTTAGAAGATCAGCAGCATCACTATATTTCTGTTCAATCCATTTTTTTGTTTCCGGTTCTAAAGTCTGGTTATCGTTTCGCATCAGATTAACATAGTACGGATTGATTCGCAAACGTGGCACATAGTCATCCAAAGGAAATACACGATACTCACCATCTATTTCTTTGATCTGCACATCTGGGATTATCCCTTGCACTGAGCCATGATGTTTCGCTAAATCTTTGACAGCAGGGTCGGTGAAATATCTTCCTGGATACGGTGATAATGTACTGATCCATCGGGATGCCTCCTGTATCTTGCTTTTTTCTACATCAAGTGATCGCGATATGTTTGTAATTTTATTATTCAACAGATCGTCCAAATGTTCTTCCACAATGCATTTTGCTAAATCTAAAGGTTCCTCGCTACGCCTCTTACGCTGACCATTAGAATTAATGGGGTGTAAGCGATGATGGTCTATCTGAAGACATAACGTTTCTTTGATATCACGATAAGCAACTCCAACGGGTTCAAATGTATTTTGGATCGTCTGAAGTACATCCTCTACCTCAGACACCGAACAACCTACTTCCCAAGCTATGTCTTCTAAAGTCAGTTCATACACTGTAAGTTCATCGTCTTCCTTTACAACTGTATAGGTTTTCAGTTCCTCAGTATCATTTAGTATCCAACTATCTGGATTATTATTATTATTGTCTACACCTGACGATGATACATCCCTATTCATAATTTTAAATCTCTGTTCATCATCCTTTTCTTTTTTCGATTGTTTGGCGTTATCATTACTATATTGCAATTTCTTAACCAGCAGTATTTCTAATTCTGTGGATACAACACCCTTCTCAAAATCCTGACAGAAATCACTTGGCAATGAAAACATTTTCATGACAAGCTGACCGTCATCATTTAAATTTCCAATAATCAATTCTCCTATTTCGCGTTGTCTATCGGTGAAAGGTGAGTACTGAAGTTGCTGATAAAGAAATTCTTGTAGTGAAATTGCTTCGGCAACATCAGGTTCAGGTGCATCTGGATCATTTGCATTATTAGCGGTTACAACTGGTGTTCGTAGGTCATCAAACACCGAATGCCAATCAATATCAACTTCTGTATCCCTTTTATCTATATTAATTTCAGGCGTATTCAATTGTGGGGATGGGTCGTAATCTTCTTTACTCAAAGCAGTTTCATGTTCTTCCTCAATTTCCAAAAATGGATTCTGCTGCATCTCTTGCTCAACAAATTGAGACAGTTCATATTGGGGTAACATCAACACCTTTATTGCTTGCTGCAACTTAGGAGTCATGACAATTCTCTGTTGCTGAGTCTGATGCTGAGTAAGTTTCGGCGTCATTTTCATTGCGGAATACTCCATATCATCTCAGAAAATCCTTTATGAAGATTAAGTTATTAAACGGTTAATATTAGCTTCCGAAGTCCGGTAGGTGCGGTTTCCTAACCGCCCTACTTAATACCGAATTACGAGGCAAAATCCTGTTTGGAATACTGGAAATTATGTCCAAAATAGAGTTCTCTTGCCACTTCACTTTCTAAGAGTTCCTCAGGTGTGCCTGATAGCGTAATCTTTCCATCGGCAATAAGATAAGCTCTATTAACAATATTAAGGGTTTCTACTGCATTATGATCAGTAATCAGAATACCCAGATTTCTGTTCCGCAAGTGAAGTATCAGTTGTTTTATGTCTGCGACAGCGATTGGATCAATACCCGACAGGGGTTCATCTAAAAGTATAAATTCCGGTTGTGCGGCCAATGCCCGTGCAATTTCTGCGCGCCGACATTCACCCCCCGAAAGGGTATACGCCTTACGATGTAACAGGTTAGAAATACCGAGTTCATCTGTAAATTCTTCTATCCGCGCCTCTCGTTCATTCTTCGGCATGCCTCTCGCCTCCAGAATTGCTTCGATGTTCTGCTTCACAGTTAACTTACGAAAAATTGAAGTTTCCTGTGACAGATAACCGATACCGAGTCTGGCGCGTTTATACATCGGCAGAAAAGTTATATCACTATCTCCATAAGTAATTCGACCCGAATTTGGACGAATTAGGCCGACCATTATGTAGAATGTCGTTGATTTCCCTGCACCGTTGGGACCTAACAAACCCACTATTTCACCTTGTTCCACAGACACACTGACCTCATTAACAACGATTGGACCCCGCCGAGTATATCTTTTGACAAGGTTATGTGCTTGAAACTCTGTTGACATGTTAATTTACCCTATATCCTCAATTACCGTAAAAAACCGTATACTGATAAATTTCTCTTGTACAAAACATCTTCTTAACGCCCCTATTCATCCTCTTCACTCCCATCTCCTTCATCACTTCCCTCTTCACTCCCATCTTTATCTTCCTCATCACTTCCATCTTTGTTTTCATCTTGCTCTTTATCTTCCTCGTCACTACCTTCCTTATCTTCCTCTACACTTGCATCCTTCCCTGCATTATCCTTTTCACTTGCATCCTTCCCCTTATCTTCCTCATCAGTTCCCTCTTTATCTTCTTCTCCCTCTTCACTCTCCTCCTCTGGCACAGTCTGCGTAATCGTTACTTTGAATTTGACATCTCCGACACCGGTTTGTCTTCCGGTTGTTCTATTGAAGGTAAAGAGTTTTGTTTCAAGTCTATCATTATTCTGTAGTACTTCAACATTATCTTTAAGTGTTATAATGTTTGTGAGATTATCCATGACAGCGTGGTCACAAGTAGCGAATATATCCTGGTCTCGAATCTCAACATTTCCGACAGCGATTATTTCTTTGGTCTCACCTGTATCCAAATCTGTCATAATCGTAATTTTGTCAGCGTTAAGAAATCCAATTACTTTACCATCTTCGTTATGTCTCAGCGTTTTAGCATTACCAAGAAGAATCGTAGTTCCAGTTTTCTGATCCCGTTCCATTTCATCTGAAGTGCCCGTAATCACTTCCTTCTTGATATTTGCGGGTGTATTTTCATTTTCTGTCTTCGTTTTTTCCTTTTCGTCTGTATTCTTGTCTTCTTCACTGTTATCTGGTTCTACTGTATTTTCTTCTACCTGTTCTACGGCTGTTTCATCTGTGTTTTCAGTGTTAGTGTCCTCATCAGCGATCGCTGGAAACATAATCAGCCACATTAGGATACATACGAAAACAAAACTATTTCTTACAATATGCGAAAGATTAGAGAATGTGTTCTTATTGATTTTCATTATCTTCATTTATTTCCTCATCTTTAGGGTAGAGTCTGAATCTATTATTTGACATCTTAACAGTTTCAAGGTCAGGATTTGCTACCATTTCAGTACCAATCCATGTAGAATCTCCACGAACTATCTTTACTTTAACAGGTGAATAAAGGGTCCCATCTTTATCCCGCCACTGAAGTTCTTCAGTGAACAATTGACCTTTCTCATTTATACCAACAACATCTTCATAAAGAAACAGGTCGTTTCTGTTCTTACCTGACGGATAATACTTTCCAGTTTTTGCTGTTATCTTCAATGAGATTTTACCTTCTTCATAGATTTCAACTGTTGGATTTTCCACTATCATCTCGTTACCAACATTTCTGGAATTATTGCTGATCAGTTTAGACGCATCGCCAACAAGCGTCCACTTCAATATACCAGCTTCTCTATGCTGTGTGCTAAAAGAATCCAATTGCTGGACTGGTAACGGCTCTGTCGTTTCACTAACATTCTCCTCACGTTCACATGCCATAAGGAACAATAGACAGAAACAGAACAAGAATACAAAATAGAAACTATTGAGAATTGACAACTTCACAATTAGTCCGTTTAAAACACTAAGGTTGGGTCTTCCAACGTCTGTGCATCCAGATCCACTGTTCAGGATACTGGCGTACATATTCTTCAATAATGCTGGTAAATTTCTGTGTGTTAACAACCAATTCTTCTTCTTTATCATCACACTTTTCTAATGTTAATGGTGCTTCAATTTTAACCAGATGTGTATTGTCAGATTGACGAACTATGAAGGTTGGTATGATTGGTGCACTTGTCCTTAATGAAAAAGCAATTGGACTATACGGTGTATATGCGGGTTGATCAAAAAAGTCAACAAACACACCGTTTACAGTTGTATCAACATCTGCAACGATACCGAGAAGTCCATTCCGTCTTAGACAACGTAGTGCATCTCTTATACCAGTGTCCCTATCAATCGTGGTGTATCCAGCTTGTTGTCTGTATCTGACAACCAACGAATTGAGACTTCGAGAACGCAATTCACGAACGATAGGTGTTACGGGTGCAACGAGTGCGGATAGACTTGCAGCGAGGAGTTCCCAATTACCGAAATGACCTGTAATCAGTATAACACCATTACCTTGTGCTATCGCGTTCTCGACATGCTCAACACCTTCAATTTTTACATATTTTCGTATCTTCTCCACTTTCAACTTTGGAAACCGCATAAATTCTACGACAGTTTTACCTAAATTCTCAAAACACCTCTTTGCGATTACTTTAATCTGATGGTCATCTGAAATATCTATACTCTGATGGATATGTTTGCAAGCCAAGTTTCTATGCTCTTTGGCAATCCAATACACAAATACACCCAACCAACCACCGAAAATCAATGCAGCTGATCTTGGTAGTAGAGACACACAAAATCCAATCAGTTCGGCGGCAAATCCATAACACCAATCTTTCATTAGAAATATAGTATACCAAATTTACAGCAAATTTTCAAAAGAAAATGAATCGCATGCCAACCTGAATCGTACAGTATTATGATATTACTTTGTTGTTTAATGAATGAAATTCTTTGATATTTCTGTTTTGCAACTCTTTCTCTAGAAGTCTATTCAGTTGTCATAAGATCAACAGTGCTTGATTTTTCATTATTTCATCAGTTATAGTAAAATATATGTGAACATATAGCTGCGTGCAAAGAAATCAGTACAGAATCATCAAAACATCGGTTACAGAACGGAGATACTATGTTGAAAACTGAAAGTATTAACAAACAGATCTTTAGACTCTCAATCCCCAACATTATAAGCAACTTCTCTGTGCCACTCTTAGGTGCAGTGGATACAGCATTGATGGGACGTTTAGATAACAAACTTTATCTTGGTGCCCTTGGACTCGGTAGCATTATGTTCAGTTTTATCTATTGGGGTTTCGGTTTCATTCGAATGGCATCAACAGGACTCACCGCACAAGCCTATGGAGAGGACAATCCTAAAGCATGTGGATTGTTGCTACAGCAAAGTATTTGTCTGAATCGCGCCAATTATATAGCTGATCTGGATTACGCGCCCCAGTTAACATAGTTGGCATAGATGGGCGCGGAAGAGGGTTATGGGTCAGTTACTACATAGATGGGCAGTGTTTTTTACAACCATCCACAATCTCAACCGTCTGCAAACTGACGGTGATAACCCGTCCAATTAACTCCACAATATACCGAGGCTGATCTGCCCGATTCGGATCGTTCACAATGCCGCTCCGTTTATCCGTTTTGATGCGATACTGATCCACAATCCATTCTAACACGGAACGCGTACCGAGCCGATAGTCAAACGCTGCAGCAGGAATACCGTCTATTGTGAGAAAATCGTTATAGACCAACTGCGTTTTGTCTTTAGACAATTTCATCTTCTCAACACGCCAATCTATCGGAATTCTGCCAATGCCCAATCGGTGATGTTCTCTTGACGGTTTGTGCCGTCTTCGTTGTATGTGTAGAAGGAGAAGGATAGTTTTTTCAGTTAAACAAAAGGTTTAAGTATATTCCTAAATTTATTTACACAAATTTCTATATTTTCCACTGGAAGTTCCTTAAAATATTCCCGTTTATGTATGGGCCTATCTGATTTTCTATCACCATCAAGAAGTGTAATAATTTCTAAATCTACCAGTGGTGTGTGAGAAAGTAAGGTATGTGTTGATTCACTTCCTAATTGTCTTTGTTCACTTACTTTTCCGTAGTCCCCTCCCAGGCTATTTTCAAATTGAAACACACAAAAAAGCAAATCTGGATAAAGCAGTTTCACGATCAATTCAAAATCCTTTAAAGTTCTTTTGAACATTGCATTTTCTATATAGGACTTACATTCTATACCTAAAATTATCTTATTGTCTATCTCAACCGCTCTATCAAGTTCAACTTTATAAATATATTTACCCTTATTCTGTTCAATGTGATCTCTAACATATTTAGGCGTTAGTGTTTCTACATAGCCTTCATCAATAGAAATTCTTCCTGTATGTTTTTTTATGTCTAACCGGTCCTTCTTACCGCCAATTTCATGCCATGCTAATTTGACAATAACATCAACTAAATTTTCTACAAGATCACCTTTTGCGCCTCGAATTTGTCCTGCAGTCATCGTATACATTGAATGAATACTATCTGTATACATATCTACGACTGACTCATAATCTAAATTGTCTACTGACCCATATTCTGAATTATCGTTTGTTTCGAAAAGTTTCATTTGGATGTTCATCTGGGTGTTTTATCTACAAACAAGACTCTGTAGATGTAGGTGCGCTAATCAAGATTCGTAGTCTATCTTCTGCAGTTTCACAGTATTCTGGTGAAATATCTATACCCAAATAACGACGCTGATTCATTAGTGCCGAAAGACAGGTTGTTCCAACACCTGCAAAAGGATCTAAAACGACATCCCCTTTAAAACTGAATAGTTTCAGCACTCGGTCTGCTAATTCCTCAGGGAACATGGCAGGATGTCCAAAATGTTTCATCTTATGCTCAGGTGCTATTGTCCATTTTCCATATACCCACTTTTTGAAAGAATCAGCGTCAATATCTGCATTTTTCGGATCACCCGATTTTTTCAAAGACCCTTTGCAAAAGATTTCCAAATATTCCCATGAATATTTTAAATAGGGACTTGACGGGCTTTTCCAACTTCCCCAAGCAGTATATTTACAATTGTAATGATTTTTTTCCCACAAAATTTCACCTTTCCATATCAGTTTTTTACGCATAAAGTACTGTGAAATTAGATGATGTGTTGGGATGTAGTCTGAATATAAGGGTTGAACGTTAACGATTATGCGTCCCCCATATTTTAGGACTCTGATACATTCGTCAAAGATACTGAACAATAACTTGAAATAGGAATCCCATGCAAAGGCATCTTCGGTTTGTTCGTAATCCAATCCAAAATTGTAGGGTGGGGAAGTAAAAATAAGATCAATACAATTGTCTGGTAGCTGCTTGAGGACGACCTGTGAATCACCACAGATAATCTTATTTGTAAACTCGGCAGGTAGCGGATTGTTTTTCTTACTAAAGTCGTTGGCATTCGCGTAATAGTGCTTTCCGCGAGCGGCTTCTTTTTCTTTTCGGTTCTTAACTTTTCTTTCTCTATTAAGATCTGTTTTTTTATTTTCGCTGTTATGTATTGACATAAGGCACCTCCACTTGACATTTTTGATAATGACTTCAGTCAATTATCCATTATCATATTATACTATATCAATAAAAAATAGTTACATTTTTTCTACTGTATATTGTTGCGTCTGGTAAAATCGAAGCGTTTCAAAAGGCGCGCTGACTGCACCTTCGTGTGTCACACTGTGCTGTTCGTACTGTTGTAAACGTGGCGTAGTAGTCGCGGACTGGTTTGTGAGTCGGTTTTAGGTTGAGTTGTGGCATGAGGGTATGTTAGCAGGTTTTAAGGTGGGAGTCAAACGGAAAAATTCAATTCAAAACGTTTGACAAAAAGTCTATATCAATGTAAAATTGTAAATATGATCCAAAATAGCAACATCAGAAACAGAACGACTAATTCATACTAGTGGATAGTCCAGACTAAATATGTAGGTCGGGTTGAGGAACGAAACCCGACACGTAATGATTGTGTCTATCATGTTGGGTTTCGCTTCGCTCAACCCAACCTACAAGTTTAACTTGGACTGTCCACAAGTCAAGTCTTAAGGAGATTATATGGCAGAACATACACGAATCGTCTTTGTCGCTGGCAGAGCAAGTCATGGGAGCGGATCCCATGAGCATCCAGCTGGGTGTTCATTTTTAGCAGACCAACTCAACGATGCAGTTGAAAATATGGAAGCAGTAGTTTATCAAGGATGGCCTTCAGAACCATCCGCTTTTGATAATACAGATGCAATTATCGTCTACTCAGACGGTGGAGGCGGACATCCGAGCATCCCGCACCTTGACCAGATTTCACAATTGGCTTCTAAGGGTATCGGAATTGCAATGCTGCATTACGCAGTTGAAGTACCAAAAGGTGAACCAGGTGACAGTTTTCTGGACTGGATCGGTGGTTACTTTGAAACACATCTATCCGTAAACCCGCATTGGACTGCTGACTTTACCGATTTCCCAGATCATCCTACAACCCAAGGTCTAACACCATTTGCACTGGAAGACGAATGGTATTACCACATGCGGTTTCGTGATAATATGCAAGGCGTTACACCTGTATTGAGTGCAATCGCACCGGAGTCTACACTCACAAGACCTGACGGACCTCACAGTGGAAATCCACATGTCCGCGCATCTGTTGCTAAAGGTGAACCACAACACCTGGGGTGGTGTGTAGAACGGGAAGATGGAGGACGCGGATTCGGATTCACAGGGGGACACTACCATAAAAACTGGGGACACGACAACCTAAGGAAATTCATACTGAATGCAATCGCTTGGACAGCAAAAGTTGAAATACCTGAGGACGGTATATCTACCCCTACACCTACTGAAGATAAACTTAACTCATACCTATAAACATATTACAGAACAAGGTCAAACTCAGGAGGAAAAATGGATCAAGAACAACTGGATTATCTGTTTGACTTGCAAGGTTATCTGATTTTAGAGAACGCTATCTCTGAAGATGACCTTGCAAAGTTAAACGAATGGATAGATAACCATTGGGAATATGTGGAACAACCTTGGGAACCTAATGATGAAAACGGACGCATTCCGCGATGGATAGGTAATATTGAAACCCATACCTACAATGTTGAGAATGGCGTTAATTTCCAAAACATCATTGAAGGGGGAGACGTATTTCGCAAACTGATTGACCATCCTGCATGGATAAATATGATACGGAAGTATGTTCATGAGGTTAACGGATTATCTATTCACGAGAATTTCTTGAATGTCCGTGGACCAGGTGGCTTCATCCATATCCACTGTGGTGGACATGTCCCGCTCAGTTATCTAACGTTCCGTCAAATCAACACAGGAGAATGGCTGGTAGGTCAAATCAACGTCTTAATGGCATTGAACGATATCGGACCTGGAGATGGTGCACCTGTGTTAATACCTGGCAGCCATAAATGCTCCGAGATACACCCCCGTTTGAAGCATGACGGTAAGGGTATTGTCTACGACGGGTATACTGGAAAAGCAGCAGGCTCTGCATTCGCAACACAAGAGGTGCATCTGAAAGCGGGGGATGTCGTTATGTTCACAGATGCGATTACACACGGTTCAGCGGAACGTACAAATTCAGGGTATCGCAGGTCAATCGTATATCGTTATTCACCTAAATATGTCAGAGAACGTTTTGACTATCCACATTCAGATGCGTTGTTAGATAGTTTGACTCCTGATCAACGTAGAATAATACAGCCAAATGCACCACGACGACCTCCACAGGTTGCTAACTGAAGTCTTGTTGTGTATAATATGTTTCAAGGTATACAAAAACAAATTCTGGAGTGTAATGCAAATGACTACTATTCAAGAGATTACATCCATTTTACCAAGACTAAGTTCCGAGGAACTACAGTCAATTGAACAGGCAATTCATGTGTTGTATCGGAACAGAAATGTAAACATCATATATGATGATGTTTATGGCATCTGGACAGACCAAGACCAGAATCTTGCCTCAGCAGAAGCATTTCGGTTTCTTGATGAAGAAGAGGAATTGAACAATAATGTCAAATCCTAAGCGCGGAGAAGTTTGGCTGGTAGACCTCGGGTTTGTCGCAAAAACCAGACCAGTATTAATTCTCAATATACCCATAACCGATGAGGATTACGCATTATACACCGTTGTACCTCATACAACAAGTACAAGAAATTCCAATTATATGGTTTCCCTATCCGTAAATGGATTGAAAACAGGATCTTTCAACATTCAAGGATTGACAGCAGTTTCATCCTCGGCTTTTATTCGTAGGTTAGGTAGGATTCATTCTGATCAGATAGAACAAATAGAGATTTGTGTGAAGAAATGGCTTGGGTTGCAATAAATTCTTGTATACTAACGAATGAATGTCTTTAAAACATGAATATCTTTAAAAAAAACTTATGGGGTGGACGTTTTAGCACAAATCCGTCCACGGAAACAATTGCTTTCACACACTCCATAGATGCTGACTCTCGACTCATCGGATACGACATCTGGGGCAGCCAAGTTCACGCAATTATGCTTGAACGGCAAAAGATAATCTCGAAAACTGACTTACGCGTAATCTTACACTGGCTTTGTAAAGTGGAAGAAGATTATCAGAATGGTAACTTCACACTTGATCCGAATAAAGAAGATGTGCACATGAACGTTGAGTCATACCTAATTGAAAATGCCGGAAGTGAATTCGGGGGAAAACTCCATACTGCCCGATCACGTAACGATCAGGTGCTCGTTGACGCACACTTATACATCAGAGATGAGATACGGAATATCCAGCGCGGCATAATAACGCTATCCGATGCATTCCTAAACATAGCAAAAGAACATGCCGATACTGTGATGCCTGGATACACGCATACACAACATGCTCAACCGATTAGCCTCGGTTTCTGGGCAACTGCTTATGTGAGTATGTTTCTCAGAGACCAGAATAGATTACAAGCTGCTTATTCCCTTGCGAATATGAACCCACTCGGTGCGTGCGCTCTGGCAGGAACATCTTTCCCAATTGACCGAGACCTTACTACGAGACTACTCGGTTTTGACAGCACACACGAACATGCCCTTGATGTTATTAGCGGTCGAGATTTCATCGCTGAAACGCTTTTTGCATTATCTCTCCTGATGGCAAATCTTTCCCGATTGAGCGAAGAAATTATATATTGGACAACTTATGAATTTGGAATAGCAGTATTGGATGACGCATACAGTTCAGGAAGTTCTATTATGCCACAAAAGAAGAATGCTGATATTGCTGAACTTACAAGAGGACGGACAGGTCGGGTCTACGGAGCTCTCTTTGATCTGTTGACAAACCTGAAAGGATTACCTTTGGGATATAACCGAGATTTTCAGGAAGATAAACCCCCTCTATGGGAAGCATTTGATATTGTAAATGATTGCCTCACTGTTTTACCCCAACTGCTACGCACTACAAAATTCAATAAAGAACGTATGTTAGAATTAACAGATGCAAACTTTGCTACGGCTACAGAGTTGGCGAATTATCTTGTGAAAGAACATCAACGCAGCTTCCGTGACAGTCACGAAATCGTTGGCTGGCTTGTAGGTGAATTGATCAAACAAGGGAAATCATTCTTAGATTGGGATTTAACGCATACACTCTTAAAACAGAAAGACATTCACATATCAATTCTGCAATTACAACAGATTTTAGACGCAAGATGTGCCCTTCAGAACAACAAGAGCCTTGGTGGTACATCACCTGCTGAAGTAAATCGGATGATAGAGACTTTGGAAAGACAAATAAATGAAATTGCGACAACGATCAATAATTGTCAGGCACAGGTTGACAACGCACATAATGAAACGTTACGTATAATTAACGTGAGTTTGATAAATCAGAACAAATAACTTACGTAGGTTGGGTTGTGGCACGAAACCCAACATTTTTACCCATTATAGAGCAATACATGTTGGGTTTCGTGCCTCAACCCAACCTACAATGAATATTGCATTTAATTATCAAACTCACGTTATAATTAATAGAGGCTTAGATGAACCAGTACCAAAACGAATGGAGCATGAAAAGTTGAAAAACAGATTAATTGTTGCCTTGGATACGGACGATGGAGGAGAAATTGATTGGATTACCGAAGATCTTAGGGATAAAGTCTCGTGGGTAAAAATCGGATTTCAGGCACTGGCATCTTTAGGTACAGAAATATTCATATTGATGCATGAAAGAAAGTTCCAGTGCTTCCTTGACTTAAAGTTCCATGATATACCGAATACGGTCGCTCGCGATGTCGGCACGATGACAGAACACGGAGCAAGCATGATTAACATGCACGCTTCCGGGGGTATTGAAATGATGCAAGCAGCCAGAAAAAGTGCTAACACTGCAGCGAAAAGTGCGAAGAAAAAAACACCAATACTTCTTGGTGTAACGATTCTGACCAGTATGGATGAGGAGAGGTTTCAATCTAACTTCGGTTCAGAGCGAAAGATCACTGACCAGGTCGTCTATCTTGCACAACAGACGAAAGAAGCAGGTTTAGATGGCGTTGTCGCATCACCTTTGGAGATAGAACCGATACGAAAAGCGTGCGGAGATAAGTTTCTGATTGTCACACCAGGTATCCGTCCCAAATGGTCGGATGTAGGAGATCAACGTCGTTTCACTACACCTTCCGAAGCAATAAGCATGGGGGCAGATTACATCGTAGTTGGAAGACCCATTATTAAAGCAGATGACCCATTAGAAGCAGCTGAAAGAATCATTAATGAAATGAAAGGAAAGTAAAATATGAATATCGTTTGTATCTGTTTAGATACTTTTCGAGCAGACATAATTGGTGAAGATAAGAAATTTAGCCATGTTCAAACCCCGAATTTGGATGCGTTTGCCTCGGATAGTGTGCGATTTACAAACGCTTTCGGTGAAGGACAACCTACACTCCAAATTCGCAGAGGTAACTTTACAGGGATGCGGAGTTTTCCCTGGCGGTATAACTTCGACCGGCGTGGACATTGGCATCATGCTCCAGGGTGGCATAAGATTCCGCCTGAACAGGACACCATCGCTGAAGTGCTGTTGGAACGTGGTTACCTCACAGCGTTAATCGCAGACACTTACCACATGTTCAAACCAACCATGAACTTCTCGCGTGGGTTTGCACATTTTGACTTTATCCGTGGACAAGAATCGGACAACTGGCACAGTGGAGACCCAAGATTGATTGAGGGCACACTACGCAAACATGTCCGTGAACCTATCAATTGGAAACGGCATGCCGGTTTAGTAAACTATTTGTTGTCGCAACGATTCCGTCAAACTGAGGATGACTATAGTTGTGCCCGCGTGTTTCGCGCTGCAACAGATTGGCTTCAGGATAACCATACTGTCGGTCCATTTTTCTTATGGATAGATAGTTTCGATCCGCATGAACCGTGGGACCCACCAAAATCTTACGCTGATATCTACATGCCAGATTATTCTGGTAAAGACTTTATTATGGGTGGAAGTGCAAATGAAGGGGGTGGACCTACTGAAGAAGAACTCGACCGGATTGAAGCACTTTATTGTGGGGAAGTCACATTCGTTGATAAATGGGTCGGTGTCCTATTAGACAAAATCGAGCAGCTAAACATCCGAGATGACACAATAGTGTTGGTCATGTCAGACCACGGCACACAACTGAGAGACCACGGTAGTTTTGGAAAAGGGGCAAACAAACTGCATCCGTTCAATACGCAGCTGAACCTAATGATTCGTCACCCAGATGGACCGCATGACAAGGATATCTCAGCATTCGTGCAAAATCACGATCTGATGCCTACACTTCTCAACTTAATCGGTATTCCTTGTAGTTGGACTGATGGCGAGGATATGTGGCAATTGGTAACACAGGAGAAAGCGTTCCTCCGAGAAAGAATAATAAATGGGTGGGCAAGTTTTGCAACAGGCAATGCAGTCGGTCGAGTCAGTGTGCGTGATCACCATTGGAACTTCTGCACTTCAGTTGGATACAAAGACGAGAGGGGTGATCAACTCTTTGACGTTAGGAATGATCCGGAAGAGAAGCAAAACATCGCAAGCGAACACCCAGATGTTGTAACAGAACGGCGACAGGATGTTGAGGCATTGATCGGTCAACCCTTACCCGGACATTTCATTGAAGTGTGTGATCCAGGGAACGCACCCATGCGGCAATGGCTTCAGAAGAAACTCGCTGAGATGTAATAAATTGAACTCATGGCGATTATGCCATTTGCGGCAATCAGACACTCTAGTGGATAGTCCAGACTAAATATGTAGGTCGGGTAGAGCGAAGCACCAATAAAATATTAAATGACGACATGATAGACATAATCAATACGTGTCGGGTTTCGCTTCGCTCTACCCGACCTACAGAAGAAAACTATACCTTCAAGCAGAAGTTGACAGAACACTAGTAGATAGTCCAAGCTAAACTTGTGGGTATAATCAATAGTCGGGAATCGGAGTTCCCTCCTACAGAACAGGCTATTGGTAGGAGCGATCTCCGAATCGCGACCTACATATTTAGTCTGGACTA
>JAJEJA010000008.1 GCA_022828145.1 Candidatus Poribacteria bacterium | reverse complement strand
CTCAACTACGACAGACACTTCAAACTATCTTACTTTTGGAAATAGGGGTGAAGATGGCACTATCATATCACATATTACAGTAGGGGACACGGGAAAATCTTATCATGCGAAACCTGATAAACAACAGACACATGCAGTCATACCTAATCAGACAGCTCTGGTCATCTATAATCCACAACAGGATATTGATGGTCTGTGGGAGACTCTAAATGATTACTTGCTGATAGAAACTGAACCTACAAATAGTGGATTCTCTAATCATATCAGACAAGAAATGACTTTAGAGCTGATCTCTATTCGTAAAGAAGAGTTCCTTAGATTACCGTCTATTGTAATTCACATACCGATAAAGCATAAAACGGGATTTATTGACGCAATTAATGAGCAGAGAAAGAATGGGATATCGGTGGCTGGAAAACCCGTTGAATTTCTTAAACAGCAATCATATAATGGAATCAGCATACAACCTATTCGGCTACGACTGAATCTACTCATGTCTCTAACAGGAGCATATACAGTTGTTGACAACGATTTTTACTTCAGTACAACAACCTCTGGATTAGAGTCAATTCTGGATACAAGATCAGTCAATGCAGATTCCTTGCCTGATGTTGTTTTCTCAAAAGACAAAGATGTCGTTCAGACGTATATACAACCGGATGTTTTGATTCATGAGATTAGGAGATATTTGCCAACGATATCACTCTTAGTATCACTAACTGGACAGAAGATGGATTCTAAGATGACCGACCATATTACGCAAAATCTTTTTCCGTTAGAGTCATTGGGACCGATCGCTATAGATGTCCGTAGCACTGAAAAGGGTGTAGATACCGAGATCAGGATTAAATTGGAAAAGTAGATGATTGCAGATAGTAAGGATTTGACTCTATAATAAGTTTTGTGATATAATCCCTTCAAATGTCAAAATGTTAACAGATACATCTTATGAAGTATCTCGCGATTCTTAACGAAGGGAGATGGACAAAATGGAAGAGAAGAACGAAAAGAATAAGACACTCAATAATGAAGAAAGTGTAAATCAAGTGAATGCCAATTCTGATGAAAACAGGGTAGATCAAAATGCGATCACGCCATCAATCCAACAGCAATTCAATGAACTAAAGAGCCAATATCTAAGTGAACGTTCGAATTCCATGAATCGCTTGCTGATGTTTATAGGGATAGTGCTACTTTTCTTTACAATACTTATTCCTATTGGAACGGGTATTGCTGCTTATTTTGTTTATCAGAAATACAGCGAACTACAATCCCAATTGGTAATCCAGGTAAATGAAACAAAGCGGCATGCTTCAGAGGCAGAGAAGTCTGCAAATGATGCAAAAAAACACTTAAGTGAAATAACGCAATATCAGACAACGATAAAAGGTATAATTTCAAAATTAACAAGCAAAGATTTCAAGAATCCTGACAAAATTGAAATACTAAAGACTTCATACCAAGACATTTTAAAAATGTCCACATTAACTGCCGAAGACCGGGCAATAATGGATGCTTATGAACTGCAGAATGAAGGCAAATATACTGAGGCAATTGCGAAATGGCAATCCATCGTAAATGCTAAGGATGTGAACCCGGAACTTATTGCACGTGCGTTTTTCTCGATTGGGTTTCTCCATGCAGAACAGCAGGAGAATGATCAAGCCATCTCTGCTTATGATCAGGCGATAGAGTTGTATCCTGAATTTTCAGAAGCATTTAATAGTCGTGGTCTGCTGAAGACTATTCTTGAAGATTATGAAGATGCTATTTCAGATTTTGATGAGGCAATTCGTTTGAATCCAGACTTTGCTGAGGTATGGTATAATCGTGCGAATGCAAAGCGGGCATTAAAAAAGCATGAGGATGCTATTGCTGATTATGATGAAGCCATCCGTCTATCACCAGATTCTGCGGGTGTATATCACTATCGTGGTGTATCAAAGCGTGCGCTCGGTCAACATCAGGAAGCGATCGCTGATTTTGATGAAGCGATTCGTCTACGACCGGATTATACGGATGCTTATGTTAACCGGGGTTCAACAAAACGAGCAATCGGTATGCCTGGGGAAGCAAAGAAGGATTTTGATAAAGCACAGGAATTGTCAAAAAGCAGTGAGAACAAGTTCTAACTATTTCCGTTTTGAGAGATATGCAGATAAGGCATGGTCGAATGGAGTAGTGGTATCCATCTGTACATAGTCGATCTGACTTGCTCCACAGCCGCGTCGGTAACTTTGGATAAATTCGTTCAGTTTTTCAAGATAGGCTGATTTCAGTGAGTCGGCTTGTGTAGATAGTGTTTGTCCAGTTTCCATATCACGAAAAATAACAGACCCCTTATACGGGAATGTTATCTCTGCATGATCAAGTAGGTGGAAAACAATCACTTCATGTTTCTGATGACGTAGATGCTTGAGGGCTGATATAACTTGTGAAGGTTCATCGAGCAGGTCAGAAATCACAATAACCAATCCGCGTCTCACTATCCTTTTTGCCAGTTCATGGAAAAGGCTGCTTAACGCGGTTTCCTCACCTGGAGTCGCATTTTCTAATGCATTCATGATAGCGCGTAAATGTGTTGCAGCACCTCTCGGTGGAATGTATTGCGTAATATCCGTATCAAAGAGTGCTAATCCGACAGAGTCTCTCTGCTTCAACATGAGATACGTCAGTGTTGCTGCAAGATAACATCCATATTCAAATTTCGTTAGGTTATTATCATTGTGCTTGTAGTTCATGGAAGCGCTTGTGTCTAACAAGATATAGGCGCGTAGGTTCGTTTCTTCTTCAAATTTCTTAACATAGAACCTATCGGATTTTCCGTAGACTTTCCAATCAATATAACGAATTTCATCCCCTGGCATGTATTGTCTATGTTCAGCGAATTCAACGCTAAATCCTTGATAAGGGCTTTTATGTAATCCAGTGACAAACCCCTCTACTACGAGTCTGGCAACGAGTTCCATACCACCGATACGTGACAATGCCACTGGGTCAAGATATTTGTGTATTGTTTGCATTTTTTTTGAAGGTATTGCTTGAAATACAGATTGTAGTGTGAAGTATAGCAGCTATTGCACGAGCGATCAAGCGATATCTGTTTATTTTAGATATTAGCGATTGTGATAAACAACGCTCTACATTAGTTAAGAATTGAATTTCTTTTTAATTTTGCTAAATTACACTTGACAAATAATGCACATTTAATTTATGATATAAGTTAGGTTAGTAATTGAACTGGAAGGGCAAGTTTTCTGTTTCATGACATCACGTATAAAAAACATTCGTCTGTGGCCATTAATCACCATCGTTATCCTCACCGTCTTAGCGATTGGGATCGTGTGGTTATTGGATGCGGCGCATCGACAGAATAAAGTTGCCCTTACGGTTCTAATACTTGTAATTACGTTTCTTTTAGTGATAGTTTGGTTACTCGGTTTTTCTGGTTTAACATTACGAGTAAAATTCACATCCTTTAGTGCAATCCTTATATCTATTTCGTTGTTTGTAGTTCTATTCCGTTTTGATGTATTCAGCGGCGACCTTGTACCAAAGTTTGAATGGCGTTGGCAAAAAGAAACAAAAACAACTATAGGTCCGTCCAACTTACAGACACCCGAAGCAAATTTACTGACAGATTATCCACAATTTCTTGGTCCGGATAGGAATGCAATAATAAGCAATATCAACCTTGACACGGATTGGAAGAACAACCCACCTGAATTAGTTTGGCGTATACCTGTCGGTGCGGGTTGGTCAGGTTTTGCAATTGTCAACGGTTCCGCCATCACACAGGAGCAGGAAAACGAATGGGAAAAAGTCGTATGTTATGACTTTTACACGGGTCAGGAGAAGTGGACACACAGAGACCTCGCACGATACTATTCACTACCCGGCGGCCTCGGTCCACGAGCAACACCTACTATTGACGGTGATCGTGTCTATACTGTAGGGGGGATAGGAATCCTGAACTGTTTGGATTTTGAAACTGGAAAACAGATATGGTCTACAAACATCTTTGCTGAGAATAATGCCAAAGCACCACCGTGGGGTGTAAGTGTTTCGCCGTTAATTCATGGTGAACTCGTTATTGTAAGTGCAGGTGGAGCAGTTGCATACTATAAAGATACAGGGAAAATCGCTTGGACAGGACATAAAGTTCAGAGTGCCTATAGTTCACCCATTATTCTAACATTGGCAGGCACAGCACAAGTTGTTTTATTTGATCAGGGACTCATCACTTCTCATGATCCTGATACAGGTTATCTCCTATGGAAACAATCTTGGCCTGGTAGTGTAGAGTGTGCAGCACAGCCGATCCCTCTTCCTGGGGACAAACTCCTTGTCTCAACAGCTTACGGAATCGGTGCAAAACTATTTCAAGTCACAAATGGAAACGTATCGCCAAAACTTAACGTTAAATTAATATGGGAAACAATCCGTCTTAAAGCAAAATTCACAACGATAATCTACTACAAAGATTATTTATACGCCCTTGATGATGGTATCTTCACATGCATAAATCCTATTGATGGAAGTCGACAATGGAAAAAAGGACGTTACGGGCATGGTCAGACGCTTCTGATTTCAGATGTGCTATTAGTACTCACCGAGTCAGGTAAGGTTGTACTGTTAGAGCCGAATCCAAGGGAACACATTGAACTCAGTCAATTTTCAGTTTTGACTGGCCAGACATGGAATACCCCTGCGATCGCGGGTAATTATTTACTTGTACGAAACAGCCGAGAAGCAGCTTGTTATCGGTTGCCACTTAAATAAAACGTATGTCAGATTAAATTAAAGCAATTTTACAATTATAAGCATTCATACCCACTATTGGGAATACCATACATAAAAAGAGGAAGACCATACTGATGAAAACCTATCTTTACAACCCTTTCGGATTATTGATTTGTTGTGGAGTTGCAGTCTTACTCTGTGTAGCTACAACAACACATGCCAAATACGATCCTACAATTGATTCCCCCCTTGAACAGAATATAGATGATTTTGTCAAGAAATTCCGTCGCAGCGGTCCATTAGCAGCAACTGAAAGAACCAGTTTTGTTGTTTATGATCTCTCAAAAGGCAAAAAATTAGTGTCAATTAACGAGGACACACCGAGAATGGCGGCTTCGTTAATAAAAAACTTCGTCATGCTCGTATATTTTCACGAGGTGAAGCAGAAACGTTTGACACATACCAATACAAATCGCTATCATCTGAGACAGATGATAAGGTTCAGTTCAAACCGTTCAACGAACCATTTTATAAGGTTAGTCGGGGGACCAACTAAAGCAAGCAGAATTCTGAAAGCGAATTATCCTTATTTTAAGCAGACTCGGATCGTTGAATATATTCCACTGAACGGCCGTACCTATCGGAACAAGACAAGTGCTCAGGACCTGAATAAGTTCTATGTGCAGTTGTGGCACAAGAATCTTCCGTATTACGAGAAAATGAAGTACTATCTTGAACTTCCAAACGGAGATTACATCTACAAGAAGACCCGAATCCCCGCATCTGCAAAAGTGTACAACAAGACCGGTACTGTCTACGGACTTATAGGTGATAGCGGCATAATTGTTATGCGAGACCCGAAAGGAAAACTTCGTCCTTATGTCTTCACTGGACTGATAGAAGACACAAGCAAACCCTACGGAAGACGTCGTATCTCTTTCGGTGCGTGGGTGAATCAACGGGCAAGTATTCTACGCAAGGTATCGGAAAGAGCTTACGGGTATATCTACAACAGTTATGGCGGTAAGTTTGTCATCCGCTAATTACGCCACTTAAGTTAATTATGCCATCCATTTTAAATATCGGTCGTCGAGTTGAGCTTGTACCGATTGACACACATTTCAAGGATATTACCATTGGTCTTTACCGCCAACAGGTGAATGACACAGCGGTTTACCGGGTACATACGTATAGCCGATTGGATGGTGCTATAAACCGTATTCAAGAGGTTATGAAGTCGATGTGCATCTTAGGCGGTATGCAGGAAACTTCTGATGGTTTACTCTGCTTTCCGTGTGGTGAAAAACATGAAGCGGCATGCCGTAGAGTTTTTTTAGAAGCGTGCAAACAGGCATCAGACTCACCCGTAGAGCCTCGTCCTTTACATATACTTGACAAGAAGTCTCAGTTGACTATTTCTGTAGAATCTGTCGGAAATGGTATCTATAAAGTGAGTTCAAACGGAGAGGGACGTAGTGCAGTAAGAAGGATCACTGCAATTGCAGGTGGCTTGAAAAAATTGGGTGAGATGGATACCGATGCAGAAAACTCAGATGATAGGGTAGCCTTCTCATGTGGTCATTCTCACGATGCATTAGTTGGCCTGCTGTTAGTCCGTGCCCCTAACGTCCGCGTTATCTTACGTCAAGAGGAGGCAACTGCCTCTCGCGGTGTATTAACTGCGCCGAGTCAGCAAACATAAGGAAAATACTATGCATGCAGATAATGATCAAACTGTCAAAACTATGACAGGTCGTGAACGTGTGTTAGCAGCTCTCCGCCACGAACCGACTGACTGTACTCCTGTTTGCAATCCTACTTCAGTTGCTACCGTTGAACTGATGGACCTGGTTGACGCGCCTTTTCCACAGGCAAATCGTGAACCGGAACTCATGGCAAGACTCGCTGCCACAAGTTATACTGAACTCGGGTTTGACACCATTATGCCGGTGTTCACAATTATCCAAGAATCGAGTGCACTCGGATGCAAAATACAGTGGGAACAGAAGGATAATTGGCCCACCGTCAAAATGCGTGAACCGATCTGGGAAGACGTTGACGACATCACTATTCCGAAAGATTTCCTAACACATCCAGACACCCAATGTGTACTGGAAGCGATTAAGATCCTGAAAAAGGAATACGGAGATGAAGTCGCTGTTATCGGTAAGACGATGGGACCTTGGTCTCTTGGGTATCATTGCTTCGGTGTGGAGCCGTTTCTACTACTATCACTTGACGACCCAGGTAAAACTAAGCTCGCCTTAGACAGAATGAAGGAGGCGACAGTGGAATTCGGCATTGCGCAAATAGAAGCAGGTGCCGATGCACTCACCCTTCCAGACCACGCAACAGGCGACCTTGTCAGCGGTGAGTATTATAAACGATATCTCCGAGACCTCCACATTGAATTCGTAGAGCGGATCCCGATACCCCTTATCTTACATATCTGTGGACGGACTGTCGACCGTATGGAATACATCGCACAGACAGGCATGGCAGCCTTCCATTACGACTCCAAAAATGAGCCGCAAGAATCGATGGACATCATCCAAGAACGCATTGCATTAGTTGGCAATATCAACAACCCCGAAACACTTTTTGCCAAAGACCCTGAAGATGTAAATGCAGAGGTCCTGAAAAACCTTGAGGCAGGTGTGCCTCTGATTGGTCCAGAGTGTGCCATTCCCCTCCAGACAACGATAGAGAACCTTCAAGAAATCCCAAAAGCCGTTAAGGAATGGCATAGAAAAAACAGATAGGTCGATCAGACAGTACAACTTCTAAATTGCAAGCTCAGACAACTTGACTGTGCGTCCCCCTGCATCAGCAGACTGGTCAGCAGCAAAAACTACCCGGTGCGTTTCAAAAGCAGTATCAAAATCTGTCAACGGCATCGGTTCATTCCTACCAATGCTGTCAATGAATGCTTGAAATTGAGGTTCGTACGGATGGTCACTTACATCACCAGAGTCAATGAGTGATGTTTCAAGTGTGCTCCATCTGCTTTTGTCCATACCTTTTAGTTTTGCCGAGTAGATACGGTTATCCAGAAGACTACCTTCGCTACCCACCAGGTGGATGTGGAAATAGTATGGCTGCAGACAATCGACACAGGACGTAACCTTGCCGATCTTCTGACCCCCTTCAAACTTCAACAGACTGACGCTGGTTGTTTTGTATTCATAAGGTTGAAATGCTTCACCAATAGATTGCGTATGATAACTGGTAACCTCTTCAACTTGACCGTCCATAAAGAAGAGAAGCGCATCAAGGGCATGACATCCCGCGGTGAGCAACGTGCTGCCACCAAAATCTTTCTTTATATTCCATTCATATTGTCCGTACCACGGTCCGATTCCGTGATAATAATCTACTTCAGCATAGTGCAGTTCACCGAGTAATCCGTTATCAATCACGGATCGGATCATCGTGAAATGTGCGCTGTACCGGCACTCAAAACAGACGCAGACGTTGACACCCGTAGTTTTCACTGCATCCCGAATAGCCAAAGCATCTTCATAAGTCAGGCAGATCGGTTTTTCAATGATGAGATGTTTTCCAGCTTTCGCAGCAGCAATCGCTTGTTCCGCGTGAAAGGGATGCGGTGTGCAAATGTCAATAATATGTATATCAGGATCAGCGAGCATCTTTTCATAGTCTGTATATGCTTTTAACGGTGTACCGTAGGTTTCATTTAGAACAGATTCATCGTGTTCGCGTCGTGAACAGATAGCGATGACATCTGCTCCATTCACCGCTTTAAAAGCCTCAATATGTGCGCCTGCGACCCAGCCGAGTCCAACTATTCCAACGTTTAAGTTTGTCATCAATAGACTCCTTGATACCAAATCTAATTGATCAATTAACATTATTGTCTTTTCGTAGGTCGGGTAGAGCGTTAGCGCCAATAAAATATTAACTGCCGACATGACTGGCACAGTCAATATATGTCGGGTTTCGTGCCTCTACCCGACCTACGAAAATAATGCTATATGCTCATTTAGAAATGGTATTATATCATTTTTTAGGATATTTTAGCATATATGCACTAATTTAGGAAAGAATACTGTTGATTTTTCACTGAAAATATTTTGACATGTTAAGTATAAACATGCTATAATTATTGTAATTAGCAAGGTTTCTTTCCCACCTCAATCTGCAATGAAGGAGATGATTCCGATGGACAGCAAACTTTCCGATGAATTTCCACCGAAGTTCGCAAAAGAAGGGTTAACTTTTGACGATGTTTTGCTCATCCCCGCAGAATCAAGTATTCTACCCGATGACGTTAATACAAGCACACAGTTCACGCGGAATTTACGACTGAATATCCCTATCAGTAGCGCACCGATGGATACCGTCACCGAGTCTACGCTTGCTATTGCGATTGCGCGGGAAGGAGGTATCGGCATAATACATTACAACTGTTCTATTGAGGAACAGGTGTCTGAGGTTGACCGGGTAAAACGTTCGGAAAGCGGAATGATAAACGATCCGATTACATTAACTGAAGAAAAAACGATCAGAGACGCTCTTGATATCTCCGCACGTTACCATATCGGCGGCGTGCCAATTGTAAGAGATGATGGATACCTTGTAGGGTTGATAACCAACAGGGACCTTAAGTATGAAACCGACCTGGATTTGCCTGTAACAGCACGCATGACACCAGGTGAGAAACTGATTACCGCATCTCCAGGAATTACGCTTGACAAAGCGAAAAAGATACTACACCACTCTCGGAAAGAAAAGCTACCTATTGTTGATGATGCCTTCAAGTTGTGTGGTCTCATTACGATAAAAGATATAGACAAAGTTCAGATGTTTCCACATGCTTGCAAGGATGTTGAAGGTCGCTTGCGGGTGGGGGCAGCAATTCAGCCATCAACACCTCTGGTTGACGTTGAGGCATTGGTAAATGAAGAGGTAGATGTTCTTGTTTTGGATACAGCACACGGTCACTCCAAAAACGTGATTCGGTCAACTGAGATTCTTAAAGCGGAGTTTCCGGATGTTGAACTTGTCGCTGGGAATGTCGTTACCCCCGAAGCGACAGAAAGTTTGATTGATGCGGGTGCGGATGCTGTGAAAGTTGGTGTCGGTCCAGGGTCGATTTGTACAACACGTGTTGTCGCTGGTGTCAGTATCCCCCAGATAACTGCGATTTACGATTGTGCACAAGCAGCGGAAAAAGAAGGTGTTCCGATTATCGCTGATGGTGGTATCCGTTATTCCGGTGACATCGCAAAAGCGATCGGTGCGGGTGCAAGCTCTGTGATGATCGGAAGTCTACTTGCTGGTACAGACGAAAGTCCGGGATCAACAGTTATCTATCAGGGAAGGACATATAAGATGCACCGCGGTATGGGTTCTTTAGGTGCATTACGCAAACGCGGCACATCGCTCGGAGAGCAAACAAGTGAAGAAGAATTAGCAAAGTTAGTGCCACGCGGGATTGAAGGTAGGGTCCCCCACAAAGGAAAATTGAGTAACTATGTTTATCAGTTAGTTGGCGGGATACGATCTGCTATGGGATATTGCGGCACACCCGATATTGAGACGTTACGCAAAGATGTTCAATTTGTCCGTATGTCCAGTAGCGGTTATCGAGAAAGTCATCCACACGATATTGATATCACGGAGGAAGCACCAAACTATACGGTTGCTAAACTTAACACATAGATGAAGGGAATTTGTATATGAAGGTTAACGAAGAGATGTCATTTTGGGATAGACTATATATCCCAGCGTTGATAAAAGGAATGTTGACAACGTTAAAACACATACCAAGAAAGAAGTTGACAGTACAGTACCCCGAAGACCCGAGAAGCGTCAATGAACGTAATGACCGGTACCGCGGGGTGCATAAACTGACCGTAACAGAAAAAGATGAAATCAAGTGTGTCGCATGTTTTTTGTGTGCAACCGCTTGTCCGGCGGATTGCATTACAATCCAAGCTGCTCCTGCTCCCGAAGGGTGGACGACGAAAGAGGGGTACCAACGGGAGAAGTTTCCAGATATCTTTGAAATCAATATGCTGCGATGTATTTTCTGCGGATATTGTGTGGAAGCATGCCCAGAAGATGCGATCCGTATGACAGGTTTAACATTACCGCAGTATTTTAGGGAACGACAGACAGAAGAACAAAAACTTGGAAGTTCACGTAGTGATTTTATCTTTGACAGAGACATGTTAGTGGCTAACAATGACATCCCACAGGAAGGACTTAGCGTTGATGCACAATAAGTAGCTGAAGTGAAACACCTTCTCTGTATTGTTTATTGTGTATTTGTAATACAGACAATGCCTTCGTTTTGGATAGACTGTCTGTAAACTCACTATGATATCACACCCACCATTTCCAGACAAACAGTATCAAATACTCTATGCGGATCCGCCTTGGGACTACAAAGGGCAACTTCAATACACCGGTGTTGGCGGGCAAGATAGCGGTGGTGCGATACGACACTATCCAACTATTTCTGTAAAGGAGATGTTGGACTGGAATATTGCGTCTATCTCATCTGATAACTGCCTGCTGTTTATGTGGAGTTCATCACCTCACCTTGACCAAGCGATTAGGTTGGGTAAAGCCTGGGGATTTCGCTGGGCAACCGTTGCTTTTGTATGGGATAAGTGCCGCGTAAATCCTGGTTTCTATACCATGAGTCAATGTGAATTGTGTCTTGTTTTTAAACGCGGCACAATTCCACAACCGAGAGGATTGCGAAACATCAGGCAGTTTGTCCAAGCGAAACGAACACGGCATTCTGAGAAACCGGATGAAGTCAGACAACGTATTGAAGAGATGTTTCCTGAACAGAGTAAACTGGAACTATTTGCCCGAAAGGAAGCAGAAGGTTGGGATGTGTGGGGACTGGAGATTAAATCTAACGATTCTAAGGAACTATAGTATTCTGTCAACTTCTAATTTGAAGATATAGTTTTCTACTGTAGGTCGGGTAGAGCGAAGTGCCATTAAAATATTAACTGGCGACACGTATTGATTAAGTCTATCATGTCGGGTTTCGCTTCGCTCTACCCGACCTACAAGATAACACCTGGCAAGCAATAGACCATTAAACCAAAATCTTATGTATCGCTTTATCAAAAGCACGCTTTATTGGAGGGCATATACTAATTGACCTAATGCATGATATATCTCTTTATTTCCACTCCGACTCTCTCTTCGCTTTAACAGATAAAATCAAAGCTGGCGTTGAAGGCCGGATAAGTTGGGGTGACACTTATGGAATAGCACTCGGTAGTAAGAGTAATAAACATCTCATCGTTTGGACACCTAAACAGACGTCCGAGAGTCAGATTTTACCTGGTTTTGATTCTAAAGATGGGCAGTTAACATTAAAAATGAAGCATCGTCCGGGGGCCTGGGTATCTTGGATTGATGAATCGAAGGTTCAGTCATCTTCAATTGATGATTATGATCGTGTACATAAAAGTATTCAAGAGTTGGAACGCAATGCACGACAGATTACAGATTTTGCTGATGGTATGATTGCGAATATTACGATTCAACAGTCGGGCAAATCTATTACACTGTCGGATCTGACAGAAGAGGTGCTACAAGCCCGGCTGATTCTGCCGAACACGATCAAGACTGGCGGTTTTGTTCTCACGAAAACACCCGAAACTGACAAAACCACAACCAAAGTCATTATACCAGAACAGACGCATATTCAACGGGTTAATCTCAACGAAGATGTAATGCGCCAGACAGTAGAGAAAGAAGACTATAATACGGTATGTGTTGTGTTACGTACACATGGGAAGAATTATCCTGATCTACTTGATTTAGAATATAGTTTGACAGTTCTTAATCGCTTTGTTGATCAAAACGCATCCTCTGTAAGAGTTTTGCCAACAGCAGCTGTATATAATCCTATTGAGCCGAAATCCCTTAGGTTTGTTCCTATTGAATTCACTGCTACGACGCAAGAGATCGAAGAAGCCATAGTTGAAAGTGCGAAGAGCATACAAACTTATACGGTTAAGGCAAACCAGCACGCGTATCAGTTAATGACACAATTTCAGCAAGGCGTTGATAGTCGTTTAAATGCATTAATGCTTAATCGATCACAACAGATACACAACAAAGTCTGGGACGATCTTGTCATTCGGGAACTACGGAATGTAATGTGCACGTATTGTGATTTCTACGTTGAATATCTTGATGGGTATTTTGAGGAGGCTGTATCTCAAAAGGCGACCGAATCATTGAAGGCGTGTATTGACCCAATTATTGAGTTATGGCAGCTTCAAGATGACCAACAAAATACACTCAACTATATGATTCAATCGAGTTATACTTTGACGAATCAACTATTAGATAAGGCATCGGCACTATTCCATGATCTTGTCTTTGAAAGAGATTTCATATCGCAGGGCCTGGTTAAACCGGTTGCGTTAAACATCTATCAAGACAATCTTCCATTGGACAATGTGTACCTGCCGGAATGGACGTGTGGCACTGTTCGTGAAAAGCTGACACGTATCGCGTTGCGTTCTACTTTGCATCCGACTCAAATTGAAAGGATGCGGGATGTTTGGTTGTCTTTTATTGAAATTGCAAATTTTTCAAGCAAGCACAATCAGGATTTTGAGAAGGTAATACACCCGTTACAGAACTTGCTATTAGCAGCTAAATCTTCAACTGCACAACGGAATAGTCGGTCCGCTCGCCAAACGCAAACGAGTTTTGCTGGGTTTGAAGTGGGAGATAAAGAGTTCAAAGTGCTTATAGCGGATATCAAAGAACGTTTTCCGATTATAAAACAGTGGATTGAAAATGCCCCGCGAGAATCAGATACAGAAACACAAGTACAAACGTATTACGCGACATTGTGGACGTTACTGCTAAATGGAAAATATCGCGAGCAACTTCTTGTCGATTTTCAACCAATATGCGACATCAATTTAAGTGTACCTGATCAGACAAAAAGGCTCATGAATCTCACTTTAGGCAGCAAACTTGTTGTTGCAAACGATAAGGACAGGAAGACCTTGGAGCGTAATCTCAATAGGGCCCTGTTGTCAAAGACGGGACATACGGTTCAAGATATGACTTCAACTGAAAAACTTGCCATTCATGGTGACATTACACTGTCTCTACTCCGAGATGAGTTGCTTCGTTACGATGGAACATTGGCAAAACGAGTCGAGCGTCTGTCTAACACAACAGGTAAAAAGAAAAGTCGGAATACCTCGCGTGCACATTACAATGGTGATTTGACTGTTGAAATGCTTCTTGCGGAACAGTCGAAAGTTGAGGAGATGATAGCCTTTTTGAAACCTTATGCTGAATCCAAAGTTATAGATACCCTCGTACACGCTGGCTTAAATGGCAACAACACTTCACTTGAAGAAATTCGGAAACAACAGGTTCTGAGTTTTGAACTAAATGAGCTGCCTTCAATTGACGAAACCTGGCTGACTGAAACCAAATCTTTGGATGATTATCCGAACCTACGGATGTTTCTACTTCAGAATAAATTGCCAATTTCTACAACGGGACGGCACATCATGGAATTGCGAAATATACTTCCCGATTCCCTATTCAATCAAGTCATTGGTCTAATTCATGAAGTGAAAGAGCTGCAAGAAAATAGTTATGAAGGTGAAGTATTAGAGCGTTTTATTACATATATATCTGAAAAAGTGTGGCGATGGGAATTAACACAGATCACGTCTGATGAGCTGCCGATCGTAGTGAAAGAAAAGGTGTTAACTACGGCAATCTGTTACGAGAAAGAGGTAGAGACCTTAATGGAATATGTTGAACGTTATGATGAGTTGCTGGATACTAAACTCAAAGCGGATTCTGAAATGCATGTTCAGCGTGAAAAACTTGAAACAAGTTTCCAAGAAATCGTAGAAACGCTTATATAGGACAAATTTATGAGAATTGCATTGATAGGAAACAGTCAGTTGACACTTACAGTGGGTTGGGGTATCTGCCAATCTGAGTTAGCACAGAACATTGTAATCTTGTCTGGCACCCAAGCCGGTAGTGTCCAGAGAAACCGTAACCCAAGGAACACAAAGTTTGTTGCAGATGCAGTAGAGGACCTTACGCTTGCCTCTGCGATGCCTGCAAGTGATACACAGGTAACATTTACGACAGTTTGTGAAGATATATCAGGATCTGATCTGGTCATTCTGCTTCCAACGCAATTACCTTACGGATTTCATTCAGCACAAGCATTAAAGACAGCGAATTTGTCTTCTGTTCGTGACATTGTGCCGAAGATTCTGGAACATGTGCAGCATGCAAAAATTTTAGTCGCCATGCCGTTTGCCAACTATATCTCCGCTTGGATACATCAGACTCAAGGTGTTGAAAACCTTATCGGTATTTCAAACGGTGTTGCCACAGCACATCTCAAATCTGAAATTGCAACCCGCACAGGCTATTCGGTGAAGGATGTTTCCGGATTAGCCATCGGAGACGATGAGGAAACGTTTATGTTGCCTCAATACTGTAGAGTTAATGGTATCCCACTTACACAATTGCTGAATGCATCAGGCATCCAAAGTATATCTGATGCTGTTGCAAACCGTTGTCCCTATACCACGACGAGTGAATATACCTTAGCGAGTCACATTCTTGAAGTTATATCCGCGATCAGTTTAGATAAGAAACGGGTGATGAGTGTTGGCACGTTAATCTCTACGGATACAACTTCTGTTTTCCTGAATGTTCCATCAAAAATCGGTAGCGAAGGCATAGAGAGCATTGTTCCACTACAGTTAACAGAATCGCAAACTGAACAATTTACGAATCTGGTCTCCCAAAGTGCCAATGTGCAAAGTTTCAACAAATGAGAGAAATATATCAGAAAATCCCTGAATTAATACAAACTGACCAGGTCGGTGCCTATTGTACTGTGGTTGAGACGAAAGGTTCTACCCCACAGAAACCGGGGTCAAAACTGCTGATACTACCTGACCTACGTAATATTGGCACACTGGGTGGTGGCTGTGTGGAAGCGGAAGCACGTCGACAAGCGATTGGACTGATGCAAGGCGGTGTCCCGCGTCTGCTTGAATTCCAATTGGATAGCGATTACGGCTGGGATGATGGGCTCATCTGCGGTGGAAATATGAAGATATTCATAGATTTACCAAAGACTCAGGTTGAAGCTGACATGTTCACACGTATACAAGAGCTCAGTAGAGAAAAGGTGCCGTTAATGAGTGCGACAGTTGTAGAAAGTACCCAACCGGACGTTAGGGTTGGCATGAAGATGGTTTTTGCTATGAATGGTCAACGTATCGGCACATTGGGTGATCTGAAATTAGAGGCTGAAATAGAGACTAAAATTTCGGACATACTTGAGCAGAACAGATCAGGTTTATACAAAAAGGACAGAACCGTATCCATTTTTTTGGAACCTATCCAACCGAGGCCGACGTTGCTAATTGCGGGAGCTGGACACGTTGGACAGGCTCTCTGCCATATTGGGAGTTGGTTAGATTTTGATATCGCCATCGTTGATGATCGTGCAGATTTTGCATCTAAGAGTCGCTTGCCTGAAGCAGACGAAATCATTATCGGAGATATTGCTGAGGAGCTCCGACAATATCCGATCAACCATCTAACATACATTGTGATTGTAACTCGAGGACACCAACATGATGAATCGGCACTGCATAGCGTTGTTGAATCAGATGCCGGATACATCGGATTGATCGGCAGCCGCAGAAAGATAAAACTCATTTTTGACGACCTATTAGACGTGGGAATTCCGATAGAGAAACTGCAACGTGTTTATGCACCTATCGGATTAGACATAAACTCAAAGACTGTGCCGGAGATAGCCGTGAGCATCGCTTCACAATTGATTCAGGTTCGCAACGGAGCGAAAATGTCGAAGCCTTTTGAGGCACAACCTGCCCGTATGCCTTCCATCAAATTGACAGGAGAAGAAAATGGACAAGATTAATTTAGAAGATAGCAAATCCTATACACTTGCAGAAGTTGTTACTTATGTGCAGAAAACACTCGACGCGGTTAAGGCGGAATCTAAACACTGCCATTTAGAATTTTCACCCACAGATGTTTATTGGTTGTTGCACGATATGTTGGTCTATGTGAACAGGAATGTACCTGGCGAATTTGTATTGCGAAGATTGGACAGAGGTAACTATAAAGTTCAGTATAAAACTGAAACAGCAGAGAGAAAGAAAGCAGACAAGAAACTCAAGGATAATCTCCGACAAACTGCTGAGTATTTAGAAAAGTTAACTGGCAATCGTCCATCGTGGGGTTAGTAATGATGATGTATTTTGAAGGTGATCGATAAGGAGAAGATTTGTGGCTCAGGAATTGAAAGCAACTATTGAAGATATTGAGATGTCAGTTGACGGTTTGGATGCTGAAAAAGCGTCCAGCATTTTTGCCGAACACGGTTGTCTCGTCGTGCGCGGTCTGATGAAACCCTATATTGAAAGGCTACATCAAGACATAGAGGCTGCCGCCGCGGAGTCTTTAGCACTGCTTGATGAAGCACAGCAGATTGTTGAAGGGTGGCGAACGCCTAACGGAACTTTGTTTATTCCAGCACCAGCAGGCTATGATCGTGATAAGCAGATCATGGTGTTAGCAGTGAACTATCAGACAAGCGCGGCATTTTTCCAGTCCGCCTTTGATGAGAATGCAGTCAAAATCGTAGCGGCTATTTTAGGTCCCAACGTTGAAATTTTCGGGAACGGACAATGTCTCTATAAGGAACCGGTCGGTGGACATCCAAAGCATCTGCATCAAGATTCCGCTTACTTTGAACATCGCTATCAGGGACCTGTCGGTATTCTGAATTATGTTGTAGATACCGACCTTGTTAATGGTGCGCTTCATGTTGTACCTGGATCCCATAAACTCGGACAACTTAAACACATTGATACTTTCTCGCATCTCGGTTTAGAGGAGGATGAATGGCCCTGGGAAAGCGCTCTCCCCGTTGAAGGTAAAGCGGGGGATTCCATCTTCTTTAATGTGAAGACTATCCACGGTTCCAAACAGAATATGTCCGACAAACCGCGTCCAGTATTCATCAACCGATACCGTCGCACTGATGATTTCGTCATAATTGGTGGAACGACAGCAGCTAATCGTGCAGAAGCAGAGAAACGCGCTGCGGCAGCAGAAGAAGCTAAGAAAGCCAATAGTGATCGCGGTTTGATGGTGCGAGGTTTCCGTCCATACAACGCATAGAATTTATTCCTCCGATAAAAGTTTCCAGATAAGAACCGTGCCATCAGAACCTCCACTTGCCAACGTGCTACCATCGGGACTAATCGTAACGGAACGCAGTCCACTTTGTCCTGAAAGTGTTGTTTTGATTTGTGATGAATTTATATCCCAAAAATGGATAGTTCCATCACGATTACCGTTTACAAGCGTTTTTCCATCCTCACTGAATAGAAGTGCCGAGACAATACTGCGACCACGTGTCTTAATGTTGGGAGGATCATCATCTTTACGAGGGAGTGGCGGTGGTTCTGTAAATAGTCCATTGCCAATGACTGATCTACTGTATTTGCCAGTAAGCGTATCCCATAAGTAGATTGAGCCATCCCTACATCCACTTGCGAGTGTCAAGCCATCAGGTGTAAAGGCAAGAGCCTGTATATCCTCCGTATGTCCAGCAAGCGTAAACTTTAATTTTAGCGTGTTGGTATCCCATAAACGGATTGTTTTGTCTGCACTTCCACTTGCGACTGTTTTGCCATCGGGGCTCAAGGCAATCGTTAGAATCTGATCTGTATGTCCTTTAAGTATGGGTCTCTTTTTACCTAAGGGACCGGTTTGAAACAGACCAACCAGTGATTTCTTTTCGTTATCGTCAACGTTCAACAACCGAATAGTCCCATCCAAACTCCCGCTTATAAGTTTTTTACCGTCAGGACTAAACACAACCACTCCACCATGTGAGATGGGACGGGTATTCCCGATTGCGTTACCGTGTGCTTTGATCGTTTTCTGGAATTCACCTGTCATTGCATCCCAAAGCAGAATCTCTGCTTTCCCAAAGGAACTCTGTGAATAGATATTTAAACTGGCAATTGTTTCCTGATTTGGCGCAAAAACTAAAGATTGAACCCGCAACTGATAAGGATATCCGATGCAAGTAGTTTTGTGTTTTCCCTTTTCAACATCCCATAGTTTTATTCTTTCCAGATCGTAACCACTTGCCAGAATACTCCCATCTGAGTTAAAAGCCAAAGAACTTACTTCACCGTTATGACCCGTGATGATATGTCGCAGTTTTGACTTTTTTATATTAGTCGTATCAATATTCCACAAGTAGAAACAGGTTTCATCAAGATGGGTGTGTTTTCGTGCAGCGAGCGTTCGTCCATCAGGACTAAACAGAATGTGATAGAAATCTCCTTCTGCTGTCAGCATAAAGTCCTGTTCTCCAGTTTCAGGATTCCAGATTCCTATCTCACCGTCACTTGCTACGGCGAGTGTTTGTCCATCGGGTGAAAATGCCAGCGAGTCTACAGTTTTTAAAGGAAAATTTACTACCTGCGGAACGCCATTGGCTATAGCTGGCATTTTTACATACTGCGGATTTCCAGAAAGTTCACCTTTTAGTTGGCCAGTCTTCGTGTCCCACAACTGTACTGTATAATCTCTGCCGCTTGAGAAAGCAAATGTATTTCCATCAGGTGATAACGCAAAAGGCGGTCTATATGACGATTTTATCTTTAATCTAAGTTTTATTTTGCCAGTATTTGTATCCCAGAACCGCGCCTCTTCTCTGCTTAAACCGAATAGGCTATCCCCGTTAGTACTGAAGATAATATTCTTAACACCGGCAATATCCTCTAAGCTACATTTAAATTGTCCGCTTTGGATATCCCATAACTGAACGTCTTTTCTTCTGCTTCCCACCAACGTTTTTCCATCTGGACTAAACATTATTCTATCAATAGATTTATTTTTTGTGTGAATTTCGCTGTAATTCCCACTATCAATATCCCACAAACGGATTAACCCAGAAAAACCGGCACTTGCAAGTGTTTTTCCATCTGGACTAAATGCGGCGGAAAGGATCGTATAATTAGACTTATCATGAGTATTCTCTAATATGTTTTTGAGTTGATTCGTAACTAAATCCCATACCCCAATTCTATAGTCTCGTATAATTGCACACATTTGGGAATCGGGCCTCATGACTACATCTAAATCAACATCTACTGTGTTCCATTTTAATCTTGATAGCTTAATCTCTTTTCCTGTCATGATATCATATTCCCAAATTCCGATAGATGTCATGACACTAAACTGTGTGCTATCTGGTGAAAAATAGAATGACCTTCCTTTACCTATTGTAGTGATATGTCCCTCAAGATTGGCAATTTTTCCTTTTCCGAACCTATACTTTGCACCTTCAGGCAGTGCCCACTGTGTATAATCTTGTGCAATTGAATTCGTGAGAAGTATAATGAAGAACAGCAGTGTAAAAGTAAAAATCCGATAATATCGCATAATATTATATATCCTTCCAAAATATTCTTAAACCAAAAAAACTAATATAACGTGAGTTTGATTAATCATTTCGGTTGCGTTCACTCACGCCATTTCGTATCCGAGAGGTGTGAATTGTAGCACAAACTTTCAGTTTGTGGCACATTTTCGCAAACTGGAAAGTTTGCGCTACATTTATCAAACTCACGTTAATATACCACAGTTTAACCCATCTGATACAGCATTAAATAGATAAGCACACCTGTCACAGATACATATAACCATAAGGGTAAGGTTATCTTTGCAATACGTCGGTGTTGTTCAAACCTTTCACGCCAAGCTAAGTAGAGCGTCCGTAATGCCAACGGCACTATCACGAAAGCAAGTATGATATGTGAGATCAGTATCGTAAAATAGACAGGTCGTATCCACCCTTGACGTGTAAAAGGTGTTGAGCCTGCATTTGCATGATAAATAACATAAGAGATGAGAAAAAGCACTGACACAGCAAAAGCCGCGAGCATACATCTCTTGTGTGCTTCAACTCTCCGTTGTCGAATTAATACATATCCGATTGTTAGTAGGATTGCACTAATCGTATTTAAAGTGGCATTAACTGTGGGTAGGTCTGAAATTTCAATCATGTTTTCTCTCTGTTGCTATCGTGGCCAGCGGTAGGCATTGACACCTTTTGAATTCTCCAACGCAAATTCCCAACGTTTACACCACATTTCATAATCTATTTGGCACGCTTGAGGCCGCATTCGACTTCGCATCAGAAAGGCAGGATAGTAAGGTCTGCCTGTTGGTTGATAAACATCGTGATAACGCAGATCAAAACTCCAGCGAACGGTATCGGATTCATTCGGTTGCGCGCTGTGGAGCGTGTAGTTGTGGAACAAAATAACACCACCTGCACGGATCGGTAAGACTTCCGGTGTAAGACCTTGGGGCTGTAACTCAGGTGGAACTACTAATCCTGCCTCATTCCATACATGTCTAAATAAACCCATTTTATGACTTCCCGGTAGTACTTGCAAACATCCGTTTTCTAAGGTTACATCTACAATCGGAATCCAGATGGTTAGCATGAAATACGGATCAGTTTCGGGCCAACACACACCCGCGTCCTGATGCCATGGAGTCGGGAGGCGTTGAGATTCTCGTTTGGGTAAGACTGTTCGGATGTGTTGAATAGGATTACATACAATCTCGGAACCGACAAAAGATTCAGCAAGGTCAAGGATTTTTGGATTCTTGAGAAAGTTAAACGTGGCTTCGCCGCGTTCATGCATAATATCCAAACCAAGAGTTACCTCTGGTGCTTCAGTTGCAAGATGCAGCAAACGTTTCGTAAAAGGTTTATCGGAATATGTAGAGGTAACTTTTCCCTCTTTGTCAAGTTTTTCAGCGCGTTCCCCGATTATTCCTGTGTACTCCGCAATAACAGGTGCTAAGTCGTTCTCATCTAATACATTCTCAAGTAACAGATACCCGTTGTCATGAAAAAATGAAATTTCTGAACCGCTTAAACGCATAGATTTTCCCTAATTAAGAACGCATCACCATCTTTGAGTTGTAATGCGAATCGATTTGGATAGGTATTCACAAGTTCTGCAATAGTATTATGTATGTAATTATGTCATGATTTCGTGTTTTCTTCAATGATTGTTTTGAGATACTCACAAATACAATTTGACTTATGCAATCTTCTCTGTTATTATGACTTCAGAACCTTCTGATGTTTCTGTATTAAAACTAATGCTTAGTCAAGTGTTCTTTGATGGCACTAAAAGTCGGGAATCGGAGTTCCCTCCTACCATAAGCAACCCAACGGTAGGAGCGATCTCCGAATCGCGACCTACAAAAGTCTGTTGACAGAACACTAATCTGAAAACGGAAAAAATATGAAACTACCTGAAATCCAGTCAGCGTTGACTTCATTAGACCTTGAATCTTGGTTGTTATATGATTTTCGGGGTATCAACCCGATTTCGCAAAATGTTGCGGGGTTAACGGGACTTAACATTACTCGCCGATGGTTCTGCCTGATTCCCGCACAAGGTGAACCGCATTGGTTAATTCATAAGATTGAAACGTCTAACTTCAATGATGTTCCTGGGAATGTGTCTTTATATGCGGGTTGGCAGGAACTCAACGCGGAGATGAAATCCTTACTTGCTAATGTCAATACGGTAGCTATGGAGTATTCTCTTAATGCAGCTATTCCTTATGTCTCACGCGTGGATGCGGGGACATTGGAATGGATTCGTTCCTACGGTGTTGCGGTGAAGTCTTCTGCGGAACTTGCACAGTATGTTGAAGCACCTTTAACCCACACACAATTTGAAGGGCATCAGAAATCCGCTTATCAAGTGCTGCAAGCAAAAGATTATGCGTTCAATTGGATTGGAAAGCAACTCAAGACTGGGAACACGATTACTGAGTATGATGTGCAACAGGAAATTCTCAAGCAATTTGATGAGATGCAACTTACGACTGAACATCCGCCTATTGTCGCAGTGAATGCGAATAGTGGTGATCCGCATTACGCGCCAAATGAAACGCGCGCAGACCAGATCAGAGCAGGGGATTATATCCTAATTGATTTATGGGCAAAGCAGAAAGAAGCAGACGCAGTTTTTGCCGATACAACGTGGGTGGCTTATGCGGGGGCAATTGTCCCAGAAAAATATGGAGAGATATTTGAGATCGTAAAGGAAGCACGAAACAGAGCCGTAGCATTTATACGCGAAAAATGGTCAGTAAAAGAACCTATACCGGGGTACGCTGTTGACGACTGTGTCCGTGAATATATCACAGAAAAAGGATATGGAGATTACTTTATACACAGGACAGGACACAACATCGGGACGGTCATCCATGGCAACGGTGCAAATTTAGACAACCTTGAAACGCATGATGCGCGCATTCTTATTCCGGGTGTCTGTTTCTCTATTGAACCTGGAATTTATCTTAACGAGTTCGGCGTGAGGACCGAAATTGACGTCTATTTATCTTCAGCAGCGAAAGATGGCGTAATACTGACAACCGCCCCCGTTCAAAATCAGGTATTGACTCTGCTGTAACTTTGTAATTCCGCTTTTTTAGATCATTAAGTATATGTGCAAAATAGATCCGTGTGTTGAGTATCCACTGGTCTGCATACGCCGTAGCGAGTAATGGCAGTGCTAATGAAAGGCGCGGTGTGTTGAGTAGCCACTGTTCTGCATAAGCTGCAAAATCTTCCTCTACAAGTCCTGTCCCACCCAATGTATAGACTATATAACGTTTGTCTTCGCGTTGTTCTTCCCGAACATGAAGTTGGGTGTTGAGGGACATTTTTCTGTTAGCATCAATTTCAAATATCCAGAAAAAATAGTCCTCGTTGTGTCCAAGATAACCGATCTCTACTTCAAGTCGATGTGGCGTTTCAGACTTAACTGGAATTGCCTCAAGATCACGTTTTACCAATATGGGATAGAGTGCAGCAAAGAATATCTGTTCATATCCCATTGGTTGTTCTACATGATTGAGTATATTCAATAGGATTTCTATGTCTTGCGGTTTTGGCAAGTCCAGACAGCTCTTTGAGAAGACCTCTTCTCTTAGTGCGTGCATCTCGGGAGGTGCATTTTCTGCGAGCGGATGGAGTTCCTGCATGACTTTATGGATTCGTCGGCGTTTTGGTATAACCTTCCATAAACCCCAGCGTGCAAGAGCCTGCCACGTTTCCTTTTCAATCAGTAGTAGCAAGAACGCCGTGACAGCAGTATAAGCTCTTTTGAAGATGCTTTCAGTGGCGAGTCCTCTTTGTTGGTTAGCCATTTTTTATTGATTTTTCTCCAGGAATGTGTTATTATTTTAATTGTTTTGAACTTTATTTAAGATGCCGGAGTGGTGAAATCGGTAGACGCACTGGACTCAAAATCCAGCGGGCCCTAGGTCCATGTCGGTTCGAGTCCGACCTCCGGCATTCGGCGATGGTTATGTGAACCATCGCCATTTTTTTTTGCCTACATAGCGATAATTTTTCGCATTCTATTTGCGAGGTCTATCTGTGCGTCTCTATCCCCGCCAACTTCGTGAACAACATAACCGTCGTATCCTACAGATCGGAATGCTTCCATCACGGCTGCCCAATCGGTATCGCCATCTAATAGATTGGTGAATCGGTGTGAACCGCGTGAGAAGTCTTTGAAGTGAACCCGTTTGATCCGATGTCCAAGTTCTCGGATCCAGTGTTCAGGATAGCCGTAAGCCATCATGTTTGCAGTGTCCAGGTAGGTACCGACCCATTCACTGTCAATTTCATCAACGATCTCGCGCATCTCTTTTGGACTGAGTAGGAATTTGTTCCATACGTTTTCCAATCCAATAGCGACTTTGTGTTCTTCAGCGGAGGGTGCCAGGTCTTTCAGAATTCCGACGAGGTTATTCCATACCTCTTGATATGTTCCTTCAACAGAAAGTTGGCCGGGATGTAGTAGAATTCCACCAACACCGAGTGTACCTGCTACTTCTAACCCGCGTGCAAGTGATTTAGCACCGTTTTTTCGTTGTTCTGCATCAAGGCTGAGTAAATTTCCTCGGTTTGCATAGCCGGCGGTGATGCTGCTTATTTCCACACCCGCGGCGTCACATTTAGCAGCAATCCCTTTTAGTTCGGAGTCACTCATGTTAATGTCGGTGTCTTTCCCTTCGCCAAAGGTGAGTTCGACGGCATCATATCGCGCATCTTGACAGAGCGAGAGTGTATCTTCCAATGACATATTTCCAAGAATAATTTGTGTAACACCTATCTTCATTTTAATGTATCCTTCTCCTTTTCGTTAAACATTTTCGGGTGAAACCGAAAATTGAGAGACAGATTTTAGATATCGGCTCGGCAATTGTGCTGCGACGTGAATCGCGGTATCTGCATAATCCGTATCTAATACTGTGCCGTGTTTATAGAGCATATCTAACGTTTTTCCCTCTGTATAAGGGATGCTCAGATAGACTGTTGCTCCCTGAGCGTCGAAACGTTCTGCCAACAGATCCATGAGGTTAGGGACACCATCACCACGTTTTGCTGAAATGGGTACTGCCTCTGGATAACGCGTTTTGAGCATGTGTATTTGTTCTTCAGATTCAAGTTGATCTATTTTGTTGAAAGCCATGACCATGGGTATCGCATCGGCATCCAATTCTGTTAGGACTTTATCTACGGCGTCAATTTGTGCTTCAGCTTCTGGATGACTAATATCCACAACGTGCAACAACAGATCCGCCTCTGTAATTTCCTCTAAGGTTGCTTTGAACGCTGCAACAAGTTGATGTGGTAGTTTTTTGATAAAACCGACGGTATCGCTCAGCAGTATGTTCTGATTTTTCGGCAAACTGAGCTGGCGTGTGGTTGAGTCTAAGGTAGCAAATAACGCATCTTCTGCCAATACGTTTTCACCTGTTAGTCTGTTGAAAAGCGTAGATTTTCCAGTATTGGTATATCCAACGAGTGAAACTTTTGTTTTGTCTGAGCGTTTCTGCCTTTGAACTTTTCGTCTTTTTTCTACTTTCACTAATTCTTTTTTCAGTTGAGAAATCTGTCTACGGACCCATCTTCTATCCATTTCAAGTTGTGTTTCACCAGGACCGCGTAATGCCCCACTTCCGCTGCCGGCTCTTGTTGCAATTCGTGAAAGGTGTGTCCACATCCGTGTAAGTCTTGGTAAAGCATATTCCAACTGTGCTAATGCCACCTGTAACCTTGCTTCACTTGTTAAAGCCCGTTGTGCAAATACCTGTAGGATAAGACCTGTTCTGTCAACCGTGGCAATATCAAGTATACCTTCAATGTTCCGTGTTTGTGCGGGAGATAATTCCTCGTCAAAGACTATTGCATCGGCTTGAAGTTCTTCAACGATCTCTTTTAGTTCTTCAACCTTTCCTTCTCCGATAAAGTAGGTTGGATTTGGCACATTTCTGGCTTGAATTGTTTCGCACACCACTTCAATTCCAGCAGTCTGGGTGAGTTGTCGGAGTTCTTGTAATGATTCCTCTGTTTCATGCAACGTAACATCCCGCAGTTTTACACCGACGAGGATTGCACGTGAAGGGGGGGTTACTGGTTGTGTGTCATATAGTTCTTGCATATATTGCCTCTTTACTAAATGCTGTGCTTTGATGTTAGTATATACAGTGTATCAGATTACTACGACATTTTCAAACGAAAGTTGCAAATAATAGTATTTCTAAGAAATGATGTTTAAGAGACGGCACACTATTTAAGAGACGGCACTCGGAGAGTGCCTACTACTATTAAGAACATAGAATCGACATTGCTATTTCCCTGACAATATGTTATCATATCCTATAGACAATTCTCCATATTGAAGACTATAGATGACTAAGATCCCTATTTCATTTCCTGCCTATTTTGCCTTATTCAAACTGACGCTTCGTCAACTTTTCTGGAGTCGTCGTGTGCTTCTGATTTTGTTAGGATGCGTGTTGATGCTTTCTATCACGGTGCTGTTTCGCTTTTATGCGCGTGGGACCACGACTATTAATACTTTCATCCCTTACATAACGTTTATTGGTTACGGTTTTTTGACGAATTTATGTGCCATATTCTACGGTTCAGCAATCGTATCGGATGAAATTGAGGGTAAGGGGTTGACCTATCTACAGATGCGTCCGCTTCCAAAGTCTATGATACTGTTAACCAAATTTGCAGCATATATGGTTGGGACAGTTGTCATCGTTGGTATCTCACATCTTCTGCTGATGGGGATTATGCAGACACATCCGAAACTTAAAGAACGTTTACTCGTGGTTGGGATGAGTTTTCGGTATACGGGTTCTTTTGCGTTAGGTTTGTTTGCGTATGGAACTTTCGCGGTGCTTTTGTCAGTTCGGTTTAAGTTTCCAGTATTATGGGGGTTGCTTTTCGTTTTTGGCTGGGAGCAAATTACAACGGTTCCTTTCATGTCTACAGGTATTAAGAGGATCTCTTTAAGTCATTACCTTATGACACTGTTTCCAGAATTCAAATTGAGGGGTGAGATGCTTGGAAATCTCTTAGGAGACAAACCACCAGAATGGTGGGTAGCAATCTTAGTACTCTGCTTGCTAACTGCAAGTGCAATGTGGCTATCCATTCGTATATTTAGGGAGCGTGAGTATTTGATGTAGGAAACGGTCATCCTAAGCGGACAATACACGTGCTGTTTCACGAGATACAATAAGTTCTTCATTTGTAGAAACCACGAGTATCTTTGCCCGACTGTTATCTGCTGATATTTCACCTTCACCAGATATTTTCTCGTTTTTTTCAAGGTCTAAATGGATACCGCACCACTCAAGTCCTTCACAGATTTGGATGCGTGTATTCGTTCCTTTCTCGCCTATCCCACCCGCGAAGGCGATAACATCAACGCCGCCGAGTGCAGCGATATAAGCACCGATATACTTTTTCACACCGTAGATGTATGTTTCTAAGGCTAAACGTGCGTTGTCGTTACCTGCTTCAATCGCTGCTTCTACGTCCCGCATATCTCCGCTGGTGCCAGAGATACCTTTTACCCCCGATTCTTCAATGAGTTGTCTGCGTATTTCGTCAGTTGAGAACCCCTCTTTATCCATCATATATAGAACAGCAAAGGCATCTAAATCTCCACAACGTGTGGATTGAATCATGCCGTATTGTGTTGATGTTCCCATTGAGGTATCAATAGATTCTCCATCTTTGATGGCACAGATAGAGGAGCTTCCCCCGAGATGGCATGAGATGATTCTGTGTCCTTCGCTGTTATTCTGTCCCAGCATTTGCGGTACGCGTTCAGAGATATATCGGTGAGATGCCCCGTGAAATCCGTATTTCCGAATTTCGTGTTGTTCTATCCAGAAACGTGGCACACCGAATTCGTAGGCGTAATCTGGTATAGTTTGGTGAAACCATGTTTCAAATACAGCAACGAGTGGTGTATTCGGCAGGAGTTCCTGAAAAGCTCGGATTGAGGCGATATACGCGGGATTGTGCATCGGTGCAAGCGGTGTGGATTCTTCCAGTGCTGCGATAACGTCTTCTGTTATCCGTGCTGAACGCCAGTATCCTTTTGCCAGAATGGTCTTGAATCCGACACCGTCTAATTGGTTCAGGTCTGCAAGGCAACCGACTTCCAGATCGGTGATAAGTTGCATTGCGTGTGCGATTGCATCAATGTGTGATGGTGCATCAATTTCACCTTCACGGGATGGTTTCCCCGGTACTGCGTGTGTGAAGGCGGATGGGGAATTACCGATACGTTCCACGCCTCCCTTGACGAGAGAGGTGGATGTTTCCATGTCTAAGATTTGGTATTTGAAGGATGTGCTTCCTACGTTGGCACAGAGTATACGCATGGTGGTTTCCTACGGTGGATTGATGAGGACATCTAAGGCAGCTTGGCTGTCGGTTTCAGGATTAAATGTGAGTAATCCTTCAAACATTGCTGCTCTGATAAGGCGTTTATCGGAACTTACGAGAACCAGACAATCTCCTTCTATCCGTAGTTCGTTAACTCTATCAAGCGCACATTGTAGTAGAATAGCGTCGGTACTGTTAAGAGAATGCTTTTCAATGAGATCCCACGAGTCGGTTATTTGATCTTCGGTTGGGAATATTTGTTCCATTTCGTCGCGTTCGATGAATTCGGTTTCAAAGTGTTCTCGGATCAGATTGAAACGTGTTGCGGTGATTTTACCCTCATTTCTCCTACGCACGAAGACGAAAATCATTTCACCTCCTCCCTGAAACAAACAGACCATACGTTCTAATGGGATAAGTGAGAAGAGGTGATTAATCAAATGTGTGCCTTTTTCTGCTACGTACCTTTTGGCATAAGCACTTGCATCTAACCAGAAGAAATTCACTCGCGTCGTTTCTCCCGTTCTTCAATGATGGCACTGCTAAAAAGATTGTCCTCTGGGTTTATCCCATCCTCCAGAGAAAGCTGTTGAAGTTCCTCAGCAGTGAGGGGTTTAGTTTCGGGATCACGTTTTTTGCGTAACGAACGCCGCCTTTTATTTTCTGCCCGGACTCGTGCGGAACGCGCAGCTACGCGATCATCGGGTGTGAGCGACTTCATGACCGGCACTTGAAGTTTTTCTAACTCCTTTTTTACCTCTGCTAAATCCCATTCAAGTTGATCAATTTTTATGAGTAGTTTGGTTATTGGGGGAATCATTTTTGTATCCTTTTATAAATCAGCAAATTGGTTTACTTGGATTTACTGTGCTTTTATAGTAGGTAATTCTGCTGTAATGCTCTTATAGTATTTTAACGTATGAGGCAGTGGTTGTCAAAACGTTTTGTTTGTCTGAACCAAGATTTTCAGGATAAGAGGTTTATGGTATCCATATAGTGGATTTTACAATAGCACAATCAAGGATGAATGTGCTACAGCTATATCAAGATGGATGGGGTACGGAGATGACTGACCAAGAATGCCTGGGGTTGTTGAAAGAAGCACAATCAAGGATGAATGTGCTACAGCTATATCAAGATAAATGTTGTGCGGAGAAGGACAATGAAGGATTAACGAATAGGCGCGCTTATTATGCGCGCCTACTGAGAATTGCGATAGGATATGCATTACTCTACTTTCGGTAATGTCGGTAACGTTAAGCGTGGACGATTTCCGAAGTCGGGGAGTTGGGGTGGGTTTTCTTCCATCTCCTGTAAGAGTATCTCTATGGCTTTGTCAAGTTGTGGATCGCTGTCTGTGAGGTAGTCTTGCGGACGGTAGTCTACTTCTATGTCGGGGTCGGTGCCGTAGTTTTCTACGTTCCAACCGACATCGACGAACCAGAATGAGTATTCGGGTTGGGTTGTTGAACCGCCATCTACAAATCCTTGGTGGGGTGAGATGCCTATTACGCCTCCCCACGTGCGTTTACCGATGAGTTTCCCTAACTCCATTAACTTGAAGCAGTGTGAGAAGATGTCGCCATCAGACCCAGCGTTTTCATTTGTGACAGCAATCATTGGACCTAATACTGAGGTTGCTGGATACGGGTGCGGTGTTCCCCATCGTGGTATATCATAGCCGATACGGCGACGTGAGAGTTTTTCTAATATCAACTGTGAGACGTTTCCGCCACCGTTATAGCGAACGTCAATGAGTAGGCCGGGATAACTGACCTCTGTGAGGAAACCGCGGTGAAACTCAGAATATCCTCGTCTTCCCATATCAGGAATGTGAACGTATCCGACTTTTCCATCAGTTTTTTCGTGAACATATTTCCGATTCTGTGCTACCCATTCGCGATAGCGTAACTCACCTTCGCCGCTAAGAACTTTAATCGTTACAACCCGTTTTTCACCATCACTGGCATTCTTGAATGTGGTCTGTACCTCCTGTCCACCGAGATTGACTAATAATTCACCTGGTGAGACGTTTTGACTGAGCTGCTGTCCACCAATAGAGAGCAGGATGTCGCCTTCCTGAACATTGATTCCGGGTGCATTAAGTGGTGAATCTCTGCGTTCATTCCATGTATCGCCCCGGACGATGTGATTAATGCGATACCCGTTGTTCTCTGGATCGTAGGTGAAATCAGCCCCAAGGAATCCTTGTCCGTAGTTGGGTGAGCTGCGGTAGTCACCACCGGATTCATAGGCGTGTGAAGTACCGAGTTCACCTTGCATTTCCCACATGAGATCGGAAAATTCAGCCCGTGTTGCTATGCGTTCAAGTTGTGGCAAATAACGGAGGTAGACGGTTTCCCAGTCAACGTCTGACATATCTTCGGTCCAGAAATAATCGCGTTGCAGTCTCCATGCTTCCCGATACATCTGTTTCCATTCGGCAGTTGGTATGACAGAAGGCCGTATCCTGTTAAGATCTATCCATCCAGTGTGTCGGTTAGAACCGCCTTTACTTCCACCTTTCTGACCGTCATCAGCTTTCTTTCCAGCTTTTATGACTCGAATGCGATTTCCGGTGCGGTATAGTAGGGATTTGTTATCTCCGGAAAGTGTGAAAGATGCGATATCTGAAATAAGGACTTCTTTTTTCTGTTCCTTGAAATCGTAGGCGTGTAGTTTACCTTTGGCACTGGCATCATCTTCACCTGGTGTGTTGGTCGCATGTTGAACAGGGTATGTTGTGAAGATTGCTTTCCCTTCAACGCCAGCGATTTGTCCGTAGCGTCCATGAGAATATGGAAAAGCGACAACGCGTTCTTGAATACCATCCAATTCAATATTGATGGGTTCTTGCTTTTTCTTGTCCTTCTTCTCTTTAGCTTCACCATCCTTTTCACTGGTATCATCGTCCCCATTTTCCTTCTTTTCTTTATCCTTATCTTCTTCAGGTGCGGGTGTCGCTGGTTTAAACGGGTTAGGCAAATCCTTCTGCAATGTCACCAGTAGTGGACGCGTTGCGATAGGGAAACTGAGTTCAAATTGTAACGCATCACCGACAGGATCAAATTCACGATGAGATAAGAAATAGAGGTATTTTCCATCTGGGTCCCATGCGGGGGCGAAATCATTGAATTCTGGTTTGGTTAAATATGTTGTTTCGCCTGTTTCAACATTACAGATTTTGATTGACAATGCTGTCTCTGTTACAGGAAAACTATATGCGATCCACTTTCCGTCTGGTGACCAAGTTGCTCCTCCTATGCGTTTGTATTCGCTTTTATCAAGCACCCGTATTTCTGGTGTATCGAGTTCTATATGGAGCAGTTCGAAACGTTGATTAACGATGAGGAGTTGGTCTTTTAGGTCATCACCTTTGGGACAAACGGTGATTTGTCTGACATGTCCTATATCCAGTTCGTCAAGTCTTTGTACCTCAGAACTGCCATCGCGTGTGTGGATTTCTATTGCTTCTTCTCCGCCTGCATCAGAAAGCACTAAGATGCGTTTTCCATCGTTCAACCATCGTGGTGCTCTATATCGTGTTCCGTTGCGGTCTCCGTGCTGGAGAACTGCCCCATCCCAATTTGCCATTGAGAAGAGTTTGCCCCGTGACGTCAAGGTAACAGATTTGCCGTCTTCAGATGGCATACTATCCTGAAGGTATTGAGAAGCGTTGACGAATTTACGTTGTCTTTGTATACGCGGACTGCGAAAGTCTATTTCGACTTGGCGGTCCGTGTCGTTTTCAACATCATAGACCCACAAGTCTGCTCCTGCGTGATAGACGATACGTTTGCCATCAGTTTGTGCTGAGCGACTGTAGTATGTTTCTTGATGTGTATGGCGTTTTATGTCTTCAGCTGATGTATTGCAGGAGTAGATATTTCCGACACCTTCGTGGTCAGAGATAAAGTATATTCTGTCTTCAATCCACATTGGTGTGGTAAAGTTGCTTTCTTCAACAGGTATAAAAGGCTTGAAGTCGCCATCTCCTTGGGTATCAATCCAGAGTTGACCTGCGGTGCCGCCTCGGTATCGTTTCCATCGTGCGGGTTCTCGTGTTAGTCTGCCGAGTATGACGCCTCCGTTTTTGCCGAAAGATATATGGTTGGCGGGTCCGTAGGGTAGTCGTTTGGGTTCACCCCCATTAGGAGAGATGCTCCAGATCCATGCGCCGAAAGCTGAGTTTGCCCCACTGGCATATAGGATGTTTTGTCCATCTGCATCCCATCCGACAATACTTGCATTACTGCCTTGATATGTAAGTCGTTTTGCTTCTCCTCCGAGTGCTGGCATGACATATACTTCTGCTGGACCTTCCTCGCGTCCAGCAAAGGCGAGGTGTTCACCGTTTGGGGATAACTGTGGTGTGCCCGTTGCGCCGAGGTTGGATGTGAGTCTTCGTGCAACGCCACCATTTATTGGGACTGTCCATAGATCATCTTCACACACAAATACAATGGTTTCCTGAGAAATAGTAGGGAATCGATAGTATCCTGACATTCACACCTCCGAGTTGTATAATACTATTTTTAACGTGAGTCAAAATGTTGGGTTTCGTGCCTCTACCCAACCTACGTAACGTGAGTTTGATAATTAAATGCAATATGCGTTGTAGGTTGGGTTGAGGAACGCCAATCAAATATTAACTGGCAACATGTACTGCTCTATAATGGGTCAAAATGTTGGGTTTCGTGCCTCTACCCAACCTACGTAAGTTATTTGTTCTGATTTATCAAACTCACATTATTTTTAAGAACTGATGTCGCATTCCTAATTTTTTGTGAGATGTAATCTCATACGGCACAAACTAAAAGTTTGTGCTACAAAAAGAGACATTTTCATTTTGAAATGGTATAAGGATTTAAGTAGCATAGGCTTAAAGATAGAGGCGAGGCACCGAATCACACCGAATTCAGTTGATATCGGTTGGACCTCGCCTATAGATTTGATGTTATTCCAAAGCATATCTTGAAATAACGTTTTGATTTATTTGGTGAAAAAATAGAAGTATGATTACTGATTCCCTTCTAATTTTGCTTGCTCATCATTAGCATCGGGTCGGTTTCCGAGCCATAGTTTTACGGCAGGACTGCTTGCGATGCGTCGATTTCCAACTGATGCGTTGATGACGAATGTATGCGGTCTGGTCTGTTGATTACCGATGAATGGGTTTCGTCTGATTTCGTTATTGCCTCCGGAAATGATTTCAGGTTCAAGGGTTATGGTTGCTTCTGAGGCACCTCTACGAAGAACGGTTGTTTGTCGTTGGAGTCTGACGCCGACAGGTAGTCCGACTACAGTAAGGTTCATGTTTTGTCGATTACGGTTACGGCGTTCAACTACTATCTTTATATCAACGGGTCCATCAGGTGTAACGATCACTTCGTCAGGTATTGTAGACACAATGATAGGTGTTGCTTCCGTGATACTGACGACAATGTTCTTGCGTTGCACAGTCTGGTTGTTGTTCCGTATTTGGAATATTTCTATTGGACTTGCGGTGCGTCTGATCTGTTGTCCGGCGGTTGTTGTGACTGTGCCGACGACTTGGACGACGCTATGTGCTAAATCAGCATCTGGTGCGGCAGTTAGGGTTAGATATCCTTGTTCATTTCCGCCTTCGGATAGGATGGCGCTCTGGCTTGCGGTAACACCGGGTGGTAGATTTTCGACTGAGAGTAGGATAGGTTCAGTAAACCCGACTCGTCGTTGCAAACTAACGTCCAATAGCACTGTTCCCCCGCGTCCGATGTTTGGATTATCAGGTGTTACTGATATAGCGAAGTTTGGCGAAGTGGGTCGTATATCTAAATGATAGACGTATCCGTCTCCCCCTTTACCAGAGATGTCTTCGACTCGGAGTGCGTATACGCCGGGTTGTGCGAAGCTGTAGTCAATAATTGCGTTTCTTCTTCCGCCTCTACCGGCATTGTTCCGCAACACTCTTCCTTGGTTATTTAAGAGTGTAAGGGATGGACTTAATGGTGAGTTCAGTTTTTCTGCGGATAAATCTATGGAATAGCCTCCGATGTCAGCAAAGAAGCCCCACGGACCGTAGCCGTTTGTAATCTTGAAGAGTATCTTGTTCCTTCCCTTCGTGACAGGTAGTTCAATAACGTCGTCTCCTCGTCGCAACGGACGGTGCACGTATTTAGTATAGATGAGTTTATCGTTAACCCATATTTTGATTGTGTCGTCAGAACCGAGGGATAGCAGGTATTTCTGGTCGCGTTCAGATTGAAAGTATGTTAGTGCGTAGCCTGTTACATCATCTTCTGGTACATTTGAGAAAACGCCTTCACCTCTTGCGTTGGTTCTGTACCATTTAATGAGTCGTCCGTTCTTTCCTTCATATTCTTTGTCAAAATCAATTTCAAGTTCAGGCGGATAGACGGCATCAAATCCCTTTTCATCGGTGTTGTCGAAAGGGTGTATAACCCACCAAGGTCCGAGTCGTGAGCCTTCTTGAATAGTGAATCGGTAATAGTCTACTTCTCCTGGGTTAGCTATTCGTCCACTGATAGCCCCTGGTGTTGTAAGTTGTTGTGCGTTTTCGATCTGTTTTGCTATGAGTTGCCCCATTCGGACGACTTCTTCTGCGACGAATGCGATAATGCGGTCGCGCTGTGTTGGTGTAATGTCAGCATTCTCTTTTCCTGCCATTCGGGTGATAGTGGTTTCCCACTGTTCTGCTGTAAGTGCGCGATTATCTGGTGACCGAAGTTCATGGCAGGCTGAGCATTTTGCCTGAAAAAGGATTTCGGACTCAGCACTTTTTGCCTGTTCTCCATCTTCTTCATCTGTTTCATTCGCATCGTCTTTCGCAGCATTCTTTATCAGATGTTCAGTATCTTCAGGAAACTCATTTGCGAAGAATGGGAATATGCCGTAGGTTGTTCGTATGAGTTTCAGTCCAGGTTGTTCGTTAGTTAGGTCAACTTCCCAGTCAGTTTCTGGTAGGTTTTCTCCGCCGATTTTTGTCTGTATTTTTTTTCCGATTTCTCCACCTGTGGGATAAATATAGGTGTTATATGGCACGACACCGCTCATCAATCGGTAAACAGAATCTGGGTTACCCCGATAGAGAAGGTCTCGAATTCGTAAGAAGTATTTTCCATCTTCAGGGATTGTGAAGTCGATTAGTGGATCGAGGCTGTAGAATCCGTTGCTTCTTGCGAGTTCTGTACCTTGTTCATCAAATAGGGAAATGGTTGGATTGAAGAATTGTTGGCTGATTTTGTTATATCGGTATGCTTTTACATTGAATACGCAGCGATCTCCTTTATAGCCATCAAATGTGTAATAGTCTTGATCGCCGCCTGTGTGTATGACGCCGTTTATGATGATGGGTAGTTCGATGGTCGTTGCGGAGTCCGGAGCGTTGTTGGTTTCAGTTTCAAATGTGTCGGGTACGTTTGTGATTTCAAAGGGCCATGCGGTGGATGCTCCATTTTTTCCGACGATTCGTAGTTCTCGGACGCCTATTGGTGCATCGGGTGCGATGACTAATTCAGCGGTCATACCGCCACTTGCGCGTGCAGCAGATTTTAGGTATTGTATAATTTTTGTTTGGTCTTCTTCGCTGATTTCAGCCCCTTGGTTTTCTACCATGCGTTTGACGACTCTTGCCCATTGTGTTGCTGTCATGGATCTGTTGCTTGGTGATCGGAGTTCGTGGCATTGTCCGCAGTTTGCTTCAAAGATGGGTTTGTTGGTTTCATCTACTTTCCCTCCGCCAGCGTTGAGGGTTCCGGTGATACCGGGTGCCCCTTCTACAATGAGTTTATATGCGCCATCCAGGTCTGATCCTTGTATTTTGACTTCGACGGTATTTCCGACTTGTGCGCCGGCAGGGAAGAGAGAATTCAATCTGGGTGTTGCTTGTGCCCATAAGTTTAGTGGTACGGCAAATAAGCATAGGAGCGTGAAATATAGAAAAGGTTTCAGGTTTGGCATGCGTTTTTTATTAGGGTCAATTAGATTGTTTTTACTTCCGGACATGATTATTACCTCCATGATTAATACCTACTCATTGTTTGTATTTATACCATTTCAATTAATTTTTCTCTCATTACCGACTGTTTAGAATTGAAGCGGGGAACGGCACAATCTAACAGAATGTGCTACAGTAAAGAGGTATTTTGATTTAGAAATGGTATTACTATGTTTATATTTGCGATGTTTATATTTCCTTAAGGGTACAATATGAACAGATATTTTCCGATGAACAGATAAGGTGCTGCGCTAAGTTGTTATTCCATTTCTAAGAAATTATGTTGCCTTAACGGTTCCTGTAAGATGCAGTCTAATACGGCACAAACTAAAAGTTTATGCTACAATCAATAAACTTTCAATCAGAAATGGTATTAGAATTCGTGTGTTAACGTATTTTGTCTGATATTCCAGATTCGGACTTTTCCATCGCGTCCCCCTGCGGCGACGTGGTTTCCATCAGGACTGATTTTTACGGCATAGACAGCATCTGGTGTATCTTCAAATGTGCGGTGTCTGTTGCCGTTGCGTATATTCCAAACAATCACTCTGGTGTCGGCTCCTCCTGAAACGATGACTTCATCTCCGTTCCAGATGCCGGTATCTACGGTATAGACGGGTGCTTGATGTCCGTTGAATTGTCTGACGGGTGCGCCGCGTGTAATTCCGTTCTCGTTCTGTGTGACTCTCCATGTTCGGACGACGTTATCAGCTGCACCGGAAACGATGACGTTTTCTCCAGTTGCATAAGCGAGTGAATACACAGCATCGTCGTTGCCGTCGAAGCTGACAAGCACTGTATAAGTTTCAGGGTCCCACACTTTTAGTGTTTTATCTTCACTACCTGTGACAAAGTAGTTGCCGTTGGGATGGTACAACGTGGACAGCACTCTTCCGACGTGTTGTGTTAGCCATTTTGCTTGTTCATCTATTGGCTGTGCTTCGTCAAGGTTTTTTAGGTCAATAACGGCACTAAATTCGTCCATACTTGCGGTAAGTAATTTTGCGTTATCTGGACTGAGTGCAATAGATTCAATAGTGTCAGCGTGTATCTCATAAGTCTTTATGAGTTCTTCTGCTTCAACGTCCCACACAAGGATTTCGCCACTTTGTGCTGCTTTTCCTCCTCCTGCATACAATATTTTTCCATCGGGCGTGAATTTTATACATCTAACTCTTCCTGCATGGGGTTCATAGGCACGTGTCATTCTCTGTGTCTCTAATTCCCAGAGTTCAACCCACTGATATTTTCCGACAGCGATTGTTTTTCCATCTGGACTAAATTCGAGTGCCCAGATAGGAGACAAGAGTTCACGTTCTTCTTGTGAATGTTCATCTGGTTGTACGAAATTTGTGAATAATGCGAAGGCAAGGATACTGAATAATGGGAGTAGAACGTATGTGCGTTTCTTCATGATTTACTCCTCAAGTCATGGCTAAGTTAATGAGGATGGTTTCTTGCTGATTGAAGATTGTCGGATTTTGTAGTAGTGCTTTGTCAAGTGCTATTCTGTAGGTCGGGTAGAGCGAAGCGCCAAAAAAATATTAACTGGCGACATGATAGATATATTCAATACGTGTCGGGTTTCGCTTCGCTCTACCCGACCTACAGAAGAAATTTATACCTTCATTTAGAGTTTGACAGAACAGTAGGATGTTACGCGTCGGTATGACATCACTGAGTTCTACGAGTTCAGATTTTCCACATCCTCAGAGAACATTCAGACAAGAATTATACGCCGACCTCAGTTAGCAGCATGTAATGCAAGATCAGTGTTAGTTGACCTTGCATTACATGTTATGTAGGTTCTATTCTACTTATGCTAAGACACCTCTAATGGGTCTTCCGCCGCGTGATAGAACGATGCGAACACCGTCAGGCGATTCGATACTCTGATTGTAATCAATTCCGAGGCTTTGATAGATTGTAGCAGACAGGTCTTCAGGTTTGACAGGTGTTTCAGCGGGTTCTATTCCGAATGGGTCTGATGCGCCGACGACTTGTCCCCCTTGAACACCACCACCTGCTAACATAATAGAGAAGACTCTCGGATGATGGTCGCGTCCACCGTTTCTGTTGATGACAGGTGTTCTACCGAATTCCCCCATAGCGAGTACTAATGTGCTGTCAAGTAGTCCTCGTTGGTCGAGGTCGCCAATCAACGTAGACATTGTATGGTCAAAAGTGTTGAGTTTACCTGGTAGAGAAGAGAAGATGTTGTTGTGGTTATCCCATCCGCCGTTACTGACGGTGACGAAGTTAACGCCAGCTTCAACGAGTCTTCTTGCCAGTAAACAACTTTGTCCGAATGTGTCTCGTCTGTATGCGTCCCGTATCTGTTTAGGTTCTTTTGACAGGTCAAATGCGCCGCGTGCGTCTTCTGAACTCATAAGGTTGTAAGCGGATTTGTAGAATTTATCCATTGCTTCAACTTTAGGGTTCCCAGCTTCATATTTTTTGAAAGCGTTGTCGACAGCATTCCGCAGGTCTTTTCGTTCCTCAACTCGTTCATAAGAGACATCTCTGGGAGGTTCCAGATCGCGCACTTTGAAGTTATTGCTTGCGGGGTTTCCATCAGGCGAGAAGGGAGCGAGTGATGCGCCTAAGAATCCGCCACCTGCGTAAGCGACAGGTGATGGGATGGCAATATAAGGTGGCAATGCGGTGCGCTGTTCTTTTAGTTTTGCGACGACAGCCCCGTGTCCGGGAACCGCGAAACCGGGTAAAGGTTGATATCCTGTAATCATGTAGTGTGTACCGCGTTCATGAGCGGCTTCTGGTGATGTCATGGAACGGATGATACACAGTTTATCTGCCTGTTTTGCTAATCTCGGCATGTGTTCACTAATCTGAATACCGTTAACATTTGTTGCAATTGGTTTGAATAATCCGCGTATTTCTTCAGGTGCGTTTGGTTTAAGGTCCCACATATCAAGATGACTTGGACCGCCGCCTAACCACACAAGAATGACGGATTTTGCTGTGCCTTCTTTTGCTGTCGGTTCAGCGAATGCTTTTAATCGGAAAAAGTCAGTAAGTCCGAAGCCGAAGAATCCTAAGACGCCAGCTTTAATAAGGTCTCTGCGATAAAATCCTTCGCAGTCTGTGTTTGTGCAGTCTTTTTGAGGCATAATTTCCTCCTGAGCTTGGTTAGCAGTTAATTCCAGGGATAGTTACGTCAATTAGTTTAACTCTTTTTTTACACTAACAAGTTGCATATTTATATGGGAGGGTTTTACCTAAATAAAATGATGTGAGATTCGGAGCGGTAACCCTTCCTAACCGCACTTCACGTTGACAATGCTTGAATTATATCTTATTAAATTGGTGATGTCAAGGAAAAAATGTCTATAAAACCAGATTTCTTTAGTTGTAGCGTATTTTGGGATATGTTTTTTGGAACATAAGGCTTCTGAATCTTTGTATTTTCGTTAAATTAACTTGACATTTTCACTTTTCAATAAGTTACGAATTCGTACGAATTCTCTTACAGTTCGTAACTTTCATAAATTGTCTGTTAATCCAGTCTGTGTATGGTGTTGTAGGCTGTTATTTTGCATGTGTAAATTTTTTATTTTTGCCAAAACATAAAAAGTGGAATGTCAAATATATTTTACGTGTTTTGCTGTGGAAGTCCAATTCGAATTATCTGAATTTTTTTTGAATTTTCGTTGCATTGTCCTTAACTTTGCATGTTTTCATCAATTTTGCGAAACATTTTACTGCGAATCTATTGTGTTTTTCCTGTAATCTCATTGCGTTTTTCTTTTCAAAATCGTACCATACGGTAAGAAATTTCTTACCGTGGTAAGATTTGGTAATTTGGCTTTGGCATTAGTTACAGTAAGGTTTTGTAGCGTGTTTTTTGACAGATTCAAAATTTTAAAATTCCTTTTTGGTACGAAATTCTCTGCGTGTTGAAATATGAACGAAAATATTGGATTTTTTCTGAGATTATGATTATTTCTGGACACTCTGTAGAATAGCATCGTCAACACCTTTTCACATAAACTTATAGCAATGCAGTTAATAACTTTTGTTTTTATTGTAACATATATTAATATGGATGTCAAATTAAAATTAGGGTGGAAGAGTGGAGAAGGGTGGAAGAGTGGAAGAAGGGAAGGGTGGAAGGGTGGAAGAGGGAAGGATGGACGGGGTATGTAAAGTTATTGGTATGTATGTTGTCTGAACCAGGATTTACAGGATTATAGGATTTCCAGCAGGATAATCACATATCAGCACCCGCTGAATGCCATACGCGCATTCATAGCGTTGATTTCGGTGTGGAAGGTGTATATAGAAAGCGAATCCACGAAAACCTAAGCATCAGCGGTGCGAAAGGTATGAGGATAAAATCGGTTTTATATAGCCTGCCAAGAAGAGGGAATTTCTTTAAATTGTCGCTTATGGTGGTTGGAGAAAGATAGCACAATCAAGGATGAATGTGCTACAGCAGGATCAAGATGAATGTTGGAGAAGATAGCACAATCAAGGATGAATGTGCTACAGGCATGGTCTTGGGAATCGCTAAATTGACGCATAAGGTTTGATACTTACCACAAACCTCTTATCCCGGGGGTGTGTAAAGTTTTTGTCACTTTATTTGTCTGAATCGCGGATTACGCGGAGGACACGGAAGACGCGGAAGGGGTTCTGGATCATTATATGCCTTTGTTCGGCTACAAAGAAGCACAATCTAACAGAATGTCTATTATTGGTGAAGGTATTAAATGTTTAGTGACAAAAACTTTACACACCCTTATATTTATTGGCACACTTCTATTTACGGTAAGTTTATACACCAGAATCATATAGTGTCAAATTTGGGTATTCATAAGTTCTTAATAGTAGTAGGCACTCTCCGAGTGCCGTCTCTTATGAAAAAAGGTGACAAAATACTTACACACCGCTATGCAATGCCATCTGTCTATTTCCGTATCAACATTTTGCGTGTTGCTGTGAAATCGTCTGCCGTGAGGGTATAGAAATACAGACCACTTGCGACCGGTTCACCGACCGCATTTTTACCATCCCAATGGGCAGCGCGACTACGGTTTTGATACCTTCCTGCTGGCATACTCCCAAGTTTTAGTGTTCTGACAACCTTTCCATCTGCTGCGTAAATACAGAGCGTGACGTTTGCCGGTTTCGCGAGTTGATAAGGTATCCAAGTTTCAGGGTTGAACGGGTTGGGAAAGTTTGGGAATAAGGCAGTTTCTTTTGGTGCTAATGCTTTCGCCAAGCGTTCAAGTGTTCGCAATCCATGCTGAAATATGTCATCTTGTCCATTGATCTGTTTTGCGAGGTGTATCCAGTGCTGCACATTTTTTGCTGCGATGCGCGTGTGTTTTTGCGAATGTAGATCGGGTGCGTTTTCACCTGCTCCGAGTGCTGCTGCGACTTTTACGAGGTCAACGATATTGACAACGCCATCCTTGTTGATGTCCTCTTTATCAATGTCCGTGCTGTGATGAAACCTTGAAGCGACTTGAACTAAATCGGTAATATTCACGATGCCGTCACTGTTGACATCTTCCGGTCTGAGTTGTGGGTCTATGACGATACCTGTATTGAACAAGAGGTGCGGTAGGATATTCCCGTTGCTATCTGTTAGGATCAGATCGGTAAGCACGATGTTTGTTGCTTTTATGTCAAGGACTTCAAACGTGATGTTTGCGAGGTTGCCATTTCCGTTAACTGTTCCTTCAACAGAAGTTGCGGCGAGAGTGATTTTATTCTGTTCTTTTATGGGAGGTATCGGAAAAGCACCATCAGGTAGGTAATCTTGGTTTGCACTACCCACATAGCGAAGGACATTTGCATCATATATGACACTGAATTGGTATCCGCCGATGTTTTGTCCGTTCTCAATGGTGACGTTGATAGTGAAAGTTTGTCCATTTGCGGGTGACACGCTTTTGTAGGGTGTGATACGCACTCTGTTTGTATTTTGAAGATTCCAAAGATTGATATACCCATCATAATGATAATTCGTTTGATAACCATACGCTGCAAGGGTGTTCCCATCAGGGCTGAACAATACGTTGCTGTAGTTGTATTTGATCTGGCTATTTGAATTCGGATTTTGATACAGAGCAAATGCAGCTTTCGGTCTGGCGGTTTCCACATTCCATAGGTAGACGGTATCATTTTCTACTGTAGCGAGTGTGGAATTATCGGGACTAAATGAACCGGATATGCCTTTTATGTCAGCTTTGTATGAGCTGGTGTTCACATCCCATAAGCGAGCAGTCTCTTCGGTGTTTATCAAAAGTGTATTTCCATCGGGGCTGAACAGGACGCGAGTGATTGTATCTGTATCTGACAGTGGTTCAATTGTTATTTTGCTTTCTCCTGTAGTGACATCCCATAATCTAACTGTTCCATCTGAACTTCCGCTTGCCAGCGTCTGTCCATCAGGACTAAATGCGGTGCTGTAGACTGCCCCGGTGTGTCCGGCAAGCGTTTTTCTGATTTCGCCTGTATTGACATCCCATAAGTCAATTCTCTTCTGCTGATTTGCATGTGCGAACAGAGAACTATCAGGACTGAATGATAGGCTCTGTTCTGATATGTATGGTTCATTATAAGAAGTTTTGATGACTGTAATAGAGGTTCTGATGTTACCGCTTTCTGTGTCCCATAAGTGGATTCTCGTATTGCCGTTGTATCTGTTTCTACCGATAGTTGCAAGTGTTTCTCCATCGGGACTAAATAAAACTCTATTGATATTTCCTATATTTTCTATTACTCTCAGCTGTTTTTCTTCTTTCCGTGTTGCGACATCCCACAAGGACGATGTTCCATGTCCCCCTCCAATTGCTAATGTGTTTCCATCGGGGCTGAATGCAAGGCTATAAGATTCACGTCCCAAGTTTGGGAGTGACTGTTTCCCTGTTGAGACATCCCATAGCAGAACTTTATTTCTTTCAAGGCTTGCAAGCGTTTGACTGTCGGGACTGAACGCAATGGTTCTGAGGTTCCTCGTCTGAATAAGTGTGCGGGGTTCTTCTTGTGCAAAGGTATTTGAGATGTGTAGTGTTGAAATGATTGTCAGTATTGCAATAAGTGTCAAGAATGTTCTGTTCATTGGAAATCCTACCTTTTTTGTTGTCGTCAATTTGCTTGCAAGTATTTTATCAGTTTTTGCATTTTTGTAAAATAGGAAATTGGGTTGTTTTGAGGTTATTTTTTTTTTAATCAGAATCGTTTTCATCATGGACATCTATTTTTGCCCCTTGTGTGAGATATGCCTCAATATAATCTTCAAGCTGCCAGACGTTTCCTTTTGTTTCTCGGTATCCGCCAGTTTCTATATTTCTATATGCCATTCGTAACAAGCACAAGGTCTTGAATGTTGACAACCTTATCACTTATCACTATTGACGGGTGTGTAAAGTTTTTGTACTCAATTTGTCAGAATCGCGGATTACGCGGATTACGCGGAAGGGGTTTCTTGTGAATTTCAAGTTTACTTTCACAAGTTGGCTTTGTTTTTTGCAAAACTCCATAGGCGTCAATTTAGTACAGAGAAGCGTAATGAAGGATGAATGTGTTTGGAGAAAGAAGCACAATCAAGGATGAATGTGCTACAGCCAGGGTCTTGGGAATCGCTAATTTGATGATTATAGGGTGATTTTCGCAAAACTCTTTTTCCGTGTTCTCCGTGCCTTCAGGCCTTCTGACGCGTAATTTGTCTGAATCGCGGAAAGCGCGGAGGAGGTAGACACTCTTCTGCCTCTTCGTATGAAAGGACGTGTAAAGTTTCTGTCATTTAAGAGAAAGGATCACTGAACATTTGCTCCAGCGGAGCAATATGTCTATAGAAAAAAGATTGTCAACGGACTGCACTCCAGCGGAGTGCTATGTAAATAAACTGACGAGTAATGATTTTGGCACTTTTAACTATCGGAATCGCGGATTATCAGGGATGACGTCCAGTTACATAGATGGGCGCGGATTGCTAGGTGTGTGTATCAAGATGTTATTCACAAGGGATGTATTCTTCTTAATCGTTTGTTGATTACCTAACCTTCACCAATAAGAGACATTCTCTTAGATTGTACCAGTTGTAACACATTCTTCCAGATTGTGCTTCTTTGTAGCCAAAAATGTAATACTTCACAGTAGCACATTCTTCCAGATTGTGCTTCTTTAGTAACCGATCTAAGTCATATAATGCTCCCAAAACCCTTCCGTGCCAGCTATGTTAACTGGCGCGTAATCCGCGATTCATACAAATAGAGTGAAAAAATATTTACACACCCGTCAAGCTTATTTTGGTTTTGTACGGACTTTTTGGATGTCTGCTGTCCACTTTTTATTCGTGCAAAATTGCTGAGAGGTTGACGGCACTTTGTGCAGCAAAGGTTTATATGTTTTCTTTTGACATTTTCGGTTTGGTACTATACAATTCGCTTCGTAAATAAAACACAACTTTCTTGCAATTGAGGGTACCCATTCTATTTTTGGCACAGGTTTTAGGTGCTCTGACACGAATATTATCTATCAAAGGAGTTGTTATGGTAGAGCGAACATCTGAATATGGCTGGCATCGTTTTCGTCCTAAGCGTAGATGGTTTGGTAGAGATGTCTACACTGAAAAAGGTTCTATGAGCGAGTTATTCCACAAAGTCCCACACTTTAGTAGAGAACCTTGTGCGGTTGTAGGTGAAGGCAACCCTTACCTGGATATGATTATCCGTGATTGTCTGCCAGACACCCATCAGCAGCAAATACCAGTAGCGACTGTTTCTAAAAAGTATAAACTGATTCAACATCATGAGCTGTTTGATGTATTAGGGGGCGTACTGTTGTCAAAAGGTTTAGAACCGAATAGTTTGGCATCCGAGTTGTGTCTGACAGAATTCGGAGAACGCATGTGGTTAAGTGTTACGTTACCTGCCTATAGTTTTGATTCACCAACAAGCACGCGTTTTCATCCAGGTGATACCCATGATATGAACCTGACAGTGAATGTCTTGAACTCGGTTGATAAGACGACCCCCTTAGAAATAAACTTATTATGGTATCGGCTTGTCTGTAGCAATGGTATGGTTTGCGGTAAGAATTTTAAGATAAAACTGAAACACAAACCGAGCACGGTGTATATTGCAGATGAGATTGGCAAGTTTCTACAATCGCAACTCAAACAAGTTGATAAACAACAGCAGCAGCTTCGCTTCTGGTTTGAAAAACCGGTATGTATCCAAAACTTGACAGAAGCGAGACCAGAGGCTGTTCCGATTGAACAGTGGCTTGAGAAGTCCGTGTCTAACAAATGGGGGATTTACGCAGCAGCAAGAGCCTATCACATCGCAAAAACAGGGTGCGATGGTAAGTTCATAAATAAAAAAAAGAAACAAGGAACACTGTATCATGAGCTAACGCTTGATCCAAGATCGGTAACGGAGGTACCGGGTGCTTTTTCACCCGCACGCAATGCTTATGATATAAGTCAAGTGTTGAGTTGGATCGCAAGCCAGCAAGGGTCAATACAAACGCAATTTAAAAAGATGGTGGAAATACAAGTCTTAATGCGCGCCTTGCTACGACAGAAAACAATTACACTGCGGGGTTAGACGTAATGTCTTAAGGTGGGTTACCTTATGTTGGCAGGAGTTTGGTGATCATTGCGTCAATTTTCGTCCATTTCCACGAGATTACCTCACCTGCCCCTTTTACTTTTGCTGATGATCGTTTCTGTGGTCGTATTTGGAAAATACGTTTTTTCTGTTGACGCGTTTCGTTCACCTCTTTTATTACACCCGGCGCACTATGTGTGTCATCTCCGAGCATCACAATCACGATGTCTGAATTTTCTATTTGCTTGCGTGCTTTCTTTAGCCAGGCTGCATCTGGATGGTACTGTTCATTAAGGGATGTGTCTATAATCTTATATTCCGAAGATGTTTCTGCCTGTGCATAAAAGTTGCTGTGAAGATTATTGTCTTTGTCGAACTCAAAGCTTAGAAAGACTCGGACTTTACGATTGTTCATATAAAACCTCCATATTATAGCAGTTTCAATTACCTGTGATCAAACTTTCTGATCTGGGTCTGGGTTATATCCATTGGGCAGGCAGATGGATAATCCGATGGTGTGAGTCAGTCTTATTTGTCTGGCAGTGTTTTGAGTATCCAGTGTTATACTTGAACATAGGGGGGGCAGATTTTATAGTGCGGACTTCTCCCTATTACACTTTTTACAGAGCATCTGACAATTATCCTCGTTGGTCTTGCCTCCTGCAGACCAGGGGGTGATGTGGTCTGCTTCCATCTCTTTGATTGTGAATTTGTCGTCACAAATAACGCAAATGGTTTCCTGTTTTTCGTAGACCTTTTGCTTTATGCTTTCTGTAAAGGCGCGTATGTTAAGGTGTTTCTCCTCGCCAGTGAGAATGTATGGGTATATACCCTTTTTTTGTGTGACATCATCGTCAAGTATAAGACGGGCGGTTTCCTGCTCAATCTCTTCAGCGTCAAGGACGGAGTCTTTAAAGGCGTTATACAGTGAACCCCAATCTACGCCCTTCATGAATTTTGGTCTTGTGTTCGTGAAAGTGGATTCAACCCAATCGATCACCGATTGAAAATACTCCCATAGGGGTAACGCGTCTTCGTCGTGCTGATGTTTCCCCATGTAGTCCTCAATTGATTCTTTGCTGATCCACTTAATCACTGTCTCCAAGTAGTCTTGTCGGATTGGAGAACCATTGACAAAGGCATTTGCGATTTTGTATGCAGCGCAACCGGTCCGACTGAAATATCGCTTTGCATCTGACAACCAGGGTCCAGCGTAAACAGCATTACGCAACTCTTGATTGGTCAACACCTTTCCCGCGATGTTGATCGTCTTGAACCACTCCAACTTTTCGCTGTCAGTCCCGGTACACACGTAGACCATCAACTCGTAATTCAATATCAATTCTTTTTTATCTGGTGTTAGATTGTGGAAGTATAAATCATTGAACGAAAAATCTCCAGCCACATATTGTGCAATAGAGATTGTACGCTGCTGTCCGTCAATGATTTCGAACGTATCGTCTTCTCGGTCTGCCCAATACATCACGTTCAACGGGAATCCTTTCAGGATGGAGTCAATGACTGCATTGCGTTCCTTATCGTTGTAGATAAACTCCCGTTGAAATGGTGGTCGTATATCCAATTTGCCGCCGTAGCCGGTCACACCGCCTTCGCCATCGTCGTTGTAATCCTTGACAAGCTCTTGCACTGTAAGGTCTAACAACTCGATTTTCATTGTTGTAACCTCCTGTTGCGGATGATTATTCGCGCATAAATCTCTTTGCCTTTGATTTTAAATCTGCTCTGCTTGCCTGTTAGCTGGGTTATGAGAGGTCGATCCAAACCGATAATTTCAAACTGTTTAGGGTTGTGTTTGTCCAAGAAGGTAATCGGTACACCCATTTCTCCAGCATAACTTTTTGGAATATCATCTACTCTATTTACATTGATGGCATCGTAATTATCGTACTTCGGATATTCATCAGGAGAGTATTTCTTGTAAAGGATTAGGTCTTCGTGCCGTTTTCTATGGTCGAGGTTGGCAAACCAAACAGCGTTTCCTAACCTACCTTTTACGACGTTATCTACCCGTCTATAAGCACTGCCCTCTCTTTTGGTTTCGACCAATTCACGTGCATAATCTTTCGGCACATCAAAAAGCATATCCTTGCCAGCTGGACCATGACCAAGCCACAACCTGCCACTTTTGATTAGGGGAAAGACCTCTTTGTATGTTATCGCATTCATGCTTCCAATGACGACAAATTTCTTGTCGTATTCAATCAGTTGCGCGATATACTCCCTGAACAGTGAAAACGGTGGATTTGTAACCACTATATCTGCTTGTTTAAGCAACTCAATACATTCCTGGCTCCTGAAATCACCATCTTCATTGAGTTGAAATTCAACGGGTTCTGTTCCATTACCGATATACTCAAGTCTGACAGCGGTTTCGCTGTCGTGTTCACTGAATAGGTTTGGATCCTGATTTTTGTAGCATGTTGTGAGGAGTTTTTTGAGTCCAAGTTCCGCGAACTTCATCTTAAAGTAGTGAAAGAATTTGCTGATTGTGGGATCGTCACAATTGCAGTAAACAGTCTTGCCTCGAAAATGCTCCTTGTAATGCTTTAACTCTTTCTCAATGTCCGGGAGTTGTGTGTAAAATTCATCATACTTTGCCTTATTCGCAGCATGCAGAGACTGATTTCTCGCCATAATATGTCTCCCTATAATTCCCTAATGCAAGATAAATCTCGGATTCTTCACGATTGTAGGTTTAGTGATCTCTCCAACCGTCTTTGTAGGTTTGTATAGCCCCATTGTCATTTTACAATTCTCGGCAAACGCTTTTATCAATTGCCTGTTCATTTTGTTGTGCATGTATAGCACCGCCCAGTGATGCAAGGATGTATCCTGCAATTGTGAATAGACATCCGATGAACAAATACCCTTACTTTTGTTTGACATTCATTTTGTATCTCCTTTTCTGTAAAATCAGTTTATGCTTCATAAGTAGGATCTTGAGTTTTCTAATAGAACAGCATCCGGCAGAATACGCGTTTGGTATTATGAAAAATGTGGAATAGATTCAGGGTTCCATAGGATCTATTCAAACTAACCTAAAAGTGTCGGATCCGGGCAGATGCCGTTGCTCAGATCCCTCGTCCATTGGATTCGGTTCGTGTTGGGATTGAAAACTTTACCATGTATGAAAATCCCTGATATTTACGTAAAAACCGTATGTTGTATTCAACTTCACTAAATTGTATTATTGGTTGCAAAAAATGTCAACACAAAAAATGTCCCCCAGGGTCATTTGCCGGGGGTGTAAAGTTTTTGGCAAAGCATTGATTTTTTGCTTATGTGCGGTTTTGTCTACATAGCACTCCGCTGGAGTGCAGCCCGTTGACAAGCCTTTTTCTATAGACATATTGCTCCGCTGGAGCAAGGGTTTAGCGATCCTTTTTCTTAAGTTACAAAGACTTTACACACCATGTCTGCTGTCTAACTACATTCGTGCAAATTCTTTTGTTAAGCATAAGTATATAATGTTTAACCGATGTAGACAATTACTATTTGAATGGGACTGATGCTACTTCTCAGAGACATAGCAAGTTTTGAGGCTAAAAGCAAAAACGCTCGGCACATAGCACCGAGCGTTACGAAATTTTATTTGCGTATTTTCAAATCGTGTTGTATAATTTCCTTAGTTTTTAAGTAGATTCGTTATTGCAACCACCGAATTGAGTAGGTGCTAACAATCCAAATTAAGCCATAGCGACTATCCGAACCGCGTCAAGGCGAACCACAGCGACAATCCGAGACAAACCGGACCAATTCGTCTCATAACTTTCCAAACCATTGCGACAAGTCGAAACGAGACGAGACAAGCCGCGTCAAGGCACTCCTATACAAGATTATTGACGACATGGGCAATGTATTGCAGCATCGTCCATGTCTTTTTTAAACCATCCCATAATCATATTCAGAAGATGATTCCTAATATTCCTATTAATATGGTTACAATAATTCCTATTATACCTAAAATAATACCCAATACAGCTAAACTTTTAGCAGACAAATAACTCCATAGTTTAGACACTTTGGTCTTAAACCATATCCCTGCAAATATTGGAAAAAGCAATTTAGGATTTATCTTTGTCCACCATACTTTTTTGTACCTATACGTTGAATCACCACATATTTTTTCACATATCGCCCTGTTTCTATCCATATAATAGTTTCTCTTTCGGTATTTTATTGTCTCTCGTGTATCAACTTCTAATCGCTGAAACATATTAGAGCCGAGATGTAACCATAAGGTAAATTCAGTGTAGTTTTTTTTGTCAATTGGATGTCTGTTAATATAAAAAACAGTTTCATTGTCCTCGTTTTTTTCGTCAACTATATATACATGGCACTCTACCCTATCACCTTTTTTTAACGATTCAATGGTTAAAGCAAGTTCATTGAACTCGTTTATGCTTGAATCATCCCCAGTTACTAATTTATCAGAATTGTTAAGGAAAGAATATCTCCTTAAGTCAATCCTTTTTTCTTTTGAAACGTTAGGGTGTTTCCCTTTTTCATCTTCAACATTATCTTCCGTAATCTTAATCGTAAAACCTCTCCGTCCGTGTAACTCTGTAACATAACCAATAATCTTTATGACCATAGTGTATCTCCTCTATATTACTATGCAATCAGTGACTTATCGTGAAATGTAAAATACATATTCAAAGCTTCAGTCAACATCAACTGGACACTTTTATCCTATTCAAACCCTATCAACTGCAATTGCTTATGAACATCCTCCGGAAAATAACCAAGGATATGTCGTTTCTTCTCCCGTGATGGTGGCGGTGACTTGACCTGTTTTTGTCCAGTTTTCATCGGTGTTTCAACTTTCGAAATCTGTAGTTGTGGTTTTAGTCCTTCTTCTTTTCAATGAATACCTGTGATAACTTATTTTTTTGCATTAGACTATACCCTAATTTCTTCAGTGACATATTTATATAAAACTTTTTTTCCTGTGCTGCCTTACCACGTGGTGCTTACTCTTGTACTGTGAGTCCTGAAATATAAGAATGAACAAAGGCGTTACGACTTCCTAACTCATACGGAGCACACGGAACACCAGTATTTTCAATTGACTTGCGAGCCTCATATTCTTTACGAAAGTTCTTACATTCAGTCTCACACTCAAAAGCACCTGCCAGTCCTTTATTATGCCATTTGGTTGTGAAGGGACGCACTACTTGATTTAGCACACCAATGGCGATTTTTGAAAACTCTATGCAATTGGGACCTTGTTCTTTTAGCACCGAACGCGTTGAGTCAAAGATTGAATAGATACTTTTTAACGCGGCTTTCTCATTCCCTACTTCGTTTGGCAATGCTTGTGTAGTAATGCGTGTCAATAACTCAATATACATTTTCCACGCAGCCAATCTATCACCTTGTTGCGGGGTCCATTCTGCTGACAGAATGCCCAGGTTGAATCGTAACCGTAGTCCTAACTGGTTTAACTTCTCTTCAAATTTCATTGTTGCCACCTTTCAGTTGATCGATTATTTTTGAACAGTAGTCGTTTGTTATTGGGGTTAATCTTCTTTCTTCGTTTGAATGCTTCATGTATCCAATGTTTAACTTCGATCGGGTTCTCGCTCCAGCTGTGAATTGTTGCGTATCTGCAAACGAGATTATCATAAAGCCTTGGCGGAATTGTGTGAGGATTATACGGACTTCCCTGCTGGCTTTGGGATGCTGGCAATGTATCTCCAGTAAAATAGCGTTCCCAAATAGGAGGTACTGGTGAGTATGTCGGTAATAGAATACCTAAGAGCCCTGAACGGGGATTATACTCTGTCTGGCGTATACTGGATCCGATTTCCCAATCTACGAACTTCCGCCGCCACGTATGAGCCCCAACTAATACAACCGTCACTGTGGAGTTTCGCAGATAGTCATTTCGGATTTTCTGATATACCGTTTCTGTTTTCAAGTTCGGATTTATGTCATCTATTTCTACAGACTTTGATTCCATAATATCATAATATTTTGAGAATAAAGTTTCAAAACGATTCCGATAGTGCTGATCCTCTTCGTGATAGTAACTCACAAAAACATTATGTCTGCCAGCCATAATTGTATTCTCCATTTTTGTTATTTTGCGAAAAATTACCCCACTTGTCAAAAAACGGAATGTCCACCTCACGTAATCCAAAAGCAGTATAGACGTTTTTCAACAAGCGATAAGTTGTCTGATCTCAGAGAGGAACCGTAAGCCTTGTTCACCATTCGTAATCTTCAATGGGTGCGGGGGTGATCTCAAATTCCTCGAATTCTTCCAGCCAAACAAAATCACAATCGGAAGACATCACCAATATTAGTCCACTAAGTAGTGTCGCTGCAGCATGCTGCGGACTTTTAAAGTGAGAAGGGGTGTATGTGTCAAGATATTCTTCAAGGTATTCCATCGCGTCTTTTGGACGCATATAGTTTAGCAGTTCACACACTTTTATGTATACTTGCTCCTCCGCTACTGAGGTTTTATAGTTTTCCTTATCGTGGCAAAACGTGTCAAATATCCAACTGCCAAGTTCACCGCTATAGTGTCTCTGCCTTCCCATACCATAGAACATCAGTTGCGGTATGTATAATTTGGTATTATCCAGTGTCTCAGTCCAGGGAGTGCCGTAGTATGTTTCACCCTGCCGTATTTGTTTGATCATCGCTTTTGCGGTTTGGTTGATCTCGTGATTATTCTCTACTATAGGTTCTCGGAATTCTAACTGGGGGAAGTGTTTACCTGTGATGTCTTGATAGTTGCGTTCTAATACATATAGGGTGCGTTGTTGTTCTACATCTAAAGTTGTTTTTGGATGTGCTCTGTCGGCACGCAATCTTATTAGGCGTTTATCTATTCCCGCTTTACCCGCATCTTGCATAAGCGTTTTCAGATGGTTCAACTCACGAAGTTCTTGGACATCATCAAGTATCGTGCGTGGCGGTTTCTCTGGTAGCTCCGACCCTCTTGTGATGATGTCGTAAGCATTTTCAAGCACATATAGCACGGGGCATCGTCCGGTGTGAACACCTTTGCGTTTGCTTTTACATCTCGGAAATATGCAAGGTAAAAGAGGCGGTCTTTCCAATCTAAATCCCGCAGCGTTTTGATGAGATTGACAACACTTTCGCCCTCATATATCACCTCAGACGGAGTGAACAGATCCGATTTCAATGCTTCCAAAACCCCTATGGGTTCAGGAAGTCCATAAGCACGCGCAAAATGAATGATTGTTGTATACTTGAGATTGGGGCTATTGAGTTGGACGAGTCTTTCTTTGAGTCTTTGTGAAAATTTCGTGTTCATCTATCCACATTCGATTTGATTTTCAATGGGTGTCTTCCCTTTATTTAATGTAGGGGTCATTTATATTTGTTAAACAATTCATTTATTTCTTTTTCTCTGTCTATCCGATCCCTATATGCTTTTTCCATTTCTTCTTTACGTTCAACACCCCATGCTTGCTCTGCAAGTTTTAGTGCTGTTTGCATATCTTCTTTCGCCTCTAAAGTGCCACTGCGGAAACGTTCCCTATACAAGGATCGGTAGTAATACGCAAGGGGATAATCCGGTGCGATTTGTATGGCGGTATTATAGTCATTCAGTATAAAGAACGACGAATCGCTATAGGAGTATTTTCTTTCATGCGCCAGTCCGCGCGACACGTAAGCAGGCACATGTTCTGAATCCAACTCTATGACGGTGCTAAAATCTGAAATCGCTTCGTCTATGTTGTAGCTATACTTAGGGTCGAAATATATAGAAGACTTACCACTATCCATATACGCTCGCCCTCGAGCGTAGTAAGCTTCTACATATTTAGGGTTCAGTCGAATGGCATCAGTGTAGTCTCGAATTGCCATGCTAAATTTATTGAGTTCAACCAATGTCCTTCCTCGAAGGTGATAGGCTTCACTATATTCAGGATTAAGTCGAATTGCAGTGTCAAAATCTGAGGTCGCTGCAAAAAAACGATTAAGTAGGAATTTCGTCCTTCCCCGATAGAAATAGGCAACCGCGTCATCGGGGTCAGACAAGATAGCAGCATCAAAATCTGAAATCGCTGCAGCGTATTCGCCACGTTTTACCTTGTTATTCCCTTGAAGTACCTGATCGGAATGAAAATAGAGATCACTATCCAATTTATCTGATTTATCCGATTTTCGCGTGGAATGATAATAGTAGGCGTAGATTCCTATAAAGATAATACAGCAAGGAATAATCAGCCACAGTATTAGCCGTCTTATTATACTCATAGTGGACATCTCCCCTCCGCGTCAAGCAATAAAGTCTGTCACGTTTTTCTATCCGCTCCTGTGCCTCTTATAAGACACTTCCTTGTTAAATGAGGAAGTGCACCCAACACAAAACTCATCAAAGTTATAAGCGCGGGTACCAGCTGTGGTAAGTTTTGTGAAACGCATGAAAATATGGGTTATTGTAGACAATTTCGTTGAAAGTGTCAACAGAAATAGCTTATGCATTCCGATATTTTGCAGTAAAAACTAAAGAAGCATTAACTCTTTTTGGAGCAAACATCAACAATTGAATACCTCTGGTCCTCTACAAATCTTCAATTGACAATAGGAATAAGGTGTGCTAACATAATTAACTATCATTTTGGATCAGGATACCGTGTCTATAACGGTGAATGGATAATAGGATATTATTCACTCCACAAACATGATGCCTGAACAACACGAATAACTAAAGGGAAATATTGATGGCAGCAACAAGTCAAATTTTATTACAACAGTTAACGGAGTTAAAGAAAAGATTCGATTGGATAGGAATCTACAAAAAGTTCCAGCCGATATCAGAGTTACCTCAGAATGAGTTAATTTGGAATAATCCTAAAATTTTAAGCGATATTGGGTTTGCATGTACAAAGTTGGCAGAAACAGGTTCCATTCAATCCGAGATAATCATAGATGATTTTTTAAAGACACAGGCAGAATATCGTAAATACGCTCAATCAATTCAAGAACGATGTGTTGAACTTGAACCACTAAATCCTTTACACCCCGCAAACGTCGCTTACATATTCTATCAGAACATTATTGATCTTACACAACACAGAGGCAGACGGGATGGAAATCTAAGACAGGAAATTGAGAAATTTCTAACTGCAATAGATAAAGCTCTTGCACTTGATGCCAAGCGTGTAAATGATCTATACCGTAAAGGACGCGTTTTAACCCGTGTTTTACCGGATCAAATACTGTGGAGCAATTCCTACGAAGATTTAGGCGGTTTTACAGAAAAATTTAAAAAAGCTAATGATATACGAGAAAAAGGAATCCAAACTTTGTTACTTGCAAAAAGTGAATGGGAAAAGTTAAGACCTGATAACCCCGATGACCAGTATTGGTATAAAAGATATCGGAAGGAGTACATCAAAACACTTTACACGCTCAGTCAAGCATACTACGATAAGATTATAGAAGACTGGGATGAATCTGTGTTCACCCTAAATCTTCGCAACGATATTTCTGACAATCACAAAGTTTCTATCAATAATGTAGACTCGGAAAACATAGATCTATCAATTCAGATGATTAAAGCATGTTGTAAAACTGATTGCCCGTCTCATATCGTCCAGGGCGTTATGCAGAATCAACAAGGTCTTGAAAAAATAGCAGATTATAACGGAGAACAGGAAGGGGTTGACAAACTCTATTCGATTGGCAAATTCTTTTTCGCGAAGTATTGGATACTTAGTGGGAACGGTTTAAAGGAAACTGCTGAGGCAACTGAAGCACGTGAGGTGGCTGAACGTTACCTACAAGCTGCTATGAAATGTCAATGGTCTCCTCAAAAAGCTAATCAAGATAAAAGATTCATTGCAGAACGACTGGCACGAGTCCTTATCAGTAAAGAAGAATACGATCAAGCAATCTCTATTATTGAATCAATTCCGCAAAAAAAGTTGGAGTATGTTGACGCCTACATACTTCACACATGGGCTATAGCAATGTTAAAGTCTGATAAAATTCCAGAAACTCAGACAATTCTAGATATTGCGAAAAAATCAAGAAAAAATAAGGAACTTTGGTTAACTCATTTTTTAAAGGGGTGTGCTTATCTTGAAACAGATGAAATAGGAAATGCCCAGGAACAGTTTGAATTAGCACAGCAAACTGCGGAAAGAGTCGGCAAGAAAAATGTTGATTCACTTCTTATAGCAAAAGCATTTGTAGAATATAGATCTGATAATGTGCCAGAAGCATTGAAATTCTTGGAAGAAGCGCAAAGACTTAATCCATATAGAGTTGCAATAGGTGAACGTATAGAGAAATGGAAGCAAAGTATAAGGTGATAGCGGTGTCTGAGTTAGAATGTTCTATGGGACATTAAAGATGCAACTTGAGACACAATGTGAGTCTTAAGTAGACAAAATGGAACAGGATGAGAATCATGTTACAACTGCCGATGAATCGTTGCTGGTGGTAGAGGTGTTGCGGGATCAAGTGTCTTTATTGACATTGCAGCTTGAACAAGCTGCAGAACGTGAGACACAGCTGCTGCAGCTGTTGGCTACAGAACAGGAAAAGACAAAGCTGCTGATGCTACCCGGACCGAAACCGAAGATATTTGAATAGTTTGAAAGAACGGGTTTTTTGAGACGAGATGCCAAGCAAGAGCGTCTTGCACCGCAGGATGAGGGATAGTGCCATTTATTCTGTTATCCTTTTGTTTGGTTTTATATGAATAATCTTCGCACTGTAGCGATACGGACTCCTTATTTTCGTTATCTCTACCCTGAGTGTGCCTATAAAATCTCTTGGAATGAACACCTTATCCACAATATAAATAAGGAGGTTCTCATCGCAATGCTTTTTTATCTGTAGGATCCTTGTTTCATACGTTGCCATCAATGTGTTTTTCTCTGTGGGTATTGTTATATTCAAGACTTTGCCCACAGGATAGGTGCAAGGGTCGTAAATTTCTTTTACCGTGTCGGTTTGAATAATATAGATAGCAATCATGAAAAATAACACCCAACAACCAATTCTTCCTTCCCACCGATCCCAACGCGTATCACGTATTGTTTTGTTGTCTTTATTTTCTGATGTCATATTCCTATCCATACTTGTTGACAACATCCAACTCTCTACAAACGATTTTATCAAGCACCTGTTCATCTTTTTGTGCGTGTGTGATACTACCACCCAGTGATGCAAGGATGTATCCTGCTATTGTGAATAGACATCCGATGAGCATATATCCTAATTTTTGTTTGAAATTCATTATGGATCCTCCGATCTGTTTTTTGTGTTTCTCAATTTAGCAGTGTTAGGGTTTTATGTCAAGACGACATTATGCCATGGGTGTGTAAAGATTTTGTCACTCTATTTTGTCTGAATCGCGGACTACGCGGATGACACGGATTGCGCGGAGAACACGGAAGGGGTTTCTGGATCATTATATGACTTAGATCGGCTACAAAGAAGCACAATCAAGGATGAATGTGCTACAGCAGGATCAATATGTATGTTGTGCGGATAATTGTAATGAATGATTAATGTTGTGGAAAGATGCACAATCTAACAGAATGTCTATTATTGGTGAAGGTATTGAAGGTTTAGTGACAAAAACTTTACGGGCCCCTTTTTAGCTAAAGTTTGCACAATCTAACAGAATGTGCTACAATCTTACAGCATGGGATGCCAGTATATCAGTGATACTTATCAGATGGAAGAGTGGAAGGGTGGAAGATGGAAGGGTGGAAGAAGATGGAAGAGTGGAAGGTTGACCAGGATTTTCAGGATTTTCAGGATTTGATCAGGATAAGAGGGAAGACTGGAAGAGTGGAAGGGTGGAAGAGAAAGACTAACATAACTTGTTACATATAGAAGTTGAAGGAGGGTATATGCACAATAACTCTACTTACGATGAATTGCAAACACATATCCGCGAACTTAAGACTCCTCAAATTGAGACATGGGAGAATAAGTATAGTGATAAAGATTACATTGTTGAAATTACGAATTTAGAATTTACGGCTGTCTGTCCGAAGACGGGTTTGCCGGATTACGCGACGATCTGCATCAAATATATTCCTGACCAGGATTGCGTTGAACTCAAATCACTAAAGGAATACTTTGTATTTTTCAGAGATGTGGGTATTTTTCATGAACACGTTGTGAATAAAGTGCTTGAGGATTTTGTTGCTGCATGTCAGCCGCGAGAGGTGGAAATCGTTGGTGATTTTAATATTCGCGGTGGCATGAAGACGGTTGTGACAGCGAATTATCGGAAGGAATGAGATGGATAACGGAAATAAGAGTATGGAAGGGTGGAAGATAGGAAGGATGGAAGAAATGAGAATCTGTCTTAAGAGAAATATCGGTTAAATTGTCACAACTTGTGGTTCTTGTTCTATTTTTAGGTTATGTTCTGCTGCCCATTGTGATGCAGCACCGCCGCCACCGCCGAGAAATTGTTTACCGAGGTCGTCAACGTTTTGCAACACATCCTCATCGGGTTGCTGTCTGTCGTTGTGATACAATAGATACCCTTCAGGTTTTATCCATGCATAATGGTATCCGTAAATGACAACTTTAGCGGTTTTATCTGTGTAGTTTTGACCTGTGGTATGGTAAATTCGGTTTTCAAAGAAGTATGCGTCTCCTGCCTTTAGGAGGGGTTCATCATAAGATTCGATTGGGTCAATTTCGCCTTCTGGAATACCTAACGGTTCGCCAGAAACGTGGCTTTTTCGGACAAATAACGTTGCACCGGAATTTGGCACGTCAAGGTCCGATAGACAGTATGCGACTTTCAATCCGACACGTGGACAGTTCTTGTGTCCAAGGTCTAAATGCAGACCGACATCCCGATGCCATCCGCGGTTCTCAGGTAACTCGCGCGGTTGTGGACGTTTGTAGAGGAGCGCAGTATTTGTTATGTGGATATTTGTTCCGAGCAGTTGGATGACTAACGGGATTGCTTTGGTTTGTGATGTGAGCTCAGCGAATGCGGGTTCTTGTACCAATCCGTCCCGTTTATGAACGTATTGTGCATCGGTATCCATTGCGTCTACGATACGGTCGCCTGCTTCGGTTAGTCGTGCTAACATATCTTCGTCAAGTACTGAACGCATGATGAAATAGCCGTTTTCGTCAAATTCCTGTCGTTGTTCTGCTGATAACTGAACGAATTCCATGGGGTCTTGCTCCTTAGATGGCTAAATAATAGGGTTACAAATGTTTGGATATAATATCATAGAATGAATATGATGTCTATATATATTAAATGGGGAGTGTAAAGTTTTTATGGGTGTGTAAAGTTATTGCACACTATCTGTCAGAATCGCGGATTACGCGGAGAACGCGGAAGGGAAAAGGGATGGAAGAATGGAAGAGGGAATGGGTGGAAGGATGGAAGAATGTTTTACAATCTGTCAGAATCGCGGAAG
>JAJEJA010000011.1 GCA_022828145.1 Candidatus Poribacteria bacterium | reverse complement strand
TATACCCGCTATTGAAAATCCGTAAACAGGTAGGATAGTCGTAGTCGTTGATATTTCAACAGTCTTTGTGTTATCACCTTGCGAAATACCAGAAACTTTTACTTCATAAGCACCCGCAAGCATCAGACCATCAGCAGAGATTGTCAATGTCACTTCCTCTGAAGCACCAGAGGCAAGAGATACAGATTCCGCACTCAGTGTAGCATCAGCATCACCTGATGTTGATAAAGCAATCACATCAGCCGTATTACCATTGTTCGTGATACTTAGTGTATAAACAACGCCAGCACTGCCATCAGAGGTCTCACGCTCCAAATCTCCCACACCCTCTATTGAAAATCCGTAGACAGGCAGGATAGTCGTAGTCGTTGTAATCTCAGCAGTCTTTGAGTCATCATTTTGCGATATACCAGAAACTTTTACTTCATAAGCACCCGCAAGCATTAGACCATCACCAGAGATTGTCAATGTCACTTCCTCTGAAGCACCAGAGGCAAGCGAGACAGATTCTGTACTCAGTGTAGCATCAGCACCACCTGAAGCCGATAAGTCAATCACATCAGCCGTATTACCATTGTTCGTGATACTTAGTGTATAAACAACGCCAGCACTGCCATCAGAGGTCTCACGCTCCAAATCTCCCACACCCTCTATTGAAAATCCGTAGACAGGTAGGATAGTCGTGATCGTTGAAATCTCAGATGTTTTTGTAGCGTCACCTTGTGAGGTTGCCGTAACTTTTACTTCATACACACCCGCAAGCATAAGACCAGCACCAGAGACTGTCAGTGTCACTTCCTCTGAAGCACCAGAGGTAAGAGATACAGATTCCGCACTCAGTGTCGCATCAGCATCACCCAATGTTGATAAAGCAATCACATCAGTCGTATTACCATTATTCGTGATACTCAGCTTATAGACAACACCATCACCGGCATCAGATATTTCACTCGCTAAAGATCCTACACCTGCCAACGAAATATCATAGACAGGCAGAATAGTCGTGGTCGTTGTCAACACAGGGGCTATTGTATCATCACCTTGTGAGGTTGCTGTAACTTTTACTTCATAAGCACCCGCAAGCATCAGACCATCAGCAGAAATTGTTAATGTCACTTCCTCGGAAGCACCAGAGGCAAGCGATACAGATTCCGCACTCAGTGTCGCATCAGCATCACCAGATGTTGATAGATCAATCACATCATTCGTATTACCCTCATTCGTAATCGTGAACATATAGGCAACACCATCACTGCCATCAGAGGTCTCACTCTCTAAAGATCCTACACCCACTATTGAAAATCCGTAAACAGGTAGGATAGTCGTGGTCGTTGATATTTCAACAGTCTTTGTGTTATCACCTTGCGAAATACCAGAAACTTTTACTTCATACACATCCGCAAGCATCAGACCATCAGCAGAGATTGTCAATGTCACTTCCTCAGAAGCACCAGAGGCAAGGGATACAGACTCAGCACTCAGTGTAGCATCAGCATCACCTGAAGCCGATAGGTCAATCACATCAGCCGTATTACCATTGTTCGTGATACTTAGTGTATAAACAACACCATCACTGCCATCAGAGGTTTCACTCGCTAAAGCTCCTACACCCGCTAACGAAATATCGTAGACAGGTAGGATAGTCGTAGTCGTTGAAATCTCAGACGTTATTGTATCATCCCCCTGTGAAGTAGCCTTAAATTTTACTTCATATTCACCCGCTGCAGTAAGAGCAGTACCTGATATCCTCAAGGTTACTGTGCGAGAAGAACCTCGATTTAAGGTTATAGAGCTTGAACTTACAGTAGCATTAACATCACCAGATGTTGTCAAACGAATTGTATCGCGCGTGTTACCATTGTTAGTGACGCGCACCCGATAACTGACCCCAGCACTTGCATCCGATGTTTCCGTTGTTAAAGCTCCGACACCTGCTAACGAAATGCTATATACAGGAAGGATTGTTGTAGTTGTCGTTATCGCAGCGGTTTTTGTGGAATCCCCTTGTGAAGTTGCATTGACACTAACATCGTATTCACCTGCAGCCGTAAGTGCTGAACCTGGAATAGAAACTGTCACATTAGTGGCAGCACCCGCAGCAAGAGATACTGTGTTTCGGCTTAATGTAGCACTTACATCGCCTGATGTCGTTAGACCAATCGTATCGGAAATGTTCCCAGTGTTCCTTACCTGAACTGTATACCTTATTCCGCTACTTGCATCAGCCGTTTGTCTTGTCAAATTACCGACACCTTGTAGCGCAACACCGTGATAAGGAACTTCGGATGTCGCTGATTGGGTATAGATATAATCACCACTTGCTCCATCAGCACTGTTTGCAGCGTTCCCTGCAGCATAAAAGGTAATAGCACCTACATCGTTAGCTGGTGCAGTCCATTTAAACATCCAACTGTGCATGTTAGGTGTACCTTGAGCAGTTCCCGTAGCAGTATGTTCAATGTATTTGTTGTCAGGACTCAATTGTGTATTTGCATCTATAGTGGTAAAAGAACCTGCGCTTACGTTATTTGCATTTAGAGCTGTCATCTGAAATCCCCATCGTCTTTGACTATTTCGGGATAACTTAACGACTATATCATATACCTCTCCGGGTTCATAAGTTTTAGGCACTGTCAACAGTAGAGAACCTCCGGCAGCGTTCAAGCTGTTACCGCTATGGCATTCGGCACAAGTGCTTTCATTAGGAGCCCCCGTCTTCCCATCCGGTGGATTAAATGAAAAAGCAAAAACAGTGCCACTACTGACAATGCAAAGGAATAACACAAAACAGATAGGTGTGATGTACTTGAGTTTGTTCAAAACGTCTCCTTAACCATATACGTAAAAAAACGCCCCACCGCCGATGCCAATCGGTGTTGATTCGCAGTCGGATAAACCGGCAGTCGGGGCGTTTTTTGTTAGAGTGCGATAATTACTAACCTACTTCAGGATGACCATCCGACGTGTTGCAGTGAAGTTCGCTGTTTTCAGTGAATAGAAATAGATACCACTTGATACAGCTTCACCTGTGTCGTTTTTACCATCCCAATAAGCCGCTGTTGCGTTCGTCATGTAAGAACCAGTAGACTGATGTCCCAAGTTCAACGTTCGAACCGTATGACCGGAAACATTATAAATCTGAATCAACACACTGGAGTCTTGATTCAACTGATACGGAATCCAAGTTTCTGGGTTGAACGGATTTGGGAAGTTCTGTCCGAGTACAGTTTCCTTAGGACGCACGTCACCGACTCGCATTTCAACGCTCATAAAAGCGTTGTGGATATCGCTTGTTTGGACTGTACGTTCAAACGGACCTGAAACGACTGTGCCCTGATCATCAACAAGCGCGATTTCAACTTTGTCCCCCGCTTGTATGACACTCTTATAGCTCAAGTCTGCCCAAACAGCAGTATTCTGTCCATCTTCGTTGGTTACCTTCTGGGTTGTAATTTCACCTGTGCGTAGGTTTTTGGCTACCATCGTATAGGAAGCACCACTTACCTTATCCTGCAAACGACTTGCAACCACAAATGCCCAAGCATTATTAGCATTTACAAGTGCAGGTGCTGCAGCTGCTTCTTCAGCAGGAGCATTTGACCAAGCAGTACCGGTAAATGTTACCGTTCCACCATCAGGTGTGTTGACAATATAACCTTTTCCACCCTCAATAGCGAATCCATCGTCATCTTCACTGACAACATAACCGACATACTTCTGTGAATATGCATCTAATTTAATGACGACTGTCGCACCTAACATCTGTCCAAATGATTTTGCGTTGACAGGTTCAAGAGGCATTAAGGGAAGTGAAACCATGTTCAAACCAGAAGCAAGTGTTACATCATACGTTGGATAAACAGGTTCCGGTGGCGGCTCTGGTGCTGGCACATAAGGTTCAATTGTAATCGTTGCTGTGGGTTCTGTCCAAGCAAATGATTCAGCAACTTGACCGACACCGAGGATACCCGTGTGGGGTGTGATGACGCCACCTTCTGTGGGAACACGATTGTTAGTCCCTGCAGGATCCTCTTCAGGAGATAGACCGATAGGTCCTGGAATATCGGATCCACGTTCGGTGTTCTGTTCACTACCTGCATCGTAAGCTTGTAACGGAATTGTAACGGATATTGGCATTCCTGCTTCATCATACAGGGAAACATCAGTTCTACCAATAAACGCATCGTTTGTAGACACTAACATAGTCGCAAAAGTGAGCGCGGAATTGATTGCATTTCCTGGCACCATAACAGTAATAGATGCCCCTGGATGAACATATGCACCCTCAGGTTGAACTGTACTTGCATTCACTGCTGCCGCGATGGCTGCAAGACCTGATGTATCACCACCCTCAGCGAGTGCCACTAATGCTGCATTTGCTGGCATACCCAGTTCAAAGAGTTTTGCACCAGCAGGATGTGCTGCAAAGATTGGGGGTGAGAATATTTGTCCACCCATGCCCGGTTCACCAGTCGTCAGGTTCGTGAGTGTAACTTTGAATATCTGGGGATCAGGAACAATGGGTTCCGGTTCAGGATCTGGCTCAGGTTCGGGATCCGGCTCAGGTTCCGGGTCTGGTTCGGGTTCGGGATCCGGCTCAGGTTCGGGATCCGGTTCCGGTTCAGGATCTGGCTCAGGTTCGGGATCCGGCTCAGGTTCAGGATCTGGCTCAGGTTCAGGATCTGGCTCAGGTTCGGGATCCGGTTCGGGTTCGGGATCTGGCTCAGGTTCGGGATCTGGCTCAGGCTCTGGATCTGGTGCAGCGACAGTAATCGCTCCGTCTGCAGTCGTGACATCTAGAGCGGTAGCAGCAGCATCAGAAATGATAACACCTGATAGTGTAATAGATGATGCTTTAACCTCTACCACTTCAAATGTTACTGTTGCAAGCGTTCCATCTCCATCTGAAGTGCCAGCAAGAGAAGTAGCTGCAAGCTGCACGCTTCCTTCAGAAACTTTAGCTGGAACAGCAAATGCACCTGCGGGTAAGTAGTCCGAATTTGCACTTGAGATATATTTGAGTGCAGACGAATCAAAACCCACATCAAATTGGTATCCAGCAACACCTGCACCACCAGCAACATTTATATTTACTGTGAATTGTTCACCAACAGCAGGAGAATCCATCGTAGCAGGGTCTACAGAAACGGTAGCTGCACCATAACTCAATCCTGTCAGTCCAAAACACATTGCAACAGCTAATAGGGAAAATAACACTCTCCTATTAAAAAGCTGAGTTTTCATATAACACTCCTTAAATAAATTCATTAACTTTGTGACGATTTTCTACCTTTCGGTAATGATTTGATCTTACGTTTGAGTTTAAGTTTCATCAGAAAAACTTGGGACACTATCCATACCGATGTGCTGTCACTAAATACACAAAGGGAATCGTTCAAACGTGACTTCGTGCTTAAGACGTTAATTTATCCTAATTGTAAATACGTTGTCAAGTAAAATTTGATTTCAATATGGAATAATATTTGTTAATCAAAAAATCCTCTTTTTAATTATACACAAATAACAGAAACAACGCAAATTAAAACGGTTGACCTATTCTGTAACGCGGGGAGCAAGTTCATTCCAAACTTCTCCTAATTCTGAAACAACTTTGAAAACAGGATAGAGTGCTTCCCACATCGCTTTACGCGCCGAGATTAAGGCTTCTTCATCAGCACCATCAACAGCATCTTGAAACTGATGTGCAATCTCCTCTTGAACGGTTACACACGTTTGTGTGAGTTCTGCAAGACGGCGCGTTACATCTATCTGACGCGAAACCAGATCCGATATGGACGCATCCAAATCAGGTTCCACATTATAAACACGTTGGGGCATAAAGTTGTGTGGTAAACGGCTACCATCTTCTGCGCGAAGCGTGTGTGTCGGATGGATATGCGGTGTGACGGATAGATACATCGTCATCGGTTCATCCCCAAGCACCCTTACACGATGCGGTTGGTCTGCCAATGCAATACACATCTGTCCAGGTCCCAACTCCTGCTTCTCCCCATCAATTTCAAACTCCACGCGCCCCTCTAAAATCAGAAATATCTCATGACCCAGATCATGACTATGTAGTTCTGCACGCTGATCAGGTTCCATCTTTAGAAAACGCGAGCGTATCTGCGGTGTAACCAGAACATTACGCACATCTTTACGGTAATCGTATACAGTAAAACCCATTACGTTTCTCTCCCATTCTGTTTCTCAAATTCGTGTTTCCTCTATTAGCATAGCAATTTTTGCGTATAGTGTCAAGTTTAAAATACATATATTTAAGGGCATATACTTGACAACCTCTCACAATTTCTATAATATAGTGAAATCTATAATTACTTTTACATCCCTGGTAGGTGCTGAAAATCGATAGATGAATACAAACAAACTCTTTAGACGATATATTCAAAATCTCTGTATAGGTGTTTTCGCTTTGTGTTCGATGACTGCGGCTGCACAAACAAGATATCCATTTGAAATTGCCCGTCCCCATTATGTCGGGGCACGGGCATTGGCTATGGGAAATGCATTTACTGCTGTCGCTGATGATGCTACCGGAGGCTTTTGGAATCCCGCGGGACTCATACAGTGGCAAGGTGTAAAACTCTTCGGTGTCACCAAGTTTCAGGATAGACAAACCTATAGGTTTGATCCGAAAGGTGTCGGCTTTAGTTGGCGTGGTTATGGTCTTTACTGGGGAAATAAGATAGCACTTGATGTCGTAAGTGGCACACCCGATTTCAACTACTATTGCATAGCACGACAACTCGGTGCTTATTTCTCAGCGGGTCTAAGTCTTAAATTCAAACGGGAACATCCCTCCGATTACTACCAATTCTTCGGTTATCATACCTCGTATGATATCGGTCTGCTTTTCAAACCACGACCTAATCTCAAATTCGGGTGTTTGTTACAGAATCTTGATGGTAGTCGCATCCAATGGGTCACGTTTGGAACAGCCTACCGTTATGAATCTTACCAACTCTCTGTGGATTTAGCGATATCCACTGAAGGAGAAACTTATGAATACTATATCGGTGCGGAATGGATACCTACTTCGTATTTTTCTGTTCGGGTTGGCAGTTCAAACGGCTCTATTACGGGGGGTCTGGGATTGCGAATCATTGATGTTTATCTGTACTATGCACGCATATATGAAACACAATCCACATCAGATTTTATTTCTGCCGAAATCCAATTCTAAATGGTACTACCTATTCATGTCTAATGCTGACATAGACCGAAGATTCAGCAGCGGTGTCATTACGCCACCAGAAGCGGGTATAACAACACCTGTATCATATAGGCGCATTGCTGCAACGGTTGCATGTGCAACGTCTTCGGGTGTACCAGGACGCACCATGAAGATATATCCTTTCTCTGCTGCTTCTTCGTAATCTGGAATGCGGACACGTGACAGGTCAGTGTTGATGACGCCAGCAGCAATGCCATTTACCTTAATACCGTGCATCGCTAACCTACCAGCATAAGACCGCATACTCATCTCCAAACCTGCTTTCGATATACAGTATGCAGTTCGGTTGTCGGAAGCCATCGTATCAGAAATGGAGAGTGTATAAATGATGCACCCGGGAATCTTGTTCTCTATCATGTAATTGGCAACGCGTTGTGTTAAAAAATGTGGTGCTTTTAGGTTCGTATTAAGCAGCAGATCAAACTGTTCAGGCGTTTCATCAAGGATGTCAGCTATTCTCGTAATACCCGCATTGTTAATCAGGATATTAACTTTACCGAAAGTCTCGTGTGCGGTGTCAAGTAACTTCTGATGTGATTCCAGGTTGCTGATGTCCGCTTGTATAATCGCTGCATTTCTACCGATATCTTCAATTTCCTGTTTAACTGCTTCTGCAGCAGCACGGTTCTGATTGTAATTGATGAGTACATCGGCACCTTGACGTGCCAATTCAATAGCGATAGCACGTCCGATACCCCGACTTGCACCGGTTACAATTGCTGCACTATCTTTGTATGAAACGTCAGTTGCAAAAAAGCCTTGGTCAATGTTTGTTGACATGTTGTTATTTCCCTCTATTCATCCTAACGCCAGAGGCGTGATATGTCTATAGAAATAGGTTGCGGACCTTCTTGCACTCCAGATGAAGTTAAAGTATTAAATCGGATAATATTTTATTTTCCCCAGACCCGGTAGGTGCGGTTTCCTAACCGCACTGGGTATCTCTACGAATTACCCAAAGTATTTTTTTAACTTCATGCGGAGTGCTATGTCTATAGAATCAGAGAGAAACCGCAACACATGCCAAGTCTCCCTAATCCGCGTTATCCGCGCAAATCCATTTTCTGATGTGATTGTTACACAACTATACTCCATGTAATTCCAAAGTTTCACTCAGATGACAAGCGACTCTGACCCCCGGTTCTGTTTCACGTAGCTCAGGTGTCTCCTCTTTACAAATATCTGTTGCATATCGGCACCGTGAATGAAAATGACACCCTGAAGGCGGTTTAGACGGATCCGGCACATCTCCCTCAAGGTGTATGAGTTCCCGTTCACGTTGAATCTTTGGATCCGGTAACGGTACAGCTGATATTAGAGCTTCTGTGTAGGGATGCTGCGGGGAACGATACAGTGTATTAGCATCACTAATTTCAACAATCTTACCCAGATACATCACTGCGACACGGTCACTGATATGTCTAACAACACTTAGATCATGAGCGATAAAGATATAAGATAGGTCGTATTTTTCACGAAGTTCAGTTAGAAGGTTAAGGATCTGTGCTTGTACCGATACATCAAGCGCAGAAACCGGTTCATCTGCAACGATAAGTTCAGGGTTAAGTGCTAAAGCACGTGCAATTCCGATACGTTGCCGCTGTCCCCCACTGAACGCATGGGGATACCGTTGCATATCCTGTGGTTTCAAACCGACAGATTCTAAGAGTTCAACAATCTTGTCTTTGACATTGGCTTTCTTAACTGTTCGGTTAACACGTATCGGTTCACCAACAATATCTCCCACAGTTTTTCTCGGATTCAGCGAAGATTGCGGGTCTTGAAAAATCATCTGAATCCTTCTTCGGTAAGGACGCATCTGTTTCGGTGTTAATGTGGCAAGGTCTATCTGTTCATCACCGAAAATGAAACTGCCAGCAGTTGGCGTTATTAATCTTAATAGACATCTGCTTGTAGTCGTTTTCCCACACCCGCTTTCTCCAACAAGCCCAAGCGTCTCACCGCGTTGCACATCAAAGTTAATACCATCCACCGCCTTCACATGTCCGACGGTTCTACGGAATATTCCCTTTCTTATGGGAAAGTGTTTACGCAAATCATTCACTTCAAGCAGTTTCTGCATTAACATCTTCCTCACATAACCAACACCTTACGGCATGCTTTCCATTTCTGAGGTCCGTATCGGCTGCCGTATCAATAACGTTGAGTTCAGGCATCTGTTCACAAATCTGCATGCGTTCAGTACATCTCGGTTGAAACGAACAGCCGACAGGGAGATCCAATGGATGGGGAACTGTGCCGGAGATTGATGGTAAGGTATCTTGTTGACTTCCTCCGAGTGATGGAATAGAGTTTAGCAACCCGCGCGTGTAAGGGTGTAAAGGATTGTAGAATATATCATCAACAGTACCTTTCTCAACGACCCGTCCAGCATACATAACAACGACTTCATCCGCCATATCCGCAATAACCCCTAAATCATGTGTAATTAACATAATAGCCATACCGAACTCTGTCTGCAATTCATGCATCAGTGCCAAAACTTGTGCTTGTATCGTTACATCCAGTGCAGTCGTTGGTTCATCTGCAATAAGTAACGCGGGGGCACAACAGAGTGCGATTGCAATCATCACGCGCTGTCGCATACCGCCAGAAAGTTGGTGTGGATATTCATCGAATCGTTGCTCAGGTGCTGGAATACCGACACGCACAAGCATCTCAATAGCAAGTTCACGCGCCCATTTCGGTGTTGTTTGTAAACCGAACTGCTGCAAAAGTGAACGATTCTGTTCTTGATGCAATACAATTGCCTCAGCAATTTGATCTCCTACAGTATAGACGGGATTTAGCGAGGTCATCGGTTCCTGAAAGATAATCGCAATTTCGTTTCCTCTGATGTCCCGCATCAACTTACTCCATTGGGAAACGTTTGCTATATCTAACGGTTCGTCAGTTTCATCTCGATAGAACAGAATTTCACCATCTACAATCCTTCCAGGGTGAGGCACCAGTTGTAACAGTGATAGACCTGTAATACTCTTGCCGCAACCACTTTCTCCAACGATGCCGACAGTTTTACCACGTTCAATGGAAAAACTAACATCGTTCACAGCATTAACCACACCGTTTTCCGTAGGAAATACAGTTTTTAAGTTGGATACTTCAAGCAGAGGTTGTGCCAATATTCTCTCCCCCTGTCATCTTGAATCTGGGAGTATGTGCATCTATTTTAGCGTAAATGTACAATGTCCGAAATGTATTTAACGTGAGTTTGATAAATGTAGCGCAAACTTTCCAGTTTGCGAAGATGTGCCACAAACTGAAAGTTTGTGCTACAATTCACGCCTCTCAAATACGAAAATTTGATTTATCAAACTCACGTTATTTAGATTATACGGTTTTACCAATAGCACCGCCGACTAACACTAAATCCAACACATTAACCGTACCATCACCATTCACATCCGCTGGATTTTCACCTGTCGCACCGAAGTTCCTACCAACTAAGACTAAATCAAGCACGTTGACTCTACCATCACCGTTGATGTCTTCTTTAAGTTGTGGGGGTTCTGGTGGTGGCGCGACTGACCAATGCCGAATTGTAGTTTCACTTCCACTTACAATAGTTTTTCCATTCGGACTAAACGCAATACTAAATACCTTATCTTTATGTCCTTCAAGAGTTCGTATGTGCATGCCATCACCGCTATTCCACAAGCGGATGGTAGTGTCGTCTCCCCCACTGGCAATGACCGTTCCATCTGGACTAAATGTTACACTGTTAACAGCCATCGTATGTCCGTGAAGCGTTCGTATGTGTGACCCGTCAAATATGTTCCACAGACTGATGGTAGATTCGGCATTCCCACATGCAATGGTGCTTCCATCAGGACTAATTGCAACAGAGTAAGGAAAACCTATTCTGTCATCTGCAATTGTCAGTAAATGTGAACCATCGTTTGCGTACCATAGACGTATGGTTCTGTCATCACCTGCGCTCACAAGGATTGAACCATCTGGACTAAAAACAATCTCTTGGATTCTTCTTGTGTGTCCAGAAATGGTACGTATGTGTGTTCCATCGTTTACATTCCACAAGCGTATGTTTGTGTCGGTACTTCCACTTGCAATGGTTTTTCCATCAGGACTAAATACTATAGTCAGTACTTCTCCCGTCGTATCTCCTATTAAACCATGTATGAGTATACCATCGTTTACGTTCCATAGACGTATGGCTCTGTCCACACTTCCACCTGCCACAATTGTACTATCAGGACTAAACGCTACGGAGTAGACTGCTCCGGCCCCAGACTCAGGTTGATAAAGTGTTCTTATATGTTTACCATCGTTTGCATTCCATAGACGGATGTTTCTGTCACTACTTCCACTTGCAATGGTTTTTCCATCCGGACTAAACACTACGCTATGAATAGGTGATTGATGTCTATCTAAGTCATTTTCATTTTCTGGGATGGTGCTGCTGTATATTTCGTTCGGTTGAGCCCAGTCCGAGACTTGTTGTGCAAATGTTGTGGACGTAAAAATAAATGTCGCTAACAGAAGCGATACAAACATAGATAGTTTCGTTATCATCAGATAATCTCCTTTTTTAAAGTATATTAATTTGGGCATTTCAATACCTTCACAATTTTTGAATGTATTGTCTCTTTGTTGTCATGTTAAATCTGGGAGTATGTGCATCTATTTTAGCGTAAATATACAATGTCCGCAATGAATTTAAAATAACGACTCTATGGTGACCCATACAAGCCTACGATAGACCATAAAAAAGAGGTGCAAAACATTGCACCTCTTTTTTATAGGTTAATAAGATATGTAGGATAATATGACCAAGTTGAGATATAAACTTCTTTATTCTCCTCCTTACAGTTCTGTCTTGATGTCGCTCCAAAATAGTGTGAGTTTAACATTTGCATCGTTAATAAAACGACCATCACCTGTGTCTGTACCGTCATTTACTGTATTGGAGTACCATATTTCCTCCATCTTAATTCCAATAGATTGATCTGAAGGAGTAAAAAAACCCTCGGTGGTTACATTCGTGGACGATTCGCTTTCATCTCGTACATCTTGGTGTTTCAACGTTGCCCAGGGTGAAGGTGAAACCCGGACATTTCGCAACCGAGCTTCTTGAAAAGCAGTCAAACCGAGACTATCCTCCTTTACCTCAGTAAAAAACGCAAATTTCAACAAGAATGCTGAGGCAAGTACATAGCAGACCAGGGCAGTACAATTAACGATCTGCGGAGATAGTTCTAACTTAAACTTGCCGAACACCCATGAGAATGGACTGGCAAACATTGCGGTCCGACTCCGCTTATCTATTTCGCGTATTTGAGCCTGAATATTAGTCAGTAATTCGGGTGGAGGTTCCGGTGTTTCAAGGTTTCCAATGACTTCAGCAGTATGCAATAAACCTTCATATTCTATTTGGCAACTATGGCACACCCGCAAGTGTTTAAAAAATTCGCTCCGTTTCGTCCCTTTCAACTCAGAATCTGGTTGGTGTAGGACCAAATACTCACGAGCTTGTTCACAATTCATCATAACACTCCTCGCTATAATAGTGGACAGTCCAGACTAAATATGTAAGTCGCGATTCGGAGATCGCTCCTACCAATACTCAGTTCTGTAGGAGGCCAATTAACATATTTCTGGCCGATTCTCGACTATTGATGATACACACAATATTAGAATTGACAATCCAATAGTTACATTACGCCCACGATAGTACGGCAAATCTTCAATAGTAGTGTTTTTCTAACTTCACTTTGAGATTCTGCATCGCTTTATTTAATCGTGAGGCAACTGTACCGATAGAGCAGTCAAGTATTTCAGCGATCTCCTTATATTTAAGATGTTGCATATAAAAAAGGGTTACAACTTCTTTCTGCTTCGGTGGTAGTCGGTCGATAGCGGCTTGCACCAATTCACGCTGTTCAGCTTTAATCGCCAACCGTTCAGGAATCTCGCGTGTCTCTGTCATACCGCGTACAGACTTCTCTTCGGTATAGGCATCCATCATTCGGTTGCGTGATTTCGCTTTCCTAATAATCTGATTGCAAGTGTTCAAACCAACTTTATACAACCACGTGCCAAACTGTGATTGAAAGCGAAACGACTTAATTGACTTGTAAGCTTCCAAAAACGTCTCCTGCGTAGCATCTTGAGCATCTTCGGAATTCCCAAGCATGCGATAAGCAAGACCGTATATTTTGCTGTGGTGACGATTGACCAACTCGTTAAATGCCTCAACATCACCCTCTACAGTTTTATGCACATAGACATCATCTGGTATCATATAGTTCCACCTGGTGCAGATGTTATATATTCTGTTGCATTAGAATTGTGAATTCTTCACTGTTTTTTCTTCAACTTCAATTTCGTTATTCTATCTTCAAGGATTTCTGCTACGACTATTGGATAATCCAGACTAAATATGTAGGTCGGGTAGAGGAACGAAACCCGACACGTAAGGATTGTGTCTATCATGTCCAAATCAACGCCAAATGCACTTTTGGCATTTGTCGCCAGTTAATATTTTATTGGCGCTTCGCTCTACCCGACCTACAATCTACCCGACCTACAAGTTTAACTGCTATGAAGGGTTCATGAGCTCCTCGATAGCATCAATCTCTTTTGGCACAGCATCAGTCAACACTTCATAACCGGATTCAGTTACGAGGATATCATCTTCAATACGCACACCGATTCCGAGGTATTTTTTGGGAACTTTCTTCGTGCCTTCTGCAACATACAATCCCGGTTCAATTGTCATTACCATCCCCGGTTCAAACGTCTTGTACTCCTCCTCTGACTTCCTAACACAGTTGACATCATGGACATCCAATCCAAGCATGTGTCCCACACGATACATATAGAACTGTTTGTATTTCTCTTTCTCTATAATTTTTTTCGCTTTACCTTTTAGTAAACCCAGACTGAGCATCCCCTCAGTTAGTAACTCAATAGATTTCTGATGGGGTTCATCAATAGATACACCCGGACGAATTGTATTGATAATCTCATAATGCGCATCAAGCACAAGTTGATATATCTCTTTCTGTGCTTCAGTGAATCTACCGTTGACAGGAAAAGTCCGAGTGACGTCTCCACAGTACCGTTGATATTCTGCCCCTGCATCAATCAGAACAAGCGTATCATCCTTTATCTGACAGTCGTTAGTCCGATAATGGAGTGTCGTTGCATTCCCACCGCTTGCGACAATAGTTGGAAAAGCTGTACCGTTTGCGCCACTGCTACGGAAAGTCGCATCAATGTATGCCTCTAACGCATACTCATACATGCCAGGTTTTGCTGCGGTCATTGCAGCGATATGACCATCTACTGTAATATCACACGCTTTTCTAATTCTTTGCAATTCCTCTCCATTTTTAATTAATCGCATTTCACTGAGAATTGGACTCGGATCAACGAGTATATGAATTCCCTGTCCGGTTCGAACGCGCGATCTGACTGCTTGCTTAAAACGTGAAAGGATTTCAGCATCAATATGAGAATTCGAACCGAGGGTGTAATACAACTTTTCAGCATCTTTGAGGAATTGCCCAATATGTTTTTTAAATTTGTCAATCGGATATGCTTTATCCGCACCATATTTCTTGCATGCATCTTTAACACCGACTCTTTTACCATCCCAAATCTCCGACCTTTTGTCTTTCGGTAGTACAAACAAGACATATTTATGTTTCGGATGATCGGGTGCGATCACACAGATTGATTCCTGCTCCTCAAAACCTGTTAGATAGAAAAAATTTGGATCAGGATTATAGATGTGTTCCGTATCATGATTCCGCATAGCAGTAGGTGCGTTAGTAAAGATCGCAACGCTGCCAGATTCCATCTGTTCAATAAACTTCTCTCGTATCTCTTTATGCATGTTTTTTCCTACTCATAACGTGAGTTTGATAATTAAATGCAATATGCGTTGTAGGTCGGGTAGAGGAACGAAACCCGACATGTATTGCTCTATAATGGGTCAAAATGTTGGGTTTCGTTCCTCAACCCAACCTACGTAGTTATTTGTTCTGATTTATCAAACTCACGTTACTCATAAACCCTCATCAGATAAAGTTAATAGGTGTACCAATCTTACCGATAATACCGCCACTTGCGACCATCGGATAGACTGGGTGAGACCAGAAAATTCCCTCTTCAGGACTATTCACCACTTCACACACATTACCGTACACATCACGTATTTCGGCAATCGGATCACCTGTCTTAAGATGATCATTTAATTTTACTTTGTAATAAACAAATCCACCTTTATCACTAAGCACAGTAACGAATCGGTTTACGACAGTCTGTTGTGCAGGAATATCAGGTTTTCCTTCAATAAAACCGTAATATTTTAGCACATTAAGTACACCACGAATACCTTTCTTAATACTATTGTTATCCCACCCATGTGTGCCACCGAGTTCGGGGTCAATTGTTGGAATTCCGATATCAGGAGCCGCTTGAGCAAGCTGTCCTTTCGGCCCTTTTTGGTCCAAAATATAACCGATACCGAATACACGTGCTAATTCAAGGCAGGCATTATGAAGTTGGTGTTTTTCTCCGACACGCACACGCACTTCATTTATCATCGGTTGCACGCCTCCTTGATGGAGATCAATACAGTAGTCTGCGTGTTGAATAGCTTTCTGAAATAAATGATACGCAATTCTTTGACTTGATGTCCCCTCAGCGCGTCCCGGAAAACAACGGTTCATTTTAACATTATCAACAGGATTATATGCCTGTTTTGCATGAAATGCAAGAACGTTAACAATCGGTACTACAATTAGACGACCCCTTAATTTTGCTGGTGTAATCGTCTGTAGTATTTTATGTACAACTGCAATACCGTTGAGTTCGTTTCCATCGCTAATCGCTTGGAGATATAGCGTTTTTCCAGGTTGTTTTCCGTTGATAAGGACAATTGGTACACGAATAGGGGTTCCATCAGACATATTGCCAACAGATAAATGGCCTTCAACTCGTGTACCGGGTTCACAGACCAGTGAGTTGACGACAAGGTCTCTTGTTTTCGTTTTGGACATCAGCTTGAATTTAGATTTCCTTCGTCTTGTCAGAGTTTTCTCTATAAATATAGCAGAATTATTATGTAACGTCAACCAAATTAGAAACGTTTGTCAAAGGGAAAAGTAAACCCATGATAGTGCTGTAGCACATTCATCCTTCATTACCCCTCTCCAAACAGCAAAATCTTGATAGGGTTGTAGCACATTCATCCTTGATTGTGCTTCTTTATACATACACATCCAACCTTCCACCCTTCCAAGCATTCATCCTGCCTCTCTTATCCTGAAAATCCTAAAATCCTGGTCAAATTTAACTTGACAGATATAATTCTAATATGTTAAAATTGATGTATGTTAAATGATGTTATACCAAAAGTTGATGTAAAAAGGTGTTTACCATGCTATTTTACAGAATGTCCAGAACTGATCATAATCTCAAAAAAAAAACCAACTTTTTCATGCATATTTCAACATACAGAGAATTGTGTACCATTGAGAGATTTAAAAAATTTGAACCTGTCAGAAAAACCGCTACAAAACCTTACTGTAACTAACGCCATAACCAATGTACCAAAGTGTACCACGGTACACTATTTTGTACCATATGGTACACTTTTGAAAGGAGAAACGCTATAACATTACAGGATCATCACAAAGAATTCGCAGTCAAATGCTTCGCAGAATATATATAGCATAATATTATAAAAATTCATGTGAAATCATCATCTTAATGTGGTATTATAACGTTTCAAGTATACGGTGTATCCGTTCAATACCTAAATCATGAATATAATTGGAGGTAGAAAGATGTTAGGCCACACAGAATTGCTGGTTCTATTAGCGATTGTATTAGTCCTATTTGGGGCAAAAAAGTTACCTGAATTAGCACGCGGGATAGGCAAAAGTGTTACAAGTTTCAAGTCCGGACTCAGTGAAGGGGTCGATGAGGAACCTGAAGTTGCCGCGCAACAGGAAAAAGAAACGACACAGAAAAAGGAAACAGGTTGATCCTAACTGACAATGAAAGAGAAATTACCCGATTTTCTTCAAGACGTTATAGATGAGTATCCTGACGTCTGGAAGGCATATCAGTCTTTGGGTGAAGCATGTGGTAACGCAGGATCCCTTGACTCTAAGACTATTCGTCTGGTTAAACTTGCATTGGCTATCGGCGCGAAGTCTGAAGGGGCAGTGCATTCCCACACCCGACGCGCACTACGAGAAGGTATTTCGAGAGAGGAGATACAACAGGTACCCTTGCTTGCGATCACTTCAATCGGGTGGTCATCAAGTATGGCTGCATTGTCGTGGATTAAGGATATCCTAGATAAACAACCAAAAACAGATTGAGTACATTAAACATGGAAGTTGATCAAAAACGTTGGCACATTACGCTTGCAGAAATTGCTGTCTTCTTTATGATCATCTCTACTCTATTGTTAATGCCTTCTGTTGGAAAAACTGATGCAGCATCAGAGATGCAACAAGGTGTTGAATATGTAAAACTTCGTCTTTATCCACAAGCAGTCGATTCCTTCAAATCGGTTCTGTCACGGAATCCTACTGATGTAAATGCCCTCTATCATCTGGGAAATGTCTACAAATTACAAGATGAATTGGAATTAGCGATAGAGACGTATAAGAAAATACTCTTAAATGCTGCTACGAAGCATAGAACCGTAAACACCCAATTATACGGACATACACACCTTGCGCTGGCAGAGATATACTGCAAACAGAGTCAATTGAAGGTCGCAGAACAACATGCAATAGAAGCAGATCAGACCTTATCAAACGCTGCGGAAACACAATACCGACTCGGCTACATTTACACCCATCAGGCAAGGTTTGATAAAGCACTCGCAGCTTTTAATAAGACAGTAGCACGCAAACCTGATTTCGCTGAGGTATATGAATGGCTCGGGTTAATCGCGCTAATGCAACAGAAACCTCAGGAAGCGATAAGCAACTATAAAATTGCTATTCAGAAGAAGCCTTTTGTTCAGAGTGCATATTATAATTTGGCAAAGGCATACCGACTTCTTGGTGATATGGAATCTGCCAAAACACACCTTAAATTATTCCAGAAGATGAAGGCATACTATGATCAGACATACACCATTGAAGGTACTTTAGCTGAAGACCCAAAGAATACTGCTCTAAGATTGAAATTAGCTGAGATACATTTAGAACACAAAAACATACCGGCAGCAGTTACAACTTACCAAATACTGCTTCGGTTCAATCCTGAATATGTTAAGGGATATGACAAACTCGGAAGACTATACATGGAACTAAACATATCCAACCGAGCAATTCCGATGTTTCAAAAGGTGATAGAATTGAACCCAGACACCATAGAGGCACATGTCCGGTTGGGGTGGCTCTATTCAAACCAGCAAGTCTATGATAAAGCGGAATTCCATCTAAAAAAAGTAATAGAAAAGATGCCAAAACACACATTGGCATATCACGGTTTAGCAGAAGTCTATGTAAAGCAACAGAACATTGAAAAAGCAGTAAGTGTCTATCAGCATATCACACAGCTTGATCCAGACGACGAAGATGCACGAACCGCATTGAGAAACTTAGAACGTAAGTAAAGGGAAAATAGACGAAACGGTAAATGCTTTATCTGACATTACCTTTTATGCAAAAGATCAACACTGACAGCCTTCAACGTTTGTTTTTCTATCCACTCATTATAGTTAGTATTCTATACTGTCAATGCAGCAATGTCGTTTTTGCAGAACAACTATTTATTGATGCTACTGAATCGGCAGGGATTACATTTGAACATACGGATGGACGCAGCGGCCTAAGACTGTTCAATGAATTCCTCGGCTCTGGTGGGGGGTTCTTTGATTATGACGGCGATGGAGACCTTGATATATACCTTGTCAACGGTGCAATTCAAACCGACAATCAGAATGAAATTACTCCGCATAACGTCCTATACCGGAATAACGGAGACAGCACTTTTACTGATGTGACGGAAATTGCAGGTGTAGGTAGCACCGAATATGGTACAGGTGCAGCAGTCGGTGACTATGATAACGACGGAGACATCGATCTATATGTTACCAATTTCGGTGAAGACCAACTCTATCAGAATAATGGAGATGGTACTTTTACAGATGTAACGAAAAAAGCAAAAGTTGGTAATCAGAAATGGGGTACCAGTGCTGCTTTTGCTGATGTTGATAACGACGGTTTCTTAGACATCTATGTAGCGAACTATGCAGATTACGATCCGAAAAAAGATATAAAGTGTGAAGAACGCGGCGTTCATATCTATTGTGGACCTCACGCATACCCCGCAGTGCATGATACGTTTTTTAAGAACAGTGGTGACGGTACGTTTACCGACGTTTCAGAATTGTATCGTCCTTCAGACTTGATGCCAATGCACGGATTAGGTGTAACATTCGGGGATTACGATGGAGACGGTGATATAGATTTATATGTCGCGAACGATCAAGACCCAAATTTTCTGTTTCAGAACGATGCAAAAAAAAGTTTTTTAGAGATTGCATTAATTTCGGGAGTTTGCTATAATGATATGGGAAAAGAAGAAGCAGGTATGGGAACCGATTTCGGTGACTATAATAACGATGCACAACTTGACCTAACTGTCAGTAACTACCAGACTGAAACGAACACGGTTTACCAAAATCACGATAAGGATTTTTTTGTTGACAATACCATTGCATCAGGAATAGCAGAGATGACACACGGATATCTCGGTTGGGGTATCAAGTTTTTTGATTACGACAATGACGGTTACCAAGACATCTTTGTTGCTAATGGACATCTGATGGATAACATAGCGATGCTTGAAAAGCATGTCAGTTATCCGCAAAGAAACCTCCTGTTTCGGAATTTAGGTGATGGAACTTATGCCAATGTAATCTCGGATGCAGACGGCTTAAGTTTGAAGAAGGTTAGTCGTGGGGCTGCTTTCGGTGATTATGACAATGATGGCGACATTGATATCCTTGTTACGAACTGCAATCAACGTCCAGATCTGTTAGAGAACGTTGTTGGAAATAGAAATAATTGGATACAGATACAGGTCATCGGAAAAAAGAGTAACCGTTCCGGTATTGGCACAAAAATAAAGGTTGTTACCGGCAATCTCTTGCAATTTCGCGAAGTTCAGAGTGGAGGGAGTTATCTCTCATTTCACGATCTACGGGCTCATTTCGGTGTTGGAAAGGCAGAACAGATAGATCTACTTGAGATACAGTGGACATCAGGTCAAATAGACAAATCCGTAAATCTTTCTGTGAATCAGAGATTATTAGCCGTGGAGGGTGAAAAGATCGTTACAATAGACGAATTGACTTTAAAATAACATAACCTGAAAATATGAAACATTTTTCTATGATATGTGTCCTTATCATGTTTGGGTTACCTGTCGCATTTGCAGCAAATGAACCAGAGGATACACTCATCCTTTACATGTCTTTTGATACGGTCAATGGAGAACAGATGAACGACCATTCAAAATATGAAAATCATGGCGAATTGAAGGGAGACCCAGAACACGTTGATGGTAAATTTGGCAAAGCTCTCAAATTCAACGGTCAGGATACTTATGTGGAAATACCACACCATGAATCCCTCACGGTGGATGAGGATTTCACCATCATGGCTTGGATTCATGCAGTTAGGCATGAAGGTCCTGATAATGCCAGATGGCAAGGTATCATGGCAAAAGGAAACAATCCTCGTTCCTATAGTCTCTGGACAGAGTCAAACAGTAAATGTCTACATCTAAGTGTAGGTCCACCAGCTGGTGGCGGCAGTGTTTGCAATGGTGAAGTTGCGCTAAACGCATGGCAACATGTTGCTGCACAGTTTAATGATGGCACGCACCGTTATTGGTTAAACGGACAGAAGGTTGGAGAAATCGGCAACAAACCGAACCCGCCTGGGTTAGAGGATACCAATCCAGTTGTCATAGGCACAGCAGGCGGAGGGAATATCCGATATTTCCTTGGAATGATTGATGAAGTCCGTATCTGGAACCGAGCACTCTCGGAAGAAGAGGTTAATCAACAGATGAATAAAGGACACTTTGAGATTTTCGCTGTTGATCCAGACCAGAAATTATCTACCACATGGGGTAGCCTAAAGTCTAAATTCAGATAATACTGACGAGTAAATCAATTCGTCAATACATAGATTCCTGTATTTTAGCAATGCTATTTGTATAAACATGCAGAGAAATTAATACCAAATTATTGGGGGAAGAAGTATGAAACAACATATAATATTAGCAACAATACTTTTAACGCTTGGAGCCTGTTTTGCTCAGGCGGTAACGGAACCAGAGGAATCAATGATCCTTTATGTCTCTTTTGATTCCCTTGATGGAGATCAAACAATTGACCATTCAAGATACGGAAACACGGGTGATTTGATGGGAGATCCAGATCATGTTAATGGCAAACACGGCAAAGCACTGCAATTTGATGGAGAATCCGATTGGGTTGAAATCCCACATCACGAATCACTCACAGTTGACAAGGATGTCACCGTCATGGCTTGGATAAATGTTGAAAGACATTCCGGTCCTGGTGGTGTAAATTGGCAAGGAATCGTTGCCAAAGGAAATAGTCAACGTTCTTACAGTTTCTATACACATTTACCAACGCAGTGTTTACACTTCTCCGTTGGCCCTTCAGGGGGTTTCTCAGGCAGTACATGTAACACGCCAATCCCTTTAAACGAGTGGGTTCATGTTGCTGCACAACAAGAGGATGGTGTCCACCGATATTTTATTAATGGTGAAAATGTTAGTGAGAGTGGAGGCAAAACAAATCTTCCTGGTGCAGCTGATACATCTAATGTATTCATAGGAACAACAGCGGAAGGAGCAGGCAGAAGGTTACTCGGTATGATTGACGAAGTCAGAATTTGGAACCGGGCACTCTCAGAAGATGAAATTGCTGATCAGATGGATAAGGGACATTTCGAGCTCTTTCCTGTTGACCCACGTCAAAAGCTAACAACCACGTGGGGTACGATAAAAACTAAAAAACGATAGGTCTAATATTGGTAGATTTATATCTATCGCTATTAAATAATCAATAGTATCACTTTGGCATTCCATTGTTAGTATGGCAAAGATGGTATGATTGGAGGAAAATAAATTATGAGGTATATTTTTATAGTGTTAATCCTAACGTCATTGTTCATAACGTTTGTAGCATCTTTCGCGCAGGCGGCAACTGAACCAGAGGAGTCAATGATCCTCTATTTTTCGTTTGATTCACTTGATGGAGATCAAGCGATTGACCATTCAAAGTATGGAAACAATGGTGAATTAGTTGGTGACGCCGAACTTGCTAATGGTAAATTTGGTAAAGCACTCAAACTTAACGGTTCAACCGACTGGGTTGAAGTACCACATGACGACATCCTCACTGTTAATAAAGATGTAACTGTCATGGCTTGGATTAATACAGAAAGACATATGGGACCTAACAACCAACGTTGGCAAGGGATTGTAGCGAAAGGTAATAGTCCCCGTTCTTATAGTTTCTACACTGAATCTCCAAGCGAATGTATGCACCTAAGCGTTGGGGGAAGCGGAAGCGTCTGTACCGGGAAAATTGCGTTGAATGAGTGGCAACATGTCGCTGCACAGGTAGACAATGGAACTCACCGGTATTGGATAAATGGTGAAAATGTTGGTGAATTCGCTGGAATGAACCCGCCCCCAGGTAACGCGGATACTTCAAATGTTTTAGTGGGAAAAACACATGAAGGAAATCGTGAATTCCTCGGTCTAATTGACGAAGTCAGAATTTGGAACCGGGCACTCTCAGAAGATGAAATTGTTGATCAGATGGATAAGGGGCACTTTGAACTCTTTCCTGTTGACCCACGTCAAAAATTAGCAACAACGTGGGGTATTATAAAAACTAAAAAACGATAGGTCTAAATCGGTAGGTTTATATCTATCGCTATTAATAATCAATAGTATCACTTTGGCATGCCATAGTTGGTATGGCAAAGACGGTATGATTGGAGGAAAATAAATTATGAGGTATATTTTTATAGTGTTAATCCTAATGCCATTGTTCATAACATTTGGCATAACACCATTCGCTAACGCTGAGGTATCAGCAGATAAATCGCTTGTCCTCTATTTCTCATTTGATGAGTTAGATGGAGATATGACGATTGACCATTCACAATATGGCAATAATGGGAATATTCTTGGGGCACCTGAGTTGGTAGATGGTAAGTTCGGAAATGCACTAAAATTTAATGGCGAAAGTGATTGGATCGAAGTTCCACACGACGACATCCTGACTGTTACAGAAAGTGTAACGGTGATGGCATGGATAAATGCAGAACGACACATGGGACCTAATGAACAACGTTGGCAAGGTATCCTCGCAAAAGGAAATAATCCCCGTTCTTACAGTTTCTACACTGAATCACCAAGTGAATGCTTACACCTTAGTGCAGGTGGAAGCGGTAGTGTATGCACAGGAAAAATCGCTCTCAACGAATGGCAACACGTTGTCGGTCAGGTTGATAGTGGAACACATAGATACTGGCTGAACGGTGAACCTGTCGGTGAATTTGGTGGTATGAATGCATTACCCGGGACGGCTGATACTTCTGTTGTCTATGTCGGCACTACTGGGGAAGGCGCAAACCGTCGTTTCCTCGGTCTAATTGACGAAGTGCGTATATGGAACCGGGCACTCAGTGAAGATGAAATCCTTGCTGAAATGGAAACCGGTTATCAATCGGCAACAGCTGTTGATCCACGTCAAAAACTATCAACCACATGGGGTACAATAAAGTCAAGTAAGTAACGGGCAAGTAAATAACAGATTACATTTGCAACGTACTTCTTCTTGCAGGTGAGCAATAACACGCTCACCTGCCATATTTAATATTTCATGATAAGGAGTGTATATAGCAACGTGAAAGGAAAATTCATACAATCTCAGGAAGTAGAACGAGACCACCTGGACTGGGGTGTTATCGGATGGCTGAGTCGTCCAGAAACGACAGGTGGGAAAGATATAGTCGCAATGGAAGTCAGTCTTTCCCCAGGATACGGACACGATTTTCATAAACACCCTGAACAGGAAGAAGTCATCTACGTTATTGAAGGGAGCGTAGAACAGTGGCTTGAAGACAAAAAGCAGACACTCAATGCTGGAGACTCTGTCTTCATCGCAGCAGATGTTGTCCATGCATCTTTTAACGTCTCATCAGAACCGGCAAAACTGTTCGTGACACTCAGTCCTAGCAAAGGTGATGAAGGGTATCAACTCGTTGATGTCTATGAAGAAGCTCCCTGGAACACGCTGCGAAAATAACCTTAACAACAACATAGTCTATTGATCTATACTTTTCCTTGTAAACCTACAAGCAAACAGATATAATATACTACAGTCTTTTGAGAGTTGGAAAAAATGCTTGAAACGTCGGCATCTGAAACTTCGCTACAGCTACGGCAGCGAATGCAAAAGTTCTACGAAACATCACAGGCATATAAACATCTATTAGATGCACATGATGAGAATTATCTCCGCCATTATGTGGATTTCGTAATCCGTTTTGCGCCAAAAGATGCTAAAATCTTGGACCTCGGCTGTGGAAACGGCATATCTTCTCGACTATTACACCAAGCAAACTTTGATGTTGTCGGGACTGATATTTCACCGCTATTTCTTCAAGATGCACGGAATTGGGAAAGTTTACACGACGGACCAAAACTACGATATCAAGTCTGTGATGTTTTAGAATTGCCTTTTGAGGACGAATCTTATGATGTTATCTGTTCAAATGAATTGATAGAACACTTGCCAGACGTAGCAACAGCATTGAAGGAGATGGTACGTGTAGTGCGACAGGATGGTAGAGTTCTGCTATCGGGACCGAACCTCTGTTCACCATTCACATCACTATTGGATTGGACGCGTCTTATGTGTGGTAAACCTGGAAGACCTGTTTGGGGGGAAACAAAACAGCAAGCATGGCAACAGTTTAATCGGAACTGCAACCTATATTTGAGAAAAAGATTCTTCTCAAAAAAACAGTCCAAACAGTCTATTAACTTTATCTATCGCAATCCAGATTTACAAGATAATGCTATCGGTGGGGATGCGGACAGTGCATATTTGGCTAATCCGATTGATCTTGCTCAGTTCTTCAAACAGAATGGATTCCGTATCGTCAAAAAGGCATTCGGTTTCGGCATAAAAGGTAGAATAGTAGCAAACCTGTTTCCCTATCTCAGCCCTTACATCACGATGGTTGTACAAAAATGAACATTCGTCCAAACGACTTTGTTTTAGAGATCGGGAGCGGCCACAATCCAAAAACAAGATCGGATGTCTTATGTGATAAGTTCATTGATGATGACGAAGAACGGGGTGGGAAGTTAGTTATAGACCGTCCTATCGTAGAAGCTGATGGACAATATCTGCCTTTTGCTGAAAACGCATTTGACTATGTAATCTGTTCTCACGTATTGGAACACGTTGAAGACCCAGAACTGCTTATCTCCGAATTGATGCGTGTAGCACAACGCGGTTATATTGAAACACCTTCAGAGGTCGGTGAACGGATTTACGGTTGGCAATATCACAACTGGATCGTCAATTTAATTGATGGACGTTTGGTACTAAAAAAGAACGATAAACGCGCAGAATTTGGATTGCTATTCCATACATTAGCAGAAACAGATACACACTGGCGACGTTTTCATATCTTACACCATCATCTCTTCCTCGTTCAATATGAATGGGATGGGAAAATTGAGTACCAGATAGTAGACGCGGATAAATCACAGCTGCCAGGTACTTTTTTAGACCTGAAGTGTCCAGAGACTATTGTAAAACTTCTAACATCAAAAAACGCAAAGCAGAATCGGAACAGGTTACTGCTCACACTGAAAAGTATAGTACCGCGCAGTTTCGTTTCTTATATCAAGTCTTTTTTAGTAAGAACCAAAAAAAAACACACGAAAACATTGAATGCCAAATCATTGTATAAAATTCTCGTTTGTCCCAAATGTAAAGGTGAAGTAACCTTTAATGAACAGAATATACACTGCATAGCATGTAAACAACGGTATCCCATTGTTGATGGAATACCGAGATTTACTTAGAAGTTGAATACAAAACTATGAACACAAACAACACTGAAGAACGAAACATCGTTATAATTGGAGGCGGGACTGCTGGCTTTGCTGCCGGAGTCTATACATCGCGGGCAATGCTTGAACCTGTGCTTATTACAGGGGACGCACTCGGGGGTCAGCTATCCCTAACCCTTGACCTTGAGAATTATCCAGGTTTTTTTGGGCATGAGGCATCAGTCTTTATCCAAGGCATGCAGGAACAAGCCGAAAAATTTGGCACTGAGGTAAAATTTGACACAGTAACTGAAGTTGATTTTGCAGCACATCCCTTCGTCGTGAAAACTTATGGTAAGGAATATCACGCCAAATCTGTGATAATCTGCACAGGTGCTTCACCACGAACACTCAACATACCCGGTGAAGAGGGTTATGGTGGACGCGGAGTCTCTTACTGTGCTACCTGTGATGGTTTTTTCTTTCAAGACCAACGGCTTATCGTCGTTGGTGGTGGTGATGCCGCGCTTGAAGAGGGAATCTTCCTAACGAAATATGCGTCTGAGGTATACATCGTTCACCGACGAGACCAACTCCGAGCAAGTCAGATAATGCAGGAACGCGCTTTCAAAAACGATAAAATCAAGTTTATATGGGATACAATCGTTGAAGAAATCTCTGGAGATGCGGATAAGGTAACAGGTGCAAAACTCAAAAATGTTAAGACCGGTAACACTGAACTATTCCCAATTGACGGTGTGTTTATCTTTATAGGACATATTCCGAATACGGAACTCTTTACCGATGTGATTGACATGGATGATCAAGGATATATCATAGTTGACGATATGCAACGGACTAACATTGATGGTGTCTTCGCAGCGGGTGATGTGCATGACCATGTTTTCCGTCAAGCGATTACAGCTGCAGGCGCAGGTGCAGCAGCAGCAATCGCATCAGAGAAGTTCATCGCTGAAATGGAGAACCGAGCATATCCAGGGAATTGATATGAATAAACGTAATAACAGACGGCTTTCCCTCGGCTTAGATTCAAGCACACAAAGCCTATCAGCAATCGTCATAGATATTGATACGGCAGAAAAATGCTTTGAACACACAATTGATTACCGCGCAGATGAACGCACCAATTGCTTCGGTATCGGAGAAGACTACATCTTACCACCCCGTCATTCAACGACTGAAGGTGAAGCTGAACAACCACCCTTGATGTATCTGGCATCGCTTGATGCAATGTTTGCTGATATGAAAAAGGCAGACGTTGCGTTAGAGAACATAGTTGCTATTAATACATCAGGACAGCAACACGGTCATGTGTATCTGAACAAGAATCTCTCGATCATTTTCTCTAACCTGCTTAGAGCAGAAAGTAGTACATTAGAATTAAAAACGCTATTAGCCGGTGTCTTCTCCTATTTCACTGCACCGATCTGGATGACAGCGAATACCTTAACACAGACTGTTCATGTGCGAGAAGCAGTCGGTGGAAAAACAGACATGATTGAACTGTCCGGGTCGGATGCACCCCTGCGCTTTACGGGTGCGGTTATCCGACGCGTCGCTGAACAATCTCCTGACGCGTATGCAGCAACAGAAAAAATACAACTTATCAGTAGTTTTATACCAGCAGTCCTAACAGCAAATCCATTAGTACCGATTGACACGGGAAATGCGTGCGGTATGTCACTCATGAACTATCGAAAAAAGCAATGGGACAGCACGTTGATTGCTGCCACTGCTGCTGGAATACAAGGCGGTCCAGAAGAATTACAGCGAAAACTACCAGAACTTGCACCACCGGATACCGTTGTGGGAAATATTGCACAGTATTTCGTGGAAAAATACGGGTTTTCCGATAATTGCACAATCATTGCTGGATCAGGTGATAATCCGCAGGCGAAAGTGCCAGTTGCTGGAGACTTACTGAGTCTCGGCACAAGCTTCGTCAATATGGTATCTACAGATGGCGATACACTTGACCCAGAAGGTTACGCAAATGCTATGTACGATGGAATTGGACGTCCATTCATGTTTGGATGCCGTACCAATGGTGCTATGGTCTGGGATTCTGTCAGAAGTAACTACGGATTAACCAAAGAGGAATACGAACCAGCAGAGAAAGCATTACAAGATGTTGCACCGGGACAATACATGACATTCTGGCAACCGAAAGCTGAATCTTTTCCGGTTTCTGATGTCTTTGACTTTGTCCGCTTAGCAGAATCAGGAACGCCAAATTTAGCGAAGGATTATACCGGCATAATTGAGACAAGTCTTGCTGCAGTTTATGTCTATTCAGAGGTATTTACAAAACCTTCACAAGACCCGCTATATGTTACAGGAGGGGCAACAGGAAGTCCGCAAATTATGCGGCGCGTTGCAGGAATTTGGAATAGACCTGTCGTATCTGTCCAAAAAGGAGGTGCTGCACTCGGCGCTGCTGTCGCAGGTGTAAAAGCATATTGTGATCATACAGACGAACAGTTTGACGTTGAGTCGTTTAGTGCTACTATCCTAAAACGCGGTGAACTTATTCAACCTAATCCGACTGATGTTGAGGCGTATCACGGAAGCGGAAACTATCTCCAACGATTCCGACAAACCTACGAAGAAATCATGATGGAAATGAAGGAAATTAAGAAGAACCTGTTATATCAGCAAGCAGAAAATTGAACGATGAACAAACTAACACACATTGACACTGAAGGAGACATCCAGATGGTTGATGTCGGAGGAAAACCTCAGTCTCTGCGCACAGCTATTGCAAGAGGACATGTAACGGCTCAACCAGAAACACTCAGACTCATTTCGGAACAACAGATGAAAAAAGGTAATGTTTTGGAAGTTGCCAGACTTGCTGGATATATGGCAGCAAAACGCACAAGTGATCTCATACCTTTGTGCCACCCGCTAAATCTTACCTCGATCCGAGTAGATGTGACGATTGTTGAACAAAAAATAGAGATTGAAGCAGAAGTGCAAACTGTTGGACGCACAGGTGTGGAGATGGAAGCACTTACTGCTGTATCGGTAACAGCTCTGACTGTATATGATATGTGTAAAGCAGTTGACAGAGAAATGTGCATTTCAGAAATAAAACTAATTAAGAAAACTGGCGGTACAAGTGGTGACTTTAAAACAACTGAAGATAAGGACCAGTTATCTATTTTGGCAAAATGAAATTTAATGCCAGCAAACATAATTTGCTGTAGTAGGAGAAAAATAATGCGAAGGTTTACTTTAATAATACTTACTATTTTCTTAATGATTACCACAATAGCTTATGCCACTGATTATGTACTTATTATTGGAGGTGTTGGCGGTGAAAAATCATACTATGACAAGTTTTGGAGTGCCACCTCAAGATTCCATCAATTACTCACGCAACAATACGGTTATTCGCCAGAACAGATAACTTTCCTTTTCGAAGACCAAGGAAATCTCCCAGGACTGGTAACAGGAGAAGCGAAACGGCAACCTATCTTAGATGCTTTCACACAACTCGCTGAGAAAGTTAAACCGACAGATAGATTCATCCTTTTCATGATTGGACACGCTTCACGTGCATCGGACGGTGTGAAATTTAATTTGCTCGGACGCGACATCTCACAGCAGGAATACACAGACAGTATCAATAAAATCAATGCTGAACAGCAACTACTCATTTTCGGATTCCAATACAGTGCAAGAGTTGTTAAAGACATTAGCAAGACTGGACGGATTATCCTTACATCCAGTTCTGCAAGAGAGGGATATTCCTCTCAAGTCAGTTTCGGAGACTTGTTCGTTGATGCATTCTCAGAGTCCACTGCAGATGCTAACAGCGACGGTGCTATATCAATTTTTGAAGCATTTCTCTGGATGCAAAAACGTACAGACGAATGGTACGAACAAGAGGGTGTAATTCAGGCAGAACATCCACATTTGGATGATAACGGTGATGGGAGGGCAGTTCGAAAGGATCTGGAAACGAGCGGTGAAGGGGCAGTGGCGGATAAAGCCTTTTTAGGCAGACGACTGACACCACTACCGCCACCAGAAGAAAATACGGTACAGAATGTAGGTGACGAACAAGCCGATCCAACCCATTCAGAAAAACTGGCACCTGTGCATGAAGAAGGTGAGGAACATAGTGAAGAAAACGAACAGACCGGAATGAAAGGAAAATCATCGCTTCCGTATAACTTTATTAGTGATGAAGACGAACAAGCAATTCAAGCAAGGATCGCAAACGCACCAAATGAACCATCACATTTAGATGATGGTGCTATTGTGCTATGGGAATCAGAGGACTATGACGTAGACGAAAATAGCAGCCATGTTTACTCCACACGACGAGTGGTAAAAATCTTCAATAAAGATGGGTTCCATCTCGGTGAAATAAAGATACCGTATACATTGGGGGCAGATGATGTTACCATACACCATGCAAGAACTTTACTGCCAGATGGTTCTCAAGTTGAATTGGATCAGGAAAAGATCGTCCGTGGTATTACGCCCGCATCGGCAGCTGAAGCAGGTTTGAGCGTTTCCACGCGGCTCATGTATTTTGAGTTACCAAAAATGACGGATGGTTGTATCATTGACTACGCCTACTCCGCCAAGAATCCTCCCAGTGTTATGAAGGGTGAATTTTGGAGAATTGTACATTTTCAGATAGATAATCCCGTTCAATACTACCGACTTGCTACACATTTACCAAAAAAACTCAATCTTCTCTTCAGAGTTGATGGGCGGACGATAACACCAACCATTTCTGAAAATAATTACACGCGCACATATACTTTTGAAGCAACTGATGTCCCCGCTTTAAGACGCGAACCCTTGATGCCGGCGGTTTCAGATTTGGCATATAGTATTAGTTTGTCTACCATCGATTCATGGAATAGATTAATCACTTGGTACGCAACACTAATTCGTGAGCAAGACAGAAGCACTAAGGAGATTGAACAGAAGACAAATGCGTTGCTAAAAGGCGCATTAACGCGTAATGAAAAAATCAAAAGACTATATGAATTTGTCGCAACAAAAATACAATACGCTGGAGATGAAAAAGGAATATGGGCGATTAAACCTTATCCCGCTGCTGAAGTTTTAAAGAAAGAATGGGGAGACTGTAAGGGTAAATCAACTTTACTCTCAACGATGCTTCGAATCGCAGGCATTGATTCTTATCCAGTACTGATTTCAGCAGGTAAAGAAAGCAGAGTCATACAGGAAGTGCCTTCGCTCTCATACTTCAATCACATGATACTCGCTGTAGATGGAGGAAAAAATAAAGACCTAATTTGGCTTGATCCCACCGCTCACACAACGCCTTTCGGTGACTTTCCTATAGGTGACCAAAATCGTTGGACAGTGATTATCAACACAGATGCACCAAAGTCAAATGCCACCGAAACTCAGGTAGCGGACATTCAAAAAATTGATGGTGAGCAAGTAAAAGAACGGCTTTTTGTATTTCAAAAAAGTCCGGCACTCCCCGCAGATACAAACAGAAAAAGCACATCTACGCATGTCAGAGTCAAAAAGGATCTGAGTGTAGAAGTGACACAAGAACTGTGGGTCTCAGGTGATTTCAATGCCAGATTACGTGCGCGTATCCTACACGCAAGTAATCGGGATGAACGCGTTCAACTGCTACGGGCAGCATTGGAATTGGATGAACGCGCAATAGTTGATGATCTGAAAATCTCAGAAATTGAACAACTGAATAAAGACCTAAAAGTTGAACTCACTTGGTTATGTCGGGAATATGTCTACGAAATTGGCGGTAAATATATTCTGGAATTGCCTGTAGTCAAACACCCTTATGCAATACTCCTGTCGGAGGAGGAACGTGAACATCCTGTTCTAATTGGAAAATCTCTCACATTAGAAGACAATATCACTGTTGATGTGGATGCACCCTTTAAAATAGATGCGGTGCCAGAGGCTAAGAAACAGAAGACAGGTGTCGCTGAAATCGAATTGAACTTTAATAAGTCAAAACAGAAAGCAGAAATGAAACAGACGATACGTTTCCATGCACCATCGGTAAAGGCGGAACACGTCACACAACTCACAGATATTGTCAGACTCGCTTCCAACCGAAGTACGAAACGAATTATATTAACCCAGAACCCTGATTAAGCACACATCGTGTGCAGTCATAAAAAAGGAGTTAGTAGATGGCAGCAACAGAAGAAGTCAAAGCTATTGAAGAGTTGATGGAAAGTCAAGATTTAATCGTGACGCAACTCAAAAAAGTTATCATCGGGCAAGAAGAGGTTATCAATCAGATGTTGATGGCACTCTTCGCAGGTGGACACTGTTTAGTAGAAGGTGTACCAGGGTTAGCGAAAACCTTGATGATTAAGACCCTCTCAGATATCCTCAATCTCAAATTTAAGAGAATTCAGTTTACACCAGATTTAATGCCTGCGGATATTATCGGAACGGATGTACTTGAGGAGGACCGGACAACAGGTCATCGGACACTTCGGTTTATTCAGGGACCGATCTTTGCAAATATCCTACTCGCTGATGAAATTAACCGTACACCACCGAAAACACAGGCTGCTCTTCTTGAGGCGATGCAAGAGCATCATGTCACCGCTGGTGGAACAGAATATAATCTGACAGAACCCTTCTTTGTACTCGCAACGCAGAACCCTATTGAACAGGAAGGGACATATCCGTTACCAGAAGCGCAACTTGATAGATTCATGTTCAAAATCGTTATTGATTACCCCTCAGAAGACGAGGAAGTTGACATCATCGCAGCAACAACAGGTGCTGATGAACCTGAATTAGAAACGGCTCTCTCAGGTGAAGCGATTGTATCCCTGCATCAAATAGTCCGAAGAGTGCCTGCAGCAGATAACGTTGTACAATATGCAGTAAAACTTGCACGAGCAACACGACCAAAAGAGAAAGATGCACCAGAGTTCGTACAACAGTGGGTCAGATGGGGAGCAGGACCAAGAGCAGGACAATACCTAATATTAGGCGCGAAAGCAAGAGCAATTCTTAAAGGACGGTACAACGCATCCTGTGAAGACGTCAAAACAGTCGCACCCGCAGTATTAAGACACCGCATCTTGACAAACTTCCACGCTGAAGCTGAAGGTATTGATACAGACGCTGTTATAGAACAACTCTTAGAAACAGTACAAGAACCAGCTGTCAAAATGTAAATGTGTAGATCAGATACTACAGATACATTTCAATCCATCAATGCTATTGACACGACACACTGGAGACAGTCGTGAATGTTTCGGTTATCATACCCGTCTTGAACGAAGAGGGTGCAATTGCTAACGTCATCAACGATATTCCAAAGAAGTTAGTGAAAGAAATCATCGTTGTAGACAACGGATGTACTGACCGAACAGCGGACATTGCACGAAAACATGGTGCAAAAGTCGTAACAGAACCGAAAAAGGGATACGGTCGCGCGTGCCTCACTGGAATCGTAAACGTTAATAAAGCAGACATCGTTGTGTTTTTGGATGGAGATTATAGTGATGATCCGAAAGAGATGTCTTCACTTGTGAAGCCAATACAGGACGGACTTGCAGAACTTGTCATCGGTGCACGTATCCCCACTGAAAAAGGAGCATTGCTACCACAGGCAAAATTTGGAAACAGACTTGCAACCCTTCTCATGCGGTTCCTGCTCGGTGTAAAATATACAGATTTAGGTCCGTTTCGCGCTATCCTTTACACGAAACTATTAGCACTGGATATGCAGGATAAAGACTTTGGATGGACAATTGAGATGCAACTCAAAGCGGCAAAAGCAGGGATGAACGTCAAAGAAGTACCGGTCACATATCGTAAACGTATCGGCACATCAAAAATAAGTGGGACATTCATAGGTAGCATTAAAGCGGGTGTTAAGATAATAACAACACTCTTTAAACATACAATTCTACGCTGAATTACAAACTAAAAGGTACAACTATCATGTTCACTGATTTCACCGTTGAAGTGGCTGATTATCAAGATTTTATGGATTCGTTACCCGCTGGTTCTGTGGATCTCATCTTAACGGACCCACCCTACTGTATTAGTAAAAAAACTGGATTTTCAGATGTCGTGAACGGTGTAAAGCGATTTGCAGTTAGCATGGATTTCGGTCCCTGGGATCATGTCGAGATAAATCTGGGCGCTATGACAAAACTGTTTTACAAATCCTTACGCCGTGGCGGCACTGCTATTGTATGGTACGACCTTTGGAAAATAGGTAAAGTGAAGACTTCAATGGAATCAACCGGTTTCAAAATGATACGTCAGATAATTTGGCAGAAAACCAATCCTGTGCCATTGAACATGCGTGCAACCTATCTCTCTAATAGTAGAGAAATGGCTGTTGTGGGAGTCAAAATTGGCAAACCTACCTTCAATAGTGAGTATGATTCTGGTATCTATGAGTACCCGATCCCACGACACAAAGGTAAAAGACAACATCCCACACAAAAACCATTGCCACTGTTTGAGGAATTAGTCCGTAAACATAGTAACAAAGGCGACCTTGTTGTAGATCCATTCCTCGGAGCTGGTACTACTGGGGTTGCAGCCTTGAGAAATTTTCGATACTTTACCGGATGTGATATTGATGAGAATTATGTAAGGATTTCAAAAAGAAGATTGGACAATGTGCATAAACTATGAATTGATGTAACCCGAACAGAAGAAATCACGATCGGATGCAAGAATCTATTAGAAATCTTATTTCAGAACGCTTCTGGGGTGTAAAGCACATCTATTTTGCTTAGCATTTTCTCTCATGTATTATGGTAAATCAAGATATTGAAACGGATCAATACCTGAAGATTCATAGTCTAAAACCTTTATGTGGGGAGGTGGATTTAACAGGTCAACACCAAAGGGAGCAATTCCTAATTGTCGGGTTATACGCGGCACAACAACCCCATTTGGGTATTCAAGGTCTTTCACGGTAATATAAACTGTGTCAGAGAAATTTGGATAAACTTTGCCATTATTCCCATCAATTTTGCCACCTTTGAAATTTCTTTTACCCTCAGACCAGAGTTTGATTAACACCCGATGAAGAAGTTCAAAAGCTCTCTGATCTGAATGAGAGAGATCGTAGTAATCTATATTTCTCCAAACAACCATACCATTATAATCCTTAGGTACTTCTGGAAATGGTCCAAACCCGTGAGGCGAAACCTTAGGAACATCAGGTATATCTGAAAGGCGTATGACTCTGCCAGCTACGGTAATTGTTTCATCTGAATCATCTTCCTCCTGCAATGTTGCATCAGAGGAAAACTTATCAGATATATCATCGGTTTTTACGGTTAAGGATCCTTCTGAGCTTGTGGCATTGCCTTCCGCAGATTCATCCACCGTTTGCTGTGTTGTGTTCCCGGTTTGGTCTTGAAGTTCAAAGGACTCGGTTAACTCTTGTTGATAAGTTTTGGTATTGTATTGATACCAAATTACACAACCAATACAGATAAATATTAAGAAGATTATACTGCCTATAAGAATTTTTCCAGTAAGTATAAAACGGAACATTTACAACTCCTTTCATTTTAACTTGCGATATACGAAATACAACAGTTAACCAAAATAAGTGTACACAAATTATCCAAAAAAGTCAATATTAATACTACATTGGATTTTGACGGGTGTGTAAACTTTTTGTAACTTAATCTTCAATACCTTCACCAATAATAGACATTCTGTTAGATTGTGCTTCTTTGTAGCACATTCTGTTAGATTGTGCTTCTTTGTAGCACATTCTGTTAGATTGTGCTATCTTCCTCCAACCCATTTCATCCATCATTACCCATCTTCCCACCCAACCCTATTGATAAACTTAATGCAGAATACCAAACGCGTATTCTGCCAAATACATCCTTGATTGTGCTATCTTCCTCCAACCCATTCATCCCTCAT
>JAJEJA010000031.1 GCA_022828145.1 Candidatus Poribacteria bacterium | reverse complement strand
CTTCCGCGATTCTGACAGATTGTAAAACATTCTTCCATCCTTCCACCCATTCCCTCTTCCATTCTTCCATCCCTTTTCCCTTCCGCGTTCTCCGCGTAATCCGCGATTCTGACAGATAGTGTGCAATAACTTTACACACCCCAGCATGTTATATTCACTTGACAAATCTGATAGAATATGGAATTATAGTAGCATATCATTTTGAAACATTTTACCCAGATGAATATACCAAACTACTATGAAATTTTAGAGGTTGCTCGCAATGCGACCGCCTCAGAAATAAAACACGCATTCAGGAAACTCGCGAAACGTTATCACCCAGATAAACTTGATACCGGTTCCAAACCTGATCAAATTGCTGATGCTAAACGGATGTTCCGAGAAGTCTGCGGTGCTTACGATGTGCTACAGAACAAAAAACGCAAATCTGATTATGACCGCAGATTACAATATATTGAACGGCAGACGAATTCAAAGCATTCGTTCTATGATAGGTTCAATAACGTTAGTCAGGATTATGCAAAATTAGAACTGTTATTCCAATCACTCCTGCATCAGAACTACGAAACAGGTATATCCATGTATGAGCAGTTGTGCAATAAGTGTGAGAAAAAGGGACGTAAATGGTGTATTGACGATTTCTTCAACTATGAAGATAGCAGAGATTGTGAGTTTCTCATCGCAGAAGCGTATCAGAAACTCGGTTTTGCTAATGGGAATTCTTCTGTTACGGAACGGTATCGTAAAATTGAAAGAGCAATGCAGATTTATGAATCCTTGCTGTCTGCTGAAGGTCAACGTCCCTGTTTTAAGCATTTCATTAGAGAGGTGAAGGATCGTCTCAAGAGAATCTACCTATATCATTTTAGTATTGAGGGGTATCAAGAATCATCAAGAATACCTTTATCAAAAATTAGTGCTTTAGAGTTGCCGAAACGTGAAACTGCTTGGATATATAAAAAGATCGCAGAATTCTACGTTGAAATTGAGTTGTATCCCGAAGCTCGCGAAGTCTTACTGATGGCGTTTGAATTGCAACCGAAACTTATGGGTGCCAAGAAGATTTGTAGGATTTTGAATATAGGGAATCAGCAGATATCGTAGCATGTCATGTCTTATAACATGTTTTTCTTGACAAAAAAATGTGCATATTATAAAATTAGTACCAAAAAATAAGACCTATTGGTCAATAATGGAGGTAACACGGTGAAATTCACTATTTGTTTATGTATTACAATCCTTATGGTTTTTGGAGGACAATTGGTATCACTCGCTGCTGTCAGCGATGATGGTTTAATTCTCTATTTAGGTTTTGATAGGGTAGAAAACGGCAAAATTAGCGACGGTACCGGTGGAGGAAACGACGGCACCCTTGCGGATGGAGCAGAAATAACTACGCAAGAAAATGTTTACGGAGCAGGCTCATTAGAAATCGTCGATCAGAATGCAAGTGCCCAGGTTGCATCTTTCCCAGAGTTAGCAGAATATCAGGATAACAGCTACGTCTTTTGGATCAACTTCATACAAGGTTCAAACGGTGCTTGGAGCCAAATAATTGCTAAACCCGCTCCAGGAGCAGATCGCTCTCCAGGAATCTGGATCCGTCCCGCCGAATTAGGAATCCATTACAGGTTTAACCCAGGCAACAGAGGGGCAGGTTACGTCGGTCCCGGTGGCAACAACACACAATTTGAAACTGGGAAATGGTATCACATCGCTGGCGTTAGGGAAGGTACAAAGTTATCCTTTTATGTCGATGGAGAGTTAAAGGCTGAATACAACGATATTCCAGCTAATATTGATCAAGGTGCAGATTCACTCTATATCGGAAAAAGTCCGAGATATAGAGCCGCTACTTTCTATCTTGATGATCTTTATATCTTCAACAGAGCTATCAGTGTAGATGAAGTCGTAGAGATTAAAGACGGTCAACTGCTTCCTGTGGAACCAAAAGATAAACTTACCACTACCTGGGGAAACTTGAAACTGAAATAGCGGTTTTTCAAATAATATACCGCTTCTGCAAGTCTTGAAAGATTTTTGACTGTAGGATTTCTACAGTCAAAAATCTTTTGCAGTTTAAGACACTTATTTGTTGAGTTTCACTGCGTTCTACCCGACCTACGACTGTTAGAAATGAAACGGAGAATGGCACAATCTAACAGAATGTGATACAAGAGACATAAACTGTAAAGTCTGTGCTACCATATATCAAAACTCACGTTGTTTAATACAACAGAATTTGGTATAATATCTTGAAGCAGGTAAGAGTTTAGAGGGAGATAATAATTGAATAGAAAAGAACGATCACCGTTGATATCGGCGAGGGTAGATTGGATATTTCTTGAAATACTGATTATATTTAGTGCAACAATGGTCTATTCCGTAATCATTTGGATAGATGAAAGTAAAACATCGGAATCAGCATTAGAGACGTTTAAGGTTACTTAAGGTTACTGTGAGAGAATCAGTATCGTTTTTTCATTATACAATATTTGTTGTTATTGGAACATTTGAAATAATAGGAGCTGTCATGATACGCTACACATTAATAAGAGACAAACTCATTAAACAGGGTATTGAACAAGGACGCGAAGAGGGACGCGAAGAAGCTTCCATTGAATGGGAAGAAACCTACAAAGAATGGTATGCCGACTGGGAGAAACGGAAAAAGGATGCTACCGAAAAAGGTTTAGAATTCAATGATCCGCCTCCACCGAGACCAAGTAATAATCATCGGTAATGTGCTGACGCATGCCTTGGGTGGTACACTTCAAATACTGGGCACAATCTAACAGAATGTGCTACAAAGAACGCACAATCTAACAGAATGTGCTATAATAAAGAGGTATTTTCGTTTTGGTATGGTGTTACATAAAAAGGACAGAACATGGAAAAGACTAACGAACAACTCGCTGAAGAATACCAGAAAAATGGATTCTTAACTGGCATACAGGTGGCAGATAACAGTGAGACGACACATTTTCGTAAAGAATATGATGCCTTAGAGGCTGAAGTCGGTCCTGAGAAGTGCGAAATCGGTCTCATTGATTGGCATTTTGACTATAGATTCATTTGGGACCTCGCAATACATCCAAAAATCGTTGATGTGATTGAAGCACTGATCGGACCCGACGTCATGCTCTTAGCCACACACTTCTTTTGTAAGTATGGTCCCAAGGAAAAATTCGTTGCTTGGCATCAGGATGTAACCTATTGGGGACTTGAACCACCTGATGCAGTAACGGCTTGGTATGCAATAGATGATAGCGATACAGGTAACGGGTGTATGCGTGTGATTCCGGGTAGTCATCATCACGGCGTGCAGGAGCACGGTACATCGGAACAGGAAGGTAACCTGTTGAGTATCAATCAGGAAGTACCCGTCTCCGACTCGGATGCAGAAAACGCTGTTGACCTTGTGCTGAAAGCGGGTGAGATGTCTATACATCACGGGAAAATTATCCATGGAAGTCTACCCAATCATTCTACACGGCGTAGATGCGGCTTAACCATTCGTTATATCCCACCATCAGTCAAGCAAGCTGATGATAATTCGCTTAAACGTCCGTGGAAACCGATACTGCTTCGGGGTGAGGATCGTTCCCAGAATTTTACCACTGTGCCAAATCCGTTCCCGTTAGCAGAATAGTGGATAGTCCAAGTTAAACTCGTAGGTCGGGTAGAGCGAAGCGAAACCCGACATACAGAAGAAAAACGTAATCATGCCGAGTCACATTTACGATGCAATAGTTATTGGTGCAGGGGGTATGGGGAGTGCATCTGCCTATCATCTCGCTAAAATCGGTGCTGATGTTCTGGTGTTAGAACAGTTTCAACGTGGACATAAATTCGGAAGTTCACACGGCGAGACACGCATCATCCGTTTCTTCTATGATAAACCCTTCTATGCAGAATTGATGAAAACTGCTTATAGTGAATGGAGGAAGCTTGAATCCGCATCTAATAAACAGTTGCTGTTCATTACCGGAAGTATCAATTTAGGTGAAAATGGCAACCCTTATGGGCAATCTATTAAGAAGAGTTTAGACGCCGCGGGGGTAGAATGTGAGTGGTGGGAACAGATACAATTGTCAGAACGTTTCCCGCAATTTAGTGTGTCTGACAATATGGATATACTCTGGCAGAAAGACACCGGGTTTCTGTATGCTTCCGAATGCGTCTTAACACATCTGCAATTGGCTGAACAGCACGGTGCGACTGTCTTAGAAAACACACGTGTTATTAAAATTGATTGGCAGACAGATTTTCCTACTGTACACACTGCAAGCAAGCAATTTCAAGGTAGAAAAATTGTGTTGACTGCGGGTGCGTGGACCTCTTATCTGCTTAGAGAACTCAACTTATCCCTCTCCGTGACGAAGCAGCAGGTCTGTTATTATAGACCTACTGATACCGAGCTGTTCCAACCGAACCAATTTCCTGTTTTCACAGAAATTACAAAGAGCGGAGAGTTTGTTTACGGTATTCCGTTTTTTGGAGAAAACGGTGTCAAGGTTGCACGCCACGGTTTGGGTACCAACGTATTACCTGATACATGTGATCGCACACCTGATGCTGATTATATCCAGCGGATGGATCGTTATATCGCTGAACGTATCCCTTCACTCGGTAAAACTGTTTCTGCAGAAGTCTGTCTTTACACCGAAACACCAGACGAAGACTTCATCATTGACACCCACCCGCAATGTCCTAATTTACTGATAGCCGCTGGTTTTTCAGGGCACGGTTTTAAGTTCTGTTCTCTTGTTGGACGGATTATGAGCGAGTTAGTATCAAGAGGAAAAACAGACTTTGACATCAGTCCATTTCGTATTAATCGATAAAGAAAAAGGTTTCTGGCGTTCTGGCACTCCAGCAGAGTGCTATGTCTATAGAAAAAAGGTATCTGGCGTTCTGGCACTCCAGCAGAGTGCTATGTCTATAGAATCTAAATTCCCATTCTGAGGGCAACTGCAGCCAATATTATCAGTAATGAAACGACACCCATTGCGCTTGAGACAACAGCCATCTTTTTGCGAATTGAATTGACGTCTGCTGGTAGTTCCTCTGTTTCTGCGTCTAAATCTTCAATTGCTTTAGACAATTTCGGACCATAGATAAAACTGTGAAGTCCAGTGAGAACAAGTAATATAATGAACAACAACAGTTTAATCCCTAATGTTCGCATAAAGGTGCCTATAAGTAGAGAATTGTCAGCTGAGAACAGATCTACAGAATTGAAGATATTTGCGATACCTGTAAAAAACAAGATAAGGACGCATCCCCATACGATCGGTTCAAACCGTTTACCTATCAGTGTCAATATCTGTATACGTTGAACGGGTGGTAAGTTCTGTCTGAAATGTGGTACTATTACCATTGCTAAAATCAGGTTACCACCTATCCATACCACAGCGGCGATAACATGTATCCATCGAATAAATAACCAAAATATATCCATATAGGGTATCCCTTTCTATTATATTAACCCTCTTAACCCCCGCAAGCAAGGGGAATGTGTCTGTCCTATCAAAATTGAATTCTTTTATCAAATCCACGTTTAATATTTTAATGGATAACATTCTTATTTGCAAGAAATTGTCAGGTATATCAAACTCACGTTGTTTAATACAACAGAATTTGGTATAATATCTTAAAGTATTGGATTCGTTTAGAAGGAGATCATAATTGAACAAAAAAGAACGATCACCGTTGATATCGGCGAGAGTAGATTGGATATTTCTTGAGATACTGATTATATTTAGCGCAACAATGGTCTATTCCGTAATCATTTGGATAGATGAAAGTAAAACATCGGAATCAGCATTAGAGACGTTTAAGGTTACTGTGAAAGAATCAGTCCAGTTTTTTCATTATACAATATTTGTTGTTATTGGGACATTTGAGATAATAGGAGCTATCATGATACGCTACACATTAATAAGAGACAAACTCATTAAACAGGGTATTGAACAGGGACGCGAAGAAGCGTCTATTGAATGGGAAGAAACCTACAAAGAATGGTATGCCGACTGGGAAAAACGGAAAAAGGATGCTACCGAAAAAGGTTTAGAATTCAATGATCCGCCTCCACCGAGACCAAGTAATAATCATCGGTGATATGCTGATACCTGCTTTTAGTGAAACAAAGAAGCACAATCTTCACCATAGATATCAGGGACTTCCAATTCTGTTAATGACCGTTTCTACTCGTGAGATTAATGATGCTCGTTCTTCCCCAGTAAGTGGAACAGGGGCAAATTTGTGATAATTGCATTTCGTAATGATATCTAACAATTCCTTCTGATCAGTGTCTGATATACCTATCTGTTTACCTATATCTTGAATTTCCTGCGGAGTCAACTGCTGTAAAGCCGTTCCCTGCCGATCATATAGATTCTGGGTACATAGATACCGGTGAATTATCCCTATTAGTGCCTCTACAAAGGCACTCGCATCTATTGCCGTCTCATGAGTATCCAAGGATTGCAGGGACGAAATCGCTTGGACAGATGAATCCACTGGTAAATCGGACAGACTTTTGTCGTTCCCTGATTTCGCCTTTAAACGATAAAATAGGTACCCACCTACTGCTAAAGCTAATATAGGAATGCTAAGAAGTAACCACAGCACCCAATGCAAGGAATCAGATTCCATATCAACCGTCCCATTCGAGTTCGGTGTTACGGTTAACGAAATTGGACCTGTTTTTGATGTCTGATATGTTTCTTTCGTTGGGTTGAAGTAAGAGAATTCAATGCCGGGTAGCTGCAATATACCTGATTTGAGTGGAATTATAGCGTATTGATAAATTCGTGTATTAGCACTGTTACGCTGTGCAAGAATTGGTGGATCTGTTCTAAAACCGCTTATCGGTGTAATCTTCGGTGCCCTTACGGTATTGATATTTCCAGTTCCTGTAATTGTGACCGAAAGTGTCAGTGCATTACGAACTTCAAGTCTGCGTCTATCAACCGATGTACTTATACTGTATTCACCGATAGCCCCATCAAAATTAGCCGGTTTTCCTATCTCTGGTAAGGGTTGAACGTTGAGTGCGACCGGCTTTGTTTTGAGTGTCTTAGGATTTCCCTTGATGGGTAGCTTTAACTGTGCCGGTGGAATGAGGATTTTACCGGTCTTTTGTGGATACAGACGTCTCACATATTCATCTACATGATATGTTCTTCCATTGATCCGCGTCGTTGTTGAGGCATTATCGGGCAGTTCTTCTACTAAGAAATCTGATAGTGTAGGAAGTACATAAGAAGGAGATGCGCGTGTGGGTAAAACTGTTGTATATAGATAGCGGAATTGATATTCAATTGCCTGATTCAGGTAAGGTTTGCTGTTGCTGACTGTGGCTTCTACTTTGTGTATACCGTCCGTGGCAGTATCTATGTATCTATCAACAGAACCTACCGTAATTATACCCGGATTTGCATTATAGGGAACACCTTGATATGAGAAACGTACATCAGAAAGTGCGACTTCACCGACTTTCTGTGGTATCAGTTCATATATCCATGCCATAGATACTGTAAGTCTATCATCAACTAAACGCGGTATCGTTTTGGAACGCAACGGAACAGCGAGAAAGTTCGGTAAGAAGTTAAATGACGGAGACCCAATATGTTTTATCAACGTATTACCTGATATTTTGAGTTCTAACGTTGCTCTCTCATTCAGTTGGATATGTCGTGGGGTGACAGATGCTTCAACTTTGACATCGTTGCTTTGGACATCTGTTGTGAAAACTATCAACAGTAAACTGGGCAACAGCAAACTGAACGTGATAATGTATGTAAGAGAGGGCAATAGGGGAATATTAAAACTACCAATCTTTATCACGTCTATATCCGCTATCGAGTTTCTGTTTGAGTATCTTTTGTCGACGTTGGTTTTCATTTTTGGTCAGCAGTTCAAGGAGTTGATCTGTTTCCGCTTTGGACAGGTTTGTCGGATCATTTTCTACTTCTTCCGTTTTCTCACCGCTCTTTTTCTGCTGTTGTTGTGTCATGTTTTGTTGTTGTTGTTTAAGGAGTTGTCGTGCTAATGCCAGGTTATGTTTTGCATCGGAATCATGAGGGTTTAAGCCCAAGGCACTCTCATAAGACTTTATCGCTGCAGTATAATCTCTCAATTGAAATTGTGCGTTACCCAAATTGTAATAGACATCCGCTGGATTGTGAATGTCTCCCTTTAAGAGAGATGTTTGGAAGGCAGTAGATGCTCTTCTAAAGTCGCCTATTTTATAGTATGCAGTACCGAGATTATGATAGATAATTGGGTTTTCAGGTTTTTCGGATACAGCAGTTTGATAAGCATTTAATGCTGCATCATATTCTTGTTTCCAATATGCATCGTTTCCCGTTCTGATAGATTGTTTCCAACTTCCGATCCATCCAACAAGGCACATAAACAGTAATATGGAACATAAATAAAAAGATATTCTGTTGAACATGTTTATATTATAATGGATAACATTTTGATTTGCAACCAGGATTTACAAGATTTACAGATTACCCTTTTGTCTGAACCAGGATTTACAAGATTATCAGGATTACAACAGGATTACTTTTATTGTCTGAACCACGATGCACAAGATTATCAGGATTACAACAGGATAAGACAAAGAAATGAAACGCACATCAGAAAAATAAAATACGAGAAGATACCTCTTATCCTGGTAAAATCACGAAAATCCTATAATCCCGGTTCAGACATACTTCTTGGAATTGAACAAGCGGTGATTTTCTAAACTTTTTCCTCCAAAATTTATGAGAAGTCCAACTTCAAGATTGAATGCCTCCAGGTAGTTTTTTGCTTGGGTGATATGCACGGGTTCTAACGCAATCAGTGCTTTTAATTCAACGACAACTTTTTCCGCTACGACGAAATCTGCTCTTCTTGATCCGACTTCTATGCTATCATAATAGATAGGGTATTCCACCTCTCGCTTAAAATCGATGCCGGAACGCTCTAACTCAACAGCAAGTGCCCTTTGATAAACTACTTCTTGAAATCCACCGCCCAGGAAGTTATGCACTTTCATTGCGCAGCCGATTATTTGATATGTTAATTCCTCTTCCTGCATTATATTCTCCTATATGATCGGTAGTTTGATTTCTCTGTCTGAACCAAGATTATCAGGATAACTTTTATTGTCTGAACCAGGATTGACAGGATTATCAGGATTACAACAGGATAAGACAAAGAAATAAAACACACAAGGGTGCACATCTTGTCTTATCCTGGTAAAATCACGAAAATCCTGTAAATCCCGGTCAATCCTGGTAAAATCACGAAAATCCTATAATCCCGGTTCTGAACCACGATGCACAAGATTATCAGGATTACAACAGGATAAGACAAAGAAATAAAACACACAAGGGTGCACATCTTGTCTTATCCTGGTAAAATCACGAAAATCCTGTAAATCCCGGTCAATCTTGGTAAAATCCTATAATCCTGGTCAATCCTGGTCAATCCTGGTTCAGAGTTCAATCTAAAACAGGGATCCCGCTGATGCGAGACCCCTTGCTTTAGATAGGTTAGTTCGTAATTCCATATTGGAATACGGAACGGAAGGGACCATGCACGGCAACTTGCAAACATCCCTTCAAGTAGAGATAGGTTAGTAAGATTTTCCTCAAGAAGCCACACAAAAGGTGGCTTCTTGTTGAGGAGATTAGTTAAATTATCCCTGAAATTTAACCCTTATTGTGAAGCGTCTTTGATGTCGCCCCACGATGTTGTGAGTTTGCCTTTCGCTGAAATCAAGCCTTTCAACTTGGTTGTAGCAAGCGTAGTATGCTCACCTGCGAAAGATACATCTTCAATCTGGTAGTAGTAAACTGCACCAGGCTTTGCCGTCGTATCAACCCATTTATAGGCGCTACGTTGTGCCGTTGTGCCTTTACCCTGTATCATCTGTTCGTTGACCTGTGTGAATTCACCGTTGCGAGTATCACTACGGAGGATATTGAATCCAGCATTGTCAAGTTCGGATTCCGTTGTCCACTGTATCGTAACTTGACCATCTTCAAGTGTTGGACGGAAGAAGGACAATTCTACAGGGAGTGGTGTGCCAGCTGTATGCCCAGGTGTGCCATGGTCAGTATCAGTACCATAATAGGTAGATTGCGCTTTTGCCAGTTTTGTATCAACAGCATACACCCATGCAGCATCCATTGGAAACATATCATCAGGGGTTCCCATCGGTACGACAGCACCACGAGTTTCATTGGCTGCCACAGTTTCATCAGCATCGGTTTCAGGATCATCTTCAACCGGTCGGATAGGTGTACCAGTACGATATGTTTTATCAGCGTTCTTAAGACGAATTAGCGATGTCCGTTCATTCCTGCTTGCCAATGTGTCAGACAGAGTTTTACCAGCTGCGTCTTCAAGAGACCCTCCAAGCCAACTCCAACCGAAGGCATCATCATAAGGAACATCATTACGGATACTCGCTTCCTTACCGTCAAGGTTACCGATCTCATCACTTACAGCACCATTGGCATCAGTGATTTTGATATAGAATCCACCTTCTGCGTTCAGGAAGATGTCTCTACGATCTGCCATAAGGAAATCGTCTTTTTTCAGATCCCAAATACTCACTACGCGATGCTCTGGGAAGTGATGCTTAGAAGTAGTAGCTGAATTTCTTGCTATATCAGAAACGATAAGCACCGTCTGGTTCGGTGGAATATACTGGAAAAGATCTTGCAAGTTAAATTCAACAAAGGTTTTGTCATCTCTTGCAGTTTTCCATTTGCCGGAGTTATGGTTTTCAAAACGTATCTTCCAGGGCTTCTTAGCACCATCCCCATCAGTATCAGCTGTGTTAATGCCGTGTGTCTTAGATGTGTTATGGAGTTCAATCCACTGCGGGTAACGTCCACCATCTGTTGTGAGCATAAGTTCACTGATAACCAACTTACCGCCAAGATTAGCAACCACATCTTTCACGACATCGTTATGGTATCCGGGAGTTCCAGGTCCCTCTACACCACGATCATATCCGACACCGCCAACAAAACCTACAAGGCTTCCGCCATTTTTCTTCCAACCGGCGTTAGTGCCTACTCGTGACCAAGTTTTATCAGTTCTTGGCGCGAAAGTGCGATCTTCCTGAAGGTAAATATCGTTCGGTTTATCGTGATTTTGACCGTTGATAGGCCAAACTTGTGTTTTCCAGTATTGATCAGTACCAGGTTCCTTAACGTCTGCAGTATCCGCCAAAGTGTTACGACCGAACCTTGCGGGACCAGCAACATCATGAAGTCTACGACGCCCACCGAAATGACCTTTACCATCATCTGCGGTGCGTAACATCAGGTAACCAGAACCAATGTCATTTGAAATCTCAAGGGCAGCTACTTTCAGGTATTTCTGGGGACCATAACCACGTCTCTGTTGTGTGGCTGGTTTTGTAATATCAAAACCTTCAATAAGATCGGTTTCTACCGGATCTGTACTGACAATCAACAACACTTCACCTGCCCCAATTGTCCGCTTTGGAAACTTGATAATTTGGGTTTCGGTGAAATCGCTCTTCGTATAAGTTAACTGCCAATTCTCAAGGTTCACGCCATCAGTGCTAATGTTTCGAAGTTCAATCCAATCTCTACCGGCTGTACTAGAATTAAATACTTCGTTGATGATAACCTGGGTTGGATTAGGTGCCCATGCTGCCGGGTTAGGACGTCCTGTAGGAAGACCGCCACGTTTATTCGCGCTACCGGGAGTTCCATTGAAACCGGGAAAATACGGACGATTAGATGCTGTCCAATGTCCAGCATTCGCACCATCTGCATTCTGTTTATCCGGGTTACGATATATGGAAGCAAACGCAGGATTCGCACCGATAATTGCTGTTCCATCAGTGTTTCGAGTTGCTGCCCCACTGCTACCTTTTATAGGTGGATTCCATACATTTTGATATCCAGCGATGTTGCTAATTCTATCGGAAGTTCCAGCTGCAGTAGCAGGTGCTGGGAACGTATCATCTATAAACTCAAATGTAGGAGCAGGAACAGGGGTAGTAAGACGATTATAAACTTCAATCCACTGTTGGTTGGTATAACCAACTTGTCCAACCCGTGAATTATCAACACCCCACATAATCTCGTTAATAATAAGATGTCTTGAGTCTTTGGCTGTGCCAGCGACGTTCAGATTAATCGTTCCACCACCGACATTGAAAAACTCTTCAAGGTCAGGCATAGCCATATTCGAATTTCCGGTAGTTGCTGTAGGATCAATTGTACGGACTAATTGGCTATCTGCCGTTGTAGCACCTGCATCTGATATTTGGCCTGTGGCTGTTCCCATCAAACTTGATGGAAGTACAGGTATGGGTATATCTGCTTGAGTAAGAGAAGTGCCCCGTACATAAACAACATAAGTTTTACCGCCGATATAACCATCTGCAAGGTCAAGATCGATTAGAGCAGCCGCAGGATCAGCTGTTCTATCGTTCGCAGTGTTAAGGTTGGTGCTATAACCTTTCAGTCGTAATTCGCCAGGTAATGAAGCAGTAACATTTACAGGAAACGTAATAGTTAGTGTGACGTTCATACCATCTCTGGCGACAGCAGCTGTGATATCGTTGGTACCATCATTATAGGATGCTGTCAACACATCACGCTCACCATCTCCATCATCCGGTTGACTGATAGCACCATCAGCCGCTGTAAAATCAGCAAGGGCTGGTACAGGGTTGGGATTCTCAGAATATGTAAGCGTTACAACGATTTTGCCTGCAACCTCAGCAGTAGCGGCGGTTACCTCTTGGTACGCAGTAACCGTCGTCTGTGCCATAGCAGGCGTAGCAACGAAAACAAATGCTGCTATAAGCAAAACAGAAAATAAAGAAAATGTCAATCTATTTGACAAGTACATTGTAATCTCCTTAAAAAATAAAGTTCAAAAAATCGTGTTAAGGATTCAGGGAATGAAATCCTGTTAACCTATTCTTTAGATATAAAATACTGAATATCTGTATTATCACTAACGGATTCAGGGAATGAAATCCTGTTAACTTATTCTTAGATATAAAATACTGAATATCTGTATTATTCATAATGGAGGCGTTGCCACCATTTCTTTCGGACTATTACTTCAGTCCTAAATTTCTCATACGTTACGGTGCTCAATAATAAACTTGAAACACACGCATTTGCCAATATATTATTTAATATTATACGCTAATAACTTTAATTAAGCAAATTAATTTCTATCTATTTGTGTTATATTGCCGTTTTTGCGACATAATAGATAGCGTGTCATAATAATTACGTGAATATAATAACGCATAAAATTAAATTAAGCAACAACTTTTTTCATATTTTTTGTCTCAATATGAAACATTTATGTATTATACACCACAATTATTGGAATGTCAAGAAAAAAATCAAAATTATGACTCTGTGTTAGCTGCGTGTTTGTAAACGTTCCAATTGTTTTCGGAGTTGTGCATTTTCAGTTTCTGCCGCCTCAGCGCGTGTTTCAGCCTGCTCAATGCGTGCTTCAGCGGTCTCAGCGCGGGCTGCTTCCTGGTCGGCACGGGCTGCTTCCTGGTCGGCAAGAGTCTGCAGCCACACACCCCCAACAGGATCATATAACTTTAAACCTACAGCATCCACATGGAAATCTAAACTTAGCACATCAGAATGTAGACCGCCATCTTCAGCAGTGGAAATCGGAACATATACACCATCAACTAATGTAAAACCCATCAGTGGTGATGGCAAGTATATGCCTATCGCATCATATAAAAAGTAATCTTGGATGCCTAAGAAAGCATAACGATCTTTTTTAGGTCCTAAATCGTTATCATGAGTGGTTTTGCTACTGAACTCCATCACAAAATCGGGAAGTTTACCCTCAACCCAGGCAAGATACGTAAGCCGCTCTTTTTTTTCTAACCCGAAAGAGACTAACACGTCCGGTGCAATCACTTGAGTTGGGTCACCCTCCACATAATACATCAGTATATCACCAGAAACATAAACATCCGGTTGTTGTGCGTAATGTGTTTCAAGTGTTTCTATTGTGTGAAAGAGGATCCGTCTGTGTCGGTCGCTTGCAGCCATAGGTTTACCATCCGTATCAGGATAAAATATTGGGGTGTCTGTTGGAACAGAAATTATTTTCCGTTCCTCTGTATAGGTTGTCATCGGTGTTTCTCCTTTTAGTCAAAATTGACGTTTATGGTATTATAGTGGATTCTACAATTAACTTTACATCTGAGTTGTAGGAGGCCAACTATAAAACTGGCCGATTCCCGACTATTAGGGGTTGTATCGCGATTCGGAGATCGCTCCTACAGAATATATGTAAACTTATTTACATAATTTACTATACATTGAAAACATAGAATATAGAGTTCTCGTGAATGAGGAATCTATTCTGATATAGATTAACAGAAAGTTGTGTTTTTGTCA
>JAJEJA010000078.1 GCA_022828145.1 Candidatus Poribacteria bacterium | reverse complement strand
ATCCGTAATATCTGTGAATGTTCCATCGCCGTTATTTTGATATAGACTATCTCGTTCAAAGTTGCATACATATAGATCCACATCCCCGTCGTTATCAATGTCTCCAGCGGATGCGGCCATACCGTATCCGATATCTCCAACTCCCGTTGCCTCAGTGACATCTATAAAGTGTCCGTTTCCTTGATTGCGATAAAGCACGTTTGAACCGTTCTCACTTTTAGTTTTATCTGATATTCCCTCAATAGGCACAGGTCCGCTGTTAACGAAATATATGTCAATGTTTCCATCTGCATCGTAATCAAAAAAGACTACGCCGGATCCCATTGTCTCAATAACGTGTTTATGCTCTGTCTTACCGTTGTTGTGTTTAAAGTTTATCCCCACTTCCTCCGTAACATCTACAAAAACAGGTAACGTATCCGCTGATGTAAACATGACTACAAATATAAACAGAAATGGAAAAAGAAGATACGTGAACTTTAGCATATATGGTATTTGTTAGGTAGGACTCTATTTATTATTTGGTTCGGCAGTTTTTGCTATACGGAAACCTACGAAGGAAGTTTTTAAGGTTGGATAAAGATAAAAGCGGAATGTTGTGGTACAGCGAGCAAGTTTGTCAATCCAAGACCCGCCTCTAACGACACGCCAACTACCCACGTTGGGTCCCTCTGGATTCTGTTTCGGTGTGTGATAATAGTAGACGTCACTATACCAATCTGCGGTCCATTCCCACACATTACCTGCCATATCCATTATCCCGAAAAAGCTTTTTCCTTTCGGATAACTTCCAACAGGTGCAATCCGGTTTTCGTAACCATCATTTCCGTCGGCAGTATTTGCGAACAGTTCGAAAGCGTTTCCCCATGGAAATGTCCTATCTGTGTAACCCCTTGCAGCTTTTTCCCATTCTGCTTCAGTCGGAAGTCGCATCCCTTTCCATTCGGCATAAGCTTTAGCATCATGCCAAGAGACGCCAACGACAGGATGATTCGGGTATTTTTTTGCCCGCTCGGGCCATTGACCTATATGAGGGTGATGCGAAAAGTCTTCAGGTGTGTGTAGTGTTGCCTTGGCTTTATTATTTTGCAGACTCATCCAAAACTCATGGTATTCTGCGTTCGTAACTTCATACTTGCCTATATAATATGCCGTTAAGTAGACCTTATGCGAAGGTTTTTCATCATCTGCCCGCCTGTCGCTACCCATCGTAAATGTGCCAGCCGGAATTAGAATCATCTGATTTTCTGTCTTCTGAGCAAACACATTACAAAGGATTGCGTTTGAGAGTATAAATAGAATAGTAGAGAAAAGTAGTCTTATTTTCATTGGGTTCTGTTTTTCTGTTTTGATAGGTAAAACTCGTAAGCTTGATAATGTTCTTGAGCGAGTTTTCTATTACCGATACTCTGATACAGTTTAGAGATGTTCAGATGATAGTAGGGTTGTTCACTGTCCAGGGTTATCGCTTGTTGATAGGCTGGGATTGCTTTTTGTATTAAGCCTAAGCGCGCATAGGTACTACCAAGTGTATTATAGAATATTGATTGTTTTGGTGAAAGCAGAATTGCCTTACCGACAGATTCAAGTGCGTGTTTGGGATAATTCAGATTGAGAAATGCTTGACTGAGTCCGTGATGGAATCCGGCAATTGTATCGGGAGACGCATTTTGAGAATTACCTAACGCAATGCATTTTTGTAATGCAGGGATTGCCTCATTGTAGATTTTCTGCTGCATCAGTATTCTGGCTAAACCTGTCCATCCTTCAAGGTTATTGGGGTCAAGCCGTGTCTGACGCGTAAACCTTTCATATTCAACGTTCAGCCTCTGTAACTGCTGATACAGTAGCATCTCGCTTCTACTTTTTTCTTGCTCTCCTGTGTGCATATATGCAGTGCCGAGACCGTAATGTGGTTCTGCAAAGTTGGAAGGACCATATTTGATTGCATTTTTAAAGTTAGTAATCGCTTCAGCGTATGACTTAATTTTGAGGTAGGCATTCCCGAGTTCGTTGTAATTCCCTGGAGAGTTTGGTTTTAGTTCAAGAGCTTTCGTTAGAATTTTTGCAGCATCCGGATATTGCCGAAGCTTGTTATACACTTTACCCAATAATTCATAACCTCGTGCATGATGAGGTGAAAGTGTTATGACCTGTTTCAACTGTGCCTCGGCATCTGACCATTGATCGAGTTTGAAATAAACCAACCCTAATGAATAAAGCACTTCAATACTATCTGACTTCAGTTCCAGAGCACGTTTGTAGACATTTACCGCTTTCTTCCAATATTCATCTTGTGTATACGACATACCTAAATAATGTAATATCTCATAATGATTTGGTTCAATGGTGAGTGCTGCCTCAAAAGACTCTATTGTCTGTTCGTTATTGCCTTGAAATAGAGACTTAAACGCCTGCTCCACATGCTGCACATACAAGCGGTGTGTATCTGCTTCTACATTTAGACCGAAAATTAGTGCAAAGTACAAAAAAATTAATGTAAATAATAATAAATTACGCATACATTCCACTCCTTCTGTGAGACTTATATCAATTGAGACATCGCCTTTGGTATTGACAGGAGGACATCTCCGGCTATAAGACCGTGCATTCCTGTCTTATCTGCTGCGATGTCGCCTGCTAATCCATGTATGTAAACACCGAGTATCGCAGCTATATCAACGGGTAGGTTTTGTGCTATCAGTCCAGCTATAATCCCTGTTAACACGTCTCCCATTCCAGCTGACGCCATCCCCGGATTGCCAGTTGAGTTGATCCACATATCACCCTTCGGGGTTGCTATAATAGTAGGTGCCCCTTTAGATACAAGGGTTACTTTGTGCTGTTTTGCAAATTCTTCTGCTGCAGAAATTCCATCTAACGCTAATGTTTGTATGGACGTTCCTGTTAGACGAGACATCTCACCTAAATGTGGCGTTAAGACTGTTTCCGATTCCAGCATTGAGACAAGTTCTTTCTCCTGTGCTAATGCGTTCAGTCCGTCCGCATCAATCACTATCCGCAAACCGAGTTCCTGTTTTCTGTTTTCACGTATCAGTTGATGAACGAATTTTACTGTCTCAGGATGTTGAGAAAGACCGGGCCCAATAGCCAAGACAGATTTTGTTTTTTCTGCATGTTCCAATATAGGTGATACTGCTGATTCTGCTATACTGCCTGTATCCGTTTCTGGTATGGGTAATGTCATTACTTCAGAAAGCTTAACCTCCAGGATGGAATTCAGGCTTTTCGGAATTGCCAGTGTTACCGATCCAGCCCCTGTACGTAGTGCTGCTTCACTTGTGAGTGCTGCTGCGCCTGTCATTCCGGTAGCACCTGCGATGACTAAGACGCGTCCATAAGTTCCTTTATGCGATTTGCTGAAACGGAGTGGCATCCAATCCATCGCTTGTTCTTCTGTTGTCCAATTTACGTTAATGTTCTGAGCATCAATTACGTGCTGTGGAAATCCTATGTCGATTATTTCTAAATTACCAGCAAGTTCTGTCCCAGGTTGAACCAATAACCCCCTTTTTGGCAAACCTATTGTGATTGTCGTATCTGCTTTGATGCAAGTCCCCAATGGGTGTCCTGTATCTGCATTTAACCCGGATGGTAAATCAACAGCGAGGACAGGTATAGAGTGTTCGTTGATAACGTCTATGATTTTCGCGATAGGTTCGCGCACTTCACTGTGCAATCCCGTACCGAAGATAGCATCTACAAGCAGCTCACATTTCGCAACGAGAAAATGTGATTTTTTCAGTGCATCGTCTGTCAGTATGACCTTAATATTCAACTCAAGTTTTTCAGCTATGTCCAGATTGATTCGTGCTTCTCCAGTAAATGTTTCAGGGGACGAAACAAGGAAGATAAGCACTTCACGTCCAGCATGTGCAAGTTGTCGTGCGATGACCAAACCATCTCCGCCATTGTTCCCCTTTCCGACAAATATGCCGATACGTTGTGCCTTCGGAAAGTATTGTTCAATTTTGCGGACGATTTGACTCCCCGCAGTCTCCATCAGAACAATACCAGAGATGCCAATTTCATCAATAGTATAACTGTCAATTTGACGCATCTGTGCTGCAGTCACAACTTTCATGCATCTCCATCCTGTCGTTTATGTCATAAAATTTATGGCATAAAAAGTGACTTGAGTTTCAATATGAATTTGTGATAGAGTATAGCAGTATTTGAGCTAAGCGTCAACAACAAAGTTGTTTATTTTTGTATTGGTAAGGTTGAGATGAAACTTTTTAATGAAAGGAAATAATTATGGCAACATTTAAAGCAGGTATTATAGGTTGTGGTGGACGGGGACGTGCCCATGCCAATGGATATAAGGCATCACCAGATGTTGAAATTGTCGCCTGTGCTGATCCTGTTGCAGGAGCTCGAGAGAAATTCTCTGAACAGTTTGATGTCCCAAGGACTTATGAAGATTATCATGAGATGTTAGAGAAGGAATCACTTGACTTTGTCAGTGTCTGTACGTGGATTGCGCTTCATAGGGATATGGTCATTGCGGCTGCAAACAGTGGTATCAAAGCGATTCATTCAGAGAAACCGATGGCACCTACGTGGGGTGATGCCAAAGCACTCTACCAAGCGTGTGTAGATAACGATGTTGTAATCACTTTTTGCCATCAACGCCGGTTTGGGGCCCAGTTTATTAAGGCTAAACAACTGGCAAATGATGGAACGATCGGTGAGATACGTCGTATAGAAGGTTCATGTTCGAATCTACTTGACTGGGGAACGCACTGGTTCGATATGTTCTTTTTTTATAATAATGACGAACCTGTTGAGTGGGTTATCGGTCAGATAGATGTAACAGATGAAAGAATTGTCTTCGGAACGCGCGTTGAAAATAGCGGTTTATCGTGGTACAGATGGAAAAACGGTGTTGAAGGTCTATTAACCACAGGCGGTGTATCCTTAAAAGGTTTCTCTAACCGTATCATCGGCACAAAAGGTATTATTGATGTTGGGGGCGGTGCACCTGTTAAGGTCTTGCGTGAAGGTTCAACCGAGTGGGAACAACCTGATCTGAGTGATGTTACTCCCAGAGGTAATGATACCACACTTTCTGTCCTTGACCTTATTGACAGCGTCAAGACAGGACGCGAACCTGAACTGAGCGGACGCAAAGCCATGCAAGCCACTGAGCTTATCTTCGCGACCTATCACTCAAGCAGAGAACGTGCTAAAATAACATTGCCACTTACCGCTGAAGATTCAGCACTTCTGACAATGATTGAGAAGGGTGAAATCGGTTAAATTAGAATGTTTTCTATTGTGAAGGGCAGGACATCTTCCTGCCCACAAAATATACAACAGAATATATAGCGTGATTCTTCTGTTATATCGGTTTTTATCAACCTAATTATAATAGTTGCGTCTAATAACTAATTGAAATAATACCATATCTGTTAAATCAAAAAACCTTAAGACATAAACTTGCAGTAGTGGGGGAAAATGCGTGACAATAATCAATAAAAGGCTTCCTGTTGTGTGTCCTGACAAAAAGTGTCCTAAATTTCCATTCAGGTTCCGGTGGACACACTTATCAATATTTCAGTTACCAGTTGTTCTATTCTGTGTTCTGTTCGTTATACATTCGTCTGCCTGGGCGGGTCTATCAAATCTATCCGTTGATGCGAACGGTGATTCGGTTTTCAATGGAGATAATGAAAAACTTACCATCACCTTTACAACCAGCGATTTTGGGGGACCGGAGCAGGAGTATACCTACATTATAAAAACGGAGAGTAACGGGAATGAAATAATCATCGCTAAGTCAGACGCAGGTGCTACAATAAAAAAGAATCAGACCGTACGTTTGATATGGGATGGGGCTGTTGAAGTTACTGACATTAATGGTAACAGTATTCGACAGGCACTTCCTGATGGAGTTTACACAATTACGGTAGAACTTACAGATGAGAGTGTTAGTGATAACCAGAGTGATGGTGATAGTACTCAAGTTGCATCAACTCTTACAGATGATATAACAGCGACATTAGATAAAACAAAACCTACAATTGAGGATGTCAGTGTCGGCAAAAGTGAGTTATCATCTAATCTTGGTACTGATTCTGAGACGGTTCCTGTCTCCTATACATTAAGTGAGGATGTTAAAGAAGCGTGGTTAGAAATCCTGAGATCTTCTGATAGTGAACCCATCGGACGCAGGATACAATTGAAGGGTGTAACCAAAGCAGTGAAGCATACCTTTGAATGGGATGGAAAGGATGGCAATAATAGAAATCTTGAGAATGGAAGTTATCGGTTGAAGTTATCTGCAATAGATTATGGGGGGAATGCTGATGAGATAATAACAGAACAGATCACAATTGACTCTGAACAACCGCGTATCACCGGTATAACGATTAATGATTCAATCCCACTGATAAATGGCTCGTTTGTCAATACCTCAATTCAGACAATTGGTTTTACAGCAGATGCTGGTGGCGGCACGCCGCTCGACTTTAATACTTCAAAAATACAGATTAGGCCTATTAACGGCACAGACCTTAGCGGTGCTTTAACTGTTACGGGGAATAACAAAGCAGAATTTACACTCGGAAACCCCCTTGATAACCTCTCAGAAAATGGAAATTATGAAGTAACAGTCTTCATATTTAACAGTATCGGTAACCGTGCTTCAAGTACAGCGAACTTTACCTTTGATAACACGGCTCCAACACTAATTAGTCTAAAGACAAACAGAGAAGAATTCACACAAGGAAGTGGCCTCAGTGGAAGCACAAACTATGTTGAAGCAGAATTAGAAGATAATATAGAACTTGACCTTCCCGCTTCATCCATACGGCTCAAGGGACCAGACGGAAGTTTAGTTCTCGGTGAACAGACACAAATATCAAATAATAAAATGAGATGGCAATTACGATCTCCGTTATTAGCCACAGATGGGATCCAGGATGGACATTATACCGTTGAGATTATTGGAGCAGACAAAGCAAATAATAGAACCGAACCCATTAACATAACATTCATTTATGATAATTTAGCACCAGAACTTGTTTCACTTCAACCTACACGAGATGGTACAGCATTTGATATATTGGGAGATACAACCTATTACAATCTGCCGCTCAATCAGTTTGTTGCCACATTCAATGATGGTGAATCAGGAATTGGCGTTTTATTTTCAGGTTCACAGGATACTACCAATATCGTCTTTGGAACACCTAAACCTGATGGCACTATTGCCGCGTTATCTGGTCGGACTTTTGTAGATAAAAACAACAGTGTCCTTTCTTATATCTTGGATTCTCCACTTCTGAGTACGGATGGCAGCCAAGATGGCAACTATGTGATATCCATTAAGGCTGCAGATGCGTTAGGTAATTTCAACACAATTAATTACCGACTTATCTATGATACGCAAGTGCCTACGCTCACGTCAACCGTCCCCGCTGTGAATCAGACTGTGTCAAGTCTTACAGAAGTTGTTATAAAGCTGAACGAAGAAATGAGTGGGATTGATTTTGTACAAGGCAACTATAGATTGACACGCGATATAGGAGAGAATCAAGTTGAAGTTCCTGTAAATATATCCAGCAACGGTACAGATACCGTTACGCTGACACTGCTACAGCAGATTGCATTGGACGGTTCGGATGATGGTACATATACTATTGAGGTAACACCAGCCGATAATGCGGGGAATGTAGGTGCTCCGATTAGACGTCCATTCTATCTTGTCAGTACTACACAACCGAGAATCCGGTTGACAACCCCAGAAACTAACACTGTTCGCAATATCACTCAAATATCAGCAGTGATTGAAAACTATATTGGTATAGGGATAGACTTTAATAATTCATATATTTCTGTAAATGACGCGGACGGAACTTTGATTCCAGCAACGAAGGTTGAATATGACATCGCAAGCAATCAATTAACTTGGACCAACGAATCAGCAATTCCACGAGACGGCACAGCAGATGGCGGATACGCTATCTCAGTGTCTTTCTTCGAATTTAATGGAGAAGTATACACAGAGACATTCCCATTAACTTTAGACACTGAGTATCCATCTATAGCAACAGTTGAGACGGTTACTGATCCGTTGCGAAGCCTTTCCATTGATAGCGCAATGGATGTTAATGAGACCTTTTCACAGATAAATGTCACATTTGCAGAAAATGATGTTGATTTTGAGAACACAGTCGTCTCATTAGTAGGACCAGACAGCACTGAAATTGCACTTCACCGCAGTACTGATGGTGATTCCGTTTTAACGCTAAATTTCCAAAACCTATCAAACCTCGGGACGTATACCCTTAGCGTAACGCCAACTGATAGAATCGGGAACGTCTCCCAACATCCTTACGTCTACAAATTCGATCTGGAAATCGCGGTTCCTGTCGTTACGACAATACTAATTGGTGGTCAGAGTGGGGCAATTGTCTATGTGAACGATAGTGTCGGAGAGATCGTCGCTACACTCGTAGATACGACAGGAACAGGTTTAGCCGTCGGAGATAGTGAATCCAGGATTGTTGTAACCAGCCAAACTGGACTTCCTGTCCCGGGTACGACAACGATTAATGACAGGGATCAACAGAATTGGCAACTGATTTGGAGACCTATAGTCCTCCCCACAGATGGCAGTGGTGATGGAACATACACAGTTGCAGTAACACCCGTTGATAATGCTGGTCGGACAGGAAACGTCGCATTACGGGGATTCATCTACGATACGCAGGAACCGCGTGTTACATCTGCTTCACCAGTAGTTTTACATCAACCTGTCTCTTATCTTGGTGGGAGTTTCCCACAGTTACAGTTTACAATTGAAGATGTCGGACCTGCTTCGCTTGAACTTGACGCACAGACTATCAGTTTGACAAATAGTGCAGGAGAAACTGTTTCAGGTCAGATTACACATGACGGTGTTAACCAACTTTTCTACACACTGTCTGCTCCACTTCCTACTGATGGAAGTGCAGATGGAGAGTATTTGGTGACGGTTAACCTTCTGGATAGAGCAGGCAATCCGCATCAGTTTCAACATAACATCTTTTACGATTCTCAAGCACCACTTATATCTACAGTGTCTTTGAATACTGACACACCGTTAGACTTGATACCGTATCAGGTTATAGACCTTGACGAATCAGTAAACAGGATTACCGTCGACTTTGTTGAATCTACACGAGTGGACTTTGAAAACACTGTGGTTTCTCTCATAGGTCCTGATGGTTCTGACATTCCATTCAACTTGGATAACAATGGCGTTAATCAACTTACTGCCCACTTTGTATCCTTAATTCAAGATGGTTTATATACGTTGTCCATCATATCCCAAGACATAACTGGCAATTCTGCGCGCGGGGAGGTCCCATATCCGTTCCGTTTAGAATTTGAAGTGCCAAGACTCTCAGCAGTGAAAGTAAACACTTCAGATACTGCGGTTGATTTAATTCCACACCAAATCGTTGAGATTTCTGATGTAATTAACCAAGTCACGCTTGCGTTTACTGACCCAACCCGACTTGACTTTGAGAATACAAACGTTGAATTGTTAGCCCCAGATGGTCAGCAGATCTCTCTTACACAAGAAGCATTTATACAAGAAGAAGGGGGTTTATCTCAATTAAGCGTACGCTTCATTTCAATGACAGAGAACGGTTTGTATACGTTGAGAGTGACTCCTCAAGACATTGCTGGGAATATTGCACAAACAGCAGCAGAATATCAGTTCCGACTTGATATAGCACTGCCGAGTGTAAGCTCAGTTCTGATAGATGGTCAACTCATTTCTAATCTTTATGTCAATAAAGCCATCTCAACGATAGTTGCCACATTCATAGAGCCTTCAGGGATCGGATTGGACTTTAGCGATGATGGCTCCTCAATCACTGTTACTAATGAAAGTGGGATTGAAGTGGTAGGTATCACACAATCTAATGAACAGAATCAGTTAACGTGGATGCCGTTAGCCTTTCCAGCGGACGGTAGCATTGACGGAATATATAATGTTTCGGTTACACCTATAGACAAAGTCGGAAGAACGGGTAAAGTTGTCAATAGGCAGTTCAGCTATGATACACAGGCACCCAGAATCATCGCTGCTTCCCCGATCGAATTACATCAGCCAACGACGTATGTTGGTGGAAGTCTAACCCAGTTCCAGATATCTATTGAGGATGTTGGTCCAGCACTGCTTGATCTTGATGCTCAGAAAATCACCTTACATCGAAGTGATGGAGATGATGTATCCGGTGTATTAACACATGATAATAGTAACCAACTCTACTTTACGCTTTCAACACCGCTACCGACAGATGGTAGTGCTGATGGGGAATACGGTCTTACGGTAAGCCTTGTTGATAGTGCCGGCAATTCAGACCAAACAGAATACAAAGTCTACTATGATTCTCAAGCGCCAAGTATATCCTCAGTAACTTTGAATACTGAGACACCGTTAAACCTGACACCTTATAAGGTTACCGAACTCACCGAAACTGTCAGTAAACTCACCTTGCGTTTTGTTGATTCTACACGTGTAGATTTTACCAATACAAATGTAACGCTTACTGCACCTAATGGAACTGAAACACCACTTACAATAACCAATAATGGTGTTGACGAACTTACAGCGAATTTTGTCACCTTAACACAAGGTGGAGAATATACATTGTCGGTAACCGCTCAAGATATCGCCGGTAATGTTGCAAAAGGGGCAGTACTATATCCGTTCCGTCTTGATTATCAACTTCCTGAATTAACTTCTGTAAAAGCTGGAACTACCAATCAAACCGTACCACTAACACCTTATGAAATTGTTGAGGTTACTGAAGCAGTTAGTAGTTTCATCCTTGAATTCACTGATGTAATGCTAATTGATATTGGGGAAACAAACGTAACACTGTCGGGACCAGATAGTGAATCCATAGCTGTGACGCTTGAAGAGGGTGATGGTTCCCAGATAGTTGCTCGCTTCGTGCCATTGGAACAGAGTGGTGTGTATAGTCTATCAGTAACGCCACAAGATACATTAGGTCAGGTTGCACAGAGCACGACGACCTACCAATTCCGACTGGATTTTGAAGTTCCCAAAGTTACTTCCGTATCTGCCAAAACAGTCGATGCCACTATTGCCCTGACACCTTTTGAAATCATAGAGATTACAGAAGTTGTGAATAGTATCGGTGTTGGGTTTACCGATGTGATGCGGATAGACATTGAGAATACGAACGTAACATTATTGGGACCAGATGGTGAATCCATAGTCGTGACGTTGGAAGAGGGTGA
>JAJEJA010000032.1 GCA_022828145.1 Candidatus Poribacteria bacterium | reverse complement strand
CAAGTGCTATGCACAAGACAAACGGGTTTCAAAGAGTAATATCAATTCATTTATCTCCAAAAAAATAGAGGTTCCTAAATGTCAGATGAAAAACCATTCGTGAAAACCGGTATCCGTGACAACTATATGTATGGCAGCGTTGCCGATTTTCTGCTTGATAAAATTCAAGAAGGATCCTCCCTCTCCTTTGTCTCTGCCTATTTCACCATCTATGCTTTCAACGCACTCAAAGACAAACTCACTAACATTAAAGACCTCCGTTTTCTGTTCGGCGAACCGAGTTTTATCCAAGGTATGGACCCCAGCAAAACAGAAAGCAAAGTCTTTCGTCTTACAGAAGAAGGTTTAGAACTAAAGAATTACTTGCTCCAAAATGCAATTGCTAAGCTGATAGTGTCGGATTAGGTAAAACTTATGAAGCTCTCGCCATTACTGAATTCCAACTCGTAACATGGCTCGTGATTAGTGATTAAAGATTATTTAGAATACTAATATGGAGGTATATAGATGCAAATAGGAAATAATACCTTATTCAATGAAACGTCTGATTTACTGGATGAGATAATACCAGTATTTAGTAGGAACATTCAGATATTACAAAATGACCTTAACCCTCAAGGTGGTGTGTTGCAATATCTATTACAACAAGAAATTGAGTTGCAAGAGAGTCTATTACAACGGACTAAGGAATTAAAGGAAAAAGTTAATCATCATCTGGAATCTGAGCCAATTGATATTTCTACAAATCCATCTGCTGGTGATCTCACAGTGATTATGCCTGATGAACAACAAATATGTCGACCTCAGGTATCAAAAACATTTGTTGAGGTAATTGAAAAAATAGGGATAGAGGAAGTAAAAACTCTCAATATAGAACATTGTAGAATCCCAATTGTAGCTACATTCAACCATCCTACATACACCCAAGTATCTTCTGGTGCTTATTTCATTATGACAAATTCGAAGACCGATAAGAAAATACAACAACTTGAGGAAATTAAGCGTCGTCTAAATCTTGATATTCAAGTTATAGATAACAGGAGGAGGTAGCCTATGCTTTCAGATAAAATAGTTAAGCAGAATATTGAGGATGCACTCAAGAATTTCCATGATGAGCCGCTGCCGCTAAGGGATGCTGCTATGAAACTTCTAAATACGCTTGGTTATTATAGTGGATACGTTAGCAGCGATGAGATTGACAAACCCAGATATGATCATATTAAAAAAGCTGCCGAGAAAACCGCTAATCCAATTGATAGTCTATGCATTAATGATTGGGAACCATTCTCTCAAGTCATGCAGGTTACGGACGCTGAAATCAACGCTCAGCTGAATACAGAAACCACACACTTTGAAAGTAAAGCGATTGACAATGAACTCAGAAGCTCATATATGTTCATGGCAATGCCACTGACTGGGAACACCTACACACGCACGCAACTGGCTAATATCATGCGGTTTATGAGTATGCGAATACCACAACCTTTTATGGTCATGTTTCGGTATGGATCTGTGCTGACTCTCGGGATTATCAACCGACGACATAGCAAAAAGAATGAAAATAAACAGGTTTTGGAAAAGGTTACGCTTATCAAAGACATTGACCTTGCTTCTCCGAAGCGTGCACATATTGAAATTGTCTATGACTTACACCTTGGCAAGCTAATTAAAGATAAGGAGAGAAAGGTTCGTAGTTTTGATTCGCTTCATGATGCATGGGAGGTTATGCTCAATACAGAAGAATTGAATAAACGTTTCTATGATGAACTTGAGAAGTGGTATGATTCGGCAATAACAGCGTGTAAATTTCCTGACAAAGAGAATAAGATGCAAGTTATCCGTATGTTAACCCGTATCCTATTTATCTGGTTTCTGAAAGAAAAGAATAATCTCGTGCCATCAGATATATTTACTGTAGATGGCGCGAAAAAATATCTAAATAACTTTGATTATGAGACATCTGATTACTATCAAGCGATACTTCAAAACTTGTTCTTTGCTACGTTGAACACACCAATAAAAGAACGTGAATTTCGTATTCTGAATGATACTGATACGACAGGCACCGAACAAGATTCCTACCCCGAACACAATGAAGATCACCGCAATTCAAATAAATATAGATATGAGGATCTAATCCAAAAACCGAAAGAATTTCTTAAACATCTTAAACAGGTGCCATTTGTGAATGGTGGGTTGTTTGATTCACTTGATTCTTTTGAAGGCAAACAGGCGAGGGGCAAACGTGTTGACTGCTTCACAGATTGGCCAAAACACAGGAAGCAATTGCACGTTCCAGCAAAACTGTTTTTTGAAAAAGAAATAGGTCTTTATGAAATCTTCAAAAACTACAAGTTTACCGTTGAAGAGAATACACCGGTGGATCAAGAAGTAGCACTTGACCCTGAACTGCTTGGACAGGTGTTTGAAAATTTACTTGGTGTGTATAATCCCGAAACCGAGGAACTTGCACGTAAGGAAACTGGATCCTTCTATACCCGCCGCAATGTTGTTGACTATATGGTAGACGAGGCACTTATTGCTTACTTTCTACAAAAGGTTACTCCCGGAGATGGAGACACTAAATTCTTAGAGGGACGTCTCCGTGACGATCTCCTGGCATACGACCAACTCGGTGAAAAAAATGAGTCCAATGATCACATGATCTACGATTCTGAGATTGAACCGATGGTTCAAGCGGTAGACGACCTGAAAATTCTTGACCCCGCTGTTGGTTCTGGTGCGTTCCCTATGGGAATTCTGAATAAATTAGTTTTAATCCTGAAAAAACTGGATCCAGAAAACAAACGTTGGAAACAGCAACAAATTGATCAAGCGAACAATATTCCCGATCCAACAAGCAGAGATGGATCACTCAAGGTTATTGATGAAGTGTTTTCTGAAGCAAATCAGTATAATAACTATGGTAGGAAACTTTATGTTATTCAGAACAGTATTTACGGTGTTGACATTCAACCGATTGCCGTTACTATTGCCAAATTGAGATTTTTTATCTCATTGGTCATTGAGCAGGAACCGAACGACAATGCTGATGATAACTACGGCATTCGTCCACTTCCCAACCTTGAAACCAAATTTGTTGCTGCGAATACACTTATAGGGTTAATGCAACTTCAGAAAGAGGATTTACAATCACTGCTTGATGATGGCAACATTCAACACCTTCGTAAGAAAATTGAGGATATCCGCAAAAAGTATTTCAGTGAAAATGATCGTCAAAAGAAATTAGATTATATTGAAGATGAGGAAGACTGCCGTAACAAGTTAGAAGAAGCATTGGTTAATAAGTATAATGAATTACGGTCTGAGGAAAAAAGTAAAATTACATATCAGGTCAAACAACTACCAAATGAAGATGACCGAAAACAATTGCGGGAGAAGTTAGAAAAAGAATTTAGAGGTTATGAGGCAGTTCTCACTAAAGGTGTTGAAGAGGCTAAAAGAATTGCCAACTGGGATCCTTATGACCAGAATGATAATGCAGAGTTTTTCGATCCAGAGTGGATGTTTGGTATCAAGGAAGGGTTTGATATGACCATCGGTAACCCTCCGTATGTTAGAGCAGATGCGGGTGGACAAGACCAAGCAAAAAGACAGCAGATTAAAGAGATGCGTCAGCAGATTAAGGATAGTGAACAGTATGAGACGCTATATGAAAAATGGGATCTGTTTATTCCGTTTATTGAACGAAGTTATAAATTGCTTAAGCCAGAGGGTTTCACAACGCTTATTGTATCTAATGCCTATTGTCATGCAAAATATGCACAGAAATCGCAGAATTGGTTTTTGGAAAATAGCAAGATATTGCGTCTCGATTTTTGTGGTAAGGTCCCACTATTCGGATCTGTTGGTGTGCGAAACGTAATCTATCTTTTTCAACGAGTAGATGGTATGGAAAGCAAACCTATGCGGCGCGAGCATTACCCGGAATTTGGTTCAGTCCATCTCTTACCAACTGACGAACAGAAGTCCCTAACGTATAGGGTGTTTTTCCCAGAAGATGCAACTACGCAACAATTTACGATACCTACAATAACTCTTAATAACATTTGCTATATCAGCGTTGGCATGGTCGTTCATGCTGATGAGAAAAGGGCGGAAGGTGAATTTGGGTTAAAAGATGTGGTTTCTGACGAAAAAGACAAAATCCATCCCAAACCTTTTGTGGAAGGTAAATATCTTGATAGGTGGGTTCCTGCTACACTAAAATGGCTTGAATGGGGAACAGAACGTGCTCCTGATTTGTTCCGTCGGAAAACATTTCAGGAATTATATGAAGTTGACGAAAAATTAATTTCAATTTCTATATCTGCAAATGCAGATAAACTACGCGTTGTTTACGATAATGCAAAACTTTACCATAATCATTCAGCATGGTCGTTTGTTCTGTGGCATTCTTTAGAAGGGGTTCGAAATAGATCTATCCAAAAACAGACACGTTATTGCGATGAAAAACCAAAACCTGAATTACCCAATCGGAAAGATCTTGAAAAAATTAGTCGTAAATTTTCAATGAAATATTTAATTGGTGTTATGAATTCCAGTTGTGCCAGAGATTTTTTGCGTGCAATTCGCCGGAGCAATCTTAACCTCTATCCAGACGATTGGAAACAACTACCTATTCCGGATGTTACATCTGAACTGCAAGTACCTGTTGTTGCATTGGTTGACAAGATACTAGATGCTAAGCGGAAAGGTTTTGAAAGAAAGGTGTCTCGTCTTGAAAAGAAATTAGATAAAATTGTTTCAATGCTTTATGGTGTTGAAGATACGGAGAGTGATGAATGAAGATAAAATCAATCCATCTGAAAGATTTCAAACGTTTTACAGATTTGAAGATAGAAGGAATTCCTGAAAAGGCTAAACTTGTTGTGATGATAGGTCCTAATGGGAGTGGGAAGTCTTCGGTGTTTGATGCTTTTAATTGCTACACTTATATCATCAAAAATGATTCCTATCCATCTGATGATACAGTTGTTACTCCTTATGTACCTACGAATATGATAAATTATTATCTTAAAAATAATGCTCCTCGTCCTAAACTTTGTTTGCCTGATAGTGACTTCAATTTAAATGAATTGAAAAAACATATAGATGCTTTTCTGGAAGATTGTAAGACCTTGCTATCTGATTGTATAAAGATACTACTTCATTCTGAAGAGGAAATGGAGGAGAGTAAATGGAGAGTGCACACTCGCACTTCATTTAGAAATTATTCGCTTGTTTTGCATTCTGATCTTTACTCAACTCACAGTGCTGAGAAATTACAGTTAAAATTAAATAAACTTCCGACTGAGAAGGAAGAAGATCATACGTTTGGACTAAACCATTGGGCACTGAATTCGTATGAACTACTCTATCATTCATCGATTCAAGGCGTATTTGGGAAACAATGGCCAGCACTACCACAGGAACTGAAAAACTATGCTGATACAGTCTTGGGGTTTAAAAAAGATATTATTAACCAAGTGAGAAATTCTATAGATCAACTATTTACCGACCAGGTTTCAAAATTGATTTTGGAAGACATATTGCATCTCTGTTTATCGTTGAATGATTCAGATTTATCATACCTTAGCAGGATAACAGCAACTTTCTACAATCTATCAGTCGGTGAAATAGCAATATTTGATTTGCTTCTGGATATTATTATCAGAAAGGTCATAGACGATGAAACCATAATTTGTATTGACGAACCGGAACTACACATTCACACAAAACTTCAGGGTCAACTTCTTGAGGAACTATACAACTTAATTCCTGACAATTCTCAACTATGGATTGCTACGCACTCAATCGGTATGGTACGTAAGGCACAGGACTTATGGCGAGTTGATCCAGACTCAGTCGTTTTCCTTGATTTTGGTAAAGACAAGCTGGGTAATGACATTAATTTTGACGAAAAGGTAACGATTATACCTGCTGAACCCAATCCGAGTTTCTGGGTACAAACTTATGAAGTTGCTCTCGGTGATCTTTCTGAGTTAGTTGCATCTGAACAATACATATTTTGCGAAGGCGAAGACTTTGATGAAATATGCTATAGTAGCATTTTTGCGACCCATCACCCTGAAACACGTTTTATTTCTATAGGTGGGAAAGGTAACGTGGAAAAGGCTGTGGAAGCAATGAAAGGGAAAATATCGAAGGGGGCAAAAGTTATTGGAGTCGTTGACAGAGATAGGAGAACAGGGAGTGGAATCAAGAGGAAAGCCAAAGAAGGAATTCGGACTTTGGAGTGGGGAAGGATTGAAGATTATCTTCTTCATGACGAGGTGTTAACACAGTTATGTGTGAGTCAAGGGAAATCCGAAAAGATTCAGGAGTTCCTTACGGCAAAGGATAAAAGGGTTGAAGAAGTAATGAACAATGATACGATTCGCGACAAACGTCGACCTACCATCCAACGCATTCAGGAACAGGTGGAGATGGTTTTAGGATTAGCTCATAGTGGGGATACAGTTGAGGACTTTATGACAGATATTCTTGTCCCACTCATTAAACCCGACATGGAAGTTTATAAACAACTACACAAAGACATTTTCGGTGAGTGACTCATTGATTTGTCTGTATAGGATTATCTAATGTTATAGACTACCTATCCGCGTTTTCCGTGTTCTCCGTGCCTTCCGAGATTCTGACAACAAAGAACCCTGAACGGACAGGACAACCTTCACACCACAACATAAATTGCTGTGTAGACGAATGGGAAACGGTTGATCTGCAATCGCGTGTGCAAGAAAAATACTGCTGGCTCAAATTATACCATTTCTATAAATTATTCTCTCATTAGGTGCTTATTATGGCGGTTATTATTCAGGACACAAACTGAAAGTTTGTGCTACAAAAAAGAGACATTTTTAATTTGAAATGGTATTAGATGTCGAGGATAGCACGGGGTCTGAATTGCACGGCGCGAGCTGCACGGAATTGCACCATTCAGCGTGGCAAGTGCAAGCAAATTGTAAAACTGATGACTAAATTTAATTTGACTTAAGCTTTTCTTTGTCTTAAACTTAAAACGATTTAGCCCTGATATGTAAGCAATATTTTGTTCTGCTGGCGAGGCTGCCTAACCTCGTCCATAGCCCTAAATAGACATGGCAGAAATGCCACCTCCATTTCACCAAATTGAATAATAGTATTGAAAGGATATAAAAAATGAAACTTAATAAAGCCCGTATAGGTGGCTTCAAAAGTATAAAAGAACCAATAGAATTTGATATTGATGATCAAATAACCTGTTTAGTTGGGAAAAACCAATCTGGTAAAACAGCAATACTTGAAGCATTATCTCAATTCACTATAAATACCCAAATATACAATCCTGCAGAAACTATTGAACTCACATATACACTTGAAGAAGAAGATTTAAATGCAATAGAAAAAGAATATGGAAACGGTTGCATAAAATCCAAAGACACGGACTCATCAATTACTTTAATAAAGGAATCGAAGGAACCAAATGTTATAAAAGTTAGTGATTTAAATGTAGATATGGACGCTGATAAGGATGAAGTTGTAAAAACTATCTATCAGAATTGCATTTCTTCAAGACTCCCAATATTCTTGTATACCGATTTTTATTATGAAATACAAGGCAAAGAGAACCTACATTTTCTATATCAACGTAAACGCAATCATTCGCTTCAACCGAAAGATAAATTGTTGAATCTATTGGTTGATGATGACACACTCACTAAGATTCTTAGTCATCAGTCAAACGAAACATTGATGCAGGAAAAACCATCAATTATAGAAGTTGTTCAAAATAAAATAGATGAGGTGATGGAATTATGGTCAGGATACGAAAAGGAACATGCAGGAACAGAAATAGAAGAGCGACAAGTAGATGTTGATTTTGTTTATGAACCACCTACTCAAGCACCTTATGGTTCAAGTCCCAATATGTTTATATATTTACGGGTAAAAAATACGGATAATAATTGGGTATTATTCGATCATGAATCTCATGGCTTCCGATGGTTTTTCTCTTTTTTGTTAGAGTATAAAGAACTGCTACAACGTGATTCAAATGTGATACTATTACTTGATGAACCAGCATTACCTCTACATGGCACAGCCCAAGCAGATGTACTTAAATTTTTTGAAACATATACTGGGGCAAAAATCAAATCATCTATACAACACACTCACCTTTTATGATAGATATAGATAAACTTGATAGAGTTCGTGTAGTAGAAAATGATTTTGATTCAAAATCTGGCACATCGGTTACTTCTGACATATTAAAGGCGCAGGGAAAAAGTATTCTACCTTTACAAACCGTTATTGGTTTCCAATTTACTCAAATCCATCAATTTCCTGAAATCCATGGGAAAGATCAAAATATTTTGATTGTTGGGGGTCAATCCGATTTAGATTATGTTAATTCAATGGCACACATTCTTGGATATATTGTGGCTTGGAAATATAGTCCAGCTCATAGTATTGACAAGATTGTAAATGTTATTCTGCTACATGATATAATTGACAGTTTAATAGGTACAAAATTTAATATTGTTGTTCTTACTGATTTTCTTCCTACCAAAAAAGGAACATACGAAAACATAAGAAAAGAATTAGAAAAGCATAGTGATAGTGCGTCAATACGCAAATTAATTACGTTTGAAGATATTTTAGGAAAAGAATGTAATATAGAAGATATGTTTAGCCGTAAACTCTATTTGAGAATGGTTAATCATGCATATAACGAACTTTTAGATAGTTCTAAAATTCCAGTTATATCACAAATGAAAAATCCTCGCATAGTTGATAGACTTGATGATCATTTTAAAAAAGAGAAGTTTGAAGAAAGTTTTAGTAATAGAAAAGTTGCCAAGGCGTTCAAAAGTATGAAATTATCTAAAGAACAGACAGATGATACCACTATTCAACACTTTTCAAAACTATTTAACATGTTGTATTCATCATTCAAAATACCATCACCGCCGAAAAAAGTTGAATAAATAGTGCAGATGCACACAAGTTAATATTTTTCATAATTAAATGTAAAACGCAACACACAATATCCTATTTTACCACCAGCCACTACGAACTATTAGATTGTAGTTGAATGACAACTGCGTGTCCTGCTCGCGAATCTACACCGATAACGGCATCTTTCATTGTGCCGTGTCCGCGTCTTCCGTGTTCTCCGTGTCTTCCGTGATGCAGACAATAACATTGCGATTGTGGAGGGGAGTGTCTGAATCGCGGATGACACGGATTACACGGATTAACGCGGATTTTAAGTGCATCACATCAGCACAATCTACAGGCGCGTCAACATGCTATATTACCAAACATCAAAATACAACTTGATGATACAAATGTCAATAATCCGCTTAATCCGCGAAAATCCGCGATTCAGACAATAAAGAACCCTGAACAGACAGGATAACCCTCAAACTAAATCACAGACCAATGTAAAGGCTTGAAATAAGGTTGATGAGATGGTGTACGTATAATATAATTTAACGGAAGATGAGATTACGATTATGGAGGGAAAAGTATGAAAAAAGGACTAAAGATTTTCATTACCTATGCACATAAAAATTCAGACGCAAAGGATAAATTGATAACCTACCTTGCTGTTCTGAAGCAAAAAGGATTAATTGATGTCTGGCACGACAATGAAATTCTACCTGGTGATAAATGGCGGGATGAAATTTTCAACAACCTTGCGGATTCGGACATTCTACTCTACCTTACTTGTCGGTATAGTCTTGCCTCTGAAAACTGCAATAAAGAATTAATTGCTGCCTTAAGTCCGAATATAAAAGTGATTCCGATTATTCTTGAGCATTGTGATTGGAAAAACCACCAACTCAGTGACTTCCAGGCACTACCGGATAAAGGCAAACCTATTTATGATTTTAACGAATGGAATCCAGAGAGTAAAGGCTGGCTAAATGTAGTTGAAGGTATCCGAAAAGTTGCCAACGAAATGCTGTCTCAGGCACAACCTGCGATTGCTGTAACACCGGAAGAAATTAATATATTGGCTAATTGGATGAGACAAAAGGGTAATTTTATGATGATGCTGAAGCATTTTGATGAGGCAATAGCAGCTTATTCCCGTGCGATTGAACTCAAACCTAAAAATGCTGGGTACTATAATGATCGTGGGGTTGCCTACGGTGAAAAAGGTGATCCTGAACTTGCCATTAACGATTTTAACACTTCAATACAGTACAATCCCGACAATGCTGAAACTTATTACAATCGTGGAGTTGCCTACGATATGAAAAACGATGTTGAACATGCTTTCAAGAACTATACCAAAACAATACAACTTAATCCAAAGTATGCCAATGCTTATGTCAATCGTGGTAATGCTTACAACAATAAAGGTAGGCTTACTCTTGCCATTAATGACTTAAAAAAAGCAATACGACTTAATCCCAATGATGCCAAAGCATATACTAATCTTGGCAAAAGTTACGGAAAAAAAGGTGAGTATGATCGGGCGATCAATAATTTCAAAAAAGCAATAAGACGTGATCCAAATTTAGCTGAAGCATATAACAACCTTGGGTTATCTTATTTAATAAAAGGAAACTTTAAGTTGGCGATTAAAAACTTTGACAAAGCAACACAACTCAATCCAGAGTATGCAAATGCCTATCGGAACCGGTGCATAGTTTGGTTAAATCTACACAAGTGGGATAAACTTAGATATGATCTGATTAAGGCACAATCTGTGATTGATGATATAATCATTGAGTTCTTTTCCCAATATGATAGTATAGTTGATTTCGAACAAAAACATGGTGTTAAAATACCATTAGACATTGCCAAAATGCTAACACCTCCGCAGGCATAACAGCAGAACAGAAAACACCCATCTGAGCGGTTATCTGATGGTACAGATTCCCAATCCGCGTTTATCTGTGTCATCTGCGTAAATCCGCGATTCAGACAACAAAGAACTCCGAACGGACAGGACAACCTTCACACCAAAACACAGACCAATGTGAAGACTTTTTCCCGAAATTGAGATTGATAAGTTGGTGTATGAATTGTATAATTTAACGCAAAATGAGATTGCGATTGTGGAGGGACAGTTATAGGAGAGTGATATATGATGAAACTAAAATGGGAAGGTAGAGATGCTTTTGTTCATAAAAAACCAGTCAGCGAGTTAAAAAAGTGGATTCCGCTCTTCAGAAGATACCAATGGTCTCTTCATAACGGTGGCACTAATAAATATCTTGATGTGATAGTTCGTAAAGCTCTCAGTACTGATGCAGAATATGCTAAAGACCGTCCGGACATACCGATATGCACAGCGACGAAGCAATATCGTCTCTTTCAACATAGAGAAGTATTCGAAGCATTAGTCGACGTTTTGGGGTTATATGTTTCGGATATACACTCTCAGGAAGCCACATTGAAGATAAAAGAGTATGGTGAATCTATGTGGGTCAGTTTTAACTTAGCCAATTTTCAATTAAACCAAGCGGAACGATTACCTTTTATGTTGGATGTTAGTGGATTAAACACTATAGGAGCCGGTAAAGCCTTAGACATTCGGTTAAGTTGGTATGAACCTATATACAAGACTCGATTTCCCTTCGGTATGTTATCATCACACAAGGTAAACTTCAGAAAGGAACATCGGAAAAAGGCAAAGGAGTTAGACTCAGACACATTTACTACAGAAATCCGGGCATTTTTACATAGACATCTGGATCACATTGAAAGAGAACGGGAAGCATACAAGAGTTGGATAGAGGCTGAGATAAGCCAGAATACATTGGCGCGATGGATAGATACTGCTGTTCAAGATAAATGGAATTACCAAATGGCAGCAAGTGCGTATAACGTTGCTATTAATGGATATGATATACAAGTCAAAAGATCAGAAGATACAAGAATTTTAGACCAAAAACCTGATAGTAGGAAAAAGATTCCACCCTCCGAGCTTACAGAATATTTTCCCGAACCACATTATTATGTGTGGACAGATCAAGCCCCAAAAAAATTTGCCCCTGTGAGAAATGCGTTTGATGTCAGTTTAGTTCTCGGTTGGGTCTTAAGTCGACAAAGCACAGTAACGAATCAACTTAAATGGGTGGAGATACCGGAACTCATGGAGAAATTGGTTGCTGCGGATGAAAGTCTTCGTTTTCTGTTATCAATGTCTTAGTCCAGTCTGTTCTATTAACCATAGGATGACACCGACAGTTCCAAATTCTGGGAGGGAAAGAAGATGAACAAATTTAGAGTTTTCGTAGACTTCCACAACGCAGACGTAAAAGGCAGAGTGCGGTTGAACTGCGCTGATACGGTAACCGATATTGAACGGCATGGAATTGAACTGAAAGACGGACAATCCATTATCATCTATAGCGAAGAATTAGAGGTCGAGGGTATCGTTCGCTACTCAGAAGAAGAAAGGTTGTGGACAGCCGTTATTGATTGGGATGCTATTCAAGAAAAAGTACCTATAGTCCCTCAACCCGAAATTCAGGACATCAGCCACATGGTGGAGAAAAAAATGGGAAAATGGTAGTTGCATTACCCAAATGAACATCAATACTGTACAAAAGAAGTTTCTCAGGGAGTAGAAAAAACTTGGCATAACTGCTGGCATTTGCTTGTTGTTGACATACAGAGTGTAACACAGCACACCCATTTAGAACACTCCCCGCAACAGTGAAAATGAGAAGAACCTGAAAACATCTGATTGTATACTTCAACTTTTGAAACCTTACTCATTAAGAATACGCAATGCTTTCTCGGCGGCAGTTTTAGTAGCGACATTCCCTGCTTCTGTCGCAAGCCGTAAAGCAGTGCGGAAGTCTTGCTTCGCTGCCAATGTTCGACCTAACTGATACTTAGCAGTTCCCCGATTGTAGTATGCATAGGCATCATCAGGTTGTAGCCGAATAGCAGTGTCATAATCCGAAATCGCAGCAAAGTATTGTTCTAACTCAGCCTTCGCAATTCCTCGATTGTTGTATGCTTCGGCAAGATCAGGTTGTAGCCGAATAGCATCGTCAAAATCCGAAATCGCAGCAAGGTATTGTCCTAACTTATTCTTCACAAATCCCCGATTGTTGTATGCATAGGCATCATCAGGTTGTAGCCGAATAGCGATGTCATAATCTGAAATCGCAGCAAAGTGTTGTTCTAACTTACCCTTCGCATTTCCCCGATTGTTGTATGCATCGGCATAATCAGGTTTGAACCGAATAGCATCGTCAAAATCCGAAATCGCAGCAAGGTATTGTCCTAATTCAACCTTTGCATTTCCCCGATTGTAGTATGCATTGACATAATCAGGTTTAAGCCTGATAGCAGTGTCATAATCTGAAATCGCAGCAAAGTGTTGTCCTAACTCATACTTCGCATTTCCCCGATTGTTGTATGCATCGACAGAATTGGGTTTGAGCCGGATAGCTGCTGTATAGTCTTTGATTGCTCCCGCATGATCGCCTAAATGGGACTTCGCATTGCCCCACAAGAAATAGGTCTCAGCAGATATAGATTGTTTTCCTTCCGATAAAGGTTTTGCTAACTTTGACTGATCCAGCAGTTTCTTAAGATATTTTGATGGGATTGCAAAATTAAGATTCTGTGCATCCAAAGCACGATGAACCGCAACGGACACGCCAATCACTTCACCTTTTTTACTTAGCACGGGACCGCCACTGCTTCCCGGAGAAATCGGTGCAGTCATTTGCAACCGTTCTTTTGTAAGCTTATCCCGTCGACTGCTGATTATACCATCTGAAAACGTGCCTTCCAATCCTTTCGGATTCCCTGCGACATAGACCGTCTCACCAATCCGAACCTTGTCGCTATCACCGAGAGAGAGCGGTTTGATACCATAAGCGGTAACCTTCAAGAGAGCGAGGTCATTTGTCTTGTCAGTTGATGTAACGCCTTCAATGTTGTATCTGGTGAACTTACCGACTAACTTTGCAGTGCCTTTCGCTGCACCTTCAATCACGTGGTAGTTTGTAGCGATTAGGTTGGGTTTCACGAAGAACCCGCTGCCGATGCCCAATGTTTTGCCGTTTGTATCTTTCATTTCTAAATATACCGTTGCTGCTAATGCTTTTTCGGCAATATCTTCGGCAGGCATGGTGGTTTGTGCGGGTGCGGTGTTTATTGTGCAAAAGAGTAGAAAAACGATAATAGCGATCTGAGGATTTTTCCAAAATAATTCGTCTATATGATGTTTCATTGAATACTTCCTTTTGATAATGGGCATTTTATATGTATAGTATTTGCGATATTTTATACATATATAAGGAATAGTAATATATTATCATAAAACTGTAATTCTATCAAATTATAGGGGTAATTTTTCAGAGGCATTCAATTGTCGAATTTTCGCAGTTTCTTACAGATATTATCCAATTAGCATAACAACGCCTCTTCTGTAGGAGGGAACTCCGATTCCCGACTATCAAAGTGTTTAGTCGTGATTCGGAGATCACTCCTACAGAAGAAACATATCTGAGTACATGCAATTTCAACGACAATTGAATGCCTCTGTGTAATTTTTTTTTTTTTAAAGCCTTGACGTTTTATGTTAAGTATGATATAATTTCTAAAATTGGATGTTTAGAAAAACCTTAGTAGAACTGTTTAATTATTGTAAGGTAGAATGTTAATATTATGGAGGATTAATATTATGGCAACTAAAAAACCCTATTCCCGACACACCAATGCTGCTGATCGCAGGAAATATGAAGGTGCACCGGTACCGAGCAAACAACCTATAGTCAAGCCTAATCTTAAAAAGGCTGTCCCTGTTCCTCAACCTCCTATACGAACACAACATTCAGTTAATCCTAAACCACCTACTGTCAATCAACCTACCCTCGACAGTCCTACCTCTAAACCTGAAGGGACAGAGTCTGCTAAATAACGTCCAGTCTGAATAACAGAAGACACAGATTTCACGGATTTTTGAGTTCCCCTCCTCTGTGAAAATCTGAGATTCAGAAAATAGTCTGGTCCATGTCAAGAAATTGTTCCTATAGACACAAATCAAATGTCAAACCGATCCAATACACCAAATGATAAGTCACGGACAGTTCAAGACATCATTAGTAAGATAGAGCAGAAATCACAAGGTGGCGGTTATATCTATCGCGGCGAAGCGTGGTTACACCTACAAGAATGGGAAAAAGCAAAATCAGACCTCATCACTGCTAAAGACATGGGGATGGATATAATCGCTTCATTTAACAACGAATATGCAAGCATTGCAGACTTTGAACAGAAAACCGGCATTCAATTACCAGAAGATATTGCCGCAATGCTAACGCCTCCACAGTCATAGCAGCAAAACACTCACCTTAGCGGATATTTTGATGTTACAGATTATCAATCCGCAACATATATCCTTCATTACCGCTCACCACACATCATACATCTTGATAATCCCGTAGCACATTCTGTTAGATTGTGCTTCTTCTACAACTCCTTCCATCCTTCCTCCTTCCATCCTTCCCTCTTCTACCTCCCCTCTTCCAACCTTCCACCCTTCCCCTCCTTCCCTTCTTCCAACCTTCCACCCTATCCATCTAATAACACCAAAGACCTCTTATCCTGGTAATCCTGGTCAAATCCTGGTCAAATCCTGGTTCAGACAAATAGAGTGCAAAAACTTTACACACCCAACAGCCTAAATAATTTGCTTAAAATAAGACAGTATAGTATAATTTAAACATCATAATTGAATAAACGAACGGTTCAGGTGCCGAAGTACGGAGAATAGGGAAGTGCGGTGAGAATCCGCCACGGCCCCGCCACTGTGAACGATTGCTACCTGCTAAAAGGGTAATTTCGCTGAAAAACCACTGTCAATAGTTGATGGGAAGGACAGCGAAGTATTGTAGTCGTGTAAGGTTTGTTTGCACGCTACGTCAAAAATCGCAAGTCAGGAGACCTGCCTGAGTCGTGTTTCACGTTTCTGCTTTCGCGGGAAAGCGGTGGAACAAAGCACAGCAGGATCCTGTAAAACAAATATTAGATTAATAACATAAGGTAATCAACCTTATTGACATTTTATAGGATTTCAGTTCACTTTTCAATAATGTGAAGTGTCGCCTTTGTCCCCTGTCCTCCCCCCATTTATTAAACAGTAAAAAGCAGTAAAGCAGTTAATGGAAGCAGGGGTTTCTTGTTTCATTACGGAGGAATTGATGAACACAAACTTTTCATTCTGGCGACGTTTCTCACGCATTTCAAACCTTAAACTGCATCTGTTGCTATGTATTAGCGCGATGCTCTTCACCTGCCTTGTTAGTCCTGTCTTTTCCCAAACGGAAGTTGACAACCTTGCTGTTGTTGTGAATGCTTTAGATAAAGACGAGTGGGAAATCACATCATCACTCTCAATAATTGACTTAGATGAACCGAATCTGAAACGGGCTATAGACGATGAAGTCGTAGCTATCGGTGATGTGCCGAGTGGTATCCTCATACATGGTCATCTCGCCTATATCACGCGTTTCGATTGGCTATCTGATGCCTTAAATGATGGGATTCTAATTGTCAATCTTGAACAGCGAGAGATAATTGGTTATATCCCTTTTGAACTCGGTGCTTATCCACAGCAGATGGCACTTGTTAATCCAAGTAAAATGTATGTTACTTGTGATAACGTTCATCAAGTGCATGTCGTTAATCTTGATAGCCGCAAGGTGACGAAAGTAATTACAGATCTCTCATTTAACAGAACTTCAGGTATCACAATTCTCAATGGAAAAGCTTATGTAACCAATCCTGCATGGGAGTGGGATGCAGTAGCGGGAAAATCCATCTACTACCAAAGCAGTGTAACTGTAATAGATACACAAACAGATACGGTATTGAAATCTATCCCTACACCTATCAACACTACTGGCATTGTGAACGATGGTGATTCAACTGTCATTGCCAGAACAACAGGTGATTACAATACGGTTTCTGGTAGTCTTGTATTGATAGACACGACAACCGATGAAATTATAACTACGGTTAATACCCGGACGACTCCTGGGGCAATTGCAATTAACTCACAGAAACATCTGTTTATCCAAGGTGGATGGCAACATCCGGGGTTGCTTATCTATGATGTTCCAAATCAAGAGTGGATACGGGACAGAAATGACACACTCACAGAATTTGCAGGGGGTTCAGGAATGGTTTTTGGTCCAGATGGCAACCTTTATATTGCTAAACCGGATTGGACGCAGAGCGGATTGTCTACACTTCTCGTCATGGCTCCTGATGAGACACTCTTGAAAACCTACGATCTGGGTTACGGCACTGATAAGGTTGCACTTGTACAACTTATACCGAGAAACGAAGATGCCAACAATGATGGCTTTGTTGACATAAAAGACCTTGTCATAGTTAGTAGAGATTTTGGACAAAGAGGTCCTGGCATAACAGGTGATGTGAATAGGGATGGTGTGGTTAACATCCTTGATTTAATTCTTGTGTCACGGCATTTCTAAATTTTAGGTTTCTGTATGCGTAAATTGGGATTTTTACCTATTCTTTGCATACTGTGTATCGGTTGCGCTCCAAAAACTGAAGATGCATCTCTATCTTGGCAGATTACCTTTGTTCCTCTCGGTGCCGAATTACATTTTACAGACGAGGCACCGATTAAGCGGGTATCTGTCTTCAATCCTGATGGTGTATTGTTGGCTCAACTTGAGTTTCCAATAACACCACGGCAGATAGAAACGGTGTATTTTGCTTGGCAAGAGGGGGAAACCTATAGATTTGAGGCGATCTCACACGCTGATCAGATAAGTGAGAAAACTGTAACTGCACCACGCACCTATCCGCGAGGTAGTTTGGAAATTGCTATCCCTTATGGAACAGCTGACGCGGATGTTGTGAAGAGAGATCAGAAGATGCTTGTGCTACGCGATAGTGAGATGACAGCCACAGTGATTGTTAAGAACGGAAAAACGCCAACTAATTTCGATTTGGAACTGTGTATACCCGCAACTTATGCAATTACCCGTGTACCGGCGGACTGGAAAATAGAGACAGTTGACGATCAGAAAAGCCAGTTAACATATCTGACAACTTCAGATGCGTTTCACGTTGCGTCTGAGGTCTGGTTCCATGAACTAGGTTTGAAGACTTCTGATACTTCTATAGATACACAAGAGATAACGGGATCGATCCGTTTCACGACATTAGATGGTGAAACATGGGAACATAAGACTACGGTACAGATACGAATAGCCACTGTTTCAGAGATTGTAGAAAAAATCTCCGTTGTGTCAATAGATATGCCAACGGATGTGGCAGGAATAGCGGATCTCAGGCAACGTTCTGATACGATTTATCATCCTCGTCCGCTGTTCAGTTGGCTTGGAACGGAACAGATTGACCCTTATGTGCCAATATCATACCAGACTATTCGTCTGCAGAATCGAGGAGAAGAGACTATCCATGTCGTTGTCTCATCAATCAATCGTGATATGAAGAGTGGTGAGGTGGTATCGTTCTTAGCTCCGCCAGATGCGATAAATGCTGGCACAGATAGAAGCATCAGTTTAGCGAGTTTACCAGCAGGTGACGTTACCTCTATCTCTTTACCTATCTATTTTCATCCACAATCTGCTGAAACGGGTACGTATGAACGTAACATTGCAGTGAAGGTTTGGGGCAGTGATAGCACAGTTCTGAATGAGAAAAGACCGCTACACATCGTAGTTCCTAATAGACAGGCACTGTATATAAGTGGATTGGCAGTGCTTGCCAGTTGTGTCGGACTTGTCGTGATGCTACGGTTTCACCGTCAATTCTTTGCTCGTTTCACAACGAAACAGTTGATTGTTATTGCACTCTTCGGGACAACAGTCTTTGTTACGGTTGTTGTGCCATCAACACTGTTTCTAAACCTCATCCGAGCAGTGTTAGGTCCCTTATCTGTGTTGGTGACAGGATTGGTTAATGAGACTCTCTACTATGCCTTACTCACAGCATTGTTAATCTACATTGGCGGTGAACCGAATAAGAAAACAGGAGAACATGACACATCGCACATCTACAGTCAAGGTGGGGTTATCCTTCTCGTCTCTGCAGTACGTTTGTTACTCGGGGGTGTTACGTTTGGACTCTTCACGCCGATGACGATTATCTTTACCGGTACAAGTGTGTTATTGTTAGAAGGAGGTCTTTTCCTCGTCCGCAGACGTGGTCTACTGATGTGGGGTGTTGTTCTGGGTATCTGTGATGCGATTGCTGTTTACGTTGATTTTCAACTTTCAATTCTGTTTTACCGGTTGTTTTATGCTGATTGGTATATTTGGCTTCGCATTGTTGTTGAGGGTTTTGCGTACACGTTTATCGGTGTACTGCTGGGTGCTAAGCTAGGTCGTGGATTATGGAGAGTCGCGGATTAAATATATTTTGTATCTATAGTAAATTATATAAATAAGTTTACATATATTCTGTAGGAGCGATCTCCGAATCGCGACGCAACCCCTAATAGTCGGGAATCGGAGTTCCCTCCTAC
>JAJEJA010000107.1 GCA_022828145.1 Candidatus Poribacteria bacterium | reverse complement strand
GTTGCATCCACCACTACAATGCTACTTATAGTATGCCATAATACAAAACTAATGTCAACACTTTCTGAATTGATTTACATATTAGCCGTGTCTACATCCCCGCGCTAAAGCAACGGGGTCTTGACACGGGGGAGTGATAAGCAGTACAGCAAATCGGAGTTTTAACTGTATAGTCCCTATGAATAACAGCGTTCACCAATGCTTCGTTAACTGTTACATAAGGATATTCAGGTTCATCTAAGTTTTGAAAGAGAACAGAATCTTCCAGAAATGCCTGGAGATTACGGATAACGTTTGGCAGTGCTCCATCAAAATCTCTATCAAGGATTGTATCGGCATTGTTTTCCAAACCTTCATCACAAGTGTCATATTTTAATACTTTCACGAATGCATTTTTAAAACGTTTGTGAGGATTTGAAGCGAAAAAGAGGTAACCTGCATTCGTAAAGGCATACTTGCCATTTTCTTCCTCTTTAATGAGTGCTCCCGTTTGGTATAGGACTTCTTCAGTATTATGGCTGTACTGAGCATCGCTCGATTCAAGAAAAGCCTTCTTAAATTCTTCAACTACCCTTTCGTCAAGTTCATTCGGATCGTAGGGACAGCAGTAAGAATACTCAAAATTCACAACCCTTTTATCCCGTTTTAATTGTTCTCTATCTTGATCTGTCAGTGCGACGCATTCTGTACCAAATCTTTTCCATGCTTGAGGAAAATTTCCTACTGTTTCACAAATTGCATTTGATATCCACGAGGTATAAAGTAGATGTACTCGTTTTCCATCCGAATTAGGTAACTCCACATCTTTCACCGACGGAGCGTGTTTGCTTAGATCTTGTGATGCTTGCAGTATTCCGTTAAGCGTATGTTCATCAACATGCTGTGTGCCTTTGATAGTACCATCGTCAGCGATACCAAGGACTAAAAGTCCACCACTTTTATTACTATTCGCAAAGGCAGAAATGCACTGTTTGATCTTGTCCTTCAGTGTGTTGATTTGATTTTTAGTATCGATCCGAACCTCTTTTCGCTCAAAATATTGCCCTTCAAAATCAGAAGACTGAAGGAACTCCAGATACTCTAAAGGATTATCAAAAACATCTTTTGGTGTTGGCATTTTCGGATCCTTCTTTGGTGTGTTTTCAAAGTTTCGTACAGTTCTAATTTTAGCACATAATGTATTCGGATTCAAGCGTATTGTACAGGGAGGAAAGGTGTACAGGTAATCGCGTCCAGACATCGTTCTTTTGAAAGACGAATTAAGAAACCAATTTCTGTGTGAGATCCTTTAGCATACCCTCCAACTCATCTCCAAAGACTTGAGTAGCTTTTGCTACACCGCCGCGTTGGGAAAAAGGTATGTACTCAAAATCGGTTATCCGAAACTCAAGCGAAGTGGCAATGTATTCCTGAATCCATTTAAGCCAGTTAACTTGTTCTGGTGTGAAGTCTTTACCCTCTAACCATTCATCAAAGTTTCGGGCGACAATTGCACTAAATGGTTCTAAAATACGATTATATTCCATAGCAAAACGCACCAGTGATATGAGGTCTGTCTGTCGTTTTGTGGTGCCATAAACGTTTTCTGGTGACCGCGTTTGATAAGCCATCCATAAGGACTCACGACTGAGGCTGCTGGAATGTTCCTGCAATGCTTCTTCCAGCTCCTTTAAGTTGTCTTTAGTCAATTTACCTTGTGCTCCCGGACGTTTACACAGAATTTGTAACGCTGATAATTCATCTATATGTTCATTAATAAACTGTTTAAAGTCGTGCATCACTGTAGTCACCTGGGCAACACTCTCAGGTTCAAATCCGGTTTCAATAACCCTGTCCACACTTACATCATCAATTAACTGATTAGGGGCTCTCTCTGGTGGTCCATTTCGCTCAGTAGATGGTTCTCCTATGCGTGGCTGCGAATCGGTTTTGACAGATTCACAGACGCCAACAGCATCAACGATAATGAAATGTGTCTTTTTAGTTGCATCGCTTGTGACAGAATGTAGATCGTCTGTACTAATTGTCCGCACGCCGCGTCCTTTCATCTGTTCAAAATACCCGCTTGATCGGACAGAGCGCATAAAGAGCAGACATTCAAGCGGTTTGATATCGGTACCGGTAGAAATCATGTCAACACTTACGGCGATTCGTGGATCGAATTGTGTGCGAAATCGTCTAATCAAATCCTCAGGTCTATCACTTCTGTAGGTAATCTTTTGGCAGAAATCATCACCTTTAGCAAATACCTCCCGAACAATTTTGACAATATCTTCGGCATGGGAGTCGTCTTTTGCAAAGACAAGCGTTTTGGGAACATAAGTCCTGCTGGGAAAGAGGTCTGTGAAAAGGACATCCTTGAAAGTCTGAATAATTGTGCGAATTTGGTCCTCGGCTACAACATCACGGTCTAACTGATTTCCTGTATATGCTTCATCTTCTTCTAACTTCTCCCAGGCCAGTTTTCGCGTATCTCTATCGCGCCTTGCAACATAACTCCCCTCGGCAACCGTACTGCCGCTTTCCGTAATTTCGGTTATAATCCGATAAACGTAATAACCAACATTTACATCGTCTTCAATAGCCTGTTCGTGGCGGTATTCATAGACAAGATTCTTATTGAAAAAGTTGAGCGTTTGTGAGTATGGCGTTGCAGTGAGACCAAGAATTAAAGAATCAAAGTATTCCAGCACATGCCGCCACTTACCATAGATAGAACGATGACATTCATCAACGATGATGAGATCAAATGTATCTATAGGAACGTTTGGGTTATAGACAACTTCTTGCGATGGTGAATCTTCTGTCTCTTGTTCAAAAGCGGAACTTTCCTCATCGTCCGATTCATAGTCGGGTTCACCTTTTAACATTGAGTAAAGCCGTTGGATAATCGTAATACAGACTTCACTTACTTCGTCAATAACGTTGCTGGTGAGGTGTTGAACAATGTAGAGTTCAGTAAATTTCCTGCCATCATCAGGAGTTGTGTAATTTTGAAATTCACGCAGTGCTTGTCTACCGAGATTGTTGCGGTCTACCAGAAAAAGAACCCGTTTGACGTTAGCAAATTTGATGAGTCGGTATACACTGCTGACAGCGACATAAGTTTTACCGCTGCCTGTTGCCATCTGGATTAAAGCACGTGGACGCGACTCTGCCAAAGATTTTTCAAGTTCGGTGATAGCCTCAAACTGGCAATTCCAGAGAACATCTTTTTCCAAGGGATGCTTAGGCAATTCATCTCTGAGATTTTCACGGAGTGTAGTGACTTCATTACCTTCATCCCAGAGAGCATCAGGCGTATGAAATGCAAAGACCTGTCGGGAACGGGAATCAGGATCCCGAATATCCCTAAAATATGTCTCAACTCCTGTTGATGCGTAGGCAAACGGAAATCTGGGAAGGCTTGGCAAGTCAATTGGCAAACTTGCTCTATACCGTTCTGCCTGTTGGAGGGCTCCGCTGGGTGTTGTTCCTGCTGGTTTGGCTTCTATAACGCCAACTGCATCGCCATCAATAAAGAGAAGGTAATCTGCCTTCTGATTTAATTTTAACGGATATTCACGGACAGCAACACCGAGAGAAGCATCTATTGCACGTTCAGCATAATTTTGAATCTGCCATCCGGACGCTTCCAGCATGCTATCTATAGTCTGACGTGCTTTGGCTTCGGGTGTCATAATACATAATATTGGCATGGACGGGTACAAAGACCCGTCCAACAATGTCAAAATAACCTAAACATTACACACATCATAAGCGTGCTGCATTGCATCAAACGCATCACCTTTTGGACTAAACTCGTGTCCGACATAAAGGTCATAGTCTGTATTGGCGATTGCACGCATTACTGCAGGATAGTAGATTTCCTGTTCATCGTCAAGGTCGCGACGACCAGGATTACCTGCTGTATGGAAGTGTCCGATATATTCAATGTAGTCCGTGATGTTACGGATGAGGTCACCCTCCATAATCTGCATGTGGTAGATGTCGTGGAGGAGTAGTGCGCGTGGTGAATCTACTCCCTGGCACACTTCAACACCCCATTCTGTTTTGTCACACTGATAATCGGGATGGTTCACTTTGCTGTTGAGTAGCTCAATACATAGGTTCACACCCTTTTCTTCGGCAGCTTTGGTGACACGCGATAGACCCGCTATCGTGTTATCACGACCTTCCTCATCGGACCTGCCTTCACGGTTCCCAGAAAAACAGATGAGACCAGGGATGTCATTTTCTGCTGCGATATCAATGTTCTTGAGCAATTCATCCTCAATTCTGTCGTGATTGTCGGGATTGTTCAAGCCTGATGGAAGGGACGAATGTCCCACGATAATCGCTACCCGCATCCCGTTATCTTGCACAACGGACCAGAGATCAGCGGGTAACATCTCAACAGATTTGTAACCGATGTCAGCTGCTTTTTTAATGACATCTTCCGGCTCTCTGTCACGCCGGAAACCACCAAAGCAGATAGATTGATTTATTGGCATAATTCTTTCTCCTTTTTGTATAAATTAAAAGATTTAGGACCTACGCAAATCCGATGCATGAAGAGTTTGAAACGGTTCAAATTCTTCATGAACTCCAATATAGTCTGTTGTTGGAATATCTCCACTAACAACTCAAATCACCAATGCTACAAGCGCGCTTTCAAACGTTCTATTTCTTTTCGGAGTTGTGCTGCTTCGGTTTCTGCGTGTTCCGCGCGTTCTTCTGCATGTTCCGCGCGTTCAGCTTCCGCTTCAGCCCGTGTTTTTACCCATTCCTGTGTGTTCGGATCGTAAATACCCATTTCATCATCAAGAAGATAAAATTCTAAACCGAGCGTTTCAGCAGGAATACCACCATTCGCACCCACTGCTATCTCAACATAATCCCCGCCAACAAGGCGAAATCCGATCAAAGAAGTCGGTAGATAATGACCATCCATATCATAAAGGAAGTATTCTGTAATACCGATGTCCGCATAGAGCTGCTTTTTATCGGTAAAATCCTTATGATAGGTCTTTCTACTTGCAAACTCTAAGACGAAATCAGGCGGTTTTCCCTCCTCCCATATCTTATAGATGCGGCGTTCTTTCCGACCAATGCCGAAGGAAACGAAAATATCAGGGGAGATAGATTTAAACGGGTCACCTTCTTCGTAATACATCATCATATTTCCAAGAATGTAGACATCCGGTATATGCGCAAAGTGGTTTTCAAGGCGGCTAAAATTCTTTAGGATCTCTCTGAAATGGCGTTCCGTTTCAGCCATAGGTTTTCCATCCGATTCGGGATATAGGACCGTTGTTTCTGCAGGGGCATAAGCGAGTGGCTTAGTGTTTGGATAGGTTTCCATAAGCCTATATCTCCTTCTTCTGTGAGACTTTTAATTAACATATTGTAGCACATCTCGAACGATTATGCCATTAACGATACACCGGCACCCGAACCATTCAGTTTGCGGTTTTTCTTGCGTTTTATTCACAAGTGCTAAATACGCCAAAACGGTAGACGGGGAATGCTATATAGCATTCATACCTTTGATTTGCGGCCTATATTTAGGCACGCGATACGTGCCTACTACGGCAGGACTTACGTAATGTATTCAAAAGTCCCACTGATTAAGGGGGATTAGGAGGTTAAATCATTGAAATAACGCCTTTTTAACCCCCTTATCAAGGGGAATGCGAAAGTCCTGTACGTTCTATAGGTCAATAGCTTTACCGGTTCTGAAAGATGTACTTGCAGCAAGCATGATACGGAGTGTCTGCAATGCATCACTATACGGTGATAGGATCTCGGAGTCATCTCCACTCTTGACTGCATCAATAAAGACACGATCTCGGTCTTTGCCACCTGCGCCTGAGAGCGGTTCAGTTTCACCTGCGCGGTTAGCATTGTTGGGACCCCCAACGGTGACAACAAGTCCGCGTGTGAATACTTCAAGATGCACACGTCCGAAACCTTGTAAAGCACATGCGGAAACGATGTTAGCGACAGCACCGTTCTCAAACTCAATGTTCACCATGCTGATGTCATCAACGTCATAGTTTTCAATATCGGTCATACTGCCGCTATTTGCAACGCCGTGTACGGTTTTACCATCGCTTCCAACGAGGAAACGGCAAAGATCGAAAATATGTGTTGTTTGCTCAACGTGTTGGCCGCCAGATTGTGCCCGCACACGCCACCAAGGCGTTCCTGGCATGCCACCCATCCAGTATCCGAGTGCCCCCAGTATTTGCGGTTGCTCTTCAAGCATTTTCTTTGCATTCTGCGCATTGCCACCATACCGCCAGTGATAACCGACACTTGTGATGGTGCCAGTTTCTTTAACGTAGCCATTGATGATGATAGCCGGTTCCAATTCAGAATGGATCGGCTTTTCGATAAACATTGCGACGCCTTTTTCGCAAGCGATCCGCTCCTGTTCACCGTGTGCAAACGGAGGTGTGCAGATGTATACAGCATCTAAATCCTCTTTATCATACATCACGCGATAATCGGTGTAAGCGTTTCCGCCATATTCTTCTGCGCGTCCCTTTGCACGATCTTCAGAAATATCGCACATTGCACAGAACTCAACATCCTCAAAGTTCTCTTTTAAGTTACGCATGTGCGCGCCTGCCATGCCACCTGTACCGATAAAACCGAGTTTAACTTTATCCATACTATCTCCTTAAAAATAGATCATAACGGACGTTCTAATAAGTAATGGTCCGTAAATTTTTTATAGTTTAGCAAAAAGTAACCTTTATTGCAAGTAAATTGAAAATTTGTTATAATATGGCTGTTATAATTTAGACTTATAACGTGAGTTTGATAATTAAATGCAATATGCGTTGTAGGTCGGGTTGAGGCACGAAACCCGACATGTATTGCTCTATAATGTGTCAAGATGTTGGGTTTCGTGCCTCAACCCAACCTCCGTAGTTGTTTGTTCTGATTCATCAAACTCACGTACTTATAAGTTAATGATGTTGATAATCTGGAAAGAGGAGTAGGCAGAATGGGATTTAAATTTGGATATAGCACTTTACGTTGGAAAGAACCTAATTTTGAAGAACTATTAACACAACTCAAAAGAGCTGGTTGGGATGGCTGGGAAATGCGGCAGTCCTTAGACTGGGCAGGCACGCCGAGACGCATTCGACGGATGTGTGAAAACGTTGACATGCCTATCGCTGCAGTCACAGCACGTGGGTTACCGATTGACAAAAACTACGAACAGATGGAAATCAATAAACGCAGAATTGACTTTGCAGCTGAGGTCGGCGCGGACTGTTTTATGTTCATGGGAGCAGGAAAACCGAGTGACCGACCCATAGATGATTCTGACCTCGCAAAACTTGCAGATGTTTCCGAGGAATGGGCTGATTACGCATCACGATACGCATTGGATGTCTGTTATCATATCCATACGAATACGACAGTGGATTCCATTGAAGATTGGGCGAAATATATGAGTCTACTTCGCAAGTGCAAACTCTGCATAGATGTTTCTCACTCCGCCTTATGGGGATTCGACCCTATTGAATCCATACGCCGGTATAAAGATGTTCTCGTTTACCTTCACCTTCAGGACTATTCTGGCTACACTGGCGGAGATGGGAGCAATTATGAGGTGGATTGGGTTGATGTAGGTGGCGGAGATGAGATAGACTTCCCCGGTATTATGGCTACATTGGAAGAACTCAACTATGAGCGATGGATTACCGCATGTCCAGGCACGGTAGAAGACCGCACAGATGAAGAAAGGATGACAGTGAATCGAGAATATCTGAGGAAATTGGGATACTAAAGTTAACGTGAGCTCCCTAAAAAAATCCTCCGAGAGTCATAGCGTCTGTTTTACAAAGGACGGGTTTTTGTAGCACATTCTGTTAGATTGTGCCACAGAAAACGCAAACAAGCATTTTGGGCTGCCAATACGGAACTCACACTAAAGTTAAATATGGAGAAACATTGTGAAAACGTTAACTGTATTTTTTATTATCGTAGGTTTTTTATCTTATAATTCCTACACATTTGCGGTGTTAACCGTTGACGATTTAGAGAAAATCCGAGAGATTGTAGATAAATCCGAAGTGCGGGTAGAGAAAAGTTTCACAAAACAGATTACAGAAACAAAAGAACATCTCTCAGGGAACATGCAAACTATGGAGAAACACGTTATGGAGAACATGCAAACTATGGAGAAACACCTTACGGAACGCTTGGAATACCTCGGCACGCTCACAATAGCACTGATCGTAGCAATCGTTGGCTTTGTGAGTGTACCGATGGGATTAATTACATATCAGTATCTCAAATTCCGTACTCGGCAGGATGATGAAATAAAAGCACTCCGCGAGAAAATCCAAGAACTTGAAACTAAAGTACTTGCAGAAAGTCGGAGTCAGATTATTCAATGAACCAGATAAGACAATCTAATACTAATTAGGAGAAAAACGCATGAATGAATCGGCGGGTGAACTCCGCTCTATTCTCGCCACAGATTGTGGTAGTACAACGACAAAAGCAATTCTTATTGAAAAACGGGGTGATGAATATCAACTCATCGTGCGCGGAGAAGCACCAACCACTGTTGAAGCACCCGTTGAAGATGTCACAGCCGGTGTCATCAACGCCATCACTGAAGTAGAAGAACTCGCTGGACGCAAACTCCTTGACAACGGCGTTATCATCAAACCGCAGATTCAAAAAAATGGGAAGGATGAAGGCGTTGACATCTATATCTCAACAAGTAGTGCTGGGGGTGGACTGCAAATGATGGTGGCTGGTGTTGTCCGTAATATGACTGCGGAGAGCGCAGAACGCGCAGCACTCGGCGCAGGGGCAATTGTCATGGATGTTATCGCATCAAACGACAAACGGCTACCTCATGAGAGAATTGAGCGGATTCGACAATTACGACCCGATATGTTCCTCCTGTCAGGCGGAATTGATGGTGGAACGACCTCACACGTCGTTGAATTAGCAGAGATTATTGCAGCGGCGCGCCCACAACCGCGACTCGGTATTGCTTATGAATTGCCACTTATCTTCGCGGGAAACAAGGACGCTCGCGAACTTATTCGGGAACGTTTAGACAGTGTCATGGCTTTGGAAATAGTTGACAATCTCCGACCCGTATTAGAACGTGAAGACTTAATGCCGACCCGACACAAAATACAACAGCAATTCCTTGAACACGTAATGGCACAAGCACCGGGTTACAAAACACTTATTGACTGGACGGATGCTCCTATTATGCCAACACCGGGTGCTGTCGGAGAGATCATCCAAACAGTATCATCACAACAGGATATTCAAGTTGTAGGAGTTGATATCGGCGGTGCGACAACAGATGTTTTCTCAGTGTTCAAAAACAGAGATGATGAAGCGATTTTCAACAGAACCGTCAGTGCTAACCTCGGAATGAGTTACAGTGTCTCCAACGTTCTGGCGGAGGCGGGTATAGAAAACGTCTTACGATGGGTGCCTTTTGACATTGAAGTCGGCGACCTTAGAAATCGTGTCAAAAACAAGATGATTCGTCCTACTACAATTCCGCAAACGCTACAAGAATTGGTGCTTGAACAGGCTATTGCCCGAGAAGCACTCAGGTTAGCTTTTGAACAACACAAGCAGTTAGCCGTAGAATTGCGTGGCGTACAACAGCAACGAACCATCTCAGAAGCATTCAGTCAAGCAGAAAGTGGACAGACACTTGTTAACATGCTCTCATTGGATATGTTAGTCGGTAGTGGTGGCGTATTATCACATGCACCACGTCGACAACAATCAATGCTTATGATGATAGACGCTTTTCAGCCAGAAGGGGTAACACATCTCGCCGTAGATAGTATCTTTATGATGCCGCAACTGGGTGTCCTCGCACAAGTGAACGCAGAAGCCGCAACACAAGTTTTTGAAAGAGATTGTCTGATACACCTCGGCACTTGTGTCGCACCGATCGGTAATGGAAGAGAGGGGGATACGTGTCTTACCGTAGAAATCCATTCTTCAGATAGACCTGTCATCAATGAAGAGATTCCTTTCGGTGCGTTAAGACTCTATCCGCTTGCGTTAGGTGAAAAAGCCTCACTTAAGCTCCATCCATCTCGCAGGTTTGATCTTGGTGCTGGACCTGGAACAACTGTAGAACAGGAAGCCGTGGGTGGTGTTGTAGGACTTGTGATTGACACGCGCGGCAGACCTCTTGAAGTGCCAACTGATTCTGAGGAACGTGTTTCACAGTTGACTAAATGGCAGGCAGCATTAGACATTTATCCGTCGTGAATACAGGCACAATCAAGGATGAATGTGCTACAAATCAAATATAGGGGCACAATCTAACAGAATGTGCTACAAATCAAATATAGGGGCACAATCTAACAGAATGTGCTACAAATCAAATACTGGGGCACAATCTAACAGAATGTGCTACAAATCAAATACTGGGGCACAATCTAACAGAATGATGCTCAAAGATGCACAATCTAACAGAATGTGCTACAAATCAATCCATTTACAATCATTCTATTGATCTGAACCATTAATTAGCGTAGCAAAGTCCCATACAAGTACTGTACCATCTCCGCTTGTTAAGAGTGTTTTTCCATCCTGGCTAAATACTATTTCTTCTATCGCATGTGAAAAACCTTTAAGTGATTTGACTAACTTCCCACTGGCAGCATCCCAAAGCGTTAAGGTGGCGTGAGAACTTCCAGCAAGCAGATAGTTCCCATCTGGACTAAATACACAGTTTAGATATATTCCGAATCTCTTAAGATTATGAATGTCTTTAAGTGAATGTTTATGATCACCAGTCTCAACATTCCAAAGACCCAATGTGTTATTAAGAGGACTCATATTCGCGATTATCTTACCATCTGGACTTAATGCAATATCTTTTGTCAACCGCCAAGTGTCCTTGAGTTTTATGGTTTTCATAAGATTTCCCTTTGCAACATTCCAAATCTTAATGTTCTGAGACTTACCAGTACTTGCAATGCTTTTCCCATCTGCGCTCAACGACAAACCTTCATAATAATAGAGCGACTCGTGGACAATTGGTGCGTACAGAAGCTGCAGCGGGTCAACTTCCCATACATGGATACTTTTTTCTGCCGCGACAACAAGCAACTGATCCACGGGACTAAAAAGTAATTTTCTCATATTTCCTGATGGTTTAGTTATACTGTTCTTGCGTTTGCCTGTTGCTGCATCCCACAAATGAATAGCCTTGTCTGAACTGGCACTCGCTATTGTTAACCCGTCAGGACTATAGGATACGGACGTAACGCTATTTATATATCCTTTAACTGTTTTTTTGTGTCCTTTAAATGTCTTTTTGTGTTTCCCGGTGGCAACATCCCACAAATGGATGTATCCATTTAGACCTCCACTCACCAGAGTCAACCCATCCGGACTCAATGATATGCTGGTTGCAACATTAATATGGTCTCTTAGACTATAGATAAGTTTTCCAGTTCCAACTTCCCATAATTTGAGATCGCCTAATCTGTCATAACTTAATAGTGTTTGTCCATCAGGACTAAAGACGACTTTGAGAACTACATTAGTGTGTTTTTTCAAAGTCTTTTTACGTTTACCTTTGGCGACATCCCACAATGTGATGGTATGGTCTTTATTTCCACTGGCAAGTGTTTTTCCATCAGGACTAAAAGCGATACATGCTACTCCCTCTTTATGTCCTTTTAGTGTTATCTTATGCTTACCTGTTTCAATATCCCACAATTCAATAATATTTTCATCAGTTCCATAAGCAAGTGTTGTCCCATTAGAACTTAAGGCAATATCCTTTTTCTGGAAGAAATAAACTGGTGAATGAATTTTTATTTCCTTCAACAAATTGTTTTCCACAACATCCCATACATAGACAACAGTGTCTCTACAGGTGACCGCTATCCTACCATCCGAACCAAAAACACCTTCAAATATTTTGTAAATACTGTGTTTAAATTGATGTGTACCTGTTGTCACATCCCATAAGTGAGTCGAACCGGGTATATGACTGACCAAGGTATGTTCATCTTTGATGAACATAATAAAATCAAAATACAGATCTAAATAAGGTGATGAATCATAGACGAATGTCATTTTGTGATTTAACGATTCCATATCCCATATTTTGATAGCTTTATTTTCTCCAATCGTTGCCAGTTTTTCTCCATCGCTACTGAATGCCATCATCTTAACGGCGGGTTGATCTGTTGCTATGAGTGCTTTTACTTCATAAGTGTTAGCATCATAAAACCAAATCCCTGTAGGACTTGCAACGGCAAATTGTCTACCATCAGGATGGTATGCCACATCAAGAATCACCCCTTTACCTATTCGTGATTTTAGACCTTTGGGTAAATTCGTCTGAGGTGTTTCAAACGCAAATGTATCTGAACCATCGTTCTTTGTAACAATAGTTACTACCAATAAAATAGCAATGATGCAGATCACCAGAAAAACCGAAAGCAGTTTAACCCTCATTAAAAATCTCCTATCTATAGCGGATTTAATATGTTTAGCTATTCATCTACCACTTTCGTTATTCTACGCATATCCCATAGGAGTACTGTGTCGTCTATACTATAACTTGCAAGTGTTTGCATATCAGCACTCAGTGAAAAACATCTAAGATAGTGTCCATGTCCTAACAAGAATTGTTTGAATTGTCCAGTGTTTACATTCCAAAGATGGATAAAACGGTTTACATCATTAATAGCAAGGAGATTTCCATCGTGAGTAAACACCAATGTCTTCCAATAGTCGTCATCTTCAGATGAAGTTCTACCGGTAGGTGCTGAGAGTGTTTTCAGCAGAATTGCTGTATCTATATCCCACAAACGTACACTCCTATCCCAACTCGCACTTGCAAGGTGGCGACCGTCATGACTGAACATTAATCGACTGACTCTTCTAATATGTCCTTTGAAAGATTTTATCGCAATACCTTTTTCTACATCAAACAGGAAAATTTCACCGGTTTGACTGCCAGCTGCCAAGAAACTTCCTTCCCGATTATATGAAAGACAAGAAACAGAAAATAGCTGCGCATCATGGAAAAGCACATGTTCCCAAGTTTCAGTATTCCACACAAGGATAAATCCATCATCACTTCCTGTTGCGAGAAACTTGCCATCCCGACTGAAAACCATGCTATTAACGAAACTATTATGACCATTTAATCTTTTTGTGAGTTTCCCAGTGTTGAGATCCCAAAGCCGAATCGGACCGTCCATACTCCCACAAGCAATTGTATTTCCATCCGGACTGAAGGCAACACCTTCAAACACGAACGGTTGATTATAATGCATGTGGGCGTGATTGGGTAGTCTCGTCATACTGTGTTCTATAAGCGTAAACTTCAGCTGCCCCGTATTAGTATCCCACACATGAATAGGAGCTTTGTACCGCAACATTGCAATCAGTTTCCCATCTGGACTTAGTATAATTTCCCCTGAAAAAACAGGATGTAAAGTATCGTCAATTCTCTTTTTCTGTTTATGTGTTTGGGAATCTCGAATTGAGAAACCATATTGATCATCTGTTGTAGCGTAGGTTTTACCGTCCGGATTAAAGGCGATTTTGACCTTTTCTTCTTCATTATCGTCTCCGTTTAAAGGTTCATCTGCGTTATTATTAGGTGCTTGCCATAATTCTATCGGTTCTTGTTTGCCTATAGTAAGTTTCTGTCCATCAGGACTAAAAGATACTTTAGTATCCAATTCATATATCTTACATTCTTCAGTATTAACATTCCATATCAGAAGAATTGATCGTAAAGAACTTTGCTTTGGCACTCCTACAAGGGTCTGTCCATCAACACTAAACGTTATCTTCTCGATATCGTCTCCCAAAGAATAGTCTGAATAATTCAATGGAATAGGAAGTAACTTGAGCTCATGATATGTTTCTGTATCATACAACCAAATTCCGTTGGTGCTTGCAACCGCCAACATTTTCCCGTCAGGAGAATACGAGAGGTCTTGGATTGTACCTATCCCCAGTCGCGCTTTTGCGCCATCGGGTAGGTTCATCTGTGTATAATCTTGTGCCAAACTGGAATGTAGATGTACCGATAAGAAAATGCAGAGCATCAGAACAGTGCGTAAAAGGATGAATTGAAACCTCTTGAGTTCCATACCGTTTGTTCCTTTGTGTTTCTGAATTTTGGACAGCACACGGCATGTGCTGACTACTTTTAATAGCATATTATGGCATTGCGTTCTTTGTGCACACACCTCAACAAGATTATAGTAAAAATGCACCCAGATAGCAAACACTTTTTGAACCCTACCTATCAAGTGTTTTGCGAACATAACCGTTAAAAGTAGTAGGCACACTCCGTGTGCCGTTCACATAATTAAATCCTAACCAAAAAATGAAAGAATTATCAGATTTTTCAAATTTTACTTGACAGACATGATTCTATACGTTACATTTTTGAAAAGCGACACGCTATGAAATTATAGGAAAATCACAACCACGCCTTGCCACCGGAAACGTATCTTATGTCAAAACACAAACCTGATACCACACGTCTCATTAAATCTGATCCTTTGCTAAAACCTTATGCTTCCCAATTGCGTGAGCGAATGGCACATTATCAACGTTTCAAGACAGAAATTGAGAAAACCGGTGGCGTATTAGGAGAGATTAGTCAAGGACATCTCTATTTCGGTTTTAACCGTGGTGAATGTGATGGTGAAAACGGTGTTTGGTACCGTGAATGGGCTCCAGGTGCAATATCCCTATCTCTCATCGGAGATTTTAATAATTGGGACCGGGACGCAAACCCGATGGTCGTTGATGAATGGGGAATCTGGCATCTGTTCTTGGCAGATGTAGAATATAAAGATAGACTCACACACGGTAGTCGATTAAAAGTTCATGTCATCTCGGAAAATAGCACACGTGATAGAATACCCGCTTATGTAGAACGTGTTATTCAAGAAAGCGAAACGGCGTTTACTGGACAGTATTGGCACCCTCCGACTCCGTATCAATGGAAAAACAGCACACCATCCTTAGCAGTCTTAGAACACAACAGTGAGGGATTACGCATATACGAAGCACACATCGGCATGGCACAAGAAAATGAGAAAGTCGGTACTTTCGCCGAGTTTACAGAGAACATCTTGCCTCGAATCGCTGAATTAGGATACAACGCTGTGCAACTAATGGCAATCATGGAACACCCATATTATGCCAGTTTTGGATACCATGTGAGCAACTTCTTCGCTGTCTCAAGTCGTTTTGGAACCCCAGAGGAACTCAAAAAACTCGTTGATACCGCACACGGTATGGGATTATTGGTGATTATGGACCTTGTACATAGCCATGCTGTGAAGAACATCAACGAAGGACTGAATTGCTTTGATGGAACAGACCATCAGTACTTTCATGCGGGTGAAAAGGGAGAACACGTTGCCTGGGACTCTCTCTGTTTCGACTATAGCAAATACGAAGTACAAAGGTTTCTACTCAGTAATATCCGCTATTGGCTTGAGACCTATCGGTTTGATGGTTTCAGATTTGACGGTGTTACCAGCATGCTTTATAGTGATCACGGACTTGGACAGGAATTCTCAAGTTATGCCGACTATTTTGGGGATAAAGTTGAGTTAGATTCTATTGCGTATCTTATGTTAGCGAATGAACTCGTGCGTGCTGTCAACCCGAATGGGATTTCGATCGCGGAAGATATGAGTGGCCTGCCGGGAATCGCACGTCCTGTTGCTGAAGGGGGACTCGGTTTTGACTACCGTCTGGCAATGGGTATCCCGGATTATTGGATCCGACTGTTGAAGGAGAAAAAGGATGAAAACTGGCATATCGGTGAGATTTACAGCATGTTGCGCAATCGCCGCAAAGATGAAAAACACATCGCCTACGTTGAAAGCCATGACCAAAGCATCGTGGGGGATAAAACGCTTGCGATGCAGCTGATGGATGCTGAACTTTACACAAATATGAGTGTCTTCACACCGAGTCTACGGGTTGCCCGTGGTGTTGCGTTGCACAAACTCATTCGTTTCTTGACTTTTAGCTTAGGTGGAGAAGGGTATCTGAACTTCATGGGAAATGAGTTTGGTCACCCTGAATGGATTGACTTTCCGCGTGAGGGTAACAATAATTCGTATTGGTATGCACGTCGGCAGTGGCATCTTGTTGACGATGATACGCTCTACTATAGACATCTAAATGCCTTTGATACCGCAATGCAAAACCTTGATGCCAAGTATCATATCTTGACAGATACGGACATACAGTTGCTATATATTCACGAAGATGCGAAACAGATTGTCTATTCGCGTGGTGGACTTGTTTTTGCTTTCAACTTCCATCCGACAACTTCTGTCACGGATTGGCGAATTCCTGTCCTCAAAAAGAGAGACTACAAGCTTATTCTCAATACTGATGAGGAAGAATATGGGGGTTACGGCGCAGTAGAAAGTATCTATTATCCGTGGCAAGATGTTGAAACAGAAGGATATACGCAGTCCATCCAACTTTACCTCCCCGCCCGAAGTTCATTGGTGTTAGCCCCAGAATAAAAGCAGATTAGGAGTAGATTCGGGGGTGTTCCTCATAGTGTTTTTCTGGATAAACTGGACCTTGCGTTCCAAAATGTCTCATCTTGTTTTTCCCAACCTATAATGGCTACGCTAAAATCACACAAGTTGCGTGCGTGCGTATACCTCTCGTAAATGCAATTCACAATCAATTGAACTCAGCAGCACGACATCTGCAACATTGCAATACTCAGTGAGGATCCACTCAGAATTATGCCGAGAAAAGTGTTCAACCTTAATCTGATCCTGAGCAACCAGCAAGTATTCTTGTAATGATGCAAGTTGCTTATAGTTCTCAAACTTCTCACCTCTATCATAAGTTTCAGTTGAAGGTGATAGCACCTCAATTATGACAGTCGGATTAAGAAGTGTGTCAAAATTATCATCTTCTGAGATAGGTTCTCCACAGAACACGACGATATCGGGATAAAAATAGGAGTTTGTCTGCGGAACCTTTATACGCATATCGCTTGCTGCGACCTGACACTCACCTCCCGACAATTGAATGTTCAAACCGGTTGCAGTGTCCAAAGTAATAAAATTGTGTGCGAAACTTGCCCCGGACATTGCAACGATATGTCCTTTACGGTATTCATGCTTGATAATCGCTTTTCGTTCAAAGGTAAGATATTCTTCAGGTGTGAGGTAGGTTTGCACTGCAGCAGATGCCATAATTGTTCTCCAAGATATATGATTGATAAATGTCTGTATGAGGTGTCATATCTATGGTCTGATAGCCAATTATACCATATTTGATTATTTAATGTCGTGAAAATTCTGAGGATGTCCAATTCAATCCAGCGGAAACAGCGGTCTCCGAACATTCTGATACTTAAAATGCAGTGGATTCACCGCTGTCAAACCCGGGGTATCTACCTCAATTATTTTCCCAGCAATCGGTTTGTATGCAGCACGATAGGCAATAGCAGCTTTCACAACTATCATCCGCATTTCCTTGGGATTGATGCCGAGACTCAACAACTGTTGCAGACTAAATGGAGGCTGACGTTTACTTGTCAACACGACTAATGAGTCCCGCATTGCCACAACAGCAGTCAATCCCTGATTGTGATATTTCTGTCCACCGTGCCGTGGTTCTGTCTCAATAAAATGTCCATCATGTATCAGTCTCACGCTGCCTTGTATAGCAATAGGCTCACCATGCAGATTGTCAGTTTTCCCACCTACTATCAGAGATACGGCATTACCCACACCACTCTTTATACAGCTCTGGACACACTCAGGATCACATAGCACAATAACAAAACCTGATGCCTTCTGCCGAATCAGTTCTGCCAAAACAGTGGTACTATCACCGGGGGAACCACCACCTATATTATCCCCCATTTCAACAAGCACCACCGGATGTTCTTTGCTTGCCATCGCTTGCTGAACTGCTTCTGCAGCATCAGGTAAGTTCAATGACAATTCGTTACGGACACGCCATAACATATCCGCTAACCGTTCTGCTTCCAATTGTGCAAGTTTCTGATTATTATCCGTTACAACGACAAAGGATGGACCTATCTCATGCACATCAGCATAAGGATATCCAGCAGCGACATTCGCAATAAGGGTATTGGGTTCGCTTTCTAATTCTTCAGCCGATTTCAATATGGAGGACATCGGTTCTGCACTTGTGTTCTGATAACGGATATTGAGTATCATTGGGGGTTTAACCAGAGCTTGGGTGGGTAGGACATCTTCATTCAGAATCCGCATCATCAAGTCTCCTGCTTGTATACCGCGTTGTCGTTGGTCAATGTGCGGATTCGTCTTGTATATGACGAGTGCTGTTGATGTGTCTACCATCTGTTGCGACACATTTGCATGGTGGTCAAGTGTAACAACAATAGGTAAAGACTGTCCGATGGTCTCTCGTAGTCTACGCAACACTTCGCCATCACCATCGGGATAGCTTTCCACTACCAGGGCACCATGCAGTGCAAGCAGTAGTCCATCTAAATCTGGGATTGTTTTCAATTGTTGTATGAGAATATCGGTGAGTCTATCAAATGCTGTGTCTGTTACTGGACCTGCTGGAGTCGCTGTTGCCATCAAGGTGGGAATGCCTATACAGTCATGCTGTTTCGTGCTTTCAATAAATCCACCTATTTCATGATGTGTATCTTTCCAAACAGAAAATATATCCTCTCCAAGTGTCCGTGAAAACGCGTTGAAGTCTGTAGGTGTGCTACTAAAAGTATTTGATTCATGCATTATGCCGCCGATGGCTAATTTATACATAATACGTCTGATCGGATAGATACCGAATGTGTAGTGAATTTAAGTGCTTTGTCAAGTGCTATTTCATTAAACGGGTGTGTAAAGTTTTTGCACAGAAGATTCAGGAGCATATCCACCTCCTCCGCGCTTTCCGCGATCATGCTTGTAGCACATTCTAACAGAATGTGCTACAAACACACGCATTTGCTGGACAGATACCTGCATTACAGAGTTCTTTTATCGGTTCTATGACCGGTAGTCGCAATTCTCTAACCGAATCTCTGAGGATTGAGATTGCGGATTTGAGAAAAATCGTTGTTATGAGTAATCCGACTATCAAGTCTGGCAATTTGGAATGTGTCATGGCAACGAGGACAGCAGCTAAGAAGACACTTGTGTTGGCGATGATATCATTACGAGAACATAACCATGTTGATCGCATGTTTATATCATCTGATTTGTGTCTTGATAAGAAAAATAGACAACTTGCATTTGCAGCGAGAGCAAGGAGACTCATATAGAACATATAGTTTGAATGTGGAACACCGCCTACAAAGAACTTAAAGCCGCTTTGCAGCAAGACACCGATGCCAAAGAGTGCCATGATGCTACCTTTGAGCAGTGCTGCTCCTGCACGCCAATGACTGCTCTTGCCAATTGCATAGAGACTGAAACCGTAAACAAGTGTATCGCTCAGCATGTCAAGGGAATCGGCTTGCAATGCAACTGAACCTGCAAGGATCCCTACAATCAATTCTAAACCGAACATGACACCGTTTATTGCCAAAACGATCCATAACGTTTTGGATTGTCTTTCTCGGAGATTGTCAAGTTCAGTGGTTTTATCGTGACAACAATTGTCCATTTGTTTCTACCATGTTTCAAACTGTAATTAGAACATTTATGATTACTATAGTATCATATTTGATGGTAAGGATGCAATTGTATATATATTGCTTAGAAATAGACACTGAAGGAGGAAAAGAAGAGGTTAGGATACAGTCCAAATTCGGATTGATATTGGTTTGGATCATCGTTTAGAGGAGGTTTGCCAAAACTAAAAAAACAGCCGAGAGATAGGTGAACATCCTCTGCTACGTTGTAGGCAATCTGTGGAGCAATCCAAGTTGACATATCAGACAGATTTAGCAACATCTGTCCACTGAGGCTAATCAGTGGTGTCAACTGATGAGAGACTCCAGGAGCAAGATAGTGATTTCCTAACAGATAGACTCCACCTCGCTCATAAGCGGGGTGTTCTAAATGTTTCATAAGGTTTTGTGATTCCGCAGAATTCACTCCATTGAAGTGGTATTCAATGAACGTGTAAGTTTCACCGCCGAAACTATAGTCTATTCCGATAGATCCTCTGAAATAGTTTTGATAAGTATGTGCTACATCTGCTAATGGGTCAATAAAGAGGTATGATGTTTCCAACCAAAACCCTGCGCCGCCAATCCCACGAGCAATGTCTAAACCGATGAGTAGGTCTTTCTGGTATTCCAAGAGTATCATTGAAAAATCTGTTTCAAAGGTATTAAATTGTGTGCGTAGAAAGATTGCGCTCTTTTCAAATTCGAAATTATCACCGATGATGTAACCAGAATCAATCTCTCCAAGCACACCGACAGGGATACGTATACGAACTGCGTCAACACCGATGCGATCTTCAGTATCTAACTGATCAAAGTTATAGGGTGCAACGACGTCAGTAGGGTTGATAATCCTCGCGCTTCCCCATGCAATTGCCTCACGACCAATAGATATATCAGCGAATTCTGTGCTTATCTGTACTGATGCACGGTCAAGATTGTGATAAATGCCTACACTGCCTATCAGCTCGTCCTCGGTGGGATAGATACGCGAATGGAAATCTACTAATCTATACCGCGAAGATGTTGTTCCAATAGCAAATGGAGATTCTGTAAAGAGTGATGGGTCTTGTACGCGCGGTGCGAAATCGTAGGCAAAAGCGCAGGATAGTGTGTCAGTCGGATTGTAAGTAAGGTTCAATCGTAATCGGTTGACGACAGCACCTGTCAACGGTTCATCTGTGTACGGCGTGTCAAAGGTAGTAAAAAAGTTCTTGTAGTAACCGCTAATTCTGATTTCAGCGTGAGAGGTGTATATTTGAGATATTGTCAAGATAGTGATTAAGAATAGGAGGTATCTATTCATATAGCAGTATATTATTCCCTTGCCTCATCACTTTCCACGAGACCGTCACGAAGTGTTATCAGTCGTTTAGCTCTTTCCATCACCAATGGATCGTGCGTTGAGAATAGATATGTCATCCCTGTCTCGGTGTTTAGTTTACGCATCATTTCAAGAAGGTCAGCACCCGTTTTAGAATCCAAGTTTGCTGTCGGTTCATCTGCCAGTATGATGGTAGGTTCAGAGACCATCGCGCGAGCGATAGCGACACGTTGTTGTTGTCCCCCTGATAATTGCGTTGGAAGTCTATCCTCTACTCCCTCTAAACCGACCACTTTTAGTATGTCTATAACACGTTTGTGTCGTTCAGCTTTCGGCACACCTGCCAACAGCATGATATACTCAACGTTTTCTTCTACTGTCAGAACAGGAATCAAGTTATATGCCTGAAATATGAAGCCGATGTTATCGCGTCTATAGTCAGAAAGTTCGTTTCCTGACATCTCTGAGATGACCTTCCCTGCAAGCGATACTTTACCCTCCGTGGGTGCATCTAATCCAGAAATGATATTGAGAAAGGTTGTTTTGCCTGATCCAGATGGTCCGACAATTGCTGTAAATTCTCCTGCTTGTATTGTCAGGTCAACACCGTTTAGAGCATTCACAGGTATACCGTCAGCATCATAGACTTTGGTCACACCTTCAGCGGTAATAACGTCTATTTTTTCTGTCTGATTCATGGTCTTTTCCTAAAAACTTCTCCGCATTGCGTCAACAGGTTTCATCCTGGCTAAATGCCAGGCGGGATACAATCCCGCGATGATTGTAAAAATAAAGACTGAGACCGGATATGTGATAAACTGCTCAATTTTTATTACAGGATAAATAAATTCTTGTAATGTAACACCCATCATTTCATTGCCTGTGAAATCTAATCCAAAATGTGCAAAGATCACCACTAAAGCATAGCCGAGGACACCACCGAAAATGATACTAATAATTGCTAATACAGCTGCTTCAAATAACATAATACGCGCCATCCCAAAAGAACGTGTTCCAACAGCACGTAACACACCGAACTCAAACATCCGGTCATATAACGACATAAACAGTGTGTTGATGATACCAAATGCTACCACACCAAATAGAATAGCCCCCATGATATACTTGCTGTATTTTGAAATCTCAAAGACTTTTGGTAACTGCGGGAGAATATCTGTCCAGCTCAGTGCTTCGTTTCCATATTGCGAATAGTTCATCCAAAAGGGCAACTCTCTGTTTTGTGCATAGGAGGTAGAAGTGAACTTAATTGCGATCTGATGAATTCTATTGCCGATAGCGAGCATCTGTTGTGCTTTCCTGATCCGAATAAATGCCATGCCACTGTTCATTGCAGCGTCAGCGAAATAGTAGATACCTGAGACCCGGAATCCCTCTGTGAAGTACTCCCCTGTATTAGCTTGAACGACAGTTACAACCACTTTGTCTCCAAGTGTCACCTCAAGATTTTCAGCAAGTTTGCTACCGATAACAATATCCTGTGTATTTGTCCCTTCAAAGAACACACCTTCTGTAATTGCATCATCAATCTGAGATAGGTGTTTTTCGGTATGCGGCTGTATACCAACAAGACTAATAGCACTCTTGTTCGCAGCCGAGGCAATCATACCCATTACAAAGGTTCTACGTGTGAAATGCTGAACGTTTGCTTCCTTAGCAAGGTTAGCAGTAACTTTATCAGGTTGCTCTATGGTCATTGAGACTTCCAGCGTGTCTCTGTAACCTTGGCGATGAATCTGTGCATCCCCGATGAAGGAATTGGTTGCTGTTTTGATCATATTCTCGAACATGCCGATCATCAACGCGTCAAGGAAAATGAGGGCAGCGAGACCGATACTGATAGCCGTTGAGGCGATCAGCGTCCGGCGTTTGTTTCGTAAGATGTTTCGCCAAGCGAGTTTAATTAGAATTAGAAGCATATTTCTAATGTATCCGCATTGCTCTTGCCGGCATAATGCGAGCAGCTTTTATTGCTGGAAAAAGACTCACGACCACTGCAGAAACAAATACTGTTGTGGCAGGAACCAGGAGACATGCAACATTGACTTCGGCATACATTTTTCCGAATTCGACACCCGCCAATGTAAATCCCTCAGCATAAGACACACCGTATACGGATAGGAGGTAATTGAAGAAAACACCCAACATGGCACCGATAACGATGCTACCCATAGTGATAATCACGACTTCGTAGATAACTAACCAGAAAACCTGTATCGGTTTTGTGCCAACCGCTTTTAATACACCATATTCACGTGTGCGTTCCATAACGGACATCAGCACAGTGTTCAGCACACCGATAGCCACAATGAACACTATAATGAAACGTGCAACAGCGTCTCCTTGCTTGTCTTTTTGCATTGCATCATAGAAGGATTTGACGACCTGGTACCAAGGTAAAACCTCAAGCGAAGTATCGTGAAGTCTTTCTGTAATCGCATTGGAGATTCTTTCAACTTTATTGATATTGGATACAATTACGACAATTTCGTGAACGCGTCCTTCAAGCACGAATAGTTCCTGAACATCGTCAATGTGAAGATAACATGCCACCCGGTTTGTAATATCATCGCCACTGTCTGCAATGCCAACAATTGTATATTCGTCATTCGCAATTGAACCGTCGGCAGCTTGTGAAAATAGAACGATTTTACTACCGAGAGTCGCAGCAAGTGTCTTTGCCAACTTTTCCCCGATAACGACTTCGTGTAAAGCTGTTTCTGATAGTGTGTTTCCTTCAATCACTTTTTTGTTGAAATTCGTTGCGATGTTTTCTCGTGCAACATCTATCCCGATGATCCGAACAGCGGTGCTTCTTTCGTCAACTGACCCTAAGCCTCCTGTATAAATCCGTGGTGTCCAGGCTTCCACACCATCTTCGTTTTGGATCATTTTGCCAATGGATTCATAGTTGCTAATTGTTTTATAGATAGACGGTTTGTCATGATATCCCGCACGATGCACCTGTATATGTCCGATACGGTTACCAGTGAACATCTCAATCACATTAGAATACGCGCCATCAGATAGACCGATCACGATTGATGAGAGCGTGAATCCGACAATCATTGCAAGTGCAGTGAGGATTGTACGTCTTTTTTGACGAAAGATGTTACGAAACGCAATTTTGAGCATCATGGTAGAGGTATCTTATCCTGTCATCAATATCGCTTTTGTAGATTTCGCCGTGTAAAGATTCTATCATCAATTTTTGTGTCAAACTTAGCACTTACCCATCGGACGACTGTTTTGTGTCCATCTCTGTTTTGTGGAATCATTTCCATTACAGATGGTACGGTTTTTTCCCCGAATTTCTTAACCTCTTTGAAATTCAGTATACGCATTAGTTTCCCTTTTTCATCATAGAAATGTTGCCACATCGGAATATAATCGTTGGTGCGAACAGCGGTAATGATTTTACCCCAGACAATGGCGGAATCCTCTTTCGGTATGAGTTCAACGTATAGCAGATCATCAGTTGCATTTTCTGGTGTAACGATTTGGTAGGTATAATCATCAATCAGAGATGATTCTCTGACCAGATCGTCATTTGTGAAGTCGGATCCCATCCAAGACCCCATCATCATTGATGGAGATATCTTCATGGTCTTATTTACTTTCGGCAGATAGTTCCACATCTCGTTTTTGATGCGTAATGTTGCCACCCCCTGTTCCTTCTTTGGTGCCGTAATTCTGATGAAAGTTTTGTCCATTCCTTTCGTCCATACTTGCATTTTCAGTGTTCTCTCATAATGCGGTGTGACAATATGCATCTCCATTTCTGCTTGACTTGTCTTGCTACGATACAACTGATCAATATGTTTGATGATGTCTTCAACTTTAGATTGCGATGTGGCATTTAATGTCAGGAGACAGAAGGTGATTATGAGTATATATAAGAATGATGTTTTCATGTTTTAATATCCTACGATGTTGTTGATGAGAAAATGAAGGATAGTATGGATAGATATTGAAACAGTCTATATAGTATATGTGAACTTCGCTGAAATGTCAAGGTTTCTTTGTTGACATAACGATTGCATAATCAGAGGTATTCAATTATCAATTTTTTCAGTCCACAGGTCTGCAAGTATGAAAAAAGTTGACATCTACAGTTTTTCTACCTATAATAGATAAGGTTATTGTTCAAGACCTATATTAAATACCTTATTTTATTTGGCAAACGATATCAAAATGAAACAGATAGCACTTATTTTTTTAATTATTATTGTGTTTGGAGGGCAGATTGTATCTGGTCAGACACCGGATACAGAGGCTGAATCTACTGAAACACCATCTGAAGAACAGATTGTTGAAAACGAAGAACACGTTTCTGAACAGGAGACTTCAGATACACAAACTTCCACAGAAGATGAGTCGGATTTGGAGGTTGAGGACGAAAATGCTGCACCCGTTACTGCTGAAGAAATCCCTGATGATAATGACAATGAGGAGACAACACCTATCACAGAGGAAGATGGGGAAGATGAAGAGCCTGATAATGAAATAGATACTATCCCATATAAGTGGGAAGGTACCACGCGAATTTTCAAACTTGTGAATGACTATTATTTAGAACCTGATGAAGTCGTTCAAACGGTGATTATGATTTCGGGTGATGCTACTATACATGGGACAGTAACTGGAAATGTATTGGTTATCGGTGGAGATATTGTACTTTCCAAAGACGCACAGGTAGAAGGGATGGTACAGGTTGTCGGTGGCACAATAACGGGAGATTATGAACCGACTGAGAATCATATCGTAAGCAACGGGTGGCGGATTCTTCCTGCATCGGCGCATCTACTGATGAATCCGCATACTGTCTGGGATATTAGGAAACATCGCAATTTTAGATTTACAACGCTAAAATTTGGACTTCTGCTATTGACGTATCTATTGATGGCACTGACTTTTCGCAAACCTATCAATGCAGTAAGTACAATGTTGGTAGAGAGACCGATCGGTAGTATTCTGTTTAGTCTGCTTATGTTTATCGTTATCCCCGTTGCTATCTGGGTGATCATCCTATCTATAGTAGGTTTTCCGTTATTGATATTGTGTCTCTGCCTTTTGGTTCCGCTTGCTATATGTGGTAAGACTGCGATTTTTTATACACTCGGTAGCACACTTCTTGCTGGTAGAATGAAACCGCTTGCTGTGATTTTTGGGTTTGTCCCGTACTTTATGGCGACTGAGATACCGCATGTTGACTGGGTGACGTTCCTTCTTTTCAATGTCGTCGGTGTCGGACTATGCATACTATCAATCATTAAGGCATTGTCAACACAGGGTCTTAATAAGAATTTCCATTGGTCTGAAAGAGTTCGTAATAATGCATCTTGAATCACCAATTTTTTTAGTTCTGTTCGTTATATTACCTTTATTGGTGGTTTTTCTTCGGTGGCAACGTTCATACGCGCCTGCTATCCGTATCGGTGAGGTGCAGCATGTTGGGGAAATACCGAGATCACTATCTGTTAGACTACTTCCATCGCTCAAGATACTAAGATTCATTGTCATATCGCTTCTTATTATTGCGCTTGCGAGACCACAACTGTCACAAAGTCAGGAACGTCGTTTTGCGGAAGGTATAGATATTATTTTGGCACTTGATATTTCAGAGAGTATGCGTGCAGAGGATGTGAAGGATGCGAACCGTCTTGAAACTGCGAAGTCGGTTATTCGTGATTTTCTAAAACATCGTGAGAGTGATCGCGTTGGTTTGGTCGTATTTTCTGGTGAAAGTTATACGTTATGTCCACTCACACTGGACTATACAGTGCTAATAGAAATACTTGAGGGTGTAGAGGTTGCATTAGGGGGTCAATTGAAAGATGGCACAGCTATCGGTGATGCGATTGCGACGACTACGAATCGGTTGCAAGTGTCGGAAACGCCAAAAAAAGTATCAACTGGCAGGATCGTTATCTTGTTGACAGATGGTGAGAACAACGCCGGATCGATTGCCCCTGGAACAGCTGCGTCATTAGCACAGTCGCTTGACATTAAGGTTTATACTATCGGCATGGGTAAAGAGGGGGGTGCACTTATCCCTTATGAAGATACGACTTTTGGAAAACGGTATCGGGAAGTAAGGACCTATCTTGATGAAGGAACACTTAAGCGGATTGCCAATATTACGGGTGGCAGATATTTTCGAGCGACAGATGTACAATCACTAAGACATGTTTATACTGAGATTGATCAGCTTGAAAAGACTGAATTTAAGGTTGTTGATTATACAGAAGAAAAAGAGATGGCAGCGTATTTTTTAATACCGGCTGTGCTTCTGTTTGGACTTGAAGTTTTCTTGTGTAATACGGTGCTGCGGAAAATCCCGTAGCATAATTCCAAAATAAGGAGAAAGAATGAAAAACATCATTGCATGTAACTTAGGTAGTTATAGACAATTTGGTGCAAATGCTTATACACATTTAGCAGAAATCGGTTTGACGAATGTTGAAATTGGTGTGCCTGCTGATGAGGCAGTTGATAAATTGCAGTCGGATTTAAAGGCACATGGACTGACTGCAACCAGTTTGCTCGGTAGATGTGATGTGCAGTCTGAGACAGTTGTTACGGACTTTCAAAGGACACTGAACATTGCGAACGAGATGGGTGTGAAGGTTATTTTTGTTAGCGTCCACTCAGGAGAGACTGACAAGAGTGTAGTATATGAACGTCTCCGCGCTATCGGTGAAAATGCTGAACCTTTAGATGTTAGAATCTGTTTAGAAACGCATCCGGATATGGCACACAATGGGGATGTTGCGCTTGAAACGATGAAAGGTGTTAATCATCCCAACATCCGCATCAATTTTGATACGGGAAATGTCTACTATTATAATCATGATGTCAATGCGGTTACAGAAGTAGAGAAGATTATTGACTATGTGGGTGCTGTTCATCTGAAGGATACAAATGGTGGATATCGGACTTGGCATTTTCCAACGTTGGGTGAAGGTGTAGTTGATTACAAGGCAGTTTTTCAAACGTTGAATGCTGCTGGGTTCTACGGTCCCTTCACGATGGAATTAGAGGGTATTGAAGGTGAGAACCTTGATGAGGCAGGTGTTCAGGGGCGCGTTGCGGATTCGTTGCAGCATTTGAAAGATATCGGTGTTATTTAATGAATACCTCACTACTAAGACGTAGACTGGGACGAACTGGATTAGAGGTCACCTGTCTTGGGATGGGTGGTGCGCGTATCGGAGGTCATGACGTTTCTGACGATGAAGCGGTTGAAGCGGTGCGTCGTGCAATTACGTTGGGTATAAACTATCTTGACACATCTCCACTGTATGGCGAAAGTGAGAGACGGACTGGACTTGCGCTCGCTGATGGGTGGCGGGAAAAGATATATCTTGCTACAAAAACGGGGACACATCCGAAATGGCGTGGTGATTATAGTGCTTCTGGTACACGCCACAGTATTGAAAATAGTCTTAGGCTGTTAGGAACAGACTACCTTGATGTCTGCTTAGTGCATGATCCCTCAAATATGGACCCGGTAATAGCGAAGGATGGCGCGTTAGAAACGTTGCAACGGATGCGTGAAGAGGGTTTGGTAAAATTCATTGGTCTGGGTGTGAGGGAACACGAATTCCATAAGATTGCAATTGAAACAGGTATGGTTGACGTTATACTAACCTATCTGGATTATACTCTTCTGAGTCAGACTGCGGATGACGGGTTGCTATCCTTTGCTAATGAAAGAGACATCGGCGTGATCAACGGTAGTCCGATTGCGGCGGGGTTACTCTCTGGTGTTGAGCCAGACGTTAACGCGAGACCTCCTGAAGGTGAAAAAGCATATCAACTTTGGCGATGGTGTGCGAAAAACGATTTGAACCTGTTGAATCTTGCTATCCAATTCTGCTTGCATCAACCCTTGATTGCGACAAACTTATCAGGATCAAAGAATGCCAATGAAGTGGAAGAAAACTTCGATGCTGCGACATCACCTATTTCAGATGAGGTATGGGAAACATTAAGGAAAGTTATAGATGAAGAATAGGGTTTTCCATCAGCGGTATCAGTTTATTCAACACATGCTATTAGGGCAACACATACTATTAATCATCGCGATTCTTAGTGTGGTATCACTTGTCAGTTGTGACGAGGCAACTGTTTTTGGGAAAAATGTCTACTACAATAGTAATCAGTGCACACTTACTGAAGATGAAACTGCGATCTATTTCACATGTAAGGTTTTCTCAAAAATAGACTACGAAGAAGGTGAACCTGTATACTATGGCAGCATCACAGACCTTGACGATGTTTACGATGCTGATACAATCAACAGAGTGTTGATTCTATTTCATGCGTATAATTCAGGACCAATGCAGGGGGATTATGATGCTTGGCCCGGCATACAGAAACGTGAAGATGGCATCTATATCTATACAAATATACGCATACGGGGAATAGATGCGGCAGAAATCGAACGGTCAAGGAAATACCCTGAAGAAGAACGTGATCGTGCAAAGGAACGCGGATTGGAAGCAAGGGATTATCTAAGAAGTCTCGTTGAACAATCTGCTGTTGATGAATTCCCGCTCACAATGGAAATTCGTGATCCTGATTTCGGTACCTACGCGAGTCGGACGGTTGCTGATGTCTTTCTTCACATCAACGGTGAAAGGATTTCGGTTGCGGAAGACCTGCTTGAAAAACGACATGCAGTACCGTATTCATTTGACTACGATTTTCAGTGGGGACAACCGGAACTTGATTTTGAATCATGGTACAGAATGCTTGAGATTGACGATCCTGTTATGCCTAATGTGGATGAAAGCATTCTTGTTAGCGAATAGAAAACTACCAAGAGGAAACATAGATGAGATTTCAGGAAAAGGTAGCACTTGTAACGGGCGGTAGCCGCGGGATTGGTAAAGAAACCGCTAAAAAACTTGCCAGTGAAGGGGCAACTGTTGCTGTTCACTATTCCCATGCAGTTACAAAAGCGGAAGATGTCTGTGCTGAAATCTACGATAAATATAAACAGAAAGCATCGCCTTTTCAAGCTGATATTTCGGATAGAGACGCTGTAAACAGAATGGTTGCTGAGGTGACGAGGGAACTTGGACCTATCGAATTATTGGTGAACAACGCTGGGGATGTCGGCGATATGACCTTTGATGAACTTACACCTGAGCATTGGGACAGAATCATCTCTATCAACCTAACGGGTCCCTTCAATGTGTTGTGGAGCGTTAAGGATGGCATGATCAAGCGGAAGTTTGGACGTATCGTCAATGTATCCTCAATAGCTGCGTTGGCTGTCCGGCCTGACCAGTTACCTTATGCGGCTGCAAAAGCGGGGATTATCTCTCTGACAAAATCGTGTTGTAGACCGTTGGCGAAACACAATATACGGATCAATTCGGTAGCACCAGGGGCAATTGACACGGATATGTTAAGTGAAGTGTCAGCAGAGATGGTTGAACAACTCCGAGCAACAACACCGCTTGGTAGGCTTGGTGAACCGCATGAGATGGCAGATGTTATTGCATATCTATTAAGTGAAGAATCCAGTTATATTACGGGTGCTACAATAATTGCGAGTGGGGGAAGGATTCTTATACCGTAAGTGTGAGTTCTGTTTCTCCCATTTCCAAATCTATGGCGACGAAAGTCTGCTTTCCTTCACGGAGGAACGTATCTCTCTGAAAATCGCGTCGAGAATGTACTTGGCGTAAATCCCATCCATTAACTTGGATATGCCGTATTGGACGTTCAATAGACATGGTGATAGAGAAGGTAAAATTTGCAGTTGGAAACTGTGTTGACAGTTTTATCTTCCGTTCTTCTTCAAGGACTGTAATGTCAGTAAGTTCTCGTGCCATCCAGTAGTGTCCGATTTCTGAGTTTTTCATCCAGATCGTTTTCGTGCCATCCGGGTCGTAATCATCCAGTCGTGATTTGACAGTTTTTAGCACATCAAACCCGAGTTTTTCCCCGTTGAAATAGAATCCGGGCCAATGTCCAACAAGCACGCACGGGAGTTCTTTTTCAAGGATTGGTGGTAGTCTTCCGCCTTGTAAATCTTCTGTGATAAATCGGTCTGGGTCACCTAAGTCGTACCCTGTCCACCCGCCGAACCAGTCGCCTGCACATGCGACAATACTTGCAATAGCGATTCCTTTCTCCTTCTCAACGTGGTAGATAGGGACGTCTGGAAGTTCATCATGTTTAAGCCAGAGAAAATAGAAGGGACGTGGATCATTGTTGACCTCCTGTGATGCGGTTAAGGCGGCTTGCGAGTATGCTGCTTCTTGTCGTTTTCCGAATGCGCCGGGACTCGTTACACCTTCACACGGGATGCCGACATTATTGAGCATCTCCATTGCAGTGATAATATAATCTGTCAATCTATTATCAACAGGCGGGTCAACCCATTCGACCTGTTCCCACTCGTCGGTAAGTGATAATGTTTCCAGATCAACGACAGCAGTGTGTGTTAACATTTCAGGTGTTATGTCAAAGTTGGGCCAAATAATCTCGCGATAGATTCGTAGCCAGGAGTGATATTCTTGTGCTGAACTTTTTCCTACAACATCGTCGGGAAATCCTTCGTCAACACGTCCGATACCTGCAGGATATGGGATGAGACTGAATTTGCCTTTCACGCCGTTTTCCCAGCACCACTCTGCCCACTCCCATGCGAAATCGGCAGGGATTGTGTTTGGCATTTTCTTATGCTGTGTTGCATCACCCTCCCAGCGTTGTGGAGGTGTGTTCGGTTGATGTTTCGCTTTCCAATCATGCCGTTGCTGTATCCAATAGTAGGTAAGGTTGATGACAGGACACGAATCGTCAACAATTAGTGAGAGAGGTGTTCTGAGAAGTGGATTACAGATAGTGACGTTCATGCTATTGTAATTTTTCACTCCGTTTCATTGTAAATCTGTTTTACACAATCTCTGATATAAGGCACGTCGTCTACCCATAGACCTTCAATGTTGTTTTTGATTGCCCAAGTTACATCTTTGTAGGCGAGAATAAAGCCTGCGTCTACGATAAATCCGTTGTCTTGTAGTTTGCTTACTTGGCGTGGTATTGATCGTGTTAGTGAATTGTATAGCGCGAAATGATTGAATCTATCCCAACCGAAGATGATACGGTTCACATTCATCTCGGCTGCTGCTTTGAGGAAGTTTGCCATCGGGTTAATCAGAATTGCGCTGGTTGTGAGGTCGGGTTCTAATTGTTTCGCGTCAATGAGCAGATGTTTCCAACGGTAAAACGTGAGGATGCTGACGAGGTGTACTACATCAAAGTGATGGATTCTTTCTATGATGATCGGCAGGATTTCGGGTGTATCGGTTTTTGGTTCAACAAAGCATGGGAAGTCGTTTTCTTTTGCAAACCTGAGTGCGTCATCAAGGTGTGGGACAGGTTCCTGAGAGTTTAGCATATTTATGTGTTGAACGTCTTTCCATTTTAGTTGATTGAGAGGGGTTGGGCATCCGGTCGCTTTTCGTATATCATTTCGGTTGAAATCTACGTGAATTAGTACGGGCTCTTTGTCTTGTGTTAGGCAGACATCAACTTCAAATCCATCTGCTCCATCAATGCGTGCCTGTTTAAACGATGCGAGTGTATTTTCGGGTGCGCGTCCCATTCCGCCGCGGTGTGCAAGGAGTTTAATGTCCATAGTCAATTGGTCATACAGTGTCTGCTGGATGCTCTCCAATACTAAGCAATGCTCTACGCAAATTTTTCTGCTGTGGACTGTTCATATTCAATGCATGAACAGTTGCCCTTCCTATGCGGGTGCGTCCAACGATAATTAGAAAATCTCCACTCCACATAAAGTGTCGGTTCCACAACTTTTGACGAGGATTGAACAGTTCCATACGCTGATTTGTCTGAGGGTCCTCTGCATGTGTTTTTGTATGCTTATGACTGTTACAACGCGGACAAGACCACGCTAAATTATCTATTGAATTTGTTCCACCAATTGCTTGAGGTACGATATGTTCACAATGAAAAGAAGAGGTAGCGATATTGTCAGGTGTTCTGCAATATTCACAAGATCCTTTTGCCCGTTCTTGAACTTGTTTGCGTATATGGACAGGAATACGAGCTGTAAATGCCATTCTTTACTATATTCCTGTCTTTAGGTTTCCGATTGCATTACATGAGAAATTGATTCATAATAATCGGGTTCATCAAATTGGGATATGATTAAGCCATATTCTGATAAAATGTCGATTGCAGGTTTCTTCCATCGGTGGACTAAGATAGTTAGTGCTTCAAGACGTTTGACGTTCATATTTTCCAACTTTGTCACAAAACCCTCATATTCAACCGTTTCGTGGTTGTTTAAATCTGTGTTCTCTCGCTTAAGTCGCAATTCCCAATAACGTCGATTCTCTTTTTCGGGTAAACGTGTGTTATTCTTGATGTAGTCTAACACTTCGTCATCTGAAGCGTCAGCATCAAGTTGCTCGTCTATAGATATATCCTTTTGTTGCTGCCATTCTGTGAATTTTTGCATAAATTCATCTAACTCAACTGGAGATAGTTTTTTGACACTATTCAGTAGATGTTCTACTTTTGGTTCTACAGGTATATCAACGGTAGCCATACTGTTTTCTCCGAAGGTATTAGTCGCTAAGATTGCAAATCGCGTCATGTAAAGGGTGTTTATATATCACAAGTTTAACATAGATTATCGTGGGTTGCAAACCATTCCATAAGACTAAAGCGAAGGCACTATTTATCTTTCTTTTTATGCCACATCCATTCAAAGTTATCTTTTGGTTGAAAACCTAATATCCGTTTTGTCTTTGTATTTGAGAACTGCTGATGCGGCAGATCTGCAAAGATGTTGAATATCTCACATTTTGATGGGAGATTTTCAAAGTCAATTTCTAATCCTAAACGGAACGCTTCTCCTGCATCCCGCCAACTGACAGAAAAGGGATTGAGATCGGTGCCTTCTCTGTCATAATTGAGGTCTTGGAAACTGAGGAACAGATAGCAGAGCACATAGATGTCGTAATGCTCCGTAAAGACTTTACAGACTTCCTGTCCAAGACCTTTCGTTAGTGGATAAAGTCCTGTGCTGGTATGTGGTGGGACATCAGGATTGATTTCAAAGTCATAAGATGTGTAACTGTCGCCTTGAATGGTGAAGTGCGGTCCTGTATTGATGACTCGTTTGATTCCGTGTTCAACAGCGGCACGCATCATGTTATAGCAACCACGGGTGCTAACATCAAATGCTAACTGTCGGTCGTGTCGTAGCACTGAACAGTTAATTATTGTGTCCATTCCTTCAGCTGCTTTCATGACCTGATCTAATGAACCGACATCTATATGCATAGATTCATGTTTTGTATCAATATCGTTGATGTCAGTTACTCGCAAGGTGTAGTGAGATTCCAATGCTTTAACCACGTGTGGTCCGAGATAACCGTTACCACCTAATATAAGAACTTTCATTATTGTTTCCTTGAATAATTTGTTTATGCTACTGATATGTCTGTTATTGTTGAACTAGTGGATTGTCCATTCTAATTGTTCGGGTAAAGGTCGCGATTCGGAGATCGCTCCTACCGATGGACGCTTTTGGTAGGAGGGAACTCCGATTCCCGACTATTGCTTATACCTACAAGTTTAGCTTGGACTGTCCACTGGTGGCACAAATTGTGGATTAAATTTCAGGTGTCCCTTTGCATTATCAATGATGAAACGGGAGCCGGGAAACTCTGATTGAATGTGAAAGATACCCCACCTTGATGGAGCTTGTATTGCGCCTTGAAATGCAGCGACAGCATCGTCCATGCCAAGCCACATAGTGTTAAGTTCTGTGTCTACTGCTTCTTCTTTCGTAACGATAGTGCCGAGTCTGAGGCAGGTTATGTTGATTTTGCGTTCCCTCGCGAATTCTCTACAGGTGAATTCACCGAGATGTTTTGAGAGGACATAACTATCCACACTGGGGCGCGGTCTCCAATTTTCTTTTACTGTCCAGTCCTCACCGTGCTGTTCAAATAGGCGTAACGTGCTGGCATAGATGAAGTGTTTCACACCTTCTGCGACTGCAGCTGCTAATAGGTTATAGGTGCATCGTGTCTGATAATCTATCTGAAGATTATCGAGTTGGTCGGAATTTGCTATCAAGTTTGGCGGTATTTCTGCAATATGGACAATGGTGTCAATGCCTTTTACTAATTCGTTTGTTGACTCGTCGTGTCCTAACTCGCTCTGGACGAATTCGAAATTGGTGTCAACAGGTTCAAGTTCAGTTAGACGGACTGTGTGTGATTCAGATGCTGCTGTTGCTAATCTTTGTGCCAATTCAGCAGCTGCGGAGGTAATTAAGACGTTCATTGGTTTCTCTCTTAAGCGCTACATAGCATCGCTAATTTTAGATGCGATGTCGTTTATTTGTTCAATATTTCCTTCACTGGGTCGCCACGGGAGTCTTAACGAGTCTCCTTCCCATCTTGGAATGAGATGCAGATGGAAGTGGAACACTGTTTGAAATGCAGCGGGTTCGTTTGATTGGAATAGGTTGAGTCCATCAGGATTTAAGGCTTCTCTAATGGCTTTTGCCAGTGATACTGCTGCCTCCATTATTTTACTCCCTACTTCGGCTGGCATATCAAAGATGTTTCGGTAGTGCTGTTTGGGTATAATCAGAAGATGTCCAGGATTTGCTGGCGCAATGTCCATAAATGCTAATACGTGTTCGTTTTCATATACTTTTGCTGCAGGGATTTTGCCTTCAACGATTGCACAAAAGATACATTCCATCTATTTGTATCCTCACAAGTATTTTGTGTTATTTTAGCAAATTTATGTATGACGTTCAACAATAATTTGGCAACAACAGTAGGAGAACGAATTCCTCACATACGGAATAGGAGATGTGATAAAATATAGACGATGAAAGATATGCCAGAAACTTACACGATTATCCATAAAGACGAAGAGACCGAGGCGCGGGTTGGAGAACTTCGAACAGCACACGGTGTTGTGAATACGCCTGTTTTTATGCCAGTAGGGACTCGCGGTACTGTGAAGGCTTGTACCCCGCAAACCTTATCTGATCAGATTCATGCCGAAATCATCCTTGCAAATACCTACCATCTGTATCTCCGTCCTGGACATGAAGTTGTTAAAGATGCGGGTGGTCTACATCAGTTTATGGGGTGGGATAAACCGATATTAACTGATAGTGGTGGTTTTCAGGTTTTTAGTCTTGGTCCGCTTCGGAAGATAACGGAGGAGGGGGTCTCGTTCCGTTCTCCGATAGATGGCACGGAACGGTTTATCAGTCCTGAACGTTCCATTGCGATTCAGAATGCTCTTGGTGCCGATGTTATCATGAATTTTGACGAGTGTCCTGCTCTGCCGAATGATTATGCGTATCTCAAGAATTCAATGGAGATGACATTACGTTGGGCAGAACGGAGCAAAATGGCGCATGAGAATCCGAATCAACTGTTATTCGGTATTGTACAGGGGGGAATGGAGCGAGATCTACGTCAGGCGAGTGTTGAGGGGACGGTGTCAATTGGTTTCCCTGGATATGCTATTGGTGGATTGAGTGTTGGTGAAGAAAAGGAATTGATGTATGATATGTTGGCGTTTACTGCCCCTTTGTTACCCGAAAATAGACCACGCTACTTGATGGGTGTTGGTACACCAGAGGATTTGGTGTATGGTGTGCGTTGTGGTATTGATATGTTTGATTGTGTGATGCCGACTCGGAATGCGCGCAACGGTTCGCTGTTTACATCTGAGGGGATCATCCGTATTAAGAATGCGAAGTATACGCGTGATTTTAGTCCTTTGGACCCGTCATGTAGTTGTTATACTTGTCAGAATTTTACACGTGCTTATTTACGACATTTACATATTGAAAATGAGATACTCGGTTCGCAGCTGCATACGCTGCATAATTTGCATTTCTACGTCAGTCTAATGCGTGGGATTCGGCGTGCTATCTGTGATGGTAGTTTTGCTTCTTTGTCACCTGATGAACCGGATATTGCTGCATTGGTGCAGTTAGGACAGTCTACGGAATTACAGATGTGATAAATCTGCAATATTTAGGCAAAATCGTTCAATATGAGGTAAGATTCCAGAGAAATATTGCGCCATCATAGCTGCCGCTTGCAAGCGTTTTTCCATCTGAGGAAAAAGATAACGCGTCAACTTTATCAAAATGTCCTTTGAAGACAGTTAATTCGTTGCCCGTGGCGATATCCCACAACCGAATATTTCCATCATGATTTCCACTCGTCAGCAAACTGTTATCAGGTGAGATTGCTAATTTGGTCACGTAGTCATCTTCCAGTTTAAGGGACTTTAGTTGTGTGCCAGTAGAGATATCCCACAGTTTTATATTCTCAGCATTACTGCTTGCCAGGATTTTACCATCAGCAGAAATTGCCAAAACGCGTGTCTTGTCAGATGGAAGACTAAGTAGTTGATTACCTGTGCTTGTATCCCAGATTCGTATTGTTGCATCGTCACTACCACTTGCCAGTGTTTTACCGTCTGGCGTTAAAACCATTGCGTTAATCTTAGCCGTATGTCCTTTGAGAATGGCATGAGATTTCTCAAAGGGAATAGCCCATAGGTGGATTGTAAATCGGTAATACTTGGTTGCCCGATCTTCATTTAGGACAGCAGCCAGCATGTAACCGTTATTAGAAAAAGCGACTACACCATTCGATCCAGAAATGGTAGACCCATATCTCTTACCTGGGTCCTGTCCCTCTCTTCTGCGGGATTCAACTGGGAGTTGCTGAAGTTCATCCTCATTATCCGTTTTCCACACACTCAATTTGCTTGATAAATTCTCCTCAATAGCAGTCTTAAGTCCTTTTATTTTGAAATATGTAAACTGTGCTGCAATGGTTACTGTTCTGTCTTTAGGAGAAAATACCAAGGCAGTGGGGAAAATATCAAAGCTTATACGATCAGACTGTTGTGTGAAGTTGAACGTATCCCATACCTTTATTGTTTTGGCATGTCCACTAACCAAAGTATTAGTATCTGATGAATATGCTAATAAATCAAGTCCGTTTATATGTTTTGTATTAAAGGAAGACATTTCGTCTCCAGTATTAGGATCCCAAACTTTGATTTCACCTTTACGATTAGCTCCCGCAACTATCTTTGAATCTGGTGAGAATGCCAATACATCCAATTCATCAAGTACTACCCGTCGTGTTTGTGTGTCAAGATCCCATAGTTCAACTTTTTCGGACGAGGTTTGACAAGCTAAGGTTTTACCATCATTAGAAAACTCAATGATACTTGTAAGTCTTGGTTTTTGGGTCAAGGTTTTTATTAATTTCCCGGATGTTACATCCCATAAATGTAGCGGTTGTTCGTCAGAATTTGAAACAAGCATCGTGCCATCTGGAGAGAATGCTAACTGAAAAACATAATCACCTGTACGACGTTGTAGTATTTTCAAGAGTTGTCCGGTATTGACATCTTCCAAACGAATTTCACCTTTCTCGTTTCCGACTGCCAATATGCTTTCGTTGGTGTTTTTATTGATGTGTAAATCTACGGCAGTAACCCTTCGTCCTAATATGTGAGCCAGTTCTGCATTAAATCCTTTAGAGGATTTTGCCTCAAATTCCTCTTTTTTTCCGGTAGGGATATCCCATAGTTGTATTGAACCGTATCCCTTACAGATGAGTGTTTTATTATCGTCAGTAATTTTAAGTGTGTGTATGACTGCGTTTTCTCTTTTAAAAGATTTAATTAGTGTACCTGTATCTCTATCCCAGATGATGATCCTGTTGCCACTTCCGGTTGCTAAAAGTTTCCCATCTGGTGAAAACGTTACTTTTGCCGTTGGTGTTATATGATCATTAAGTAAGGTAAGTCCTTCACCAGTCTGAGTATCGTAGATCCATACACCAGTAGCACTTGCTATAGCAATTTGCGTATTATCTGCTGATACATTTATACCCTTGATTTTCCCTTTTCCGAGACGTGCTTTAGCATTTTCTGGCAAATTCCACTGAGTGTAGTCTCCCATATTACCTAAATCTGCATCTGTTTCTTCATCACTTCCATCTCCTTTTTCCGATTCATCAGATTCTGCTGCTATCTGATTCCGGTTATCCGGTTTCGTTTCAAGGTTCTGGACAATTGGGACACTGATCAGTTCTACTGCCATTTCGGTTTGTGAGTCTAAACTATAGGGTTGTTGGAAATGTGCTAAGTATTGACTGCCTAATCCAAGCATCAGCGCAATTAGAGCGATACTTGACGCGCCTATCACCCAAGGTATAAAGGGTTTGCTACCGGAAGATGGAGCAGCGGGTTTGAGATGTTCAACTTTTTGCATGATGTTATCGGTAAGATACGGGGATAGTTGGAAGTTGCTGAGTGCTTCTCTAATCATCGGTTCCTCCTTTTGTAACCTTTGTCTTGCTCGGTGCAGACGGAGTTTTATGGCACTTGCAGATACCCCTAAAAATCTGCTGATCTCTTCAATCGTCATTTCACCGAAGTAGTGAAGGGTGATGACTGTGCGTTCACTCTCTTTGAGTTTTGCCAGTAGTTTCTTCACCACTTCACGTTGTGCTTCAACGTTAACTTTTGCTTGTTCTTCGGCGACATATCGTGAATATGCTGTTGTATCTATCCATTCATTTTCTGTGTCATCTAACGATTCAGTTTCAATACGTTTCTTTCGTAGCCATGCGCGGCACTGATTAGTGGCAATA
>JAJEJA010000035.1 GCA_022828145.1 Candidatus Poribacteria bacterium | reverse complement strand
TATCATTGCGATGCACCTTAACAGTTTGTTGCTCGGTGTCAAGTGTCTCTAAGACTTTAACATCGGGTGTGCCAAAGGATAGTTTGGCAAACTCATAAGCGAACATAGCCATTAGATACTTCACAATTTCATCAAATTGTGTCATGTTATGTGTTACGCCTTTCGGACAAGTACTTCTATTGATTATACTTGATGGGGTTGTGGATTGTCAAGGGAAGTTTTTTGGTAGAGAGGATGGAAGAGGGAAGGATGGAAGATGGAGGATGGAAGGATGGAAGATGGAAGATGGAGGAGGGAAGGATGGAAGATTGACCAGGATTTTCAGGATTTTCAGGATTTTATCAGGATAAGAGGGGAGGATGGAAGGATGGAGGAGGGGAAGAGGTGTGTAAAGTTTTTGTCCCCAAAGTTTGTTACTATAGAAAAAGGATCGCTGACCCTTTGCTCCAGCGGAGCAATATGTCTATAGAAAGAGGATTGTCAACGGGCTGCACTCCAGCGGAGTGCTATGTACATAAACGGATGAATCGCAAAAGGTTTCACATTTTCATAAGAATAGAATACGAGAATATGGCTCTTATCCTGAAAATCCTTGTTCAGACAAAGAATGCATTTCCATCCTATCCATCTGATAGCACCAAAAACCTCTTATCCTGAAAATCTTGGTTCAGAATTATGATTCTGTGGTATAATAGCACAAATCTACAATTCATCTTGATGTTTTAAAGGAAATGTACCCATGAAATACAGAATGAACATTAGAAACGGGTTGATCATACTTGTAGTAACTGCAAGTTTAATCAGTCTACCTATTTCAGCACAAGATAGACACACTGTGGGTCTGTATACATTTGAATCAATCAGTGGAAATGTGCTTGAAGATATATCTGGCACTGGAAATGATGGTGAAGTTACGGGTGCAGTATTGGGGTCTGGTAGATTTCAGAAAGGTATGGTATTCGGTGGGGATCTGGCTGGTGATTTTGTGGAAATACCAGATAATGAGAGTATTGACTTAACGGATGCACTTACTGTGGAGATGTGGCTATACCTGAATGCTGATTCCTCAGCTGGGGGTCAGGGTGTAACGAAAGGCTCAACCTATAAAGTAGGTCCACGTAGCAATTTACAGGCTGAACTTAGGGTGGCGACAACGAGTGTTGCTTGGGGGAATGCTCTGATTCTTAGCGAAAAAAAGTTGTCGCTGCGCCAATGGACGCATATTGCCGGAACTTACGATGCCAAATCTGGTGAGGGGAAACTCTATATTGACGGTGTTATCGATTCCGAGGTGGATATCGGTGGCGGTAATATTGTGCCGAATGACAACCCGCTTTGGCTTGGTCGAGGGGGTACGCCGTTTCTTGATGGTAGGTTGGACGAGGTGCGTATTTCCAATATCGCCCGATCACAAAATGAGATTAAACAGTTGATGAATATTGGGATTGCAGGTGTGCTTTCGGTAACACCCCAAGGAAAACTTGCAACGACATGGGGTAAGCTCAGAAACGCTTCTGCAAGATTTTAGATTTCAACAATTAAAACACAAGGAGATATACTTATGTGCAATCCGCTATATATTAGAAATATACTTATTCTGCTTCTTACTGTTACATGCGTTTTCTGCTTACCTATCTATGCACAGGATCAACACACGGTTCTGTTATACACATTTGAAACAGGTTCAGGAACAACTGTCAACGACCTTTCTGACTATGAGAACGATGGTGAACTTATGGCTGCAGAATGGGGAGTTGGTAAAATTCGCGGTGGACTTACCCTTGGCGGAAATGGTCCGAGAGCTTTTGTACAGATTGAGGATAGCGATAGTCTTGATTTAGTTGAAGGACTCACCGTGGAGATGTGGGTTTATCTGAATTCTGCTTCAACTGCCGGCGGCACAGGTGCAACGAAAGAGGGAGCCTATAAAGTAGGTCCCCGTAATGATCAGAAGGTTCTACTGCGAATGACAACAAGCACTGCAGGTTGGGGTGCTGCCGTTGTTATTAGCAATCAAGCTTTAGGACTCAATAAATGGATACATATTGCCGCAACTTACGATGCAGAGTCCGGTGATGGTAAGGTTTATATTGATGGAGAATTAGACAACGAAGGGAGTATTGGTGGAGACATCAATACGAACGATGCTGTGCTTTGGCTTGGACGAGGTGCGGGTCCTTTTCTTGATGGCAGAATAGACGAAGTGCGGATTTCTAACATTGCACGCACACAGAAAGAGATACAACAGTTGATGACTATTGGGATAGAGGGTGCGCTTTCAGTAACCCCTAACGATAAACTATCTACCACATGGGGATATCTAAAGGACCACCCATAAGTGTCAATTTAGGGAAAATTACGCTATAAATCCCAGGACGGTAAATTGACACCTATAGGCACACCTAAAGTCCCGCCTGAAGATGTAAGTTAACCTGCTCTTAATACACCAATTCGATGGAGATACCTGACAGGAATTCCTCTGTTATCTCTCTATTATAGATGCGTGCGGAAATCACGGAGCCGTATATGTTTCCCACATAAAAGATGGCGCCTAACGTACCGATCGTCCATCCTTTTGCTGATGTTATCCCATCTCTATTAAAACCGTCGTAGGTTTGCCAACCTGTTAAACCCACGAGTATGAGAGAGTTGAAAGCATCGCCTACACGTCCCGTATAGAGTCTTCCTGCGCCGGGAACAATGGTGGATAAGAAACCTGCTAAGAATGGACTACGTGTCGGCAGCTTTGTGCCCTGAATGGCATATTGACTATATGTTTTTGCCTTTTCTCGTACTGACAGTATCTCTGATTGCTGCAATTTATTGAAGATCTCCTCTGCAGTGTGCCACTGTCGTTGCCTCAAGTAAGAGAGACCAATGAGTTGCTGTGATTCAGTTTTGAAGCGAACATCTGTTATATTTGGTATAGATGTGTTGAGATACTTTGCAGACTCTTCAAACCGTTGCATGAGAAAATGTGAAACACCGATCTGGTAGTGTGCATTGCTTGCATATTTACTCGTTGGAAAATCCCTTAGATATTCTCTAAAGGAATCGATTGCCTTTTCAGTCTTCCCTCCAAAACGATAGCAGAGCGCTATCCTATATTTGATTTCTTCCTTTTCCTTAGGTTGATAAAAAAGATATCGTTGATATTCTCCTGCAGCACGTAGATAATCCCTCTGTTGCATGAGATGATCAGCGAATTTGAGGATGTTCTCTGAACTGTAGTATTCGAGTGGTTCTTCGGCGTCTGCTACGGACAAGAAAAACGTGTTGAGGAGGATTATGAACAAATGTCCCCATATCTGTTTAGAATGCATAGTCTGATATTGGGTCGCTATATTTACCTGTGGTAAGGTCTCTATAATAGTGCCTTGATTTTAAACCGTTACATCTTATCAGTCTGTCAGCAGCGAGGAATATGCCACGCAAAACGCCGTATTCCTGTATGCATGCCATGCCGAATCTTGAACAACTTGGGCAGAAGTTGCATACGGAAGCATCTTGACTTGAGATGTATTTCTGATAGAGACGAATCATTCCGGTTGCGAACAATTTAAGCTCAGAAGGTTCCGTGGGATTAAAGTGGATTATTTCCTTATGTTCTTCCTGTATTATAGGGTTGGCCTTGCGGATAAAGGTTAGGTCAGTTGCACTGTCGGCATAAGAAAAAGAAGGAGAGAAAAATGCCAATGCTAAACAGACAGTTGCAAGGAACAGGAACTTAATTTTTATATTGTAGTTTACCATTTTATCTCCTTTATTTTCACAGATTGCGGGATTTTGAACTTTAGTATTGGATTTGGTTTTTCTGAATTTGCTTGTGGTTTACTAAAGAGAATTTTCTCAAGCCGTATGACTTCAGATTTCTCTCCATAGCTGCTTGCGGTGACTTGCATTGGAATATAGGCGATACCAATTTTCTTGTGTTCTTGATAGAGCGTCCTTGCAACGATTATCTCTTTCGGGTTTTTGACTTCAGCAGAGATGAGTCGTTCATTCTGAATGCCGAGTATGACGGTACCGAGTTTTTCTTTTGTCTTTCCTGGCGGTTTCCAATATGTATATAATATTTCGTCTACAATATCGTGCTTATTTAAGGTATATCCGAGTGCGGTCAATCCGTATTCGGCTTGTGTTGATTGGATGATAGTTTCTACGAGTGGCAGCGGTACGGGTCCCTCTGAGATAAAGCGGAAAGCCTGCTTTTGGTCTGGATAGTATATCTCTAATTTATTCTCTTTTGCTACCATTATCTGTTTTATCGGTTTTTTGACATGAATTACGACTCTCAATTTCTCTACATCGTAGTGTAGAGTCCCTTCTATGCGTTCTTTCTTGCCGTTTTCGGTGATTTCGCGTGTGAAATCTATCGAAAGCGTCTTGAGGGGAGCGGCATGGAGTGACCGAATTTGCAAAAATATTAGAAGAAAAGTTGATAATATCTGAAGTATCTTGGACATATATTTTCCTATGCAGGTTTCCCGCATCTTTTGTTCACTAAAATGAACTACAAGCATGGATTAGTATATTAGGTGACTTGAATACAATCAATTATACATTTTTATATCGTTAGTTTTCAAGCAATTTATGATTGACATAGTAAATTCTATAATAGAAAAAGGAAACTTTAATTTTTTGCAGTCGTAATTATAATTATCCTAAATGCAATTCAATATTCCAAATACAGTTCTGTTTACGATTTTAATGTACTTATTTACGGGGCATTATCATAATTACTTGTCGTTTGGGTTTGGCTTCGTTCTACGCCACTTGCGTTCATAAAGGTTTTCGCGGAGGATCCGGTTCGGTTAGGAAACCGAACCTACCGGCGTGGGAACATTACTAAATTGACGCCTATGGGTTTTGCTTTGCTCTCCCCAAACTTATGCTTCACGAAAAGAATAAGAAGGAATGAAATTATGAAAAAAAGTACATCCGGATGGGTGATGGTTGCTGAGTTAAGTGAAGTGCCTGAAGGACAACCGAAGACGATAAAGATGGGAGAAGGACGTAGTATTGCTCTCTTTAACGTTGAAGGGAAAATATATGCTACCGACAATCAGTGTCCACACATGGGGTATCCCTTAACACGAGGAACGATCCGAAACGGTATTCTGACATGTGATTGGCATCGTCGGAGTTTTGACTTAGAAGGTGGCGGATGTTTCCATGTGGAATGTGATGATCTAAAGGTTTTCCCGGTTGATATTTGTGGAGACGAAATCTGGATTGAACCGGGGGATCTGACATATCGCCGTGCAGCAGAGCATAAAAAGTTGCTCCGAGAAGGTCTTTTGAGTGAAGACCGTTGGACAATGTCTAAAGCAATTGCGTTGTTGCTTAAGGGGGGTGTGCCAGAAGAAGAGGTGATGGGGTCGATTCTGGAACACGTTGCCAGGCATATTCCCTCTGCACACGGGTCAGAAGGGGGTGCGGATGTTTCTAAACTTATCAACGGTCTCCGAGTTGGGAGTAGATATGAGGGTGAAGATAGACTCATCGCTGTAACAACTGCTGCCTGCTCCGCTGCTGGAGAAGCACGTGAACGACTTGAAGTCGTGCCACTTCCCGAACCTGTATCATGGGAAAAGATTGAGCGATGGGTTCGTATTTTCTCGTATGAAGGTCAAGCAGGACGAATTGAAAGATGTTTATTCACTGCTTATGAAAAGGGTGATGAAGACAGATTGAGACCCCTTCTTTTTGAGTGTGCTGTTGAACCCAAATTTATTGATGAACCACAAATTCCGCTTTATGTAAGTTATCTTTCTGAAGTGGTAGACGAATTTGGTTGGGATAGGACGAAAGACCTATTTTTCTATCTCGGTGCAGACCTCGTAGGACATCATCCTGAGGATCCTGAACGGTATCGTAGAGATGCGATTAACATTCTGAGAGACATGAAGTCTACGATTGAAAGTGCAGCATTAGAACGGACGCATAAATTAGATGAAGATGCGTTTGTTGAAGCACTTACCAGTGTAGACCTTCAACGTTCATTTGAAGAGGTGACAGCAGTCATCGTTGATGGTGTTAGGTTAGACAAAGTTATTACCACACTTGTTCTGCTTGCGGCGGACCGTATGGCGAACACACCTGTGAACGTAGATGCAGGGTGGTGGAACTTAACGATGGAGCTCAACTTGGCATCGTCCTTACGTAGTGCCAAGCAGGTCGGTGGAGAACGTGTCGCAGCGAAAGGATTATTCCACGTTGCCTGGCAAATCTTTGCGGATCGCTGGATCAACATCCCCGCGCGTCTTCTAAGCGAACCCTTAAGTGATGAGAAACTCGCTGTTGCGAATGAAGAGGCGGGTATTGACCTTGTCATTAACACGATTGAGTCACTCAATGTGCAAGATGTAGGACCGCAGGTGCTCGGATATTTGAATGCAGGTTATTCTGCTGAGAATCTACTGATGGCGATTGGCCATTCCGTGCTTTGGGATGATACTGGTAGTGAAGTACTGCCTACATTACGTACGGTTTTTGACGAATGGAAACACGCTGAAGGTCATCCTGCACAACCACAGTTACTTGTTGGCTTGGCGCGTTATGTAACAGACATTCGTTCCAACACGGATAACAAATCTGCGGCTACGACAGCGATGAATTTTGCCGAAGGTAGAACAACAATTGAGGTCTTTGAGGCGTAATTCCGGATGAACCAGAACGGTTGGCACTTGCAGCGAAGTGCATTCATCAATGCTGTGAACAGTGGTGATGCGAAACGCGTCAAGACGTTGTTAGCGGAAAACAGAGAGCTTGTAAACACGCTTGATTGTGATGGTATGTCTCCATTACATTTCGCAGCGACATCCCGTATTGCAGAAATCCTGCTCAAACACGGGGCAGATATCAATCTACGTGATCGTGACCATAACGGAACACCAGCACAATGGACGATACGCAGACGACCAGAGGTGTGTCGTTACCTCCTTGAACAGGGTGCTGAAGCGGATGTCGTCCTCTACTGTGTGATGGGTGATGTGGCGCGGGCAAAGGTTGAATTTGAAAAGAATCCTCAACTTTTGACGTTGCGGCTTAATGTAAAATCGCCTAAAGGATACACTATTCCATTCCAGTCAGATGGCGAAGAATTGGCTGAAGTTCCCGGTGGACATGTCTACGCTTATCAGATTGGACCGACGATGCCGCTGCTTGAAATAGCATTGCAATCTAAGCAGGCAGAAATCGTTGATCTGCTTATAGATTTAGGCTATGAAATCAATTTGCGTGATTGGTATTCACTGGTCGGTCAGGGACAGAAGCGGTTTGATGCATTACTCAAAGGTTTTATTGCCAAAGGTCGTGACATCAATGCGCTGCAAAAGCATCCCAAGGGTATGTGGTCACCACTCCATTGGGTCGCACAACGCGGTTTAACTTTAGGTATTGAAACGCTGTTAGAGAACGGTGCTGATCCGAATGTGACAGATGATAAGGGACAGACGCCTTTACACTTTATCGCGCAGAAGGGGATCGGCAAAAACCAGGTGCAGCTACTGCTTGAATATGGTGCTGATCTCAACATTCGTGACGATGCTGGACAAACTCCGCTTGATTACGCTAAGAAGGCTAAACGTAAATCCTTTGTGGATTTCTTAACGAAGTTAGGAGAAGTATAAAATGTTATCAGAAAATGGAAATTTTGTAAAAGTCGCTGCCCGCGATGATATAGCAGAAGGGAAACCGAGGGCAGTGAGAGTTGAAGGACACAGTATTGCCTTATTTGAACATGAGGGTAATATCTATGCAACAGATAACCAGTGTCCACACATGGGATATCCACTTATCAGAGGGCATGTCAAACGGGGTGTATTAGCGTGTGATTGGCACGGTTGGAGTTATGATATGGAAGGTGGCGGGTGTTTTACCGGTGGATGTGATGACCTTGCTACATTTCCCGTTGATGTGCGAAATGGTGATATCTATGTTGATGTTGGAAGTGGTGGTAAGAAACGTGATGATGCCCACTTTCTATTGTTAAGGGAGGGGTTGTTCTCTCACGACAGTTGGACGTTATCTAAAGCGATAGCTATTATGTTAGCAAAGGGTGTTTCAGAAGAAGAGACCTTAGAGATAATGGTTAGGCACATGGTACGTCATATTACGACAGCTGAGGGATTCCGTTCTGGTGGGGGTCGTGTTGCCACCTATATGCACGGCATTAAGGTTGCGAACATGTATGAAACCGATGACCGTCTCATTCCGCTGATGGTTGCTGCGACGCATGCTGCAGGGGGACATAACGATCGACCTGCGCGTCAACCCCTTCCACCTCCAGTGAACTGGGAAAAACTTGAGAACTGGATAAGAATATTCACGGTGGATAAAGAGTGGGAAGGTATAGAAAAATGCCTTATCACAGCACGACATCTGGGCGGACATGAGGATAAATTCATTCCGTTGTTCTTGGATTGTGCCTCCGAATGGTACTTTCTTGCCGCTTCCAGAAACCTTATTGATCTGTGTCATCTGGCTGAATTACTTGAACAATGGGGTTGGGATTTGACAGGTGAGTTAGTTTGCAACCTTAGTGCCAAGATACTGGGCCAAGGCCGTGGTCGTCCGGGGGAACGTCTCCGGGAAGCTATTCAAAAGGTGGAAGAGCTTGAGCATATATTTGACGATCTTCCACAGCAAAAGTCACCTGATTCGGATGTAGCCAGATCGGATGTAAAATTTGACGAGGATAAACTGTCTGCGGATCTCGTCAGTGGGGATATAGACACCATTTTTGATGCTATTGCCAACGTCCTCACTGCGGGTGTTTCCATTGATGCAATTGCGACAACTATGGTCATGACTGCTGCTGACAGGATGGCAAGGACACCGGTCAACATGAGTCCAGGGTGGTGGGATCTACAAGAAGAGATGGAATTAGCTGCTAATGTCAGGAAGGTACTACGTTTCGGTGGAACGAAAGTTGCTGCAAGAGCACTCTTCCATTGTGGATGGCGTTTCTATGCTAACCGCTGGCTAAACATTCGTCATCAACCGATCTCAGAAGCAAAATCAACGACAACCACTAAAGTGCTTGATGAAGACATTGCACTTGACACGATTATTGATGGGATTGAATCTGTTCGCATTCAGGAAATTGGTAGACGTACCCGTGAGTACCTGAATTCTGGATGTTCAGCTGAGAAATTGATTCATGAAATGGGGCAATGTATCCTAAAGGATGACAATGGTGAAGAACTGCTGGGTACTATTCACATTGTGGATAGAGAGTGGCATTATTGTGATACACATCCTGCCAGAAATCAACTGATCGTTGGATTGGCACGATGGGCAACAGATGTCCGTAGACGTACCGGTAACGATTCCGCTGTGCAAACTGCACACCGTTTCGCCAAGGGTGAAACAGCTACGGAATTGTATGAATAGCATGTGCTAACACTTTGGACAACACTTATGGCTAATTCACGAACAACTGGCGAAATGGTTGATGGTGAGAAACATGGAAATTGGATCACCTATTACCAAAATGGCATGAAACGCAGCGAAGGTAATTATGCACACGGTAAGAAGGAGGGTCTATGGATTCATTATCACAAGAATGGCAACGTTGAAAGTAAAGCCTCCTTCAGGGATGGAAAGTATGAAGGTGAATGTATTACTTTTCATCCAAATGGGAATTTGAGATCTTGTGGGGTTTATCCTGAACATGTAGGGAAATCATACGATGGTAAAAAGGAAGGTGCTTGGTACAATTATGAAGAGGATGGTGAAACTGTCTGGTTAATCGTTACCTACAAGAAGGGTGGCAGTCGTGCGAAACCCGATGAGTATCCGCTTGGTGTTTGTCATGTGTGCGGTGAAGGGAAACGATTAAGTTGGGAAGGTAGATGTCCAAAATGTGGTGAAGCAACTATTCGAATCTATGAATAATACCAGTGAACTCTCTATAAAAGATGAGGATGGACACAATCTATGACAAATGCAGAAATCGCACAGAAACTATTGGAACTTCATACAATATTGTTAGTTGCTGACTATCCAGAGGACCATGCAACACGTTATCCACGTTTAGCGTATACCATTTCTCGTATGGAGGAATCTGTCGCTGAATTAGTGGCTGAAGGAAAGTTACAAGAGGTAATTCCGGGTGTTGGTGATATAGTTGCAACTATCATAACTGAATATGTGGAAACTGGAACATGCTCAAAGTTGAACGAGTATGCAGCAGATATTCCGGAGACAATAGTAGAACTTATACCCGTTCCTGGACTTGGCGCAAAAACGATAAAACGATTCTATCAGGAACTCGGAATTGATAGTTTAGCATCTCTCAGACAAGCAATTGACGAAAATAGATTTAAAGGATTTCGAGGTGTTGGTAAAAAGACTTTGGAGAATCTCAAGGCATACATTGATGAGAATATGGAGTAGAATTGCATGAATGTGTGGAGGTATGATAATGGCAAGTTCAAGAGATTCTGGTGAAATGGTTGATGGCAAAAAACATGGATATTGGATTACATATTTTGCAAGCGGGTTGAAGCGAAGCGAGGGAAACTACATTCACGGCAAAAAGGATGGTCCCTGGATTCAATACCATAAGAATGGCAATATTGCAAGTAAAGGCTTCTTCCGTAACGATAAGTTTGAGGGTGATTATATCTGCTATCATGAAAATGGAAAGCCCAAATGGGGTGGTCCTTACAAAATACATGATGGCACTTCATCTGATGGCAGAAAAATGGGGGTGTGGCACTGTTGGGAAGAAGATGGAGAGACTGTCTGGCGAATCATCACTTATAAGAAAGGGGGAGCGCGAGCGAAACCCGATGAACATCCTTTCGGTGAATGTGCTGGTTGCGGAGAGGGTAGACGTTCAACATGGGGAGATAATTGTCCACGATGTGGTGAAGTGCTTCTTTGATATCGTTATTCCACTTTCTATCTATAGTTGTTTGTTGTCAATAAGAGTCAAACTGATTTTTATTGACATATTGCTTTAATGTGCTATACTAATAGATTGCTAATTCCTACCTGTAGGTCGGGTTTCGCTTCGCTCTACCCGACACGTACTGATTGGAATTTCCATGTCGGGTTTCGCTTCGCTCTACCCGACCTACAAAATAGTTGAAAACCGTCTGATAATTGCTGCCAATATATAAAACCGATCTATTTGTGAAGGATAATATATGCCAAACCCGTATTACCGAATCAACATTGTCTCCCAACATTTAAAGAAACTTTTAATTTGCCTACTGTGTTCTGTTTTTTCATTTGCAGCTTTAGTCTCTAATAGTCATGCACAACCCCACATCGTTTTTGTTGTCGGTGAAGGGGAGTACCGTTCAGAAGTGACGATGCCAGCATTGGCGAAGGTGTTGTCTGAACACTACGACTTCCGCACAACAGTTCTCATTGATGAAGAATTACATGGTGGCGAAGATAACAGTATTGATGGTCTTGAAGCGGTTGAAACTGCTGACCTACTCGTTTTGTATCTCCGTTTCCGTCAACTTCCTGATGAGCAACTTGCAGTATTACAAAAATACATTGACCGTGGTGGTCCCATCATCGCCTTTCGCATAACGACACATGCCTTTGACTACGATGAGGATGATCATCGTGCAGAAAAATGGAACAGTTTCGGTGCACGTGAACTCGGTGCGCCATGGATACGTCACTACGGACACGGTGCAAGTACTGATGCTACATGCATCGGTGAGCATCCTATCCTTACGGGTGTGAGTCCAGAATTTCACGTGCGTTCCTGGACATACCATGTACGTCCAAACTATCCACCCAAGGATGCTCAAATTCTGGTAAATGGTCGTCCTGTCTTTCCTGATGAAGAACGCGGTGACGAAGAGACGGTCAACCCAATCGCCTGGACGCATACGCACTCCGGTGGCGGACGTGTGTTCACTACCACGATGGGACATCCTGAGGATTTCAGATCGAGCGACTTCCGTCGACTCATCGTTAACGGGGTTTATTGGTGTCTTGACCGTGAAGCACCACGCCGTTATACGCCCGGTAACCATTTTAAGGCTAAGACTGGACAGCGTTGGCGAGATATGGACTACGGTCCCTACCTTTCAACTGCTGTTAAAGCAACGTCAGATAATATGACTTACAAAGGCATTATTATCCCGCTAACGCCGGATCTCACTGGGGGTTCAGTCGTTTTTGACACAGACCTATTGCGTTATTCTGCGGGTTGGATAGATGGATTGATTGACTTCGCTGATGTTGAATATAACGGCTGGCATCAAAGTTACCCATCTATTGAGGGCAAACTGCTATGGGAAAATCCTGTGGAGCCAGGGTGGGCAAAGGATGATAGTTTTGCGGACACACGTACTGTAGCCTTCGGTCCACTTCCAAGAGATTGGGGACATTGGAAGGGGTTGTATCTTCATGAAAGGCGTGTTGTCTTGTCGTATACGGTTGGAACACGTTCGGTATTGGAATCGCCATCGCTTGAAATTTTAAATAGCCTGGATGATAAAGGTTTGGCTTTTGTGCGTACTTTCCTTATGGGTCCTTCAGAAACCAGTTCACTTGTGCGAATTGCAAAAATGAAAGGTGGCGAAGTCTCTGCATTACCCGATCTATCGCGGGGAACTGCAGTTGCATTGTATCCGCAGGAAACAGAAGCTGGTGCACCAAACAGTCTACTTGCTGCTTTGATTGACGCACCAGAAGGAACACAATGGGAGACGTCGCAGGATGAGATCCGTGTACGGTTTCCCGCATCGGAACAACCCATCACAGCCAAGATTATGATAACACCGACGATCCATGATAAACTTGATCTGAAAGTCTGGAGAGCGTTGATTGAAGCATCGTCTACTGTATCAGATTTAACCGCATTGATTAAAGGTGGACCCAAACGATGGTCTGAAAAACTCACCACGACCGGACAAACTGACATAGAGCAACAGCTTAGCGTAGAAAGAGAGAAAATAGGTGCTGGCACCACGAAAATGCATCTTGAATTGGATGGATATGAACCTAAAATACTTTCTATGAAGGACCTATCACCAGCTCCTGGCGAGGGTGGTAGTCCAGACCAATATATCGGTGTTTTGTTTCCCAAATCGAAGACATCAGAGTCCACTTCTGCACAAGTGCAGAATGGCGATCCGACTTTGATTGGACATTGGCGTTTTGATGAAGGTTCTGGTGTACACGCTGCAAGTGTTATACACGTTGCAGGTGTAACGCATGATATGTCAAATATCTCTCTTGATGGCGTTGAATGGGGTGATGGCAAAGAACACGGTAGTCTTGTATTCAATGGAGAATCTGAGGCAGTTTTTGACGAGAGCATAGATCTCGATTTTGACACATCCGATCTAAGTGTTTCCGCCTGGATTGCTACCGAGGAGGACGGTTCAATTTTCTCTGAGGCACTTGAGGAACCGGAGTGGGTTCCAAACGGTAAAACCTTTTTTATTCGAAATGGACAGTTGGCTTTTGATGTGGGTTGGGTCGGAGTGGTTAGCAGTTCACTTAGTGATGGCAAATCTGTGACTGACGGAGCCTGGCATCATGTTGGATTGACTTGGCAACATCAAAGTGGTGCTGTGAAGTTGTTTTTAGATGGCGAGATTGTCGCTGAAGGCACACTTATGCCTAATGAGCCGTTAGAGGATGACATATTACGACTCGGTTTCACTGCAGAGAATTTTCCGGATCAATCCCCTTGGTTTGATGGTAGGATTGATGACCTGCAACTGTACAGTCGTGCCTTATCACTTGCCGAAATGCAGAAACTCTACACAGTAGAACATAAGCAACCTTTGATAGCTGCAGCACTGATTGGAGCGGATGCCGGTGCGAAATGGCGTATTGACGGAGACCGTGTCTACCTTGATTTCTCCACAGATGAATCAGCATCGTTTCTTACGTGGGATGGTAGAGAAGAAGAACTTCCAGATTTCGTCCGAATCGCGGCAAACGAAGGTGTTGATCCTGGACAACCGTTTGCGATTGATAAGATAGCGTGGCCCGCAGAAAATCCCTGGGACTCTTGGATACGGTTCGGAGGGTTCGACTTCTTCTCAGACAGCAATCGTGCTGCACTTTCTACTTGGAATGGCGATGTGTGGATAGTCAGTGGACTCAATGATTCTTTGGAAGAACTCGTCTGGCAGCGTATAGCGACTGGACTCAACCAACCCCTTGGACTGAAAATCGTCAAGGATGATATTTATGTTCTTGGTCGTGATCAGATTACACGTCTTGTTGATCTCAACGGAGATGGTGAGACAGACTTCTACCAGAACTTTAACAACGATGTCTATAACAGTGAACACTTTCACGAACAGGCGATGGATCTGCAGACTGATGCAGCTGGCAATTTCTACTACATGAAATCAGCACGGCACGCGCTGCGTGCATCACATCCGCATCACGGTACCCTTATCAAAGTCACACCCGATGGAGAAAAGTCTACCGTGATCGCTTACGGTTTTCGCGCGTCTAATGGACTCGGTATCACTCCTGGTCCTCTGTTCTATGGAACGGATCAGGAAGGTTTCTGGATGCCAGCGAACCGTCTAAACCGTATCACTGAAGGCGGAAAATTCTACGGAAATCTATGGGGTTGGCACCCGCCGGGTGAAGAAACGCCAACAGGTTATGAGCCGCCTCTCTGTTGGCTTGCGCCTTTTGTGGATCGTTCCCCAGCAACGGTCGTCTGGATACCGGAAGGGACATGGGGCGAAATGGAAGATTCTCTGCTCTCGGTGAGTTACGGAACAGGTAAAGTCTATGCTGTTCTTCAACACGAGATTGGAGATACATTTCAAGGCGCAGTTACTGAAATGGATTTGGATTTTCCAACCGGTGTGATGCGTGGCAGATACCATCCGGTGAGTAAGGACCTCTATCTTGCGGGTATGTTTGGTTGGTCATCTGACAAACACGGAGAGACAGGTTTCTATCGTGTCCGTATGACCGGTGCACCCCTTCGAACTGCTAAATCGTTCCGTGCTGTCAACGACGGTTTAATCATCAGTTTCTACGCACCGTTAGCTCCCGATTCCGCGACAAAACTGGACAACTGGCGTGTACAAAGTTGGGAATACCGCTGGTCACAAAACTACGGTTCACCACAGTTGAAACGAAACGGTACTGAGGGTAGAGATGAACATCCCGTTCAATCCATTACGCTTTCTGAGGATGGGAAAACCGTTTTCCTTAATATTCCAAGCCTGACACCTACGATGCAATTCCATGTTATTTTCAAGAGTAACTTTGCAGATGGACTCCCGTTGGATGGCTATCTACACGGCACAATACACGCGCTTGAAGATAGAGACAGTGTGGAGGATCAGTAGTCAAAATCGTGAAAGACCTTGATATGAAAGACAGATTCTGTTAAAATGATTGCATATAGGCGACTAATACTAAAGTGCTGACTGTTTTTCCTACTCCATGTCGGTAATGTAGGATAATCAGCAGCAGCTTGTAAATCTTATGCCTAAACAGAATGTGGGGATGCGTAGGCATGGCAGCAAACGCAATAACGCTTTTTCGTCTTTTTTTAACTTTTATTGTTATCGGTCTTTTTAAACGATCGAATGCTTATATAGATATTGCGTGCATTGTAACAATCCTTATTATTTTCATTCTGGATTCCGTTGATGGAATAGTGGCGCGTAAGCAAAACCAGACCTCTACGTTCGGGGCCGTTTTTGATATTGCTGCTGACAGGATCGTAGAAAACGTATTTTGGATTTACTTTGCAGTGATTGATGATAGGATTTCGTTCTGGCTTCCTATCGCCGTAGTTACACGCGGTTTTCTTACGGATGGTGTTCGAAGTATCGCATTGACAGAAGGCAAAACAGCTTTTGAAATGAGTTCTGCTGCATGGTCCCGTGCTTTGACAAGTTCCCGTTTCTCACGCGGACTCTACGGATTAACCAAAATGCTGACGTTTATTTTTCTTCCTGCCACGCTTGTACTGATAGATATCTATCCAGATGTTCCGATCGTTGCTACTTTTTCGTCGGTTTCTGTGAGTATTGCTTATGTCGCAGTCGCTATGTGTATCATCCGCGGCATTCCTGTGCTTGTTGATGGATGGAGATACATCAAGCCAGAACCTGAGTGAACAAGATTGCGTTAATATGAAAAACCATAACTGTCAATCTCGTGTGCCTTAAACGTATTTAAACTAATGTATTCAAACTAAGGTAAACATGAAAGCAGCACAATTTTACGGTGGTAAAGACATTAGGATTGAAACAGTTCCTGATCCGATTCCTGAAACAGGACAGGTGTTAGTCAAGGTGGAATCTGCTGGCATCTGTGGCAGTGATCTTCACGGATACCACCGTCAACCGGATAAACCTCTTCCACCCCGTATCGGTGGACATGAATTAGCAGGAAAGATCATAGATATAGGTAAAGATGTTTTCAATCATAGATCAGGCGAACGGGTTGCGATTGAACCCATTAGTCCGTGCAACGACTGTCCGGAATGTTACAACGGATACTACAACATCTGTAGTAATTTACGGCACGCTGGCGGAGGTTTTGCTGAGTATACGGTCACCCGTGCAACGAATGCATATAAAATTCCTAATAGTGTATCGTATGAAGGTGGCGCGTTAGCGGAAGTATATGCAGTAGCGGTGCATGCTGTCAACAGAGCAATGGTCTCTCCTGGAGATCGCGTTGCAATTATTGGGAGTGGTCCCGTCGGTTTAACAATTGCACAAGTCGCAAATATTGCAGGAGCAACATCTATTGCTGTTTTAGGTAAACCGGATAATCCACTACAGATTGCTGAAAAGGCAGTCGGTGCTGTACCCATCAACGTTGATAAGACAGATGCTGTAGAGGCAGTTATGGATTGGAGCAACGAACGCGGAGCAGATGTGGTGTTTGAGGCGGTCGGTGGCAAGGCAAATACGTTGGAACTCGCAACACAGGTAGCCGCAAAACGCGGACGCGTCTGCATGTTAGGAGGACACGGTGCTCCACTCACCTTCTCAGAACGCTTCGCACGAAGTAAAGAACTGACTATCTTATGGTCATTCTGTTACGGTAGACGTGGCGGTAAAACCGAATTCCAGATAGCTATTGACCTACTTGCTGCGGGTAAACTTGATCCAAACCCTCTTGTAACACATAGATTCAGTTTAGACGAAATAACGTATGCTTTCGCTGTAGCATCCGGACGCGATGAACACGGTTCTGTCAAAGTTCTTGTGATGCCATAAGATTAAGGGAGAAGATGTAAAGATCACCCCGCTAAAGCGTGTGTGCTTTGACATAGCGTAGCCAAACGTTCCCTGTCAAGGATTGAGATCTTCACTACAGTAATATATCGGGTGTTCTGGGCGTGGCAGCTCATCGTATGTTTCGGATGCTCCCCAAGTCCGATTCCCCTACGAATACCCGATCTGGATGGGGCAACATATACCCTGAAAAGGAGAAAACAAACTTATGTTTGTTCCAGTTAAGACGAAAGACGGAGAACAATTGATGCCGATGCATGCTGCACGCGCAAGAAAACTTGTGAAACGTGGCGAGGCAACACC
>JAJEJA010000048.1 GCA_022828145.1 Candidatus Poribacteria bacterium | reverse complement strand
ACTGAGCAGTTTTCGAACAATTGTTCTCCGATTTTGATTCGCTGCTTCTTCACGTTGACGAGACGTATATTCGGTATAATACACCTCTTCTAATTCCATTGCGTCTGTCTCCTCCAGAGATTGTAATTGCGGTTTTTTCTTCCGGTGCCACATGTTACACTTGTTACTGGTAATGACGTAGAGCCATCCCGCAAATCGGTTGTGGTTTGTGAGGGTTGAAAGTTTTTGATACGCAGTGACGAAAGTGTCTTGTGTTATCTCTTGTGCGATGTGGAAATCCCCAATTTTCTGCCACGCCAAAGCGTGTATCTGTTCTTGGTATTTTCCCACAAGTGCAGCAAAGGCTTGCTGATCACCTTCAAGTGTGCGTTCAATCAACTCGGTATCCTTATTTTTCATGAAACACCTCACAAATAGACTCATCTTTTAATATAAAGATGCTATTTTGCTTATGAAGGTTGCATTTATCGGAAAAAATACGTATTTAATGCAGAATACGCGTTTGGTATTCTGAATTGGTTAGGAAACCGAACCTACCGGCCTGAGAAAATCACTAAATTGACGCATAAGGTGCAATTAGGAAATCGCACCTACCGGATTGGGATCATGGTTTGGTGGAGATTTTTTCCCAATCCCATAGTAGTACTGTACCATCACTGCTGCCACTTGCGAGGACTTTCCCGTTGTGTGAGAAAGTCAATGTTGTAATACGTTGCGTATGTCCTGCAAGAGTTGTTAATTCACTACCTGTCCCTATATCCCATACTTTAATTTGAACGTCCCAAAAATCCCTACCTGCAGCAACGAGAGCAGTTCCGTCAGGTGAAAACGTAAATTCGCTATAATATTCACCTACTTTATATTTATCAGGAAGTTCAATGCCTACAATTGCTTGTGCTGCATCCAATTTCCGCAAATAAAACCCATGATGGTCCCCAAATGCAATAGTGCCGCTATCTGGTGAGAATGACAAGCCGGCATTACACTGACTGTCAAGGATAGGGTCAGGATCGCCCGAGTTCAGGTCCCATACCATTGTTCCAAAAGAGGATTGCGCAGCAAGCTTTTTCCCATCGGGTGAAAACGCTAACCTTTTTGCGGTTTTGCCTTTTGTATCAAAATGGAACAGTTCATTGCCGGTGATTACATCCCATCCCCGAATCCCTCTTGAAATGCTACCTGAAAGAATTTTGTTATCTGGCGAGAATGCGAAAGCTCTATATATACCTTTCTGTGTAAGTACGGGAAGTTCAAGACCTTTGTTGAGTTCCCACAATTGAAGAGGTCTATGTCCCCTGGATTTTTCCCAGTTTTTAAATCGATAAGGAATGGACACCAATGTACCATTATAACCTTGACAGGCAAAGAGTTTGGCATCTGATGACAAGGCAATTGCTTGAGTTAAATCACTCTGACCATCGGCAAAAGTTTTCAGGTATCGGTGGTTCTTGAGACTCCACACATCAATTGTGCCATCAAAGGCAGCAATTGCAAGGTTGGTATCATTTTCAGTAAATGCGATTGATTTTACCGATTTTTTATGACCACTTGTAAAAGTAGTTATTTCTTCTCCTGTGACTGGATTCCAGAATCGGATAGTACCATCGTCGCTACCACTCACAAGTGTGTCCCCATCCGGTGAGAAAACTAATGCACAGACCCGTCTTGTATGTCCTGTGAGTGTTGCGCGCTCGCGGCGGCTACTTACATCCCAGAGTTTGATTTTCTTTTTTACATCCCCACTGGCAACTGTTTTGGCATCAGGGGAAAACGCTACAGCCGACACCGCGACGTTATGTCCTTTGAACGTAGCAAGTTTGGATCGCTTATCGATATCCCACACCTGCACCGTTTCATCTAAACTTGCACTTGCAAGCAATTTACCATCTGTTGAAAGGTCAAGTGTCGATATTTTTGCCGGTGGTAGATTGAAAACGTCTGAGATAATCTGTCGGGTTAAACCATCTCCTTTAACAAAACTTGAATGTCCCTTAAGTTCAGCAATTTGCTGTCCGGTGTCAGTCCATAAAAGTAGCTTTCCATCCTTATTTCCGCTGGCAAAAGTACTACCGTCTTGCGAAAACACAATTGCATCATCAGCACGTTCTATCAACTCATCTAACAATACGCGTCCAGTATTAACATCCCAGTGTTTAATTCCCCATAGGTCTTCCACACCGACAAGTTTTTTACCATCTTTAGAAAAAGCCAATGATGCCATTGAATAGATGTTATCAGTTAATCTTAGTGTTGTGTGTTTTCTGCCGGTTTCCAGTTCCCACACTTGAACAATTCGGTTTTTAATTCCACCACTTGCCAGCAATTTTCCATCTGGTGAGAATGCAAGCGCGTTGATTTGTCCAGTATGTCCAGTGAACAAAGCGGTCTCTTTCCTACTTGCGACATCGTATAACCACACCCCTACATCCGTGCCTACTGCAAGGCGTGTACCATCCGGTGAAAATCGCATAATATTAATGCCACCTTTTCCAAGACGCGCAATTGCACCTTCCGGCAATCCAGCTTGTGTGTTGTCTTGACAGAATCCGATTGGAAGTATTACTACTGTCAGTAGACATATAATGAAAAGTAGATATTTGGTTTTCATGTGTTTCAGTGCCTTACAGATTTATCTGTGTGTCAATATTTTCATTTGTTTTGTTGCCGTTTGTTGTTTTGGGTTATAGTATACAGCATAATTACTAAAACACCAAGGATTTATAGTGAACTTTTGAATTAATGTTGTAACATTCTTGCCTGTAGGAGGGAACTCCGATTCCCGACTATCAAAGCGTTCAGTCGGGAATCGGAGTTCCCTCCTACAGAGCCTTTGTATTATTATTTTCAATGTTCACCATATTTTTCTGTCCTTCCATCTTCCACCCTTCCATAAGAATAATTTTGACAATCCACACAGTTTATAGTATAATAGTAGTGTTATTTTAAATTATCCCTGATGAATTGTAGAATTATAGTATTAAGGTTATGGATTATGGTATTGAAAACAAAAACTCCCTTCCCAAAATCAGACAAACAGATAAAATGGTATCTTGTGGATGCTGATGGGAAGATACTTGGAAGATTAGCATCTCAAATAGCACAAATATTAAGAGGGAAACATGACCCGATGTTTACACCACACGCGGATTTAGGGTATCGTGTCGCTGTGATTAACGCCGAAAAGGTCGTTGTTACCGGGAATAAGGCGCAACAGAAGACCTATTTCCGACATAGCGGTTATCCTGGTGGTGATAAGTATCGTACTTACACCGAACAGATGGAACGAAGTCCAGAGTTTATTATTACAGCTGCGGTTAAAGGGATGGTGCCGAAGAACAGTCTGGGAGCAAAACTCATGAAAGGCTTAAAAGTATACACAGGTCCAAACCATCCACATCAAGCACAAGAACCAGAAGTCTTAACATTTTAACTGTTGAGGAAGTTTATGGCTAATGAACAATATTGGGGTACAGGTCGCAGAAAAACATCTGTTGCCCGTGTCAGGATTATCCCTGGAAGTGACGCTGGGATTATCGTTAACAAAAAACCGATTGACGAGTATTTTGATCGTGCTGACCATGTCCAAGCAGCCCGACGCCCCATAGAGCATGTTGAACGCGTAGGAGAATTTGCTGTTCATGTAAATGTACGTGGCGGCGGGAATACGGGTCAGGCAGGTGCTATTTCACACGGTCTCGCACGTGCACTCGTTAAAGCTGATGAATCATTAAAACCTACCCTCAAAAAAGGTGGGTTCTTAACACGCGACCCACGAATGGTAGAACGAAAGAAATATGGACAGAAGGGTGCCCGAGCCAGATTCCAATTCTCCAAACGTTAGTCCTTGTGGACAAGCACACTCCGAAACCCACTCTCCTTAGTATATTAACCATTTTATTCACGAAGTTTCTACTTGTTAATGCTATTTTCTGTAGGAACTGCCTCCGACTCGCAACTTTTAATCAGATAGGTTCAGTATGTCAAACATCGTTATCTTAGGTGCCCAATGGGGTGATGAAAGTAAAGGAAAACTGACTGACGTGTTCGCTGAACATGCAGATGTCGTCGCACGCTATCAAGGCGGGGACAATGCTGGTCACACTATCGTTCTTGGTGACAAGACCTTTATACTTCATTTGATACCATCAGGTATTCTCAGGCAGAACACAGTAAATGTCATCGGGAACGGCGTCGTCATCAATTTGGAAACGCTATTACGTGAAATCGATGGTTTAGTGGAACAGGGCGTTAATGTTAGCAGTGATAACCTGAAGATAAGCGATCGGGCACATCTCATTATGCCGTATCACAAACTTGTTGAACAGTGGGAACAGATGGGAAGTTCAACTAAAATCGGTACAACCTCGCGTGGAATCGGTCCTACATATTCCGATAAGATGAATCGACACGCAGGCATTCGTGTTGGCGACCTATTAGAGTTTGACGCTTTCCAGAAAAAAATTGATTACAATCTTGAAACCAAAACGGATGCGCTGCAAACGGGTGGTATCACGCGTAATGACTTAATCGACACTTACTATCAGTATGCTGAGCGAATTGCACCTTATGTAACAGATACTGTCGCGTTCATGCACGAAGCACTTGCAACTGAAAAGAGAATCTTATTTGAAGGGGCACAGGGAACAATGCTCGATATTGACTTCGGTACGTATCCGTATGTAACTTCGTCAAACTGTACAGCAGGTGCGGTCTGCACTGGTCTCGGCATAGGTCCCAAGGGAATTGATCAAGTATTAGGTGTTTCAAAAGCTTATGTCACGCGCGTTGGGGGAGGTCCATTTCCTACTGAAATGCCACCAGATTTAGATGAGGAAATCCGAAATATCGGCAAGGAATACGGTGCTACAACACAGAGACCCAGAAGGTGTGGCTGGCTCGATCTCGTCGCACTCAGATATGCTTCACAAATCAACGGATTAACTGCTATTGCTTTAACAAAACTTGATGTTTTTGATACACTTACCGATATACAGGTATGTACCGCTTACCGATATAAAGGGAAAACCGTGACCACGTTCCCAAGCAGTTTAAATGTATTAGAGGAATGTGAACCCGTATACGAAACATTACCTGGATGGCAAGAACCTTTGACTGAAGCACGGTCTGCTCAAGATATTCCAAAGACGACACAAGATTACATTAAATATGTATCAAATTACCTTAATGTTCCAATACCGATCATCTCTGTCGGTCCAGATAGAGAACAAATTGTAACATTAGGGAGGTCGCTTTGGTAGATACACCAGACAACATCTGATTATAGATTAGTTCCAATTTTCTGCATTTTAATTTGACATTCTCCTTAAAGGACTATATAATAATATATTGTGAATTTGAGCCGTTAGCTCAGCTGGTAGAGCATCTGACTTTTAATCAGGTGGTCACAGGTTCGACTCCTGTACGGCTCATACATCTATAAGCCCCCGTCGTCTAGCCTGGCCAAGGACACCGCCCTTTCACGGCGGCGACACGAGTTCAAATCTCGTCGGGGGTATTGACTCACCGAAAGAAACCGACCTATTTCATATAGGTTGGTTTCTTTTTTTGTACTTATGATTAATTTTAGTTTGTATCAAATCCTATCATAACACGTTTTTATTATCGGTAAGTTGTATAAAATAGGATTTACACATTACTCCCGTAGTGCTTTGTCAAGTGCTATATTGTAGGTCGGGTAGAGCGAAGCACCAATAAAATATTAACTGGCGACAATTGCCAAAAGTGCATTTGACGTTGATTTGGACATGATAGACTTAATCAGTACGTGTCGGGTTTCGCTACGCTCTACCCGACCTACAGAAGGAAACTATACCTTCATTTAGATAAAAATAAACAGAAGTTTTTAACGATGGCAACTCTTGAAAAACTTACACACCTCATTAGGGATACCTCTCAGCCCATTTCAACACGTAGAGCCGCAGTTGTTGAAATGGCAGATATTGGAACAGAACAGGCATATCACTGTCTAATAGATGCTCTCGCTGATCCTGCCCCTGGGGTGAGAAGAGAGGCAGCAAACGCGCTGCAACACTCTAACTATGCTAAAGCTACACCTGCACTCGAAGACGCTTTGAGAAAAGAAGACAGTGATCTGACGCGTTGGAGTCTCATTGAGGCACTTGGAAACATTGGCACTTTAGCTGCACTGCCGACATTGGAGACGTTGTTAGAATCGGAATTATCCCCACTTACCCGCAGAGAAATCCAGAAAAGTATAGACCTGATATACAGACGTAATCCTGATAACAGTGTAGCTGATACGTACGAAGAAACTATCCAGACTGATGAGAAATCTAAAACTGAAACAGATTTTGAGCAAACTCCTATCCTGCCTTCTGACGAGATTGAAGCTACTGATAGTTCAGATGAAAACGATAGACTTCAGACTACGTCCGATTCTGATACAACTGATGAGAGTTTACCTGAACCGTCTAATATAATTGAAGAAGAAAACGTACCAGATGATGAAGTGGCTGCAGTCACTGATTTAGAAGATAGAAAGAGAATTACACAAGAAACAGGTTCAGAACTTAAAGCGGAAGATGTAGAATCAACATCTTCTGATTCAGATGAATATATTGAGGATGCTGCTGCTGAGCCAACGATAGAACAAACGGGCAGAACAACCACCACACCTGTTCTTCCCGTGCTTGTTCCAAACACATCTCTCGTTGTCTACAATCAGGAAGATAGCAGCCATAGACCGAATTTCTATGCACTGGTGCTAAGACCCAGCATGTATTTGTCAAAACGTTGGTTATCGCGTAGTCGGTTATACCTCGTCTTGCTTAGTCTGCTTTTAGGTGCAACTGTGGCACTTGTGTATTCCCAGGTCCAAAGAATGCCTCGTTCTCCTTATGCTCCTAATCTGGAGTTGACATATCTCAATAATCCGGAAGACTATCTTGCAACGGGAAGTCTATACATTCAACAGGGGAATTACCGTAAAGCGATAGAAGAACTCAGTTTTGTAGTAGGCGTAAAGAACATGGATTTGAAGTTATACAAGTACTTAGGAGATGCGTATTTTCAGGAGAAACAGTATGCTCATGCAATAGAAGCCTACGAGTATTACTTAGCAGCTCGGGAGATACAACCGTATCAACTCTTTGTTGCTGAGGCATCTTTTTCGTCAGGCAGTATTGGAGAAGATGAACAAAAATCCGCTGACTACAAGACATACAATGCTCTCGGCATTTCCTATAGACGTTTAGGTCACTATGATGAGGCGCGTGATGCTTATGTGAAAGCGATAGGTATAGCACCAAAAGAATCTCAGGCATACAGCAATCTTGCAGAACTCTATTCTGATGGATACCAACAGAAACCCAAACTGTCATTGAGTTTGGCGTATGCATCGGTCATACAGAATCCCTTTGTCGCTTCATCCCACGATATATTGGGATGGACTCTTGGTAAAACTGACAGATTTGACAAGGCAACTGATTCATTAGAACAAGCATATCGTCTTCAGAGTGACTATATACCCACACTCTACCATATAACTGAATTAGCAGAAAAGCGTTTGCACCCAGAAAAGACGCTTGATTATGTTGAGCAGGATTTTAGTAAGAAAGTAAGACAGAAGAACATAACCCGTACCGAAATTTTAGATGTTCTTGCATTTCTCTATGAGATAGACTCACAAAAACATACACGGTTTAGACCCTCACTATATCAGAAACGGGGACTTAAGGGGAGATAGATTGTCATTTACAAGACGACACATCGCCACAATCACTTCCTGCGAATATTTACCTCTTAACTTTGTTTATCTTCCCACTCCACATGATTATGCCCATTCGCACAACCCTATACCCAACGATCCACTTGGATAAAGCCACATTTTGTCCTAATGCGCCGCTTTCTTGAAATTCTAATTGATGATTTATTAGATGATCTCAATTTGCGTAATTTTCCCGGAATCTATCGTTTTTTGCCCGTTTTGACTGAAAATTTAGAAAAAATCCATCTTTTTTCGTTTTATACTGCATTTTATGCACCTATTAGGGTAAAAAATATTGTCTTTAATTATGAAAGCAATTTATAGTATTGTGATTATGCATACGATAACCATTTCATGATATAATTGGAGGCACAAGATGAGACGAGGTTACAAGTTTAAACACCGTAAATACATCCAATATTTTATTTTTGCCAATATTATTTTTGGCTTCATCCTTGCAGCATTGGCGTTTGGA
>JAJEJA010000089.1 GCA_022828145.1 Candidatus Poribacteria bacterium | reverse complement strand
ATCCAGGAAGATCCGGAACATAAGCACCATAACTGCTATCACCTTTCTCATATATTACAACATAATCCATTCGTTTATCCCTCATTGCTCAATATCTGCTTGTTTCAGAACGCTTTTGAGTGTGCCTTTCGGGACATCTTTGCCCATGTTACCGGGAACTGTCACTTTCCCCGGTTTTGTCTGATGTTTAAACTGCCGATGACTGCCTTTCGTTTTTATATGATACCACCCATCATCTTCAATCAGTTTTATGAGTTCTCTTACCTTCATAATCCAGGCTTCCAACATGCTGCGGGAAAAAGCACGTACCATTATCTAAAATATGTTACTAAGTTATTATTTGTCTCGTTTTGTGTTTCTCCGCACCAGCAGCAATAAGGTCAGTGGCAAGGACTCTGAGCACCGTCAGCCTGCAAGCTACTCATAATTAGATGTGTATAGTATAACATATAGTTTATAAGTCTACAAGTAATAGGAATTCTTGACTGTGGGGAAGGCTGCCAGTATAAAATCAACCTATAATGGTAGTAAACGTTGTTACCGTTCTCTTTCAGCATAGTCATACTTAACATTTCTATTGATGTATCCGTTTAGTCCCTGACCGGTTTTTGCCAATCTTTTCATACGCTCAATCTTAACATGACCTGCACTTTCATAAGTGTACCGATAAATTGCGCCATTATAGAACTGGACTCTGATAAAATCTGTTCCAATTTGATATGCGGTAACACCCGAATTTCCACCGAGATTTTCATAGGATTTGAATTTTATGTTTTGGGTTTCATATACCTGTGCCGATTGTTCGGTGTTTTCTTGTTCGCAACCAGAGCAACATCCAAGTAGAATCACCATGATTAGCATTAGCGTTAGTAAGTTTGTTATATGAGTTTTCATTATGTTTCTGTTTTAATAGCCAATGGTATAGCCGGATACTTTCCTGTCATCAGCTCCTCAAGCATGACGTGGAAGAGTTCATCTATATGTTCAACTTCTTTTTCAAGGGCTGCTGTTTTTTCATCAATTGCTCGAAAAACATTGGCAATGGCGCGTTGTTCTGGAAGTGGTGGAAGGGGTATTTCCAAGTTAACAAGTGCTTCTTTTCTCAAACGCTGTCGACCTGTTGAACCGTCCATTTTTCCCGCAAGTGAAGCGCGAACGTTAGGAAGTAGTAAGTAATAGAAAAGATAGGATATATCGGTAACACCTTCCATTTCCCGAATTGGAATTACCTCAGTTGTCGCAATACCAAATTGCGTTGGCATTTCCGTTATGATACACTGTTTTCCATTTTCAAAGGATGGTGTGATTTTAGGTAGTAGGATATCTCCAGTCTCAAAATAGGTTCCACTTTTTAGTTGGTCATTCGTTTTTAGCATGAATTCTTCAGAAAATAGTTTAGCAATTGGAATTAATTCCATCGGCACAAACGGAATTTCATTATATTCTGAATAACGTAAGTCTCTCGGCTTTTTTGTAAATGTAACCACTTCTCCCAAAAACTTTGTCTCCCAACTCTCAGGTATCTCGCTAATTTCGGTTTGCTTGCGGGGTTCGCCTTTCGTGCCGTGTGAAAAGAGAAAATCCATCAACGCTGCTTTGCGTTCACGTTCTAATGCGATTTCGCGTTGTCGTGTGAATTTTGCTTCTTGGATTGTGTGTAGGATGTGGGCAATTGCGCGTTGTTCGGGGAGTGGGGGCAGGGGAAATTGATAATCAAGTATGTGCCCTTTGGATAAATTGTTGATATTTGTTCCTCGTGCCTCCTTAAGTAAATGTTCGCGATAATGCTTAGTCTGGAAAACTTGACTGATAAAAAAAGGTTCTATCGTAGAATTGTGACGAAAAACTGCACAAAAAGCTCCAAAAGAACCTTCCCAATCCGCATGGAATTGGGCTGCTTTTCCTACTATAGATTTACTTCCGCTGGACATTGCAATTATCACATCACCGCTACGCAATAGTTGTGAATCTGAAACTTTTTCACTCTTGACATATACCAATTCTTCTTCTAATAGCAGTTGTCTGTCTTGGATATTTGTTGCTCTTAGAATTGGTAAATATCCTGAGCTTGATGTGTCAGTCGTCTCTTGTCTTTTGTAAGTAACGCCGCGGACCAGCTCTCCCAGTTTTCCTAATCTGGCTATTTTCCAATGGTCTGGTAAATTCATTTCACGCATTACGAATCTCTCAATGTTTTTTGGATGTCGTGATATGTTTTGACATCCTGAAAAGTTTTGTACGCACCATCATAATTTTCAGTAACTAAAAGTCTGTTTCCCCATATTACCCAAATTAATATACCACCTATTTCTGCTAAAAAACGTTCCAATAAATCTCTACGTAGATATGTGAAACCCTGTGTATTTGACCATATATCACCGCATTCAAATGATATTGAAGCACGCCTATTACCATCTTTTTCAAAAAGATCAAAGCTCTGAGGTTTTTTGTATAAGTTTAAACAGTCTGAAATTTCTCTTGTTGGGACGGCAATTGATCTTTGTGGATTTGCTGCGCTACGAGATTCCTCCCAACAGTTATATCTTACCGGTACGAGTACTTCAAAATCTTTATGTTCTAATCTTTCTTCATCAACTGTTTTTCTTGTAATTTCAAGGTTACTTTCATGTAGAAATTCATTTAGTCTTTTCTCATCATCATTTTCAATCAGTTTCCTTGCAGTATCCCAAAGTTGAAAATCGTCCATAAGGGATATAGGTTCATCCCCACGTAGTAACTCAAACCGTTTCTTAGGTATCGTATATTTTCTTACTAAAAACGAAAATTCTTCCCATCCGTTTGTTGGAAAAGTATCACTCCATGGTATTTCTCCTGCATAAGTTCGATAGTCTTCTGGGATAAATGGGACGGTATGTCCATCAATGTTTTCTTGTCTTTTTAATATCTCAACGATTTCATCAACATTTTCAGGTTTTACTATTAATCCTTGAATCCAAGCAGACATTTTACGACAGATCTGTTTATTTTCTTGTCCTAAGTGACCATACAAAAGCACCCAAGAATCTTGTTCTTCACAAAGTCGGTCAACATTCAAATATGGTGTTAAATCTGGGGGAGGTGTTTTCAATACCCATTGTTCTGTAGATGATTTATGATCACCTAAAAAATCTTCTTTGACTAAATTATACTCTCGGTGTTTATCGGGAAAGCTGGGGTCGATATCAGCTTCTATACATCGCCCATTATCATAAAAATCACGAAGATTTCCTTGATCCTGTCTAAATCCTGCAAGTTCAAAATAAGCTATCCATGAGTATTTTTTGCCGTACCTATCGGTTTTACGACCATCTCCCGCTCTACTATATTTCCTATAATTTTCATCTAAAAGCCGGCCATCTATTTCTCCAAAACTCTCCAATGTATATCCTAAAGCGTAAATCCGCCATCGGATATTTGCTACAACGCGTTTGTATTCAGGGGGTTCATTGTAGGGTGCTCTGCCTTTTACTAATGATCCAAGTGTGTAATTCTTAAAATCCATCTGTAATGGTGCAGGACCTTTTTCACGTTCACCTTTATTCCTATCTTCACTTTCATCCCACTCACGAATTCCACCATCTGTAAACGGTGGTGTGATACGTGCTCGTTCATTCGCTGTCAGCAGGTCCGGGTGATGTATTAAAGCGACATCAATCGTTCGCCTTGCATAATCCCGTGCCAAGATATGTGTTGTCGCATGCGGGGCATTGGGTTTGAACAGACTCTCATACAATTGTTTTGCATACTTAGGTAACATTTCATCCACAAAACTTGTATCCTCAAAGTCGTTTTGCCGTGCCATTGCAATACCGTATGTTGCCGCTAACATCCGTTCAGATACATAAGGATCGTTGATTGTGAAAGACTTAAGGACTAATTTAAAAAACTCCTCAGGGAAACGGCACCCATACCAGTATAGTGCCCGTGTTGCCATGTCACGCAGTGGACGCACGGTTGATGTAAGAATCCACATAATGTGTTCTACTAATAGATGTATACGTTTTTTACCAATTTCAGACAATTGCGGTTCATTCTTGCAGATTTCCTCAAAACGCTCCACCATCTTCTCAAACCGTTCACGGTTCTTTCGTACATGTTCTGCCCAACTTAGATCTCGCTCTGACATAGATAGATCTGAGAGTTGCTTTGTCCAGAATTTAGCGTTGAAAGGGTGACCAGGATGTCCAACTGTAGATTCTGCTAACTCAAAGAAAAGGTCACGGTTTTCGGGTAGTGCGAATAGGTCTTTTACTAAGTAGATACATTCATCGTTTATATCATCTGTAGATATTTCAAATAAACCTTGGATTGATAAATCGAATGCATGTTGATTTTTTAAAAGCTCGTGAAGAAACTGACCATTGGTCGGAAGAAGTGCGGCAAGACTTCTACCAATGTCTTCGTGCATTGGATGTAAAGTTTGATAATCTTCACTGAATAATGCTGCTACTATCTCCTCACTATTTATGAATCCTTGCACATCGTCATAAGCTTGTTCAAGCAAAAATTTGGCAATCAAATAACCCCCGAGCAGATCATAGGTAAAGTATACGGATTCGCCAAATTGTCCCCAATCTCTGTATACGAGCAAATCTTCATTGAGTATAGCTTGGGATTTTGATGTTTCCCAATCCAATTCATCAAGTGGTTTACCATCAACGAGGCATCCTAATTCGTTAAAAGGAATATCGCGACATCGATTTGTCCACAAGTACTTTGCAATTTTGGTCAATTCGGTTTGTACTATAGAAGCATTCTCATGACGGTTTAGACTATCGCATATTGCTTTATTACATACTACTAAGTACTTATCAAATATTTCAAATAATGCTTGTTCACCTATATAATCAGATGCTGCGGGGTTAATACTCCGTTTTTTAGTTTCAAAATATATTTTAAGGTAGATAGGATGTTTAAACTGTGTTAACGGTGCCAATGTAAGGTTAGGTTCAATATTGTACACCTTGGAATATTTTACAATTGCTTCTCGTGTTAATTTGTCGGTTTCGAATCCTTCAACATCCACACTGTAAGGGGGATATTCATCATCCCAAATGACCTTTTTATAACTGCTACGACAAGTTGTAAGTAATATGACATTCTTGGTTTGTTCAATTTTATAAACAAACCCTTTCAAATACTTTTGCCATACTTTTGATAATGTCCCATTATCTGTAGCTTCATTCAAACCATCCATAAATAATGGAATACGTGTATTGTATGCTTCAGCAGCAGCTGAAAGTGCCTGCAAAAAGTCATTAAAATTATAGGTGGATGGAATATTTAGTATTTTTAGTAATTTTTCCTCAATTGGTTGGTCAGAGGTAAAGAGTTTTCCACGTACAAAAAGTGCCGGTAATCCATTCCTCAACCTATTATCACAAATGTTACAGGCTATATGGGTTTTTCCAACTCCAGCATTTCCAAAGATTTTTAATTCTGAACGATCAATTAATTTACATTTATACAACTCAAAGTTGAGAAAATCATCCAATAAGTTGGCAATTATAGATTCGGGACGATGAACAAGCCATCTTGTGTCATCTAAAATACGTTCTTTATATGGACTTTCACCAGTATATTCAATCTCTGATATGTTGGATTCGTCTATAGCTGTTCTATAGGTAGAAAGTGCATCATTAACTTCTTTGAATACACAATCCCAATCTATGGCTTGCGCCTCAAAGAGCATGTTTTCCTTCAGAAGTACCTTGGCGTGTTTGAATTGATCAATTGTCTTAATTAACACATCTTGAAGTGGTTTAGTTGCATTAGCTACATTATCCTTTTTTGCCGCATCCCAAACAATATCTTTTTGAATAGGTTTGTTGAGATTATCAACTGCATCATTTAAATCTTCTAATTCTTCCTCAAGTTTTTCAATTGAGTCGGTAATATGTTCCGCAAACGCGTGGTCACCCAGAATCGCATGAATATCTATCTCTACATCAATTTCGGTATGTAAGGATGAATTATATATTCTTTCTAATTCTGCTTTTTCTTTCTCGAATTGTGTTTTAAACCATTCAAGATCTAGTTCCAAAACACCGAAGAAATAGTTTGGTAACCCTTTGAAATTTGGATCACTAAGATAACTATTAAACTTGCTATCTCCCCAATGCTCAAGTTCAACACTCATGCCTTCTGGAATTGAATTAGGAAGTTCGCTGTCAAACCATTTTTGTTCATCTGCTGTAAAATTAGTTGGAGTACATAAAATCCATTTTTTCAAATTCGGATGTACTTGACAGGCTTTCTTAAGAGAATTAGTGATGGATTGTTTTCGATTACTATTACTCAGTCGTTTATTAGGGTAATAGAATTTAGCTTGCCATCCCCATTCGTCGCCCTCTGGCCAAGTAAGATAAAATTCAACTCCGTCACCACCTCCGCTATCATCTGTGGAAATTATATGTCCTTTTTTATGATAGAGCCTATCAGCAATCTGATAGCATAGTTCTTCAAAACTACGTCGTTTATCATGCTCGTATGGTTTAAGTTCAGACCATTTAATCTTATCAATCATTGTCTTAGTACTCTACATTCAATCCAAGCTGACCTAATACCTCTTCTAACGCCTTATCTGCTTTTTCGCGGGCGATACGTGCTTCTGTTAAGTCAGCTAATATTTCATTCACTGGACGGTGCTCAACTTTATCACCAACATCTACAAACTGAGAGGGACTGAGATTGTAATCTGTCTTTTGTGCATCTTCAAGGGTGATAACACGGCTCAACTTTTCGCGCGATTCCCATGCTTCATAGACTTCTGTTGCTGCTGTGATTCCTTCATCGGTTAAGATGTTTTTCGGTTTTCCCTTCTCAAAATGTTGTGAAAGGTTAATAAGTAGGAATTGTGCTTTGCGTTCAGCGGGTTTGTTACAGTTCAATAGCAATATAATGCCGGGGGCAGTTGTGTTGTAAAATAGATTTTCGGGTAGCAGGACAACACCTTCAATTAGGTCTTCCTCAACGAATTTCTTGCGAATATCGCGCTCTCGATCTTTGTTTTTGCTACCGGAACCGCGAGAGACAGCACCCGTATCCAGGACAATCGCTGCGCTTCCACTATCTTTTAGGGAGGTGAGCATGTGCTGTGCCCATGCCCAATCTGCTGAGGAACTTGGCGGGATTCCGTAAGTAAATCGATTCCAATTATCATTTTCGTAAAACTCATCGTCATATTCTTTCTGGTTCCACATCGGATTTGCCATCACATAGTCGAAACGTTGCAACTTA
>JAJEJA010000082.1 GCA_022828145.1 Candidatus Poribacteria bacterium | reverse complement strand
GTTGTGGCACGAACCCCACCTTTTGGCCCTTTTATCGACCATTCCTTGTGGGTTTTGGTGCCTCAACCCAACCTACAACGCATATTGCATTTAAATTATCAAACTCACGTTAAATTTGAATATAATAAATCCTTCTTACATCAAACTGAATACTTATGTATAAACCGATCTCAACTTTCTCAATTGTCGGATATGATCCAAACAACGGTGACCTCGGGATTGCTGTTCAATCTAAATTCTTTGCCGTAGGGGCAGTTGTTCCTTGGGCAGAAGCAGGCGTTGGTGCAATCGCAACGCAATCCTGGGCAAACACTACCTTCGGTCCAAGAGGATTAGAACTACTCAAAATCGGACTATCTGCAAAACAGACGTTAGACCATCTCATAAAAGATGACAAAGGTAAAAACACACGTCAAGTCGGCATAGTTGATGCAAATGGTAATGCTGCAAACTATACTGGCGAGGAATGTCACGATTGGGCAGGTGCTATCTCTGGAGAGCATTTTACCGCACAAGGCAATATCCTTACAGGTGAAGAAGTTGTAAAGGCTATGGGATCAACTTTTGAGAAATCAGAAGGCGAACTTGCCGATAGATTGTTAGACGCATTAATTGCCGGACAAGAAAAGGGTGGTGACAAACGTGGACAGCAATCCGCTGCACTCTTCGTCGTCCGAAAAAACGGTGGATATAGCGGTTTCAATGACCGATATGTAGACTTACGGATTGATGATCATCAGAAGCCAATCCAAGAACTCAAGAGACTCTTAGACATTCACAAAAAGTTCTTTTCCAGACAGTAATTCCCTTTCTCTTCTGTAGGAGTCCAGTTAACATGATTCTGGCCGATTCCCGACTATCAAAGCGTTTAGTCGCGATTCGGAGATCGCTCCTACAGAAGAAACATTTCTCAGTACATGCAATTTACCGACAATTGAATGCCTCTGAATGAACATTGACATCTGATTAAATAAATGCTACACTAAGGCAATTAACGAATTCAGATAGTTAAATTCATCATACGAAGAAACTCTGATCACTTCATATCCTAACAAATTAAATTGAGGTACACAGATGTCGAAAATAAACCGAATTATCGCTATAGTGTTTGCTTGTTGTGTGTTATTCTTTGTAACCCTTGCCGCAGTTTATCTTCTAAGTCTAACTGGAGCAATCTCTAACTTATTTCCTACCTCAGAACCGTTAGCAAGTTTTCAACAGTTTCACGTAATTTCACATGATTTAGATGAAAACGATGACCTTAACGCTGAATGTGAATTACAATTGGGGGGCGGTGTCCGATTAGCAGATTGGAACGATATTGTAGCATTTTACGAAGGTGGCGGTTCATTGGATGAATTCATCGCCGCGGTAAAGATGTCAATCAGGGATGATATGAGACCCTACTTTGAGCAGATTATGCAGACCAACAAAGAAAAAGTAACATCAAAATCAGATATTACATCAACATCAGAGACGTATGATGATGAATATAGAATCTCATTTAATGGCAACTTGAGATATGCAAATACAGACAGGCACTATTTTGTTGGCAGACACGACCATATCAAACCGCCAGGTTTCTTAGCACACGATGATTTAAACAGAAACCAATTGAGTTTAGGCTCGTGGCGTGGCAGAGGTGGTTACGCAATCTGTTACGGAGAATTCAATGAGAATACAATCGGAATTCCTTTAGCAAGTTTCCAAAAGTTTCATCTGATCGCTCACGATTTAGACGAAAATGGGGACCTAAATGAATTCTGCAAAACAGAATTAGGTGATGACTTTCGAATTGCAGATTGGAACGATATTCTGGCATTTTATAGTGAGGGCGGATCATTGGATAAGTTCATTGCTGGTTTAAAAATGGCTGAAAGAGACGAAAGAGTGGAAATGTTTTTTCCAACGGATTTTACACTTCAAATGACAACCGCAAATATAACCGAAATGCCTAAGGAAGTTCCTGATGCAATTGCAGATGAATATCGTATCTCTAAAGAAGGTGAACCGAGGTATCAGACAGGAAGACACTACTTCGTTGGCAGACATGAACATATAGTGCCGCCAGGATTCTTGAGTCATGACCACATTAATAACTATCAATTGACACTCGGTTCGTGGAGAGGTAAAGGTGGATATGCACTCGCGTATGGAAACCTTATAGGTATGTCTACATCTACTATTCTTTTAATTTTCTACGGTATAGTCTTATGCGTAACACTCACGATAATCCACATTTTAAATCCAAGATGGTTGTTCAGAGAAAAAACATCGGAATTAACTTGAACCATTTTCATTAATTCATCTTTATGTTTCTTCTAATTCCAAGGGTTGTCGCTTAAAAAACAGACGTATCTTATTCGCAGCCAAGTATACCGTCCGAATGCGAATAATACGACGTGCCAAACGCTTCTTACCGGGGAAATCGCTAATAATCAAGCCAGCTAATATAGTCAATAGTCCTTGTCCAGGCACACCAGGCACAGACATTAGTGCCCCTACAACGATAAGTAAAAAACCAACGATGTTTTTTATAATTGACACAAAGAAACGTGCGAAAGGGTTTATTATTCGACGTTCTTTGTGTGAACCCAAAAAATAGTTTGAGGGTAGATAAGTTATCATCACAACACAGCCAACGATGGTCAAAACAAAACTTGATACTGAAACAGTAACTACTATCTCCCAGTTTACTCCCGCCCACTTTAAAAAACTAACAGACCATTCACTGATTCCTTGCCAACACGTCTGTAACACATCAAACAACCACAATAGATTATTCTCCTTATCCAGTGATATCTAATAGTAGTTATTATAACATGATCTAATCCTGATGTGTAATTGAAAAGGATGTCCTGCAAAATGGATAAGGCGCGATTAGGCATAATTTTGGTTTCATTTTTTGCCACACATCAAATGTTATTATATATCATCCGTTCACCATACTATACATCCTCAGAAACAGGTAATATTTCCCTCTCCACCTCATGCACCTTATCAGGAAAAGTTCTACCACGAATCCACATCACGGGTTGTCCCCTATATGACCCGTTATGATTTGCCCATTCCGCTTGTGCACTTAAATAATGCGAAACATAACTACGTCTGAATCGCAGACTGTGATTGTCCGTACTCTTATGCAACAAATGGCTGTGAAACCAGACAACTGTTCCAGGAGGCACTTCAACTGCAACACCATCTTCATCACGCGCATCACGAGCAAGCTTGAATTCGCGTTGCTGTGAACCCTCAATATCATCATGTTCATGGATATCGTGTTTATGACTACCGGGGATAACATATAGACACCCATTCTCTTCATCTGCAGCATCAATCGCTGTCCACGTACCGATCGTTGTTTCCGTATTGAACCTATTTCTAAAGTAGAATTTATCCTGATGCCATGGAAATCCGAGTCCAATCTTTGGTGCTTTCCAGATAAAAAGATTGTTTATCCCAAGTATATCAGGACCCATTAGATCAACAAGTGGATCTGTAAGTCTCGGATCACGAACACGATCAAGGAATTCTTGAACAAAACAACTTGGATGATGAATCTTATGCATCGCATAAATTCCCTGTTCTTCAATCTTCCCATCTCTGACAAGTGCATTTTGATCAATATGTGCATCCGGAAATGGACGTTTTTTATCTACAATATCTTCTGCAACTTGTCGAAGTGCATCATTTTCATCAGCATCAAAAACCCCCAAACGCACAAGATATCCGTTCTCATTCCAATGTGCTATTTCCCTATCACTCAGTTTAAAATTTCTATCATCTGAAGATATATCTGTTTTCATTTCATCTCCTCTTCTGCATATTCATATCACGTCATTTCTTGATTATACTTCTTCAATAGTGAACACAGATAGAGTAACACATCTCAAAAAAAATGTCAAAGCAGTATTATTGGCGTGTGTGTGTAAAGTTTTTGTACAGAAGATTCAGGAGCATATCCACCTCCTCCGCGCTTTCCGCGAGCATGCTTGTAGCACATTCTGTTAGATTGTGCTTCTTCCTCCAACCCAATTCATCCATCATTCCCCTTCTCCCTACCCCATCCATCTTGATATATCTAATGCAGAATACCAAACGCGTATTCTGCCACATTCATCCTTGATTGTGCTTCTTTATACAACATTCATCCTTCATTATCCTTCTCTGTACTAAATTGACGTCTATGGGGTTTTGCCAAAATCAACGCCAACTTGTGAAAGTAAACTTCAAATGCACAAGAAACCCCTTCCGCGTCCTCCGCGTATTCCGCGTAATCCGCGATTCAGACGATAGAGTGCAAAAACTTTACACACCCTAATGGTGGGTAACCTTGACATAAGACATAACATAATCTATAATGCTAAAACAGAAAACAATGCACAAGATTTCATCTAATTTCTTATGAAGATGCTCCTATTTACATTAACATCACTCGGTAACACTAATATTACAAACAACGGTAATCAGCAAATCTTATGACAATCGAGGTATCCTGATGTCTGTCGGCAAAAGAGATTTAATTGCGTCTACTGTCCTTCTCATTCTTCTATCCACCCTTTTACTTTCTCACATTATTTTGGCTCCCGCTATTTTGGTACAAGATGAGAATAACGATGCTAAAGTCATTGAACGTTACAAGGTGATGCTCAAACGCAAACCGAGAGAAGGGAGCTCATTTGACCGTTTGTATCAATTCTATCTTGAAGGCGACGGGTTAATTGCGATGTTATTAGATTATGAAGCAGAAGCAAAAGCCGATCCAGATGACGCAATTAAAGCATGGAATAAAATGACAGAACTTGACCCACAAAACATTTTTGCACGCATAGAACTTGCTGACCTGTACAGAGAAAAAGAACTCTATAAACAAGCAATATCGCAACACGAGGCAATCATAGAAATTAAAGCTGATGATCCATACCGTATCTGTCTGAGTCTTCGTGAAATCGGAATAATACATGAAGAAACGGGTATGTTCAAAGAAGCACAAGATAGTTACGATAAAGCACTGGCGTTAACAGCACGCGGAAACTGGCTGAGAAGAGACCTACAGCAGCGCATAATCGCTATCTATGCAGCGGATGCAAATTGGACAGACCTAATAGCATATTACCAAGAAAAACTTCAGAAAGACGCAAATAATACAGAGATACTCGGTCTTCTGGCTGCAGCATACATAGAAAACGAACAACTTGACGAAGGGATCCAAACCTATAAGAAAGGATTAGAACTATCACCAACAGACAACAGTCTACGTTTGAACCTTGTTGCTGCCCTGCGGAATGCAGAGAAACTTGAGGATGCAGCATTAGAATATGAGACAATTACGCAACAACAACCTGATAACTTTGGTATCTATAGAGAACTGGGGAAGATATATTTGGAACTTCAGAATGAGGAAAAAGCAAGAGCAGTCTACCAACGGATGATTGATAGAGATCCCACAAATGCAAGCACATTTCTGACACTTGCTGAAATATACACCGGACACGAATGGATAGAAGATGCTGCAACAGCATACCAGAAAGCCATCTCACTTGCACCTGAAAACCTCGATTTTATTGAGTATTACGGAGAGTTCTATTTGCGACAAGGGAACAGTGAAAAGGCTATAGAAACATGGAGTTTAATGGTTGAAGCCGATAAGAATACCGCTGAAAATTATGACCGTTTAGCACGTCTCTTGGATTCGAAAAAGTTCAAAGAAAAAGCAATTGAGTCAAGTAAAAAAGCAGTGGAATTAATGCCGGACACATACCGTTTTCG
>JAJEJA010000021.1 GCA_022828145.1 Candidatus Poribacteria bacterium | reverse complement strand
ACGGTTGTTGTCTGTGGTGGATTTCAACTAAAGGATACTCCCCAAGTCCAAACCCACTGTGAAAGTCTGATCGGGATGGGGCAACATATACCCCGAAAGGGTGTGCTTACCTGCTTTTTCTTTGCACAGGATCAGGTCTATAGATTGATGGTGCGAGCTCAATCAAACGAAGCAGTCCAGCAAGAGAAAATCGGCAACGAAACCGTGCCGAAAAAACGGAACGCATTCTATAAAACAAAAGGAGCGGGCATTCCTCCCCAAGCTAAAGCAGGGGTCTCCTGCCCGAAGATTGATGAAATACTTCACATACTTCGGCAATCACCTTGTAAACGCCAAAATACCTGACAATTCAGAGGTGTTCTATGCCAAACCTCCGCTTCCAGGTATAAAGCGATCTGAACTCAGCGAACATACACAGCGGGCATTTGAAAACCCACTTGAGATGCCCCCGCTACGTGAGCTTGTTAACGGCAATTCTAAAGTGCTGATCCTCTTTGATGACAACTGCCAACCATTTCCACCAACCAAGAAACCTGACATGCGTCAGATAATGATTGAGACGCTTCTGAAACTTCTTTATGAATACGGTGTAGAAAAGAAAAACATTCAACTCATCTGTGCAGTAGCATTACATAGGAAGATGAAAGAGCATGAACTCACATTTATGTTAGGAAAAGACATTATGAACGAGTTCTATCCGCATCAACTCCGTAATTTTGATGCTGAAGATGCAGAACAGATTGTTGAGGTTGGAAAAACAGAACAGGATGAAATCGTTGAGACAGACAAAGCTGCCCTTGATGCCGACCTGATTATATATGTGGACATGATACAGATTCCACTCAATGGAGGTCATAAATCTGTAGCAGTCGGATTAGGTACATATAACTCTATCGCGCCGCACCATTCACCACACATGACGTCAGAAAGTCCGCATGTGATGCAGCCAGAAGGTTCACACATGCATGCATGTATTGAACGGATGAGTCGTCTTATACAGAAAGAGACTCCCATTTTCGTAATTGAAGCAGCGATGAACGGTGCAATCTATCCATTCCATCTGAAGTATGTTGGAAAACCGAACAGAGACTGCAATATTGCTGAAAAAATCATCAAAACGTTTACACCTGCAACACTGTCTATACTCCCTGAATCTCTAAGGTATAAAATCCTAAAGAGTGTGCAAACCGACTATGAACCGATGGCAGTCAATGGCGGCGATATTGATGCTGTTCACGCAAAAACGCTCACACTGATGAAAGATCAGTTAGCAATTGATATTCCTCGTCAATACAGCACGATGGTCTTTGGTCTGCCAGATATGAGTCCTTATGCAGTAGATGCGCGTATTAATCCTGTCTTAGTCGTAAGTGATATTTTGGGATACGTATTTAACTGGTTCTATAATAAACCGATAATCAAGAAGGGTGGGGTTGTCATCATAATGAATCCTACTTATGAAATCTTCCATGAAGAGTATCACGTCGCCTATAGAATGTTCTATGATGAGGTGTTAGCAGATACAACTGAACCTTTTGAAATGCAAGAGAAATACCAAGAGAAATATGCTAAAGACGAGTATCTGATTGACTGCTATAGAAACAGATATGCACATCACGGTTTTCATCCTTTTACGGTGTGGTATTGGGCAACCTATCCGCTGAAATACCTTTCGAAAGTCATTCTGGTTGGTCCGAAGGAACCGAGCGTTGCACAGCGGTTAGGTGTTGAATGGGCAAAAGACTTAAACGATGCGCTGGCAATGGCGCGCGCCGTTTCAGGTGAAGATGATGTCGTCGCTTTAACAATGCCACCATTCTTCTATGCAAATGTGAAAGAGTAGAGTCGAGCAAACAATTAAAAGTAGTAGGCACACGCCGTGTGCCGTAATATTTATGCACACCTCTAAATTAAATCAAGCGTTATACGAAGGATATTGAGATCAATGGCAACAGACAAAAAACTCCCAACACAAGAAGAAATTGAAAAGGATTTCCAAGAGTTCTTCGAAAAAAAATATGGGGACGGTGTAAGTGTTCGTCTCGGATATGTAGGTGGACAACAAGCAACTTCTGAACAATCGGAAGCAGAGATACCGGAGCCACAGAAAACCTTCGACCTAAAATTTGACCTTAAACCGAAGGATATTAAGAAATACCTGGATAGGTATGTCATCAAACAGGATGAGGCAAAGAAAGCACTGGCAATTGCTGTGTGTGATCATTACAACCATGTCCGGGAGTGCCATGAAAATCCTGACGCTACCGATACCGATTATTCCAAACAGAACATTGTCATGCTCGGTCCAACGGGTGTAGGTAAGACTTACTTAATAAGACACATCGCTAAGCTGATCGGTGTTCCTTTTGTCAAAGCGGATGCCACACGTTTTAGTGAAACAGGTTATGTCGGTGCAAATGTTGATGACCTAATACGTGAACTGGTGGCACAAGCGGAGGATAACCTGGAATTAGCACAATACGGTATCATCTATCTGGATGAAGCTGACAAAATCGCCACACCCCCAAATATAATAGGTCGAGATGTCAGCGGTCGAGGTGTTCAGATTGGACTCCTTAAGTTGATGGAAGAAACTGAAGTTGACCTCAACGGAGGAAACGATGTCGCATCACAAATGCGGGCAGTTATGGAATTTCAGAAACGGGGAAAAGTTGATAAACAGATAATAAACACACGACATATCCTCTTTATCATCAGCGGTGCTTTCACAGGTATGGAAGATATTATCAAAAAGCGTATGCATCAGAGTAGAATCGGTTTTAATGTAGAAATTACAAGTCAAAAGGATGCTGCTGCGGAGTATTTCGCGCATGTCACACCCAAAGACTTTATCGACTTCGGTTTTGAACCAGAATTTATCGGTAGACTCCCCGTACACGTCGTTTGTACGGAATTAGAAGTTGAAGACCTATATCACATATTGAAACACTCTGAAGGGTCCATTATCCGACAATATGAAAACGCTTTCAGGTCTTACGGGATTAATGTACTCTTTTCAGACAATGGTTTAGAAAAAATCGCAGAAAAAGCGATTGAACAGAAAACCGGCGCACGCGCATTAATGACCGTCTGTGAGAAAGTTCTGCGGAACTATAAATTCGAACTGCCATCAACTGGTATTGTAGAGTTTGTAGTGACATCTAAGGTAGTTGATACACCAGATGAAGAGCTCAAGAAAATCATGAGTGATCCTGAATATAACAGGACATGTGTCATGAAAGAACAGATACATAGATATGAATCAAAATTCCATGCAGACCACGACCTGAAAATTGAATTTGATGCCGAAGCAATTGAAGCAATCTGTCAGAGTGCTATCGAACAGGAACTCTCCATTCAACAGATTTGCGATGAGATTCTTAAAAGCTATCAACACGGGTTGAACCTAATTAAGCAGAATACAGGACAGACATCCTTCAGTTTACCAAGACAAGTCGTGGATAGTCCTGATCCCATACTTGAGAAATGGATTCGTGATTCTTATCACACCAAAGAGGAAATAAAGGAATAAATCCGACTATGAACACTTCACAACAGAAACCATCGCGCCCAGAACCTTTAGACTTGAGAGAAGTCGGTGCACCGATTGATGACAAACCGCAGGTAAGCGATAAACGACTCTTCTTTCAACTCCACGTTTTTTCGGATTGTTACCATCCAGATGTATTTATCGATCATATCCAAAAGAGCAATTACAGTCCACCCACTGCCGTTTTCTACGATGATTTAAATGATCCTACAGGTTTCGGCGTGCTTCTTAACGCACCGGATCCAGCATCCTTGTTGGATCAATCGCTTGTGTTACGAGATATACAACGTAGATTCCATCAGGAGATATCATATCGTCCAGAGATGACGATGATTGGTCGCACGTATTCAAGTGGAAGAGTACCAAATTTGGATGAATGGCTCATCAGCAAACCGATTAGGAATGTTTTCAATCCAGAGTTTCCCTGGGCAATCTGGTATCCCCTTCGCAGAAAACCGGAATTCTATCAACTTGAGCAACGTGAACGTAGCAGAATTTTAGGTGAACACGCAATGCTCGGTAGAAGCTACGCTGCTGGTGGGTACGCAAGTGATATCCGATTAGCATGCTTCGGGTTAGATACAAACGACAACGAATTCCTAATCGGGTTAGTCGGTCCAGAACTATATCCATTATCACGACTCATACAAGATATGCGCCAAACAGAACAGACAACCAAATACATTGAATCCCTCGGTCCCTTCTTTATCGGCAAGGTACGGAAGCGATGGGTGAATGACTCCTAAATCAAAAAGCAAAAATGAGAAATATACTCGCAGTCTGCACAAAAGAACTCTATACCTATTTTGTATCTCCGATTGCATATTTTGTCATTATCGTGTTTTCAGCACTATCAGGTTTCATTTTCTCGGTCTGGTTAATAACCTACTCAGGAAAGATTCCAGGGGCAGATGTAATGCAAGTTGTATTCGGAAATCTCGCAATTATACTCCTCTTTTTCACACCTGTACTAACAATGAAACTCTTCGCGGAAGAAAGAAAATCAGGCACAATCGAATTACTACTCACTTCTCCAATAACGGATGCTCAAGTCGTTTTAGGAAAGTTCCTCGCAAGTTGGACTCTCGTTCTGATTATGCTCGGATTTACACTTCTATTCCCATTCTTGACTTCACGGTTTGGACCCTTAGACATAGGTGTACTATGCAGTGGATATCTCGGTCTTATACTTATCAGTTCCTGTTTCCTCGCATTCGGTCTACTCATGTCCTCCATGAGCAAAAATCAGATCGTCGCAGCCTTAACCAGTTTCGGTTTTTTTTTGACGCTATGGGTAATAGGCATTCTGTCAAATAAATCTGGTTTCATCGGTGAAATGTTAAGCTATCTCTCTTTTCTTGACCATTATAACGATTTTGCTCGCGGTGTTATCAAACTGAATGATGTCATATATTATCTCAGTTTTTTGTGTGTATGTCTGTTCAGCACATTCAAATCAATTGAATCTTCAAAATGGAGATAGGATATGACCGATAAGAAAATGGTTGGACCCGTATTCGGTTTTCTAACTCTATTTTTCTGCTTCTTATCAGTAGCTTGTGTTTTCCTGAACACATGGCATGTCTTTTGGATATGTTTAGTTCTGTTCGTTACATCACTGTCAATATTCGTTGTAATCCGATTGAATGAAATACGACTTTTTTTTCATAGTAGACAACTGCGATATGGCACTAATGTAGCAATAAGTATTCTCGGTGTGATAGGAATTGCAATCTTCGTTAATGTAATTTTTGCACAAAGGTTCAATAAGAGAATAGATTTGACAGTATTTAAACGCCATTCACTCTCTGAACAGACAAAACAAATTCTTAAATCCCTTGATAAAGAAATGAACATTTTCGCATTCTTTACAGATACCAACCGTTCTATACCGCACGTTAAACACCTTTTAGATTTATACGAACATGAAACAAAGAACATCACAGTGTCGCTTATTGATCCTGATTATGAACACAACTTAGTTGCCAAATACGGTATTGAAAGAGACGGATATACAGTTTTTGACGATGGAGAAAGGCACGAAATAACTTCTATAGTCAGTGAGCAAGCATACACAAGCACTTTACTAAGAGTCATCAAGAATGAGACGAAGAGAGTTTATTTTCTAACCGGTCACGAAGAACGTAGCATTGATGACTTCAGTAGGAAAGGGTATCAACAAGTAAAAACGGAATTACAGAAGATTAATTACGAAGTCCTCTCACTTTCACTCTTAAGAGAACAACAGATACCTACGGATTGTGATGCACTTGTTGTTGCTGGTCCAACCAAACCGTTAAGAAAGGATGAGATAGAAACAATTGAAAGATATTTAGACAGAAGCGGTAAGATGCTATTATTATTGGACCCTTCACACAATTCTCCTAAAGACGTAAATGATGGTCTGGTCCAGCTTATGAAGAAATGGGGAGTGAAGGTAGGAAATGACTTAGTTTTTGATCGGGTAAATATGTTTCTATTATATGGGGGACCAATTGCTTTGGACTTACAGCTTGAACCCCACGAAATAACCCGTAATTATATGCAATTACAAATACCTTATGTCTACTGCCGATCAGTCTCACCCCTGCAAGAAATACCTGAAAATATAAGTGTTAAAACCATAGCAAGAACACAGAGTCCAAAAGGTGTCAGTTGGGCAGAAACGGAACGGCAAGCAGATGGCAGCTTCAGTAATAATGGGTACACACCGAATATAGATATCCCCGCGCCCGTTTCTGTTGCTGTTGCAGTTGAAACGGATATAAGTGGTACAACGGCTGATAAAGAATCATTAACACCGACACGCATTGTTGTCATCGGAGATTCAGATTTTGCTTCAGATGTGTTTTTTGCATCAAACAATCCTAATGTCCCTGCATATCCCCCTATTTTTAACGCTATCGTAAACTGGCTGACATTAGAAGATGATATTATCACCATTTCTGAAACTGATCCCAGCAAACGCAATTTGCGCAGCCTGAATCACCATCAAGCGCAACTTGTTCAAATTCTATCAGTGTTTCTCATACCTCTAATCGTATTTAGCACAGGAATAGTTGTGTGGTGGTTACGGAGGGAAGGAGGTACAGGGTGAGTTTCCGATCAACCTTTCTCATAATTGTAACGCTAACGATAGTTGCAGTATGTTATTTTTTATTCTTTAACAAGCCTATTGATGACAGTGCAAAAAGCGAGAAACCGAGGATCTTACAAGTATACGATATACCCACTGAAGAAATTAGTAAACTCAAACTCTCTTTCTCAGATGAATCTTTTCAGAAGTTTACTATTGAGAGAAGCGATAAGAATACCTATATGTTTACAGTACCTATTAATGCACATGCAGATTACGAAAAGGTGAAGTTACTGTTAGATGATTTTCTCAATAAACGCATCAGGAAAACCCTTAACGTAACAGATTATGTGCAATACGGTTTAGATGAACCTACGATAACTATTCAACTATGGAAAAACCCTTCAAGTGAACCGAAAACCTTTCTTATCGGAAAAAGAGGGGTAAATTTTTCTGTCTATATTAAAGAGAAGTCAGAAAAGCATGTATTTCAGATTGAATCCAGTGCGCTTGATGACCTGTCAAAGTCTCCATCAGATTTACGTGATAAAGCAATATTTACTTATGATCCTGACGCAATCACAGAAATCAAGTTTGAAAAACCTGAACAGATACACTGTATGAAAGAGGGTGATAGATGGATCATGACACTTCCACTCTCGGAGAACGCTGATACACAGAGAATTCAATACATACTCAGTGAGTTAAGTCAAGCACAAATCCTCTCGTTTGAAGCGGACGGTGAAGATGTAGCATCCTTGATAGAAAAACACGGGTTAAAGAATCCACGTATCGTGTTTTCCCTAAGTGATGAGAAAACTACTTACGGACTCAAAATAGGATCAGATGACCGCTCTGCTGAAAATTATGAGGGGGCATATAGAAAAGTCTATGCACAATCAATACATCAAGGTGGCATATTTAAAATATCAGGCAAAATTGTCCAAATTCTAAACAGATCAGTATTTGATTTACGTGATAAACGCTTGATTGATTTTCAAAGAACGGATACAACGAAGTTTGAAATTCAATATGGTACACAAAAGGTAGAGGGTATCAAACTGGGTCAGGATAGATGGCAGCTCAACACCCCGAAAAAACGCAAAGCAGATCCAATGGCTGTTAGCGATCTACTTTTCGGTGTAGACTCACTGAAAGCTGTAACGTTTGTATCGGACGGAACAAATAAACTGAAAAGTTTTGGTTTGGACCCACCAAGAATGCAGGTCTCATTCACGGTACAGGGGGAAAATGAACCTGCTGTTCTTCTTATCGGAAAGAATACAAATAACGACACAGTATACGTGAAAGCAAAAAACAGTGAAAAAGTCGCCACAGTTAAACGGAACCTAATAGATAATATCTTTAAAGGTGCTGCATGGCTAAGAGATAAAAAAGTATTTCATTTTAGTATTGAAGATCCAACCCGTTTAACAGTAAAATATAATGACGAAAAAGAACCGGATAAAAGTCTCAATTTCACATGTCAACGTCTCGGTAGTGAGTGGAGATTAACTTCACCCGTTAAAGAAAATGCAAACAGGGTAGCAGTCAATGAGATTCTATACGAAATGATTGACCTAAATGCGGATGAGTTTATTTCTGGAACATTGATGGATAACAGAAACAGACTTACAGATGATAAAACAGGTCTGAATTCACCAGTCATACAAATTACAGTAGAATTGAAGTCAAAAAACTTACAATCAATCCAGATAGGCAAAGCTGATTCAACGGGACGTTATCATGCACGTTTAAGCAATGATCCGAATCAGATTTTCTTGATAAACTCTGAAGTAATTCCGAGATTAAAAGCACAACTTAATTGGCTTCGCACGTCAGAGAATTAAATATTTGGAAATGAATACCATGACGACTTTTATTATTGTCATTACTTACATTCTCTTTATTCTCGAAATGTTGTTGATTAGTCCATCTTTCTTCTACACACGGCGTGAACGGAAAGCCAATAGACCCGCATATACACCAAAAGTAGCGATTATCGCACCTCACTACGGTTGGGATAACGAAACAGCTGAACATGTAAAAACCCTACTTGATCAGGATTATGAAGGAGACTTTACAATACACTTCGTTACACACGATAAAGTCGGTCCGGGGTACGATGTGTCATATCCCCATTTACAAGAAATTGCAGAAGATGTCCACAACGCGGATGTCCGATTAGCACCTAATATCGTTGATAACAACCTACCACGTTCACAGAAAGTTCAGAACCTTATCACAGTGATAGAGAGTTTACCCGAAGATGTAGAAGTAATTGCATTTGTAGATGCTGATGTAGCAATTCAGAGAGACTGGCTACGGCTTCTTGTGACACCACTCCAAGACGACACAATTGGTGCGACCGTTGGCGGCAGATTCTATTTTCCGCAAACATGGAATTTCGCATCACTCGTCGAAGCCACTTGGGTCAATTTTCAGATGTCATTACAAGGCGACCATTGGCTCACAATGGTATGGGGAGGGTCTAATGCTTTTCGTCGTGAACTACTTGAAAAAGGACAAATATTGGAACGATGGGATCATGCAACAATCGAAGATCTTAACACAACCCGCGCGGTACGTGATGTAAAGCTTAAAATCCATTTTGTACCCGATTGCGTTGCAGTCACCAGAACTACAAATCGCACATGGAGACAGATATTTGAATTCACAAATAGACAGATGATAATGACGAAGCACATGGGGTTATGGGCACAATGGTTCGGTAGCTTATTTCTCTTCTTACCAAAAGCAGTTCTGATTTTTGGCGCGATTCCATTTCTTGGTATACAACCGGGACTACTACCCGTTGTTTTCATTCCATTTCTTGAAGCGATGAGTTTCGGTCTATGTAGTCGAAACCTACCTAAGTGGCTTCGGGACATGCCAAGGGTTCAGGACACACTCCGCATTAGTAAATACGCTGCACCATTTGGCATTATCCTTGCCGGTATCAACGCATTTTATGCAATATTTCAACAAAAAATCGTATGGGGAGGCGTCGAATACAAGATTCTGTCTGCTACCACATGTATAGTTTTAGGTCCAGTGAAAAAGGTAGAATAACGTGAGCTCGAAAAATAAAATCGTCCGAGAGTCATAGCGGCTGTCTTACAAAGAACGCGGGTTTTTGTAGCACATTCTGTTAGATTGTGCCACATAAAACGCAAACAAGCATTTTGTGCTTCCAATACGGAACTCACGCTAAATTAACTGACAACTTAAAAACGATCTTGCTTTTTTTCTGAAAATGTGGAATAGTATACAGTACATTAGGAGAAAAAGATGGATACAAAGAAAATAACCAAATCTGACAAAGAATGGAAAGACCAACTTTCACCTGAAGAATATAAAGTTACACGAAAGAAGGGAACTGAACCAGCTTTTTCAGGACAATATCACGATTGTAAAGAGCAAGGCACATACCACTGCATCTGTTGTGGTAGTCCACTTTTTACATCACAGACAAAGTACGATTCTGGTACTGGATGGCCCAGTTTTTGGGACCCAGTTTCACCTGAAAATGTTAAGACGAAAGCAGATTTCAGTATCTTTTTCATGCCACGCACAGAAATTGTATGTAGTCGGTGTGACGCACATCTTGGACACGTATTCAACGACGGTCCAGAACCGACAGGAAAAAGGTATTGTCTCAATTCCGTAGCACTTACACTTATTAAATCCGGTGAAGATAACGAAGTATAGTGAACTTTAGAATTAACGGAACATTTTGAGTTGTAGGAGGGAACTCCGATTCCCGACTATCTGTGACTTTCGTCGCGATTCGGAGATCGCTCCTACAGAAGTATGACTTTAATTTCAATGTTCATTATATAACAAAAGGAGAATAAATGGCACTAAGGAGTAGAGTTTCATCACGGTTTCTTGTAAATCAACTGGCAACCGCGGTAAAAGAGGACTGGAGCACATCGCGCAAATTCATGCGATACCAACTGGCAAAAGAATCCTTCAACATGCGGCACCCATTCGGGGCAAAACACGGTAAAGGAGACGATATCCAGTTAGTGAGCCTTCGCATAACAGATATGTGTAACCTCCGTTGTCATTCTTGTGGTCAATGGGGAGATAACGGATACCTGCTCGGTAAATCTCTCAAAGAACTGAAACAACGTGAAGTCCCTGTAGAAATATATAAAAACCTTGTTGATCAAATAGTTGATGAAGGTTGGTCCCCTGTCTGGTATATTTGGGGTGGTGAACCTATGCTATATCCTGGCATCATAGAATTGATGCATTATATCAAGGAGAAAGGGATGCCTATCTCTCTTGTGAGTAACGCCACCAACATTGCCAGAAAAGCAGATGATATACTGGAAACCTGCAAAATAATTTACCTTAGCGTAGATGGTCCAAATGAGGACATTCATAACACACAACGACCCGGTGTTTCTAAAAACTACGACAACTTTAAGGATGTAAAAGCAGCATTGGAAACGTTAAGTGCTGAGAAGGAACGTCGGAACGTCTCATTTCCATACATCATACCACTCAGTTGTGTCACGATGTATAACATTGACGTTGTAGTTGACCTATATAAGTTCACCAGTCAATTCGCAGACGCACAGATCTTCTATCTCACATGGTGGATAGATGCCGAATCAGCTCAGGAACATTCAGAGGACTTTGAGAGTCGTTTCGGCTTCAAACCGCAAACGCACTTCGGATGGATAGGAACATGGAAAGACTTTGATCACGGTGACATCTTAGACCGGTTTGCGGAGATGGAAAAGTTGTCTGATGAACAGAAACGATGTCCACCTGTTATGATGCCGAGATTGAATTCAAAAGGTGAAATACAGCGATACTATACCGAACATCAAGAAACCTTCGGATACAACCAATGCGTCAGCATCTATATGACATTAGAAATTGACAGCAATGGCGATGTTAGTTTATGTCGAGACTACCACGACTATATCATCGGCAACATCAAAGAGGACAAGGTCGTTGACATGTGGAACAACCAAAAAGCATTGAAATTCCGTCAATCCATTAGCACAGATGGTCCAATGCCAGTCTGTCGTCGTTGTTGCGGATTAATGGGATTCTAATTATGGATTTCCCCACGCCAGAGGCGTGATATGTCTATAGAAATAAGTTGCGGACCTTCTTGCACTCCAGCGGAGTGCTATGTCTATAGAAATATGTGAAAACAGCAAAACGATAGGTAAATAACACAATTTGTGAGGAAAGAAAGAATATATGAAAATAGGATTACGTATACCCGGTACCGCACGTCAGATGCCATTTCCAGACTTCTGTAAATGGTGTGCGGACAACGGATTTGAAGCAATTGACATAGGAGAAGTAACCCCTGAGATCGTAAAATTAGCACGAGATGCAGGATTAGAAATCGGGTCAGCAGATTTACCCGGTACCCGCGAACTCCTCAGCGCAAAAAAATCTACACAGAAATCAGGTGCAGAAAAAGCAAAAGCAGCAATACAGGCAGCAGCTGATAACGATGTTCACATCATGTTCTGTGTCTTTGTACCTGAAGATGCAAGTCTTGGGCGCGGTAAGAACTTTGATATATGGAAGGACACTGTTCCACCCGTAGCAGAATTTGCAGCATCAAAAGGTGTTACAATTGCAGTTGAAGGTTGGCCCGGTGGCGCGCCTACGTATCCTGCACTTGGTTGTACACCTGAAATGTGGCGTGCCATGTTTGCAGAATGTTCACCAGAAGGATTAGGACTCAACTATGACCCTTCACATCTCGTCAGAATAGGAATTGACCCGATTCGTGCACTCTATGAATTTGCGTCTTCCGTGAAACATGTGCACGGAAAGGATACCGCTATTGACGAGGAAGCTCTATACCTACACGGAAATTTAGGACCGAGTTTTCACAGTCCACGCGGTTTCGGTGAAGACTGGTGGCGTTACACAATCCCTGGAGATGGTGTAGTAGACTGGTTAAGAGTCGTCCAAATACTGGAAGATGAAGGTTTTGATGGCATCGTCAGCGTTGAGCTTGAAGATTACCGTTATTGGAGAACCTGGGAAGCAGAATCTGATGGACTATTAAGGTCTCATGAATTCTTGTCCTGTTTTGTGCGATAAATTACTAAATGAATAAACTAAAGATGACATATTTTGATACAGAAGATATTTTATATATTCTGTATTCTGAAGGACCTCAAAGTGGTAGCTTGGAATTAACACCTGATATCACTGCTGATTTAAATGAGAACGGCAATCTCATAGGTATTGAAATACTTAATGCAAGCAGTTTTATTGAGGGTGTTATATTAGAAGGTAAATTAGGAAAAGAGTTAACACTTGCCGAATCCTAATTGAATGATAATTAATGTCAGTAGGTTTATATACTGTGCTAAAATAGGTTGAGCTTGAGGATTACCGTTATTGGCGCACATGGGAATCAGAATCTGAAGGATTGCTGTGTTCTCACGAATTTCTTTCCTGTTATGTACGATGAATCAAAATAATGTGTCTACCCATCTGCGTCTTGTGCCTGCTGTGCAAAATCTGATTGAAGCGGTAGGTGAAGATGAAAAGCATCTCTTTGCATCACCGACAGAACGTGATTACCAAGAACTTGTAAGAATCTTAGATAATCTGATTGATAGGGTTGGAAAGGATGAGAACCACATTTTAGCAACAGTGATGGATTTCATCAGCGTCCTTATTGAGAATTATGAAGATGAACACGTTCCGGAACTAATGGAGGTACAACTGTAAATCAATGCCTATTTTCAGATTAGAAGATTCAGAACTTATCATTGCACAAGAAACTGATCTTGAACTTGAAAGTCATCTGGAGGACTGGTTAGAAAACAGTCCTCTGGCACTTGCTCAAGAACCAATTCTATGGATTGGGAGACAGACAAGCGCAGCAGTTGAGGATAGTACAATCTTTCCGGATCTTCTTGGAATTGACTCTGACGGTAATCCTGTTATCGTTGAATTGAAACGCGACAAAGCACCGCGGGATGTTGTCGCACAGTTGCTTGAATACGCAGCTTGGGCAAACGATCTATCTGATATTCAGATTCAAGAAATTGCTCAGAACTACTTAGAGATTCACAGAGACGATAATGGTAATCAGTTTCAGGATGTTTTGAAAGAGACATTTGATATACCAGATTCTGAAGAACTTCCACCATTAAATCGAAACCTACGTTTATATATAGTCGCAGAATATATACCTTCACGAATCACAAATGTTTGTAGATTCCTTCGAACTTCACATGGCGTTGATGTAAACTGTATAGATGTCTCAGCCTTTCAAACAGAGGCAGGAGAAAAGCTTGTCAGTATGGAATCTAAGTTCGAAAATGGAGATGTTATTGCGTCAAAAAACGTTAAGAAATCAATTTCACAAACCACTCAATGGTCTAGTGACAAAACTGCCAGAGAAGTGGTATTGGATGCAGTTCAAGAACTGACCAAAGGGAATAAAAATATGGACTTTGCTGTCAAAGACGTTAAACCGATCATCTTAAAGAAATATCCTGATTTCAAAATGTCAACATTAGGTGCACAGATAATTGCCGCTTGTGTCAATCATCCTTCACGCAAACATCATCCCTCCTATGCTAAACACAAACATTATTGGAGGCTATCAATAGGAAAATACCGTCTTTACGATCCCGAAAAAGACAAGATAGAGGATACAGCAGATGCGATTCAGAATTAGGTCGCGTTGGAAAACCCTTGCATAAGCCAAAGATGACATATTTTGATAAAGAATATATTCTACATCTGTCCAAGTTTCTTAATCAGAGAATTCATCAAAGTAGGATGTAAAGTATGTCAAAAACTCTTTCTCTCTTTGATGAATTTGCCCTTGATATCCCATCCACACAAAGCATAAAATACGCTGGTTCCAAACTAAAACTTATCCCACAAATACTGCAACTTACCCAAAAGGTAAATGCAAGGACAATATTAGACGGTTTCTCAGGTACAACCCGAGTCTCACAAGCATTTGCAAAACTTGGCTATAACGTGATATGTAACGACATCTCCGCGTGGTCAAACGTACTTGGTACTTGCTACCTTCTCAACACAAAACCGAGATCTGAATACCAACCTCTAATTGACCATCTAAATGCACTTCCTCCAATTGATGGATGGTTCACAAAACACTATGGCGGAGACACTAACCACGGTTCAGCAATCCAAACAGATGGACTGAAAAAACCGTGGCAAAGACATAATACTCGCAAATTAGATGCTGTCCGACAAGAAATTGAAAATCTTAAACTTGATAGTGTTGATAAAGCCGTAGCACTCACAAGCTTAATTCTGGCATTGGATCGCGTTGACAGTACACTCGGTCATTTTTCCGCTTACCTCAAAGATTGGTCCCCACGTTCCTACAAAGAACTTATACTTGAAGTGCCAATGGTTTTTAGGTCTGAAGGTGATCATAAAATCTATCAATCCGACATTTTTGAACTCGTTCCACAGGTCTCTGTAGACCTTGCCTACTTTGATCCACCCTACGGGTCAAACAACGAAAAGATGCCACCCTCACGTGTAAGATACGCGGCATACTACCATATCTGGAAAAGTATTATCCTTTACGACAAACCGAAACTCTTCGGAAAAGCAAAACGTCGTGAAGATTCCTCCGATCAATCCTCCGCATCTGTCTTTGAGGAATTTCGTAAAAATGCAGATGGCCGTTTTATCGCTGTTGAAGCCATCGAAAAGCTGATTAAGATGACTCAAGCACGTTGGATTCTTCTGTCATATAGTTCCGGTGGACGCGCCACTGCTGAGGAACTAAACGCAGTCATGCAAAAAAACGGTAAACTCCTCGCTGTTAATGAGATAAATTACAAGCGAAATGTAATGGGAAATATGAAATGGTCAAATGAATGGACACCTTCCACTACAAAACCGAATCAAGAATACCTCTTTCTGCTTGAAAAGAAATGTAGCACATTCTGTTAGATTGTGCTTCTCTATACCTCTTATCATGGTCAAAATCCTATAATCCTGAAAATCCTGGTCAAAATCCTGGTCCAGATTCAGTTGTTGTTTCAAATCCAAAAATGTTATAATTGTTCAGACAAATTACACAATAGGAGTGAAAGACATTGAAGCCAAGAATTGCAATTACATGTAAGAGAAGCAGTGATATGACAAACTACATAAAAACTGTTAAAGAATATGGCGGAGAACCTATCTTACTTGAATCTCTACAAATTCCAGTTCACCAACACAACGCATTGATTCCTGAATTTTTGAAGGATAACGACGGAATCCTACTAACAGGCGGTGGAGACATTGATCCAACGCATTACTATGAAGAGAGACATTCTGCAACTCATGTGAGCAGATCACGCGATGCTTTAGAGTTACGATTGTGTCAAACAGCTCTGGAAACAGACATTCCCGTATTCGGTATATGCCGCGGTATCCAAGTGATGAGTGTCGCCATGTGGGGAAACCTATATCAAGATATAGACACCGATCATCCGAAACCCGTGCTCAGACACCCAAAGGATAATGATGGGGATTCTCAACATCAAATCAAGATTGAATCAGGTAGTTTGTTAAATGAAATTATTGGTAAGAATGTAGACGAAGTGAATTCAGCACACCATCAAGCAGTTAAAGATGTAGGTAAAGATTTCATTGTGACTGCACGTTCAACAGATGGAATTATTGAAGCGATAGAAGACCCATCAAAAGACTTTGTGCTCGGTGTACAATATCACCCAGAACGGATGACTGCCACAGACGAATTTCTTGAACACAGAAGTAAACTCTTTAGTGCATTCATTGAAAGTGCTAAAAACTGGCAATCAAAGAAAAACGGTTTGTAAGTCCTAAATCACCGTAAGGCACAAGTGCATAGTCAATCTGGAAACGTCGCAAGGTCAGTCCAAATCCTGCTCTTAAGCCTGACATAGCACCTAAATCGTTCCCACCGAGTTTATAGATGTAACCAGACCGCAATTGCAGAATATTCAAGATTGTATATCCGAGACCTACACCGAAGGAATTGTGATTATCTGTAGGACGAATGAAATCCATAGTTATCAGAAACGACTCACGCCATAATCTATAGGCTGCACCGATTCTCAATGTAAACGGTAGTAGAAACGCTTCCTCAACATACTTGATTCGCGGTCCAATGTGCTGTGCATTGATTCCAAATGAGAGAGGTAAATCAGGCACAGTATACATCCCACCGAAATCAAATGCAAATCCACTACCGTTTTCATCTGCGATCTGTTCACGTAAGAGTTTCGCATTCACACCGACTGCTAAAGAATCTCCAAAACCGCGTGCATAAGAGAGCACCATCGCCAAGTCGTACGCGTTGAATAATTCTGTTTCATTTCCTTCTGGGTCTCGTCCCTGCATTTCACCATAAGACTGATAGTTTACGCTGACACCCACACTGTTTTTCTCTCCTAATGGAAACGCAACACCGATATGTTCATAGTTGATGTCAGCGAATCGTTCGTTGTGCATGAGTGCCAGTTGCGGTTTCTGTAGCTTAACGAGACCTGCAGGATTCCAATACGAAGCATACAAGTCATCAACAGCTGCGACATGTGACTCACCCATGCCTATGGCTTTTGCGCCGATGCCAATCTTGAGGAAAGTCATAGCACGGGTGCCAGCGTTTTCGTGAATATCAGAGTTATCGGCAGCATCTGATAAGGTTGGTAGAATACAAACTAAGATAAACAATAGCGTGAAGATATATTTCATTAAATCTCCCATATTTCGGTTGTTAGTGAGGGTTCTTCCACTCTCCCACTCTTCCAATCTTCCACCCTCCCACTCTTCCACCCTTCCAATCTTCCACTCTTCCACCCTTCCATCCTTCCACTCTTCCACTCCTCCATCCTTCCAATCTTCTAACTCGTCTCTGATTCTCCATATCCCCCGCCACCAGGCGTTCTAATCTCAATAATATCACCTTCCTGAATAGCCATAGTCGCTTTTGCTGAAATAGGTTGTTCCTTATCATCTCTTATGAGGACATTCGAACCTGACTGACCATTTGCACCCCCTTGTAATCCATAAGGACTGAAAACACGCCGTTCAGAGAGTATGGTTACTTCAGCATCAGTTAAGAGTCGTAAGGAACGGACTATCCCGTCTCCTCCTTTAAATTTCCCTTCGCCTCCAGTTCCCTGTCGAATAGCGTATTGTTCTACTTGCATCGGGTAGCTTGTTTCAATTGCTTCAATAGGCGTATTCATAGTGTTCGTCATGTGTGTGTGTATAGCGTGTATCCCATCACAGGTTGGTCTTGCTCCCATTCCTCCAGCGATAGTTTCGTAATAGGTAAAATCACGATCCCTTTCACTGTCATATCCACCGATAGTGATATTACTCATGGAACCCGAACTTGCAGCTGGAATTTGTTCGGGACAAGCTTTTGCTAAAGCACCGAATAATACATCAACAATCCGTTGTGATGTCTCAACATTTCCTCCCGCCACAGCAGCAGGAAAATTCGCATTGATAACTGTACCCTTCGGTGCGATAATTTGGATAGGTTCAAGACATCCAGCATTTGAAGGCACATCTTCACCAGCAATACATCGGAAGGTGTAGAATACAGCAGATACTGTGATGGCGTATATAGCGTTTACAGAACCCCGAACCTGTTCAGAAGTACCCGTAAAATCTACTATTGCGGTATCACCTTTGATTTCAATTGCCACACAGATTTTGATAGGCGTATCTGTTATACCGTCATTATCCATATAGTCAGAAAATTTATATTTCCCATCAGGTATATTTCGCAAAAAGGCACGAACCATCCGACTCGCATAAGCACAGAGTTCTTGCATATATGAATTAATCTCTTCTATACTGTATTTTTGCGTAATTTCCTGTAATCGTCTTTCACCTATACGGTTCGCAGCGAGTTGCGCCTCAATATCTCCTTGTCTCTCTATCGGTGTCCGTACGTTCGCGAGAATCAACTGCAATACATCTTCGTTTATTTTTCCGTTTTGTAATAACTTAACTGGCGGTATGCGGATACCCTCCTGTATCACACTTGTCGCAAGTGGCATTGAACCGGGAGTCATGCCTCCAACATCAGCGTGATGCGCGCGGTTAGCAACATAGTAGTCCGGTTCGCTATCGGAAGTGTCGCTAAACACAGGTGTGACCAATGTTATATCCGGTAAATGTGTTCCGCCTCGGAAGGGATCATTCAAGACAACGACATCTCCCTGATTCATCTGGGTATTTTCTATGGCTGATAACACAGAGAGCGGCATTGATCCGAGATGTACAGGAATATGTGCAGCTTGTGCAACCATACCACCATTCGCATCAAACACAGCACAAGAAAAATCCAGTCGCTCTTTGATGTTCGGTGAAAATGCAGTCCTCTGCAGCGTAACACCCATCTCTTCTGCCACTGAGGTGAGTATGTTTTTGTAGAGTTCTAATTTTATTGGATCAAATTTCATAAGTCGTAAATACTCTAAAATGTATGCAAATATGTCTCACGATACATCTACAATGATTTTCACTAAAAAGTCTGTTGCATTTTAACACTTTCTCTTGTAATATACAAGAGAAACCGATTAAAATCAGGTGAAAGATGAAAAAAATTGATATAGCACTAATCGGTGCAGGGGGTATGGCAAATAGCGTCCATTATCCCTCCCTAACTGAGTGCAAGGATGTTAATATCGTAGGTTTATGCGACTTAGTAGAAACCAAATTAAATGCCACTGCTGAAAGGTTTGAGATTGAAAATACATTCACAGACTATAAACAGATGCTTGAGAAAACAAGTCCTGAGGCTGTCTATATCCTTATGCCGCCTCAACACCTATTCCCCCTTGCAATTCACTGTTTAAATCAGAAACACCATGTTTTTATTGAGAAACCACCAGGGATAACACTGCATCAAACAAGAGAAATGGCTTTAGCATCTGAAAAAAATGATTGCAAGACCATGGTTGGTTTCAATCGTCGCTTCATCCCACTTATGCAACACGTCAAGGATTTAGTTGAAAAACACGGTCCGATTATTCAATGTTTGTCTGCATTCCACAAGAATTCACCGAATGCTCTCTACTATGATGGTATCATAGACGTACTAACCTGTGATGCCATACATGCAGTTGACACGTTGCGATGGCTTGGTGGAGGGGAGGTGAAATCTGTTGCAAGCGATATAAACAGTTTTAATGCTGAACGCGAGAATAGTTTCAATGCACTCGTGAAATTCACAAATGGGGCTTCAGGAATACTATGCACAAATTGGGCAGTTGGTGGACGTATCCATGTTTTTGAGATGCATGCCCACGGGGTTTCAGCTTATGTCAATCCAGATGCAGGCGGGAAAGCAATAATCCACACATCTGAAGGCATATCCGAAATCACAACAGAAGAAGCGGCACATTCTAATGAGACCTACAAAACCTACGGTTTCTATGGAGAAACGCGACACTTTGTAGACTGTATTCAAAATGAACAACAACCCATGACGTGTTTTGCTGATGCTGTGAAGACAATGGAATTGGTTCAGTCAATATATCAGAATAGAATATAGCACACCCACACCCGACAGAAAGGGTGTGTAAGTATTTTATCACCTTTTTTCAGAAGAGACGGCACTCGGAGAGTGCCTACTACTATTAAGAGCTTATGAAATCTCAAAATTGACACTTATAGTGACAATAACTTTACACACCCGATAGAAATTCAGCATTGAACTAAGCAAAGAAATGTGATATAATTTATAATTGTATATGTAGTCAGATTGACACTTGATTGGTAGTATAATAACATGCAAAGTATTATAACATGAAAGAAGGAACAGACTTAATGAAACTTAGGAATATTCCAGGAGTTGATATGGAAATATCACAATTGATCCTGGGAACGATGATGTATTCACCTGACTCATACCACCATGACACAAAAATGCTTGATACCTTCTTTGAGAAGGGTGGAAATGCACTTGATACTGCACATATATACGGTGGCGGCAATAGTGAAAGGTTAATCGGACAGTGGATGCAAGAACGCAAAAACCGAGATGCCGTCTTTCTTATAGACAAAGGAGGACACCCTCACGGCGGCGTTCCAAATAGAGTCTCGCCTGAGTATGTTAAGCAAGACCTTGACGAGAATCTGAGAAGACTTAACACCGATTACATTGACCTTTATATGCTCCATAGAGATGACACATCTATTCAAGTCAGCACAATTATTGATTACCTAAACGAGGAAATTCAGGAAGGACGTATCCGAGCGATCGCTGCCTCTAACTGGGAACCCGCACGGATTGATGCAGCAAACAGATATGCATCAGAAAACGGCCTACACGGTTTTGTCGCATGCAGTAATAACATTAGCCTTGCTGTGCAGAAAGAACCGATCTGGGGTGGTTGTGTCATTGTTGATGATGAAGCGCGTCAATGGCATAAAGATACGCAGTTTCCACTGATGCCGTGGTCTTCACAAGCGCGTGGGTTTTTTAGCGGAGCATTTACACCTGAAAACCGCACTGACAGCAATATGGTACGGGTCTATTACAATGACGACAACTTTGAAAGATTTGAACGGGCGAAAAAACTGGGGTCAGGATACGGATTTTCTGCTATTCAAGTTTCACTCGCTTATTGCCTTCATCTTCCTTTTCCAATATTTCCAATCATAGGACCCGCAAACTTAGAAGAGATGGAGTCTTCACTTGGGGCATTAAAACTCAAACTATCCGATGAAGAAATGGAGTGGTTAAACCTCGAATCTGACAGACCTAATTACTAACTGCCACAACCCGAGGAATTAACATAAATGAAAAACAGGATAATCACCACCGCACTGATACTCTCTTTACATCTTCTGCTTTTTGGATGGGGCTCTGGCGTTGTCGCACAAGAGAGTTGAGGCGCGTGAAGCAACCCCGCAATTCCACGCGGTGGGATAGGTGAAGTCGGTCTGGCTTCAGAAAACAAAAAATTCCAAGTGGCAATTAGCACAATGCGATGGTTTGATGCCCAAGGTGGACATTTTGAAGATGAGGGAATTTTCCCAAATGCTGAACAAGTTGTACAGACAGTACCAAATCATCGACATCACGTTAATCTAAACATTTATCGTACTGATGTAGGAATCAAATACTACTTGACCCCTCGGTGGATTCTGGAGGCGAATCTACCGTATGAAACCAAAATACAGGAAGCACGTGTAGAGAAAATCGATCCTGTCACTGAAGAACAGTGGAATGCCATCAAACTAAATGGCTATATCCATCATCGTAACGAGACCTACACAGGACTTGCAGATGCCGACATTTTTGTTGGACACTATATCCGAGGAGTCTTTAAAGAAAACGACTTCCTCATGGGACGTATAGGTTCAACGATCCCATTTGGTAAAACGGAAGAAAACCCTTGGCCCCTCGGAGACCAAGGACGGGAGCATCAACATCTTCAATTCGGAACAGGTACATTCAATCCTGTCGGTGATATACATTATAGTTTTCCACTCTATAAAGGTTTAGCTACCCATACAAGTCTTCGCGTTAAGTTCCCGTTTTATGAAAACGCTAAAACATATCGCGGTTCCAGGGAACTGACCTATACGGCTGGATTGAACTATAGATTGAATGATTGGCTTGCGTTCCAAGCAGGTTATCTCGGTTTTTATCAAACTTATGCATATTGGGATGGTGAATTAGACATAAATACAGGTCTGACTTTTGGGATGGCATCCATCGGCTCTACAATTTCTACACCGCTGAATATTCCGCTATCTATTGCACTGATGTTACCATTACATCAGCAGACAATGTATGATGACGAAGATGCACTGACAGGTACGAACTATCAAGAAAGCGATGCATTTAAATTTGGACCTCTTCTCTCTCTAACTGCAATGTATTTCTTTTAAATTATGGAGTGTGAATCGAAACTTTGATGATAGAACAGAGCAGAAGCGTTCAAATTTTCCAGGGTATTATAAGTGTAATTTTGGGAGGTGTCAGTATACTACTGGCGATCTTCCTACATCAATCCGCCTATCCCATAGTAACACTCATTACATTCTTTTTGGTTGGATTGACACTGATTTTTTCAGGTGATTACCTTATTAATCCTTTCAGGTTATCTGTCAACCCGATCAGACAACAGTTCCTTAGCGAAATGTGTCTTATTGCCTACGGAGCTTTCTACGTAAATATTGGGTTTTCAAGATTGCTACAACCACTTTCACTGTTTGACATATCGCAATTCATACCACCTGTCTGGATAAGACGTGGTATAAGCAGTATAGGTATCCTACTGATAATTGGCGGTATCTATGGAATCGCTGGATTATTGATGGAGCAGAATTCTCAGGAAAATGACGAAAATCCCACAATAAACCAATAGTCTCTTCTAAACTTATTCACTTTGCGATGATAACAGCGTAGCGGAGCGGTGTCTTTCCGACATTCGTAATACCGTGTAATACGGTACAGTCAACGTGCACCGCTTCGTTGTCCTTTACTTTATGTGTCTGTTCTCCGAACAGAACTTCACCTTCACCTGAAAAGACGTAGAAAATCTCTTCTCCATCGTGGGTATGTGGTGGATGCGCGCGTTCTCCCGGTCCCACTTCTGAAATATGAAGACTGAGTCTACTTCGATCCATGCCACCTTCAAATACAAACCGGTCAATACCTTTGATGTCAGTTCTAATTGTTTCTGCCATTGATGTACCTCCATATCTACTTATATACTATCATAGTTTACGGTTTTCTATCAAGATCTAAAACCGCAGACTCAAAAATTGCATGTACAATCCCAGTGTGGTATACTTTATGACAAATAGCGAATACAATTATACACTTCATCCCCGGTAGGAATTTTATGCGTAACAGATTTACAGATACAATTGCCTTTCTCGCTGTTGTATGTCTGAGTTGGTTTTGTCGTATTATCCCTAAAAAATCGGCAATGATATTCGGTTCAACGCTTGGAAAAATACTATATCGAATCCTCAAAGAACGACGGAAGATTGCACTTAAAAACCTACAGATTGCCTTCGGGGATTGTATTGATGCAAGGGAACAGGAAAGAATCTGTATCGGCAGTTTCGTCAATTTTGGTAAAACCTTCATTGAATTTCTACGTTTCAAAAAACTGAACAGTAAAAATATCTGGAATGAGGTCACTGTTTACGGATCGGAAAACATAAAGGAAGCGTTGACTTACGGAAAAGGTGCAATTGTCTTTCTGCCACACTTCGGTAACTGGGAACTGTTATCTCTGGTCTATGGTGCTCTTATCCCGAATCAAGCAAAAGCAATCGCATTCCCACTGAAATACGATCGATTGAATGCCTATCTGTGGCAAATACGCGAACATTTGAGTCTAAAGATAATTCCGAGACAAAACGCAATTCGGGCAACGTTGCGAGCATTAAAGAACAATGAAGCTGTTGGGTTCTTTGCTGACCAGAATGCTGGGGATCAAGGTATATTCATTGAATTCTTTGGAAAACCTGCATCTTCCTCACGAGCACCGGTAACCCTTGCGTTAAAAACAGAGGCACCTATACTCTTCTCATTAGCCATACGGCAACCAGACGACAAACACCACGTTTACATATCACCACCCATCCACTTAGAATCATCAGAAAACGTTGAGAAGGGCATAGAATCATACACAGCACAACTTATGAAAGAATTGGAAAGTTACATAAGAAAACATCCTGAACAGTGGTTGTGGATTCACAACCGATGGAAAACACAACCAATTCAGTCCGAACATCCTAAGTAATCCCATTCTAATTGACAACGTCTCTTTTTTGTAGCACGAACTTTCAGTTTGTGCCGTACGTTGTTTCATTGTCAATCTGAATTTAAATCAAAACAGATGAGTCGATCTTTCCCACGAATATAGAGATATCCATCCGATAATACAGGAGCTGCCCAAGCGGGATAACTGATCAACTGTTTACCATTCTCATCTTTAACTACAGATTGAGAAACTATCACAGGATTTTCGGGAGTGCATTTCAACAACATCAATCTACCATACTCTCCAAGATATATGAAATAGTCGTTAACCCAGAGCAGCGATGCGCGTTCATTTACACGTTTTCGCCACACGGTTTCACCACTCTTTACCGCCACGCACCTAATATCAGCACCGCCAGAATGTTTTCCACTGCTACCATAAAGAAAACCTTCATGGTGTATTGCCGTGTTCCAATGTAACGCCATTGACATATCGCGAGAATTCGCTTTGTCCCGCCAGATCAAGTCGTATCCACCCGGTCGAACCTGTATGACAGAACTGCCGATACCGTAGGATTCACTGATGAAAACAAGATCACCTATCACAACAGGGGAGGAAGCGTTCACCGATTCAACTTTTGGACTTCGCCACGGATAATGAAAATCTATCTTGCCCGAATTCGGTTCAAAACCTACCAATCCACCACGTAGAAATGCAAAACCCCAACGTCTCCCATCAATCTCTGCAAATACGGGACTTGCATAACTGGCTAATTCATCTGCAATCTGATAAATTACTTCACCCGTCCGTTTATTGAAGGCAACAATTCCAGAACCATCCGGTTTTGGATTACCATCAGAGTCCCAGATGTTTCTTGATGTTCCTTCTGGAGACCCTCCAATATGGACAATAAGCAACTCACCCTCAACAGCGGGTACTGATGCGACACCGAAGAAGTTCTGAACGACATTAAACCTCTCTACAGTATCTACTCTCCATAACCGTTCCCCATCATCTGTGCTGACACAGTGCAGTTCCCCCTCTGCCCCAAAGATATAGACACGATCCCCATCCACTACAGGACAACAGCGAGGTCCGTTGTTGTATCCGTACATATCCTCATAATCTGTAGCATACTCGTACCTCCATATTTCATCACCGGTAGTGCTTTCTAAACAGCTTAGCCGTGCTAAATCTGCATGTCGGGCAAAGACATAGACCCGTCCATTCGCGACAGTAGGAGAACCGTAGCTTGTGCCAATTTCTCTGACCCAAACAATCTTTGGTCCAGATTTTTTCCACGGAACGATCTTGATCTTCTCTTGTGATTTGCCATTTCGGTCTGGACCAAGAAAATCATTCCAATCCAATGCACAAGATACATCAACGAGCATCAGATTCAATAGGTTGAACACTATCAAGAGGCTTGTCCGAACAGTCCTGTCCGTAAATCTCCGATAGTTTTCATTTGAGAATAATGACATAATCATTCTCCGGTAGGTACGGTTTCCTATGCGAACCATAAGCATCAATTTAGAGAATTTCCCCAGGCCGGTAGGTTCGGTTTCCTAACCAATGCAGAATACCAAACGCGTATTCTGCCGCATTCGTAAATCAGATTTATCAAACTCACTTTGATACAATAAAAAACTTCATAACACACAGAAGTTGTTGCAGCATATTACAAACAAGTGTTAGAATAGTTATTGTTTCAGCAGATGTCACATTACATTAAATATAAATACATTATGCACCAAATATATCACCATTGCAACACTTTTTTGACATACATGCAATAATGCCTCAAGACAGGTAAGAATGAGAAATAGACGTTTTCACGCTGCAATCATTTCACTACTCCTACACATCCTCTTCGCTGCCATTATCGCTCTCTTTATATCAGATCACTACTTGTCATTGAATGAAAAGGCAATAGATGTGAAGTTTGTCAAACCCGAACCGGTCAGGAATACAGTGCGACGACCACACAGAACCGCTGTACTTCCCACTACTCGGCAAACGCCCCAGCAAACGACAAAGGCAATCCAATTTCAGATACCGAAAGCAGATCATCTTCCAAAAACAGAAAGCCGTATTCAAAATCCAACGTCCTCACAAGAATATGCAACAGATGTATTCGATCCAACCGAAGTCTCCATCCCTAACCCGCAATTAGAAAAGGATAGACGTTCTATTACGACTACACCGAGAACAACGACCGCTGCGCCAACTATCCCGACAACTGAAAAAACAAAAAAGACACGACATATCCCAGTTATCAGTCCGAAACAAAACACAACTACCACAGGAATATTTGATGATATTCTTGACAGTCAATTACAACCGGGAAACCTAACTTACGATACAGATAACAAATTGCAAAACCCTGTTATGTTACCGCAAGGCACATTAGGAGCAATTTTAGAAGGCACTGGAGACGAAATACGCGGACATATACGAATTATAAGACTGAAACATACGCTCTCTGATTGGTGGCAAGACCCAACTGCTCTCCCCGCATTGATGAAATGGATGGATAAATGGACAGCAATACGTGTTGACATGAGCTTCGAAGGAGGTGCTTTGCCAATAACAGACCCGAAAATCTTTGATGCACCTCTCATCGTTATGACGGGACATGATAAAGATATTACCCTCGGACGTGGACTGGCAAAAGACGGTCCAATACAGAACAGTTTTACACCCGAAGAACGCGCTGCACTACGGAAATACATCGTAGATGAAGGAGGTATGCTCTTTTTTGATGACTGTGGATTTCGTGGACTGTTCGCACATATTGTTGCTGAAGAGTTGAAGGAAGTTTTTCCTGAGTATCCGCTTGAGATTCTACCCCACGATCACGAAATATATACAATTCACTTCCATCTAACAAAACCCCCGACAGGAGGTGATGTGTTTTGGGGGAACGAAAACAACGCGCAACCTACACAATTCCGTTTTCAAAAAGGAATAACAATAGACAACCGTCTCGCTGTCGTCTTCAATCGCAAGGATTACATGTGTGCAATGGAGACAGCAGAAATTGAAAGCAGAACAATGCTACGATTGAGACGTTCACCAGATGTCTATCGGTTCATGACAAATCTCCTCATCTACGCATTGAAGTATGGAGGAAATACAGACAGGACAAATTACAACGAAAAGTAAACTGAAAGAAAAGGGATGATTGGTATCTTTTTCCTATATTACCAATATACGAAATTCTATTTGAAAATCTCCAATAAAACATGTTAAAATTTGAAACATGTCAAAATTCAGAATCAACCTTACAGGAGGAGCAATATGAAAGTAGGTATAAGAGACGGAATGATACCCGTTCCGTTCGAAGAAAAGTTTAAGAAGGCTAAAGAAATCGGTTTTGATGGAATTGAACTTTGTATGGGTGTTAATTACCGAGAACATACACTCTGGCAAGAAAACGGTATTGACACGGTAAATAAACTTGCAGAAGAAGCGGACATTGAAGTATCATCACTTTCACCGGGAGGTTTTACCGCATATTCCTTCATGCATCCAACCGATAGTGTCCGCACTGAAGGGATCGCAAAACTACAATATCTCGCTGAAACATGTCCCAAATTAGGATCAAATGTGATCCTCGTTCCGTTCTTCGGTGGTGGTCAGATAAAAGATGAACATATCACCGCGCCACGTTTCCTTGATGGACTAAAGACAGCCGCAGAAACCGCGGAAAATGAAGATGTCTATCTTGCAATTGAATCCACACTCTCTGCAGATCAACATCAACAGATAATTGATCAAGTCGGTTCAAAACATGTCGGCGTCTATTACGATATGGGTAACGCAACAGGTCTCGGCTTCGATTCACCTGCAGAAATACGAAGCTTAGGCAAATCAATCGTCCAAATGCACATCAAGGATACAGGAGGGAACCACGCTGGAGAAGGCGATGTTGACTTCACCGCTGTCTTTGAAGCCGCACATGCAATCGGATACGACAGCTGGTTCGTTTTGGAAACACCAGGTAAAGATGATCCTATCGCATCAGCAGCAAAAAACATGAACTTTGTCAGAGAGAGCTACTAAACTCGGCAGATTCAGCCTGTAGGACGATGCTCTAATCGTCCTACATAGACTAAACTAACGTGAGTTTGATAAATGTAGCGCAAACTTTCCAGTTTGCGAAAATGTGCCACAAACTGAAAGTTTGTGCTACAATTCACACCTCTCGGATACGAAATGGCGAGAGTGAACGCAACCGAAATGATTTATCAAACTCACGTTAAACTAAACTACAAGAATTACATTAGTTAAAAAAATACAGAGCGATACCTCGCCATACATACCGGGAGGATTGGTATGAGCAGTTCCAATAAATTGGTTATTCCACAATCAGAAGTCAATAAACTACTATCACTCCCAACACGTGAAGCAGAACAACTCTTTCAAAGCTACGAAAAAGACCAACAACTTGATATTATCCGCGCAACCCGTAACCCGAAACAGAGAGAAGAATTATACTACCTGGTTCCAGATTGTACAGAACTGATACAGGAAAGTCCGACTGAGGATGTCTTACAGGTGTTAGACACGCTGCTTGGTACAGGTCTTGCCTGCGGACTCTTACCATGTTTATCAAACGAACAATTTGAAGAGATTATTGACATCGCTATCTGGCATGAAGAAGAGATAGATGAAAATTCACTGAATCTATGGCTCTATGAACTTTCTGAGTGTGATAGAGAAGACCTAAGTCGGTTCATGGGACAGATGGATATGCGGATTTTCGCTGCACTCCTAAAGGATAGGGTAAAACTAAAAGGTGCCCTCGGTGCGATGCTCATAGAAGAAGGTATCATCGATCCAAACTCTCCCTCAATTGAATGTAAAGATGAAAAGGCAAAAGCAATACTCAACGCAATTTGGGAAGCTGATGGAGAACTCTTCATGCTCCTTATGAGAGAACTATTCGTTATAGATAAAGAAGCTGATGTAGATAAAGCACTCGTCACTGCATTAGAGAAAGCAAGAGCAGAAAGAGATGAACGTATCAGGGAACGGGATAAGAAAGCAGGAATCAAAGTCACAGAAAGTGAAATACAACAGAAAGTTGACTTAGATTCAATTGAACTTGCTGAGGACGAAAAAGACAATGCAGACCAGTAAGTTCTCACTTGTTACCGACGCAACCCTTGATGGTAAATCCTTCTTGGCGCGTACATTAGCACACGGCGATGACATCGGAAAAATCGACTCTGAAAAAGCAGAAACATTTTCCGACGACATCGCCGCGCTAACACATAAACTCATTACGATGAAAGTGGTTGACCTATCTGATGAAGCAGCACTCCGAACACAGATACAGACATCCTTTGCACTGACCAGCATCGGTTTAGAATACGGTAGTAAAGGGAACTTAGACAAAGCTGTAAAGGTACTAATTGCCAACCCTATCGTCAAATTTTACCAGATCGGAAATACGCTTACAGATAAACTGCTGCAGAGAGCTAATCACATTCTGGAGAACGCACACATTGAACCCGACGATGCACTGATGCATCTTGACATTGACAACATCCATATCTATAATCATACAGAAGCAAAATTCTTGGATGCACTATCTTCATACAACACTACCATTTCTAATGCACACCTTATACTTAAAGATAGCCATGCCCCCAGGACATTTACCAACCTATCTGATATGGAAATAATCCGCCAACAATTGGATTACCTTGAATCAAGGTGGCTCTATGTTCAAGCATTACCACTTGACCAAGTCTTTTCTGTTGATCCACCATTTAGTATAGCAATAGATCCAATTCAAACCTTAACACTTAGTCTGATGGCTAATTTGGCGTTATACTATGAACCAGACCTACAGTTAGAACCAGACACACTATCAGAGTTTCGGAACATTATTATAGATGAAAACAGTAAACAGGTCCGACAAGAACCACGCCAACGGTTACTCTATTGGATTGAGAGTTATCTTGAACAAGACAACCAGTCAGATACAGTAAAACAGTATACCGTCGCTTATTGGGATGCTTGTCTACAAGAATTAATAAACCCAGATTCTCAATTAGAAATACTGCAATTCCACTCAGAACCTGATAACTACTAATTTGCAAACACATAATATTTGTGCTATCATACATCTACTTGTCAAATTTTTCTAAACCATAGGAGCATTACGGCATCCTTCAACATATTGTGAGGAGAACCGTATAGAATAAAATGCAAACAGAAACGACCACATTCGGTGCAGGATGTTTTTGGTGTGTTGAAGCAGTCTTTCAACAGGTAGAAGGTGTTCATAAAGTCATCTCCGGCTATACTGGTGGAACGACAATCAATCCAAACTATCGTGATGTGTGCACGGGAACGACAGGACATGCAGAAGTAGTTCAGATTGAATTCGATCCCAAAGTCATCTCTTTCAACGAGTTGTTAGAAATCTTCTGGCACACACACAACCCAACAACACTAAATAAGCAAGGGAACGATGTCGGCACACAGTATCGTTCCGCTGTCTTCTATCACTCGGAGACACAACGCGAAATTGCTGAAAAATCTAAGAGAGAGATGGACAACTCTGGCACGTGGGATGACCCGATTGTCACTGAGATCACAGAAATTGATGTTTTCTATACTGCTGAAGACTACCACCAAAACTATTTTGAACTAAATCCCGGACAACCATACTGCCAATTCGTAATTCATCCTAAAATCAAGAAGTTCACCAAAGATTTCAAGGATAAACTAAAACCTTAATTTGGATGGGAGGAAAGAGTATTGAAACCCAATTCTATCAGATATATACTGTTTGTTTTACCTTTACTGTTCCTAAATCCACTGATCATAAAGACAAGCGACACATCCGCACAGGGAACAGAGCAACTGACAACTGTGAAAACGGAAACTCCAAGGAAAGTCACAATCGTCTCAGAAAAGAGTTATAATGGTGTGTTAAAACCGCGGGTAGAAGCGAAAGTATATGCAAATATATCCGCAAAAATCGTTAGCCTTAATGTAGAAGCAGGACAAACTGTAGCAAAGGGTGATGTAATTGCGCAAAGCAGTGCACGTGAAGCAGGAATCGCTGCCATAAAAGCGGAAGTCTCACTAAGTGTTGCAAAATCACAGCTGACAACAACCGAGGCAAACGCGCAGACGCGCATCGAAACGCAGCTTGAAACAGCTAAGGAATCGGTCGCGGAGGCTGAAGCGAAACTTGAGGATACAAAATCACTCGCTGAAATGCGTATCAGAAACCAACTCATACAAGCAGAAGTGGCATATAAAGCCGCAGAGGCAAATCTGGAACGCGCAAGCGTAAGCGCAACACAAGGATTAGAACGGGCAAAAGCTGAATTCACAAAAGCCACCTCAGATTTTGAACGTGATAAGGAACTACACACACAAGAACTCATCAGTGACAGTGCTTACGAATCTTCTGAAACACGATATAAACTCGTGCAAAGTCGACACGAAGAAGCTGTCGCCGCAGCAAAACAGTTTGAAGACGGTTCAGCACAACTGACAGTTGAAAAAACAAAAGCAGAAGTGGCAATAGCAAAGAAGATAGTAGAAAACAGAGGATGGGAACGAGAAATCGCCGCTGCGCAATCAAAAGTCACACAAGCAAAAGCAAACCTAATTACCGCACAGAAATTGGTAGAAGCAAAGGCATGGGAACGAGAAATCGCAATCGCAAAATCTGCTGTCAGTGAAGCTGAAGAACAACTCAAACTCGCACGAGAACAGGTCAATCAAGCAGCTATCGTTTCTCCCATCAATGGAATCGTCGCTGAACGGCATCTGGAAACAGGAGACTATGCCAAATCCGCCGCTTCACAAGGACAACCCGTATTTACGATCATAGCAGTTGATGTGCTAAAAGCCGTTTGGACAGTCCCAGTCAGTGAGATTAGACGAATACAAATCGGCAATATGGTCCTCATTTCTACCGCATCAGGAATACGGAACATTATAGGAACAATTGGTTTTATCAGTCCCATCGTCAAGGCGGGAGAGAATGTTGTCACGGTTCATGCTACACTGCAAAATCTGGAAAACAGTGATCCTGATAATCCGCTCTCTATATCAGAACAAAACAACGCACTAAAACCTGGCACTTCCATAACAATTTCTGTCAAAACGGGTGAACGCAAAGACGTGACCTTACTACCGCAACGCGCAGTACTACAGATCCAGAATGGAAAAGGGAATGTCTTTATCGTTGAGCAGAATGTAGCACGTCTAAAACAGGTCAACATAGGTAGTGTATATGGTAGTGAAATCGAGACTCAAACGAAACTCCCTCAGTCAACACAAATAATAGTCGAAAATCAACATCTGCTAAAAGATGGTATGTCCGTTTCAGTCGCACAAGATTGAAAGGAGTCCTGACGTGTTTAGAATAAGAACTTATCAGCGAAATTCCATTCTGTGCTGTATCTGTGTACTCGTATTCTTAGGGTGTGGAACGGGTGAAATCCAAAACTTTGAAGGTATACAGATTCTTTCTGAACCACGTTTAAATCGGTTGGATATTATAATATATCTCACAGACCAGAACGGTATTCCACTCATCTGGAATCAGAGCATACTCAGTCCAAGCGTTGGTGTTAGCACGATTTCAGAAGCAGAATTCATCACGAATGCTAAAGTCTATTCCTTGCGCAATGGTAAGCAACATCAAAAAGTTTATGACGGTAGGCTTATTGATGTTCGATGGTCACAAGAACCGAATAGTCTTGATAGACTCTTGAGCGCAGAAATCCCACGCAGACTCATTGAAGACGACCCTGAACGCGATACAAATTTAGGTATAATTACAATTGAAATTAAAACCAATAAACAGGGACCTTTCACGGATACGCTGGAAAGCACAGAAATCTATAGGAACTAAAAATGCCTATTCACACACAAGACTACAGACACTGGGACGGAACACTGCAACTAAAAAAATATAAAAGGTGGTGGATAATCGCAAAGGCAGAACTGAAACTACTTGCACAACGCAAAATTATCCGACTCATTGTCGCTGTACCCCCTGTAATCTATATTTTAGTTCATGCAATACTGATTTATATGTTCAATTATCTTGATGGTACGCCATTCCCATTTGACGAAATAGGCGAAGGCTTTTTCCAGAAATTCATATTTAGCACACACCCATTCCCATCAGTGTTCTTAATCGCTCTCGTCGTCGTTTTCGGGGGTTCAGGTCTCATTTCAAACGACCTCAAATACAACGCACTTTCACTGTATCTATCTAAACCCATCTCCTGGGTAGACTATCTCATTGGAAAATTTATTGCAATTGGAATTCTGCTTGCATCAATGACGTTAGTTCCGGGACTTCTTCTATTTCTTGAGCAGGCGTTGTTGGCTGATATTTCATTCTTTATAGAGAACTTTTGGCTAATCTTCTCAATTATCATCTATTCACTTGTTGTCACGACAGTAACGAGTTTACTCATGTTGACATTCTCATCACTAACAAAAAACCTACGTTTCGCAACAATCGGTTTCTGTGCAGTATGGTTCGGATTGTCAGTGATTCAACTCATACTCACACAGGTTCTCCAATCCAGTACAGTTGCAATAGTTTCAGTTTGGGCAAACTTGGAGCTCCTTGGTGAAGTATTGTTCGGTTTAGATAGAAGTTACAACTTACACCTGTCTTGGACGATACTCCTATTAACAGCCCTTACTGTATCTTGTATCTTGGTGCTTCGTCATCGTATACGTGCTGTTGAGATTGTCACATAATACCATCTCACTTTAGCCGTACCCCATTCGCATCCCACATCTCCAGTTCCGAATAAACCTGCGGTGGCTCAATCGGAGATAATGTCGGCTCCCATGAATCGTTAAACTGTTGAACCAACCGAACAGCATTCTGATAAGCTATTTTCTCTTTCGTCTCATCATCAAGACCAGCATTTTCAATCTGCGCTTGAACAAGACGAAAATCGTAATAAGGTAAATCACTTCCAAACATCAGTCGATCCTTATTGAGATTATTAACCAAGTGGACTAAGTCCCAACTTTCATCTGCCCCCTCCGGTTTCTGGGCAACATCATACCAGATATTATCATACTTTGCACAATGCTGGATAGCATCAAGATGGCCACCTTTATTCATTGAGACATGTCCGATAATAAAGGTAATTGAAGGAAACCTTCTTGCATAAGCAGCAATATTGCTTGTAGAACCTGCCTGATGCAGCAGACACAACCCGTTATGCATTGCAACCACCTCCAAGAATGCATAGAGCTCACCACCAAGCGAATGTCCAGATAATCCCGGATGACATACAAATCCAACTAAACCCTCATCACACATTGACCTATCAAGCTCATCAACGCCTGCTTGTTCATGTCTCACCTCTACGATCCCAAGTCCGATTGGGAAACGTTCAGGATATTTCTGGCAAGCTTTTGCAATTACCTCATTCTGTGAACGTGTATCCAATACCCCACGTGCTTGTGGACTCCCTGCAGTCGGACACGGAATCGCCCCGATAACACCTGCAGAAGCCATCCGTGCTAAACACCTACCAACACTCTGTCCAACGACAGGTGCACGAGAAACCGTCATACCGATATGGCAGTGAACATCAAAATAGGGACGCATAGATTCTCCTTAATATATGTAGGTTGGGTTGAGGAACGAAACCCAACACGTAAGGATTGTGTCTATTATGTTGCCAGTTAATATTTATTGGCGCTTCGCTCTACCCAACCTACAAGTTTAACTTGGACAGACCACTAGTTATGAATTCTTACTATCAATCATGTGGGTTCGGTACAGATGCATATCTATTATATCCATCTGTTCTATCTTTACCTCGCACAAGATATATATCGTGTGTACGACGCCAGTTTGCACCGTGAAACCGTACATCTGCAGGCATATACCGCATCGTATACCCACATCTACGTTTTTGCGAGACATTCGGACTGGAGTTATGGATCGTCCATGCATCGTGAAAATGACATTCACCTACTTCCAATTCAAGATCAACCGCTTTTGAGGTATCTATATCCTCATCCACTACTTCACTCCCGAACAGATTGTTATCTCTTTTTACAGGTTCGTAACGTCTGTCCTGTTGCGTGTGACTCCCGGGTATAACACGCATACAACCGTTTTCAATCTTTGATTCATCAACTGCGAGCCACATCGTAATTACGTGCATCGGTTCTAACATCTTACCCCAATAGACACCATCCTGATGCCACGGTACTGCCATACCATCGTTCTCACGTTTGCTGATAAAATGACTTGACCAAAGCAATATATCGGGACCGATAAATCGCGCAATCACATCTAACACGCGCGGATGTGTCAAGTACTTGAACAGATACGGATGCTCAAAATGCGGAACATCCATCTGTTCAGGACGTTTACCTTCTGGTAAGTTCTCAATCATCTTGTCTACATATTCACGTAACGCGTTTAATTCTGCTTCGGTAAATATCCGTCCGAAAGTAAGATATCCATTTTCTTTGTAGAAATTCACCTGTTCATCAGAGACTGTCGTATTCAGTTGCCAACTCATGAATCACCTATCTTCATTATATTCGTAAGAAACTCACTAAATTTTATTGGATAGAGTATATCATATCACATCTTTCTTTTCTATACATTCATTTATGATGGGTGTGTAAATATTTTGTCACTCTATTTGTCTGAACCAGGATTTTCAGGATTTTGAGATTTGACCAGGATAAGACTCCCTCGATTAGATAAAACGGGTGTGTAAGTATTCTGTCCCCTTTTTTCATAAGAGACGGCACACGGAGAGTGCCTACTACTAATAAGAGCTTATGAAATTCTAAAATTGATATTTTAGTGACAAAAAGTTTACACACCCTTTATGATTGTGCCTCAGTATTTGAAGTGTAACACATTCTGTTAGATTGTGCAAATTCACCAC
>JAJEJA010000114.1 GCA_022828145.1 Candidatus Poribacteria bacterium | reverse complement strand
ACGGTTGTTGTCTGTGGTGGATTTCAACTAAAGGATACTCCCCAAGTCCAAACCCACTGTGAAAGTCTGATCGGGATGGGGCAACATATACCCCGAAAGGGTGTGCTTACCTGCTTTTTCTTTGCACAGGATCAGGTCTATTAGGTTGATGGTGCGAGCTCAACTAAACGAAGCAGTCCAGCAAGAGAAAATCGGCAACGAAACCGTGCCGAAAAAACGGAACGCATTCTATAAAACAAAAGGAGGGGCATTCCTCCCCAAGCTAAAGCATGGGGTCTCTTGCCCGAAGATTGATGATATACTTTGATATACTTCCTATAACTTTAACCGCTTAGGATTCGTTGATGTTTCCAAAACGCATAATAATAGCAGCATTCTCAATATCAGCCGCAGCAAGTTTTCTGTTGTGTGGTTACGAATTCATACGTGCTGTTTCAAACGCACTGTTTATTGAGGCATATACCGCTGAGAATTTTTCACGGGTGATGGTCGCTGTTCCACCAGGTGTGCTGTTGATTCTCTATATTTATGGACGCCTCTTATCTGTTTTCGTTGCAACACCCACTTTAGCGATCACCTCATTCCTATCAGCCATATTAATTCTGGGATGCTATATCGCAATAATGCTTGGGATCCGATTCGCTGCTGCGGTCATCTATGTTTTCCGTGAAGCCTATATTGTCCTGATCATTGAACAGTTCTGGTCCTTTGTAAACAGCACACTTAATCCGAAACAAGCAAAAACCATAAACGGACCATTTTGTGCAATTGCTTCACTCGGCTCCGTTGCAGGTGGATTGCTTGTAGGTAAATGGGCAACCACATTGGGATCGGAAACCTTCTTACTGTTCACGAGTGCCTCACTCATACCTGCTGCGTTTTTCGGCATCATCGCCTATTATTTCGCAGGGGAACCTAAGCCAACGTTGATTGAAAAAGGAGGACAAAGAGGACATTTAGGTGTAAGGACGCTCTTTAGTTCCAGATATCTCGTATATATCGGTTTACTCATTCTAAGCACGCAGATTATATCAACTGTTCTTGACCTTAGATTCAATGCCTTGGTAGAAGTGGACATCACTGAAAAAGATGCAATGGCATCGTACTACGGTAAGTTCTATGCACAGCTCGGCGCAATATCAGCTATCTTACAGTTGCTTGCAGTTCCAATTGCACTTCGACTCATATCCATAAGAGTTATTCATATAGGTATACCGATAGTACATCTTATAAATGGTTTTGTCTTACTGTTTACACCTTCACTTCGCACAGGTGCAAGGGCATATCTTACCTTTAAAGCCTTTGATTATTCGCTTTTCAGAGCAGGAAAAGAACTATTCTATATGCCGTTGACTTATGACGAAAGATATCGCGCAAAACAGATCATCGATTCCTTCGGATACCGGTTTGCAAAGGGGGGAAGTGCTGGTGTGATAGAGCTTATTCGATTAGTTGTTACCACAATCCCTGGTATGGCTTATGCCCTGACTGCCATGGTCTTTTCATGTATCTGGGGCGGATTGGTCATGAATCTAACGAAACTTTATCTAAAGTTAGAGAAAAATTACATAAGTCCAGAGGAGTAAAGTTGATGTGCCAACCTAATTTTCATGCAATGCAAAGGGGTAATGAAAAAAATGAACTATTCACAAATAACATCAGTGTTAATAGTAATTGCTGTTTTTATGCTAATCGGTTGTAGTCGTGAAAATGAACAGCCAAGTATTAAACCTATTCCCGATCAAACCGTTGCTATAGACGCAAGTAGAACAATTGAAATCCTCATCGCCGATAAGGATAGGAACAACATGCTTACGGTAACAGCAAGATCTGAAAATCCAAATATTGCCTCCGTGTCAATTAACCAAATAGCAAACACTGCATTCGCAATAGCTGACCTTAAAATCAGAGGACGAAAAGAAGGAGAAACATTCGTTACCATTGTCGCTACTGATGATAGCGGACAGAACAACGCATCCGTTGAACATGTGTTTGAAGTTACTGTCGTTGAACCAGAAATCCTCGTAACAGTACCTGAACCTTTGAAAGCGTCTAATTTAGAATTCAGTGTCGTTACAGTCACGTTGATTGGTCTCTCCATTAATCTGAACAGTGAAAATATACCGGATGAACATGTCCAGTATGAGACTACAGTTCCCGATACTGTGGAGGTATCAGGGATTGAAGGAGTCACTGCTATATCCCATTCAATAAACGATACAACTATCCAGCTTGATCTATACTATGATTACTCAGGATTCCCAACAGGTACAGATTTAACCTTCACTGTAAATCCCGATGCTTTAGCAGAAGAATATACCGGAACACCATTAACAGTTAAAGTACCAGTTATAGCGGACTTACGCGAAGAAGCATACTATAGACATATACAAGGTCCTTGGCTCTGGATGATTGCCCCTGGTGGAAGTATAGACAACGATAATCTTGCCACCGCAAGTGATGGTGTGATTACAGAACACGATATCGCACAATATGGCGTTACAGAAGGAGAATACTTTGACAACTTAAAATGGACCAGTGGACGTTTACTGAATACCACTGTATGCGGCTGGTTCTTGTGTTCCTCTGATAATGTCATCAACGTAGTCAGAGAGATTGGACTCACGAATTATACACAACTTACACAGTATTCTGCCTATGCTCTGATCTACATCTTCTCGTCAACCGATCAAAAGGATGTATTGATGGGAGTCGGGAGCGATGACTCTATCAAAGTTTGGCTCAATGGTGTCAATATTTATACAAACGATGTTAGGCGAAGGACAACAGGTATACAGAATCGCTTCCATGTCGATCTGAAACAGGGTGACAATGTTCTATTAGTTAAAGTCTGCAATCAGGGATCTGATGCTAATGATGATTGGGGTATGTTCTATAAGATTTATCTTGATCCAGCAGATTATACAACTTATGTTCCAATGCATAAATAAAACTGAACCTTCCAACCTTCCCCATCTTCCAACCTTCCATCCCTCTTCCACTCTTCCACCCTTCCCCATCTTCCAGCCCTCTTATCCTGAAAATCTTGAAAATCCTGGTCCTATTTTACTTTTGCATTAACATGCCATACATGGTATAATTTACAAATGACTTTTGTAGTAGACGAAGCAACAAATGAAGAGATTACACTCTCAGAGAATGGTAATCCAGTGCTTACTTATCACTATAGTAAAACGGTATCACATCCGTACATGCATCCCATTTATACATCAAATGGAAAGATAATAACAGAAGGTTTGCAAGAAATCAGACAGAGACATCTACCCGGTTTATGTTTCTCAGTCGGTGAAGTTAAAGATAAGAATGGAAACACATCACCAATTAAGCAGAAAGTAACAGAAATTGATAAAGAAATCCTTAGAAAATCTGAATCAAGTAATGTATTTAGGATCGTAAGTGAAACAACCTATCAAGTATCTAATGCTGTCCTGATAAACACACTTCAGATAGATGTCCCGCTGATCAGAAATGATGTCCGAATTCTGGACATGAAAGTAGTATTGAAAGCACTCTCAAAACCGATAGAATTAGTCGAGGACATCGGGTTAAGCTACTATGCCGTAGAGATGGAACATAGAAAATCTGCAAACGCAGACGCAAAAATCGGAGAAGCAGAAGTAAACAGAACTGTATCTAAATGGGGAACCTTATGTGGTATCGTTGATAATACTGCTATAGGTGTCGCAATCTGCCCGTATCCAGCAAATGGACCAACACAATTTATTGCTGAGGACGTCTATCAAGGATTCTTACTTGCAAAGACCCCAGCTCTTACCATAAACCCGCATCAGAACCGAGTATTAAGTTATCGTGTACTGATCTATCTGGGGGATCTGTTTACGTTTGATGTAGGTGAATACTATTCACACTAAAGAACAGATAGGCAATAACACAATTCTATAAGACACATGAGAAATACATCTTCATTACCCATCTATAAGAAACAACCCGCAATATTGTCAGAAGAGAAACCCTTCAAAAAGAATTCTGATAACCAGAATAACGCATACAATAGTAAACACCAACCACCCCGCAAAGTCTATATTGAGACTTATGGATGTCAGATGAACGTTAGCGACAGTGAGTTAATGTCAGGTATCCTAACACAAGCAGGTCATACAACTGTAAATGACATTGAGACTGCAGATGTGATACTGCTCAATACATGTGCTATCCGAGAAAACGCTGAAACGAAAGTTATCAATCGTCTTGAACATCTAAATCATAGAAAACGTCGCGAGCCAAATCTTATCATAGGCGTGTGTGGTTGTATGGCACAACATCTCCGACAAAAGTTGATTGATGCTGCACCGTATGTTGATATAATGATGGGACCTGATGCATATCGGGATCTCCCAATGGCTCTAAACGCTGTTGTCAGTGGCGATCCTTTCCTCGGTCTGCAACTAGATAAAACCGAAGATTATGCAGACATTGCACCTGTTCGTAAAGAAGGAATTCGTGCGTGGCTAACAATACAACGGGGGTGTGATAAAATGTGTACGTTTTGTATCGTGCCATTTGTTAGAGGCAGAGAACGCAGCATACCTCTGAAACTTCTGACAGATGATGTGAAAAAACTTGTAGAAGAAGGTTTCAAAGAGATAGTACTGCTCGGACAAACAGTCAATTCATACAACGATGGTAAACACGACTTTGGGGACCTATTGTGGCAAATCTCGGAAGTTGACGGGATAGAACGGGTACGTTTTACTTCTCCTCACCCAGCCGATGCAACGGACAGTATGATTGAGGCAATGCAAAACTCACCAAAGGTATGTAAACAACTCCATCTCCCACTACAATCTGGCTCAACACAAGTATTGGAAAGAATGCGCCGCACATATACAGCGGAAGAATATACTGAACTCATTCTAAAAATTCGAGACCGAATTCCGCAAATTGCACTTTCAACTGATGTCATTGTCGGATTCTGCGGTGAAACCGAAGAAGACTTTGAGCAGACGTATCAACTCATGTCAGATATCAAATTTGATTCCGCGTTTATGTTCAAATACTCCGATAGAGAAGGCACATTAGCAAATAAGATGCTAAAAGACGACATACCCGAAAAAGACAAAGCAAGACGGCTAAATCAAATCATCACACTACAAGAGCAGATCTCTTCAGAGATAAATCAAAATACCATCAAATCTGTCGTACCGGTATTAGTTGAAGGCGATAGTCGGCGGAATTCAGAACAGTACCACGGAAAGTCAGACACATTCAAGACAACTGTGTTTCCAAAAGAGAATGCTAATATAGGTGACATAGTGAATGTCAAAGTGCATTCTGCTACAGCACACACATTGATAGGAGAAATCGTCAGTTAGGAGAAGTAAACTCCGAAGGGACAACTATATTCTAATGTACCCATTATTTTCAAATATGCAGAAAATAAAAATAAAAAGCAGATCAGAAATCGAAAAAATGAGAATTAGCGGTCAAGCCGCCGCTAAAGTGTTACATGCAATCGCAGATGCAATTGAACCAGGAATTACCACTTATGAATTAGAAATGGTATCACGAAAAGCAATTGCAAATCTAAACGCAACTTCCTCCTTCCTAAACTATGTTATTCCAGACCACCCCCCATTTCCCGCCACAATCTGTGTATCTGTCAACAACATGGTTATACACGGTATCCCAAATAGATTCGAGGAACTGCAGGAGGGAGACATCATAGGCGTTGACACTGCTGTTAATCTCAACGGTTTTCATGGGGATAATGCCTATACATTTCCCGTCGGAAAAATATCCATGGAGGCACAACGATTTCTTGAAGTCTCAAAAGATTCATTGTACGCCGCAATAGCAGAAGCAAAACCGGGTAATCGCATGGGGGATATCTCGTTTCAACTGCAGAATGTAGCTGAAAAGGCTGGATATTCAGTATTACAGAACTTCGCTGGACACGGTATTGGCAGAAGCCTACATGAAGAACCACAAGTACCCGCAACAGGTAAACCAGGACGAGGCATCCGATTAAGACCTGGCATGGTACTTGCTATTGAAGCAATGGTCAATGAAGGTAGTTCAAGTGTAGATGAGATGGATGATGGATGGGGTATAGAAACATCAGATGGAAGTCTATCCGCTCTCTTTGAACATACAGTCGCTATACTACCAGATGGACCAGAAATTCTAACAGGAAGCCCAATATGGGAAAACTGATAAAGATTCTCTTACCTTTAATTGCTATTCTACTGTTTCTGTCTATCTATCTGATATTCTCTTATGCGGATGTAGAAAAATCAATGTTAGAAGTGCAGAAGATATTCTATCTGCACGTTTCCGCTGCAATGACGGTTTATCTTGCATTCGGCGTCAATTTCATATTTAGTATTAAATACCTGGTAAAACGCAAATCCAATGATGACCTATTGGCTGCATCAGCTGCAGAAATTGGTCTTGTCTTCTGTACTATCGTACTCCTATCGGGTCCTATTTGGGCAAAGTACGCATGGAACACATGGTGGACCTGGGAAGCACGTCTCACAAGTACACTTGTCCTCTGGTTGATGTATATTGGGTATTTCATCCTCCGAAACGCATTACTTGCAGATAATCGGAAAACCTTTTCGGCTGTCCTTGGTATTATCGCCTTCATTAATGTGCCAATTGTTCACTATGCAACAATGTTTTGGGAAACCAAATTGCATCCAGAGCGAGGAACCAAGTTGGAAGTACTGCCAACAATTCGGAACACATGGATGTTTGTGTTACTGACATTTATCATACTGTTTGTCATATTATTAGTCCTACAGTATCAGACAAAAAAGACGGAATCACGTTACGAAGCAATCCGTCGTAAACACTTACAGGAGTTTTCCTGATGCGAATTGTTATCGTTGTCAGTTGTGTAATAGTTCTCGTGCTATTATTTCTTACAATGCAAGTGCCGGAGATATCTGAGGATAAAATCAAACAGGCAATCAATGACGGGCAGTCTGTTTCTGAGGTGAAGGACGAGGATCAGCAAGCATTGCAAGATGCTGTAAAAAAGATAGTTGAACAATTAGAAAGCAACCAACGTACACGCTTAAAGTATCTTGTTGCAGCCTATCTCGTCATCTGGTTGGTGTTTATGCTATACTTACTCCGAATCGGAAAACAGCAACAGACCTTAGACCAACGTCTAGCCCAAATAGAACTGGATGATTCCGATAATCATGACAAATCTGTAGAATAAATTGTCTTTACAGAGATGGCACAACAAAACCTTAACCTGTAAAGTCCATAGATGAGAGACTTGAAAGATAATTGGTAAATTCTAATGCCTGTACCCGTACCTAAACTTTTCAACAACCGATACCGACCAATTCTGATCGTCGCATTCTGTCTATTGGTGTTTATGGCTATTAGAGGTTGTCTTTAATTGAAAAACGGAGCGTCTGCATAAAGTGTATCATTGTAACCAACATAAAAGACTTTACCAACCTGAACAGTAGGCGCACGCAAATTTCCGCTTCTTCCCAATACGACCTTCAGGATCACCTCACGGACATCTTCTGATGGAACATGTGTTTCAACTTTCTTCCCCTTCGCGACAACGATGCTATCTGCAGAACTCATCAATTCCCAAGCAGCATCCGCTTCAATACGTTCCTTGCGAGCATCTGACCGACTATCAACTTCTAAGTTATGTGTGTCAAGTACCTCTTGCACTTTCTTACATGAATTTCAGCTATTTCGAAAATAGATCCAATCTATCACTGTTTATCCTCCATCTGAATAAATCGTCCAGTATTGCGACTTTTGATTAAATCGCATGACATGCTACTGTGTTAATTCTTCATCTTCAACGAAGTATCTGTTTGCGACCTCAGACACGAAATTCTTACCCATTACTCTGTAACCTTCGGCATCAGGGTGCAGATTGTCAGGAAGGAGATCAACAAAATCTTCACCAAAAACATCCAAACCACTCACGTAGTGTATATTCTCGTCACCATAAGACTGAAGTGCATCTGCTGCAGCTTGTACCTCTTCCCTCATCTTCAGTAGATTGAAACCGACTGGATTCGGATTCTCTTCTCTGTTAGGACAATAGATAGGTGACATTAGAACTATAGGTATGTCAGTATGCTGTTCTCGGATAATCTGCACAGCACCAATAATCGCAGGACGAAAAGCACGAGGTCCTAAACTTGACGCCCCTTGTATGTTTATGCCGAGACACATTGAAATATAGTGTGCAGGAAGGTCACGAATCATCCGCGCGACCATAGAATCAAGATGACACTGGCCACCATAACCCAGACAAGTTAAGTTGAAACCTTTGTCTCGCGCAACAATACCAGGCCACGTCTGTGTTGGGGATGCAGCTGACCGACATTGCGTAATAGAACTACCGTACGTTATCCACCTTGGACGTTTGTCAATATACGGTTCTAACGAAGCACCATCATCTAATTCCAAACTACGAAGCTGAAACCTACCGAACTGTGGCAACCAGAGTTCAATTAGTTTTTCCTTATTGGATAAGCCTTCAAATACAAAACTGTTTTTACCTTTAAGATCAATCGATGAAATAAACTCACCATCACAAACTATGTCAAGCAGTCCGGCATCACGTTGTTCAACGATACTACCCGATATACGAGTTGTGTCGCTCTTAAAACTGATACGCACCCCCGCAGGCATTGCTGATCGTTCTAAAAGCGGTTCTGGAAACAGAACATGACTCTCATGAGGTGTACGCCACGGCATAATAGAATCGTTGACCTTCTCTATAGAAACCACACCTTGCCAATTCAGATGCGGATTATCAGGTTTCAACTGCATATAATCTAATCTCCTTTTTTAACTTGAAAGTTTACATTGCATCAACAACAGCGCGTAGTTGTCGAATGCCATCTAACATCTGTTGCGGGTTACCCCAATGTTCAATGCTTGCCGCACCTGTGAACCCATCGGCAAGTAGGATTTCTAACAACTGCTCATACCGCAAATCGGTATCACGGATCGGGTCAAGATTCTTTTCGCGATTCGGTTTCACATGTAAGTGCCGAACAAGTCCCTTAATGTGGGAATATCCATCTGGAATAGGTAATTCCCCGCAGTGAATCCCGTTATTAACATCCCAACATGAAGCCAGTGCTGGACTATTACCAAGGGCATTGATAACCGTGCGCGTTTCTTCACAGGTGCCAGCCAGGGTCGCATCTTCATTCTCAAAAGCAAGAATAACGTTTGCACTCTCAGCAATCGGTACAACAGGTGCAAGTTTTTCAGCGATCAATTCTATGTAATCATTAATATCAGGTCGAGATGATTCTTTCAATCTGCGATTCGGATTCCAAAAAGCGAACCCGCGTATAATCTGTGTTTCAAATGCATGTGCCAGCTCAACCATACGGTCAAAATGTCTAAGATGACGTTCATATTCCTGTTGGTTGTCTATTGGACATTTCCCAAAGGGGGAACCGATGCTCGCAACACCCACATTGTAGTTTGCCAACACGTCTTGCGCCCGTTTTACATCGTTATCATTTATTTCAGTGACATGCTTGCCCCAAACACCGCCGCGTATCTCTACAGTCGTTGCGCCAGCATCAACACCGAGTTTTATAGCTTCTTCAAAATCATCTCTGGATACTTCATCCGCAAAAAAACAGACATCAATCATAATATTATCCTGCATCTTTACAGTTTATATGAAGATTGAGGAAACAACATAAACAGAATAGCCGATCCACAACAACATATAGAAAGAAAACGCAGACTCCTTCCTTAGGTAATAATAGACAAATTTATTCTCATATTTCTCATTGAACTGAATTATTATGCATTAATGTAAATTATCAATGCTACTATTGCTAACACCACCTTAATGATTCCTGACGCTAATGTATTTTGAACAAGGATTTCCAATAAACCCATAGCCAAAAAGATCAGTCCAGTAATAACAACTAACTCAGCAGACTTCGGATCTGGAACATTTTGAAAAAAAGAATTTGCCCCAAAGATCAGAAACGGTCCATTTATCAAGCACATAATGCAGACTAATTTCTTGGTCCATTTGGCAGTTTCAAAAAAGTGCTTAATACGGTCATATAGCATACAGACTGCCTCCTAAAACCGCATCTGAGGGCCCACCAGCGTTCCCATCTTTCCAAATACTTCAATCGGTGATTCTTTATCTGAGAGAATAACCTCCAACATCGCTACGTTGTCATCCACTATTATCCATGCAAAAAGAGGGAACAATTCTTGTTTGATTTCCGCACCGTTTTTGACCGGTATGTTATCTTGAACAACCTGAAGCAGCTTTATTAGGTTTAGATTTACAAACACAAGTGGTGATTTAGGTAAATGCTTTAGAATTTTTATCTTCTCTTTTTCTGTTATTCTATCAACAAGAGAATACATTTGATCCTCTGAAAAACTCAATAACGACACGCCATCAGATTCTGCATAGTAGATATTGGAACCAAATATTGAAACCTTCTTGCCTTTATAGTCAATACTCGAAATAGAAGAATTCTGTAGGTTTGAAAGACTATTACCCATTTGATCCCACTTGATAGGACTATTTGGGATGAATAATAACCCACCACGTGTAAATACATTGCTGGCATCAACCTGTATAGAATTCTCAATATTAATGTTGAGACTTTCCAATGCACTCGGTTCAAACAGTGATAAATCATCAACAGACAAAGCAATCTCACCTGTCAACGCAGCAATTACGTCCTCTTTAAAATTCAGGTTTAAGATACCTTCAAGAAAAGTAATAAAAGCAAAAACATCATCTGTCTCAGCATTCTGGATCTCCTCTTGAATGAGTTCCCAGACAGCACCCAAAACACCGGATGCAAACGCAACAAACAGGTCCTCATTCCCAGACATGCTATTCAGAATCTTCAGTTCACCTCCCCTATTATTCTCTGTCAAGAAAGGTGTAATTCTACTCTCCAAATGACTTTCATTGAATTCAACATGCAGCTTGATAAGTGGTGATGCATCAAGCAAATTAAGTTTACCTTGAATCCTCGTAAAAGTTTCCAGTTGTGTTCTTGAAGTGTCATCAATGTCATCTAAATACGGTAAAATATCAGTTGCGTTGACTGAAATACTCAACTCACCGGGCCCCAGTTTTTTTGAGGTCTTAACATAAGAGGTATTCTTTTTAATGGAACGTATTTTCTTTTTATATGTATCAATTAACTTCTCAAAACTATCCTTCTCCTTACCAACAACCATAAAATCACCGATAAAACCGTAAGTGAGATGGGCACCCTCAAGTTTTAGCATGTTGTATTTGACTTTCCTATATTCCCCCGCATCCAGTGTTAATGTCCCCCCAGCCAGACCTAAAGCACCACTAACAATCTTTGATAACCTCTGGAGTTCTTTTAGATTTCCACCTGAATGAATGACTATTCCACCGTCAAATGTTTGTGTATCGTCCACCCATAGTGCTAAACCTGTTTGGTGACCAATCGTGTCAATAATACCATATACATCTGTCCCGAGGATACCTTGCAAAGCTAACAGACCATTTTTCATTTCTTTGAGATCGGATTCCCCAACCAAATGATCAATTGTCATTTTCCAAGTCTCAGAAGTCGTAATCTCACTATACACTTCATCTAAATCTTGAAGTTTTAAGTAAACTAAACTGTCTACTGGTATGAAATCATCAACTGTTGCAGCATTCACAGAGGAAGGCAAACCAGCAAATAGAAGTGAAATAAATCCAAATAATAGGAGAATAAGATAGTATTTTGATATAGATTTTTGCGTTCTTATATTTCTGTATGTATTCATGAGAACTCCTTCGAATTATGGCACACGAATCTCTTCAACTAAATTTTGTACTTCTTCTGGGGGAGGCGGTGTCATTGCACTGACACAGATTGAAACGATGAAATTCAACATCATGCCGACAGTACCTATCCCTTCGGGTGATATGCCTAACAACCAATTGTCAGATACATTTAATTCAGGTCTAATAAACTTGAAAAAGATAATATATAATGCTGTAAACGAAATACCGACAATCATACCAGCAACTGCACCGGCTTTGTTCATCCGTTTCGAAAAAATACCCATCACAATTGCTGGAAAGAATGAACTCGCTGCAAGTCCAAAAGCAAAAGCAACGACTTGGGCGACAAAACCTGGAGGATTGATACCAAAATAACCCGCAATACATACTGCAAAACCTGCTGCTATACGGGCTGCAGTTAATTCATTCTTCTCTGAAAGATCACGTATTATGCAACCTTTCAGCAAGTCATGGGCAATCGCGGTTGAGATAACCAGAAGTAGTCCTGCTGCCGTAGATAGCGCTGCTGCCAAGCCGCCAGCTGCAACTAAACCTATAATCCAATTCGGAAGTCTGGCAATTTCTGGATTTGCCAACACCATTATATCCGGATCAATCTTAAGTTCATTTTCTATACTTGAATGTGGACCACGATACTGGATTTTTCCATCACCGTTCTTGTCCTCAAATGTTATAAGTCCTGTAGACTCCCAATTCTTAAACCATTCCGGCATCTCTGAATACGCAACATCAGTCAATTCTCCATCCTGTTCAGTTGTGATAGTCTTTAGTAGATTTGTACGTGCAAATATAGCGACTGCAGGAGCGGTTGTATAAAGAATGGCAATAAATAACAATGCCCAACCTGCCGAAATACGTGCTTCTGAAGCCTTACGAACTGTATAAAATCGGATAATTACATGCGGTAGACCCGCAGTACCCAGCATCAGAGCAGCTGTAATAAAAAACACATCAATTGTCGCTTTACTTCCGTCCGTATACCTATCAAAGCCGAGTGCTTCATGCAATCCATTAAGACGATCAAGTAAATAGACACCAGATTCGTCAGCTGCTCCTAATCCAAATTGTGGAATAGGATTGTTCGTAACTAATATTGAAATGAAAATCGCTGGAACCATATAAGCAAAGATGAGAACACAGTACTGTGCAACTTGGGTATAAGTAATTCCCTTCATCCCGCCAAGAACAGCATAAAAGAAGACAATTCCCATCCCTATCAGCACACCAACGGTAACATTTACGTTTAGGAACCGAGAAAAGACAATGCCTACACCCCGCATCTGTCCCGCGACGTAGGTAAAGGATACAAACACCGCACAAACCACAGCAACAATCCGAGCTAACTGTGAATAATAACGGTCCCCAACAAAATCGGGCACAGTGTATTTTCCGAACTTGCGCAGATACGGTGCCAATAGCAGAGCAAGGAGAACATATCCACCAGTCCAACCCAGTAGATAGACTGATCCGTCTCTACCCAGAAAGGCTATCATCCCAGCCATAGAGATGAAAGATGCGGCACTCATCCAATCCGCAGCCGTTGCCATACCATTGACCACTGGATGGACATTGCTACCGGCAATATAAAAGTCCCCAGTTGAACGTGCTTTTGACCAGATCGCTATTCCGATATACAAGGTAAACGAGAGTCCGACCATCACGAACGTCCAGATTTGTACATTCATGCTGAATCAGATTCTCCTTCTTCATCTGTACTATATTTCTTATCCAAACGATTCATTAGCCAAGCATAGACAAAAATCAACTCAACGAAAATCCAGATAGATGCTTGCTGAGCAAAATAGAAACCGAGACGATAACCGCCAAATTGAATCTTGTCAAGCTGTTCAACAAACACAATTGAACAGAGATAGGAAGTGACAAACCAGATTCCGAGTAGAATTGCAAGATATTGTAAGTTTTTCCGCCAATACAACCGATTATTATCAGATGTTTTCACTAACTAAACTCCAATTTTTTTGATGATATTACCTTTTCAAGTTAATCAATACTCTCACCAAACAAATAAAGCAAATAAGGTCATGTCCTAAAGTTCTAAAGAAAACAACCTGAAGACACGAAATTCCCGTGTTGGGATTATAGCATTTTTGCAGTTCTTAATCAATAAATATCTGTCAAAAGGGTGGATAAAGTTTTTGTCACTTTTCTGTCTGATATAGTTATGACTTTTTCGACTGGGTGATGGGTTCAGTAGCACAATCAAGATGAATGTGCTACGGTAAGAGTTGTTATTTTATGATGTTTTTCAATGACTCAGCTATTGTATCCGAGTGCTTTGATATCTTCTGGATTGCCTTAAGAATTCGTTCGGCAGCACCAAGAACAGGTTCAGTTAACAATGGCAGGAAAATCAACTGTGAACAGATCTTTTCAGTAACTGGAAAATCTCCTTCGGCGTATCCTTTATAGTCTCCCCCCATATCTGAATTACAGAGAACTCCCCTTCCATTCGTAAAGATGTCTATTCCTTGGGAAAAGAGCGGTAGTGTATGTAAAAGTGGATAAGGATTACTGTTTGTTGGCATACTTCTACTTGAAAAAACCGGTACACCATCACCGACAAGAAGTGGATAAGGATTGTTATTTGCCAATACACCTTCCCTTCGTAAAACTTCAGCAAATGCTGGTGCTGGTAACCCATGCATCTCTTCCATTCTGTAGTGAACAGGAAAACCAAAAAATGCCGCAGGCTCAGCACCTTCGTATCTATCAACAGCACTTATGCCGGGTATATCTTGCAATCCATCTCTGATTTCGTCAAGATATGAACGTCGGTTCTTATTAAGTGCATCCAGTTTATTGAGCTGAACAGTTGCTATACCGATAGCTAATGGATGTGCACGGTATTTTACACCCAATCCCATAGGTGGCAAGTGTGCGTATTTAAGGGTATTAGGATCTAAATCAGGATCACCGATACTATCAATTGAACGATTTACCTGTCCTAACAAGCACGCTCGTTCAAAGATAGAGATATCGTCTGTTGCAAGCATACCCCCTTCACCAGCACTTACAGCCTTACTTCCCTGCAAACTCCATGCACCAACTTGAGCGATACTCCCACAAGGTTTACCCTTGTAAGTAGCACCATGTGCATGTGAACAGTCCTCTATTACAGGAACACCTGTCTCTTTGCTGAGAGTCATCAACGCATCCATATCACACACATTCCCCCACAAATGCACTGCTACAATTGCCTTAGTTTTGGGGGTGATACGTTGTCTTACATCGTCCACATTTATGCACAACGTCTTCGGATCAACTTCGCAGAATACAGGTCTGGCATTTAACATCAGGGCTGGTGTGATAGAAGCCATCCAAGTATATGTAGGACATATTACTTCATCACCTGGTCCAACACCAAGTCCGAACATCGCACTATGTAAAGCAGCAGTTCCGTTGCTAAGACTTACCGCGAATTGTGTCTTATGTCGTTCGCGCCAAGTCCGTTCAAATTCTTTAACTGTGGATGACCTACCGGAAAGCTCATTCCTTAATGTCATCTGATATGCGGTCTGTGCTTCAACTTCTGTGATCTGCTTCCACTGATCCAGTCTCGGGAATGGTTGCTCTTCGGATATTTCAAAAACAGGAGTTCCACCTAAGACAACAGGAAGGTCTTTATCAACTTGTAGGTCTTTACTGTTTTTATTATTCTTTGGTTTCTTCATTTTAACGATCCACTATTCTTAAATTAAACTTATAATGAGACAGATATAAACGATAAAAACAGGTGCATAAATTGTTCTGACAGAAATTGAAAGAGATTGCTTTTAAACTTCCCATGTGTTATATTAATAGCACCAGATTGCTTGATTAATTCTTACCGTATATTATCTGATATGAAATTACTAATATCTATACTATCACGCATAGATGTATTTGTCAATATATGTTTTTCCTTTTCTTACTTATGAGTATGTTTTGAATAACCAACCAGTACCTTCTGTTCACACCAGAAATCAGTTTCATACTATTCAACAGATTCTTAATGTTGTCTTCCCACTCACAGCAGTCTTAGTTTTTTTTCTGTTCTGTGGGATTGTCTTGTTACTAAGAGGAGAAAGTCCTTATGCGTTTTATCTGACTATACTCAAAAGCGGGTTTTCGAGTTTTGATGAATTTGCAAGTGTCTTGTTTTATGCAACACCCCTAATTTTTACGGGACTCGCAGTTGCTTTAGCTTTCAAAGCAGGTCTATTTAACATCGGTTGTGAAGGACAACTATATATAGCGGCTTTTACGGCTGCATGGTTTGGTATTCATATAAATCTACCATCTATTGTTCTAATTCCGCTATGTATTGTAGCTGCTATGTTATCTGGTGCAATTTGGGGCGCGATTCCGGGTTTGCTTAAAGTGAAGTTTGGAGCACACGAAGTAATCAACACAATTATGATGAACTTCATCGCGTTAGCTCTGACAAATTTCCTTGTAGTTTCTGTGTTTCGTGAACCAGGACAGATGACTCTACAGACGGAGGCAATCCATAAAACTGCCCGATTCCAACGGTTAGGTGAAGTCATACCTTTCATAAAAGAAAGCAACCTGCTGGATGCAAGCTTCTTACTTGCTATTCTTTGTGTTATCCTAACACATTTATTCTTAAAATACAGTCGTTGGGGGTATGAACTTCGTTTAGTTGGAAACGCTTCAGAAGTCGCAGCTTATGGCGGTATTAAACCAGGTAGGGTAATCGTCTGGACAATGGCACTCAGCGGCGCTATTGCCGGCTTATCAGGTGTTTCTGATGTAATGGGATATCGTCACAGATTCCTGGATAGTTTTTCATCTGGATGGGGATTCACTGGCATTGTAGTCGCCCTTTTAGGTAGAAATCATCCATTTGGAGTCTTTGCTGCATCACTTCTGTTTGGTCTGTTGAACAAAGTTGCATTGGACATTGAATTAGAGCTGGGAATTCCACGCGGTCTGTTTCTCGTTGGTCAGGGATTACTCATAATTATAATGGTGTGTATGGAAGGTTTTGTCATTAAAAGAAAAAGATGATTCTTAGTCTGATACCAAGCACTCTACGAAAAGCGACTCCCTTAGGTTATGCTGCCCTGGGTGGAATATGCTCGGAACGTGCAGGCGTGGCAAATATCGCACTTGAAGGTATGATGCTCATGGGCGCCTTCGGTTATACTGTAAGCGCACAGGCAACTGAATCCGCCTGGATAGGTTTAGGTGTTGGTATCGCATGTGGATTCGGTTTAGCAATGTTACTTTCAGGAGCAACGATAACTTTCCAGTCAGAACAGATTGTAACAGGGGTTGCGATTAACATACTTGCTTTAGGTAGTATTGAGTATCTACTGCCAACATCTGAAAGGGTTGTCGGCCTACCAGAACTGAAACTACCAATCATAGGTCACTATAGCATTCTTACATATACGATGCCTATGCTGATATTAATGTGTCATATAATGCTATATAAAACTGCCTGGGGGTTGCGTTTGCGAGCAGCAGGAAACTCTACAGAAGCACTCAAAACACTAAGCCTAAGCAGAAAAAGGTGGCAGTATTTCGGTGTCGGTTTGAGCGGTATTTTGGCAGGTATGGGGGGCTGTTTTCTTGTATCTGATGTCAATTTATTTACGAAAGGAATAATCGGCGGAAGAGGATATGTTGCCTTAGCAGCAGTGATATTTGGAAACTGGCGACCTATTAATTGTGTACTTGCCTGTCTTTTGTTCGGATTTGCTGATTCGTTAGATCTCATTCATCAATGGAACATTCCTGATCAATTAATTAAGAGTTTTCCGTACATACTGACGATGATTGTCCTCGCAGGACTTGTAGGAAAAACGCGTCCTCCGGCTGCACTTGGAAAGTCAGAAAACTAAATAATACAATGCCAAGAATTCATTAACAGTCTAACCTCCTTGATCTGTCAGTTCATAGTAGACTGAATGCCTATCGTAGTATCCATAAGACCTGGCATGTTTCGGATTGATCATATTACACACCACGCCAAGTCCTTTTTCTGGCAAGACATCCTTCAGGTGTTTCAGCCCTGTTAATACATCAATCCGTTTTGTTTTCGTTATATCAAACACATAAACGACAGCATCCACAGTCATAGCTAATATAACAGGGTCGGCAACTGCTCGAACAGGCGGACTGTCAATGATGACAATATCGTATTCAGACTTTGCGATTTCTAACAACTGTGTCATCATATCAGAATTCAACAACTCAATCGGATTAGGTGGAACCGTCCCACCTGGTATAAGATGCAAATTTGGAATACCAGTTTCTCTCACAGTGGATCTAAATACTTCGTAGTTATTCTCGTTATTCATGGTAATCAGCATTTCGCTTAGACCAGGTTTACGCGGATCACTATGCGTTATTTCTGGTGTTTCGTGGATATCTTCAGATTCTGAATGGACTGCATCTTCATATAAGATTCTCATTAACTGTTCTGCCGGAAAATGTGTGTGTTGAGAAGGTCTCCGCATGTCAGCATCTATGAGTAATACCTTTTTACCTGCTTGTGAATATGTGGCTGATAGGTTTGACGAGATACAGCTTTTTCCTTCTCCCCGGGTTGAACTCGTCACAAGGACTGTCTCCATCTTTCCACCAGGATTGAGGAAGGGAAGCTTAGCACCTATTGCTCTAAATGATTCAGCGAATTTTGAGTTGGGTGAATCATGAACAACAAGTGGAATCCTATACGTACTCCGTTTCTTAATGGAAGGAATAACACCGATAAAACTTGGTGGCTCTGGTAGAGAATCCAGCTGTCGTACTGAGTCTTCTAATCTTAAATATGTGTCTTTAAAGTAATTCTTCACAACAGCAAAAGTAAAACCGAGTAATCCTCCGAGCATTGCTCCCAACACAAGGTTGATTTTCATCCGCGGTTTTATAGGTTCCTGGGACAGCCGGGCTTGGTCTAATACTTTAAGGTTCTCCGTGCGTGCTTCGTCAAGAATTTGAGATTCACGCATTCTTGCCTCCAAGGCAACGACCTGTGTATTATAAATCTCTACATCACGTTTAAGTCTATACAGTTCAAGTTGGTTATCTGACCAACCACTCAGTTCGTTGATATGTTCTTCTATCTGTGAAGAGACAATCTGCTTCTGTTCTTTTAGTCCCTTTATGGTTGCTTGGGTTTCATTTATGTGTTGAGCAAGAATTTGGTGAAGAGGATTATATGAAGAAGTAGTACTCTTTATCTCCTTAGCCTCACCTTCAAGAAGTTTCTTTGTTTCACTTATCTTCTCATCTAATGAAGTAATCTCAGGGTGCTTCACATCTCCATATTTTCCAATAAGTGCTTTTCGGTCGATTTCATTCCGATTTAAATCATCCTGAAGTTTTGCGTATGATGGGTTTCTTGATATAGTTTCAGATCTGACATGTTCATCCACCTTCTCTATCTCATCTTCAAATGCGGCAAGTCTCAATTCAGCTCCGACCAATTGACCTTCAAGTTCATTTTCACTTAATCGTAATGCTAAAATAAGTTGAACCTGCGTTCCGCCTTCAGTATTCAGTGAAAGTTCTGGGTTCTTTTCTTGGAATTCAAAAAGTGCGTTTTCAGCTTCTTTTCTCTTCTCTGCGACGTCACTTAATATAGCCATAGGCGATGGCTTCTCCCACCATCGTGCCTTCTCATCTGTTTCAGCTTCAATTGTTTTGATAAGTATCTCGGCTATTTTATCACACAGTAATTGTGCGTATTCAGGTTTTCGTTGTTTCACAGATAATGTAAGTACATTTGCGTCCTGATTCTCATCAACCTTTATTTTTTCATCAATAAGCGTTTTTATATAAGCTTCTTCCCATTCAGTAATTGTCAACTCACCTTGTTCAGTCAAAGTGGGATCTAATTCAACCTTAAAGAGATTAGCAGACCATCTAACAAGTTTTCCACGGAAAACTGGTAACGGTTCCAACACTCCCTGAGATCGAAGCTCAAGTACAGCTGGTGTAATTACTAAATCTCGAGACTGAATCAGTGTAGCATAAGTGCCAGAGGATGGACCACGAAGTATACCAGGGATCGGTAAACCTGATAGTATAGATGATGCACCTTGTCCATCAAGAATCCGTAGAGTCGTTTCAGATTGATAAACGGGTGGGGTGAAATCAGTTACAACAAATGCGCCTATTATACAGAGTAAACATATTGCAATTACACTCCATTTGTTGCGATAAAGAATCCAAAAATAATCCAGTAAACGAATTTCTGTTATTTGCTCAAGTTTTGTATCTGTCTGTTCATTCATATTATCTATACCTTAACCAAACACTAACGACCAAGTTTGTCAATGAAGCAGCGAAACTCAAAACTCTCCAATCAATCCGTATTCTTTCCATTATGCGAAGTTGGTCATTTGGATTGAGGTATACTTCAGATTGTCTGAGATTAAAGTTAAGCTCTTCTTGTGTTCCATCCGCTCGGTTTATTATACATTTCTTAAAATTTGCTTTTTCTTCGTTTAACCCTCCTGCCATAGCGACAGCATCACGCAAGAGAATCGGTTCAGTGATAGTATATTGACCAGGCTTATATACTGCCCCTACAACACTTATTTTTGCCTCAGCGAGTGGTATATATAGTATGTCCCCTGGGAATAACATTGCACTGACATTTTCAGCTGTCAGATCAACTGGTGTATTACCTTCATCAGTGATGATTTCTGCATTTTTCAAATCCGCAAAGTCTGATCTTGTACCCCCAGCAAATTTCAATGCCTGATCAGCAGTTACTTGTTCATTTCTTATAGGATATAGTCCTGAAGCTGCTACTGCACCGATGACGCGTATCTGTCTAAGGGCATATATTGATGGAACAATTACAATATCATAATCCTTTAATGGTATATCATTATATTCTTTATCTAAATGTTCTTGAAAATTAACTGTACGAAAAACCTTACCATCACGCCAAATTGCTATTTTCGTCAAATCAGCAAGTTCATTGTTAATTCCAGCGGCAGCCAAGGCATGGGTTAAATAAACTTGACCTGTCTCAAATACATGTAAATTTCCTCTCGCTTTCTGTTCAATAGCCCCATACACAAGAATATGTCTTTTGGGTTTCATCATTGTGACGAATACTCTTGCACTTGGCAACTTAGTCGTAAATGTCTTTTGCATGTGTGCTTGAAGTTCATATACTGTTAATCCTGTTGCTTTAATGAGTCCGATCAGAGGATATGAGATAAAACCATCCGGCTGCACAGGTACAGGTACACGATCTTTTGTGTATTCAGGATAACCTTCAACAGTTACGACGATACTGTCACCTACCTGCAATTTGTAAGTTGATGTCTCTGGATATTGTGGCGTTTCTGTTACAATATTCTCATCAATTGGTTCTTCTGCCAATAAAAAAAATGGACAACAGAATACACCAATACAAAATGTTAAAAAAGAAAACATGAGCGAGTTTAACATCCTTAGTTTCATTTAGAATTCACCTTCCCAAAATTACTTATGTTCTTACCATATTAAAACTACCATTTTTGTGTTATTCCAGAATGTTTTCTTCATAAATTGTAAATAATCTATCATATTCTGTCTTGAAAACCCTATAGTATTTTATCAATATAGAGGCATATATTCAAGTGAAATTACAGAATGGGTTAAATCGAGATAGAGATGAATCTCTCCACATGGTTGAAGATGTAAAGTATTGTATCATAGATATAAATCTAAATATTTCACTGTATACTATCAATAAAACAAATATCCATGTGCAGTGATAATGAATCTTGATTTAATTTGTTAGGTTGTGTTAATATAATAATGTGAAATTAAATACGATTATTCCCCAATTTCAAAATAAGAAGGTAATGGTTATCGGTGATATCATCGTAGATGAGTATATCTGGGGTGAAGTCAACCGCATATCACCTGAGGCACCAGTTCCTATATTCGAAAAAACTTCTGAGAAGACAGGCTGTGGAGGTGCTGCAAATGTTGCTCAGAATATAGCAAGCTTAGGCGCAAAAGCAGAATTAATAGGTGTTATTGGTAAAGATAGAGATGGTGAAAAACTAATACAGATGTTGAATTCGATGGAAATCGGAACGGCTGAAATTTGCATAGATGTGCAACGTCCTACAAGCAAAAAAACGCGTGTTATCGTAGATGCTGATACAACCGGTACGATTGATTCTTTCAATAGTAGTTTAGAACTAACACAATACAATCAAGGACATCACCTGCTAAGAATAGATCAAGAATCTAAGCAAGAAATATCCGCTATTCTGAGAGAACATATCTCCCGATCAATTCTATCACGGACGGACGAATGTGATGCTATCATCATATCGGATTACGATAAAGGTTTAGTTAGTGCTGAATTGATACAATCGGTAGTCATGAAGGCAAAATCCTGCAACATTCCAACTATCGCTGATCCGAAACGTAATAACTTCTGGAATTATGAGGGAATAACTGCCCTCACACCAAATGACAAGGAAGCGTGTGCTGCAACACAAGAAATGATTAACGATGTTTCTCATCTGATTTCGGTCGGTGAAAAAATATTGGATGATCTTTCACTCTCAGCTTTGTTAATTACTCGCGATGCCGAAGGTATGTCACTTTTTCAACGTGGTCCTGATGATGTGTTACAAGTCGAACACTTACCATCTACCTCAAGTGATGTTGTAGATGTAACCGGTGCTGGAGATACTGTTACTGCTGTCTTTGCACTCACACTTGCTGTTCAATCAGATTACAGAACTGCAGCACAACTGTCGAACATTGCTGGCGGCATCGTTGTTGGAAAATTAGGTTGTGCGACTGTGAAGCCAGAGGAAATGATGCTAAATCTTGACAAGTGTTAGAACAAGTTGTTAGTCCACTTCCATAGACACAAAACTTTGGTCAAGCCACCCACAGCCTCAAGGCTGGGGCTTGTGCTTCATAGCAGTTAGCGTTTTTTGATAAACGTCTTACATCTGCTCCACAACGGGATAACAAGCAGCCCGTAAAATGTTTATAGCAGCGTTTATGTCTCTATCG
>JAJEJA010000049.1 GCA_022828145.1 Candidatus Poribacteria bacterium | reverse complement strand
ATCCATTTTGATATATCTAATGCAGAATACCAAACGCGTATTCTGCCACATTCATCCTTGATTGTGCTTCTTCCTCCAACCCCTTTCATCCTTCACTCCCCTTCTCCCTACCCCATCCATTTTGATATATCTAATGCAGAATACCAAACGCGTATTCTGCCACATTCATCCTTGATTGTGCTTCTTCCTCCAACCCCTTTCATCCTTCATTACCCTTTTCCCTACCCCATCCATCTTGATATATCTGTAGCACATTCTGTTAGCAAGCCCCAGAGGGGCGAAAGGTGTATGACCCGCATTGCTTCATATCTTTACACACGTTCTCTATCTTTAGTGACAAAAAGTTTACACACCCCTCTTTGATTTTTAACTTTACTATAATACAGTAAAATGATAGAATATAAGTATTCAGTTCTTAGGACTCACTCGTCCATAAAATATTACGGAACATGCTAAACGCTTCATACATCCTCTCAATAGACCAAGGCACAACCGGTACGACTGTACTGCTTGTTGATTCAAGTGGCAACATTGTTTCTCAAGGCTATAAAGAATTCACACAACATTATCCGCAACCTGGATGGGTAGAACACAATCCTAATGAGATATGGGAAGCGACACGGGACGCTATAAAAGAATCGTTAGATAAGACTGATACAGACATCAGCATCGCTGGCATCGGAATTACGAACCAACGTGAAACTACTGTTATCTGGGAACGTAAGACGGGTAAACCGATCTATCCTGCAATTGTTTGGCAGTGCCGCCGCACAGCAGAAATCTGCCATGAATTGAGAACCGATGTCGGTGTTGCTGAAGATATTAGAGCTAAAACTGGACTTGTAATTGATCCGTATTTTTCTGCTACGAAAATCGCATGGATCTTAGATAATGTCAATGGAGCACGAACTAAAGCTGAGAAAGGAGAACTTGCTTTTGGAACAATTGATACATGGCTCTTATGGAAATTGACAGATGGGACAGAGCATAAAACCGATTACACGAATGCATCACGAACGTTACTATTTGATATAGATACGCTCAAATGGGATGAATCGCTACTTCACACATTTAATGTACCGATGTCTATTTTACCAGAAGTATATCCATCTTCAAGTCATTTTGGTGTAGTGAACGTTCCTATTTTGGAAGGTATTCCAATATGTGGGATTGCTGGTGATCAACAGGCTGCTCTATTTGGTCAGTTATGCACACAACCTGATATGGTCAAGAATACTTACGGGACAGGTTGTTTCCTTATGCTAAATACCGGTTCAGAGAGAATAGAATCAAGGTCAGGACTATTGACGACACTTGCTTGTAGTTTAAATGCCGAACCTGTTTACGCGTTGGAAGGGAGTGTATTTGTCGCTGGTGCAGCTGTACAGTGGCTTAGAGATGGATTAGGCATAATTGAGTCTGCTGATGCAACAGAGAAACTTGCACAACAGGTTGAAGATACTGCAGGGGTGGTTGTTGTGCCAGCCTTTACAGGATTGGGTGCACCCTATTGGAATGCAGATGTCAGAGGCGCGATTTTTGGACTAACACGCGGGACAAAACAGGAACATATCGTTCGCGCAACATTAGAATCAATAGCATTACAATCTGCCGATGTGATGACTTCAATGATGACTGATACGGGAACTTCGCTTGAACGATTACGTGTGGATGGTGGAGCAGTTGCTAATGATTTTCTCATGCAGTTTCAAGCAGATATTTTAAATATAGAAGTTGAACGACCCGAAAGAATCGAAACCACAGGTCTCGGTGCCGCATACCTCGCAGGATTATCTTCAGGTGTATGGCGCAATGTCGCTGAACTTGAAAAGCACAGAAAAATAAACAACGTGTTTATGCCTCAGATGAATTCTAAACAACGAGAACTCAAACTTAGGGATTGGTGGAAGGCTGTCAGAAGACTGAACTGGGTGGATAGTCCAGACTAAACTTGGACTGTCCACTGAGATGCAATGGAGAAGAAGCGATGCGTCTGCAGTGGAAGTATACCCTGATAATCAACGTGATCGTTATCATTGTCCTCGTTGCTTTCTATTTTTTCAATAGTATTCATATCCGTAGAGAGATGAACGAGATTCACGCTTTAGGAGCGGAACAGGGAGCCTTTCTAAAGAGAATCGCCGAGAATACTATCCTCAATGCTGTCGTGGAAGAACTCACAACATCTCAAGCTTTCAATGTTGAGAATATCAATCAAACACTTCTAAACCTAAAACAACAGTCTAAGGATTTGAAAGATGTTCTAAACGTTCAAGTCACTTTAGGTGATAATAGGGTACGTTCAAGCCTACTCAACAGTGAGGATAGACCGAGTATAGTCCTATCAGAAAGTGATATTGAACAAATTGAAACTGATGGCAGTAAAATAGATACAGTAGATAATCAGAACGCAACAACTATACTCATAAAGTATTCAGTCCCAGCGAAAAAACTCATACCATCACAACCAGAGTCAGAAACTGCATTGAAAGTAGAAGATATACCGCTTGATTTCTGGGAAATGTTGGTATCAAAGAAGGCGGTTTCAAAAGACCTCGCATCATTACCTGATACGCAGGTTGTTACTATTATTGAAGAAATTCGCCCTGAGATTACGTATCAGAATACACTAAATAAGGGTAAATTTGATTTAGGACTATGGCGGTTGTTCATAGCGAATAAAATATATTTGTCGCCAGATTCAACTGTGGCTGTTGATAGTGGTAATAATCAATGGCGAATTACTGACACTGACAGCGGGCATGTGTATGACCTGTGGTTAGAGGAAAATGACTTTTGGATCAGAATGGCTTATGCAAATAGTGGGTATATCCGGGTACTATATGATGTGCCATTTATCGGAAACTCAATCCATGCCTCGCTTGTCAAGCATGCTGTTTTCTTTGCTATAGTCGGACTATTGCTTGTTGGGCTGATACATCTTATGACGAATTATCTGATCTTGAGGCCGCTTGCGCGATTGACTGATATTATTCAGAACGCTGAAACTGGAAATTTCACATCATATCTCAGCAGAACTTATGCTACTGATGAGATTAGCCGAGCGACACGTAACTTAGTACGTATGTTTATCCAGTTAAAAACATCCCATTCCAGGAAGATCGCAGCTTTAGGACAGTTCGCTGCAGGGGTTGCACATGAGATACGCAATCCGCTCAACTCAATCGGCATGACAGCACAACACTTGAAGAACATCTTTTCACAGCCTAATGTCAGTCCTGAAGACATTGAAGAAGCGAAAGTCTTTTTGGATATTGTTGACGAGAAAATCCAAGACTTAAAATTGACTTCAGAACAGTTCTTAACGCTCAATCGTCCGCAGAAACTGGATTTAGCTGCGAAGAATCTGAACGATCTTCTGGACTCTGTCTTGTCAGAATTTGTGCTGATAACAGACGAAGCAAAGGTACAGATCATCAGAAATTATGAACTTAATTTGCCGGACATACTGTTAGATGAGATGCTAATTCGTCAGACTCTCTTTAATTTTGTTCAGAATAGCATACAAGCGATGCCGAAGGGGGGTAGCATCTATCTTACAACCACTTTAGAGGAAATTCGTGGCGCATCTTTCGTCATGCTTGAGATTCGTGATACCGGTATCGGGATACCAGAAGAGCATTTGGACCGGATTTATGACGCCTACTTCACAACCAAAGAAGATGATGGCGGGGTTGGTCTTGGACTTGCTATTTCACACCAGATCATCACCGCACATCAAGGTAAGGTTGAGGTAAAGAGTAAAATTGGGATGGGTACTGCGTTTAGTATCACATTGCCAATTAAAAGAACACAACAAGTTTATAAACAAGAAGTAGAAGAGGATGAGAAATTATAGTCCAACATGAGTTTGATAAATGTAGCGCAAACTTTCCAGTTTGCGTCAGATATTGGAGATTCATTCATGCCATCAATAATGATAGTAGACGACGACCATGCACAGCTTACAATTCTACAGCGAATCCTACAACGTGAAGGATATGACGTTGATACGGAAGATAATAGTGCTTCAGCTATAGAGAAAATTAAGGACCAGATGTTCGATGTCGTGATCAGCGATATGTGGATGTCCTCAAGGTTTGAAGGACGCGACCTATTGCGTGAAATAAAGAAGATTGATCCCAGTTTACCCGTGTTGATAATAACCGCTTTCGCTGATCTAAATGACGCTGTAAATCTTGTCGCCCATGAAGGTGCGTTTTATTACCTTGAAAAACCGATTCAGTTGAATGTGCTTAAACGCGAAGTAAGTAGGGCGTTACAATCACGGGGGGCTATTTCAGATGGAGAAAAGAGCGCAGAGGACACTATCCCCGATATCCAGATTGATTACATCGTGGGCGAGAGTGATAAAATGCAACAGCTTTTTAAAAATATGTCACGCGTCATCCATCGAGGGGTGAAACAGGTTCTCATTACAGGTGAGACAGGTAGCGGTAAAAGTCTTGTTGCACATGCCTTGCATGAATATGGGAATCGTAAAGAACGTCCATTCGTCACAGTCAACTGTGGTGCAATTGCTGAAACACTCATCGAGAGTGAACTCTTTGGACACGAAAAAGGGGCATTCACTGACGCAGTTCAAGAGAAAAAAGGTATTTTTGAGATCGCGGATTCAGGCACGTTATTTCTTGATGAAGTGGGGGACATCTCTATCCAGATGCAAAGCACTCTTCTTCATGTGTTAGAGAAGCATGAGATACGTCGGATTGGTGGTACTCAGAATATTAAGGTAGATGTGTGTGTTATCGCTGCAACGAATAAGAATTTGGTAGAAGCTGTCAAAGATGGTACTTTTCGCTCGGATCTCTATTTCCGTTTAAACGTTATTCCACTCCATTTGCCTCCCCTGCGCGAACGGGTAGCAGATATTCCGCTACTTGTTGACTACTTACTCCAGAAATTCAACAGTGAGTATGTAGATTCCCAACCCAAGCAGATCACAGAACGCGCGATGTCTGCGCTCTGTAGATTTGAATGGCTTGGCAATGTGCGTCAATTGGAGAACTATCTTCACCGTATCTTCGTCTTATCAGAGAGTACTACAATTGATCTTGAGGATCTCCCACCAGAGATAACGGATACCTCTTTACCCTCGACCGATTTTGAGATTGACATTCCCGAAAGCGGTGTTGCATTAGATGATATAATCAGAGAATATGTGCATGCAGCATTGACGAAAACGTATGGAACGCAAACCAAAGCTGCAGAACTCTTAGGAATCTCACGCCGTCAGCTGCAGCATAGAATGCAGACGTATGGGATGCAAAGTCAAGATTTCAAAGAGGATACGTAAAGGACAATAAGTGGAAGGTTGGAAGGTTGGAAGGGTGGAGGGGTGGAAGATTGGGGGAAGATTGGAAGAAGGGAAGATTGGAAGAAGGGAAGAAGGGAAAGATTGTCTTCTATTTTGTCTGAATCGCGCTAATTATGCCAGAAACCCTCTTTAGTCCTGTAGGGACGATATGTTTATAGTTAAACGTTATTCACACCCTCTTCAGTCCCGTAGGGACGCTATGTTTATATCAGGATGAGCTACTACACATATCGTCCCTAATGAAGTTAAAGTTTTAAATTGGGTAATATTTTATTTTTCCCAGATCCGGTAAGTGTGGTTTCCTAACCAATGCAGAATACCAAACGCGTATTCTGCATTATGCGTCAATTTAGCGATTCCCAAAACCGTGATCTGTAGCACATTCATCCTTGATTGTGCTTCTTTCTACAAACACATTTATTCTACATTACCCTTCTCTGCACAGCAAAAAACTTGATACTGCTGTAGCACATTCATCCTTGATTGTGCTATCTTTCTACAAACACCATAAGCGTCAATTTAAGGATACTCCCTCTTCTTGACCGGTTATATATAAAACCGCTTCTATCCTCATACCCTTCGCACCGCTGGTGCTTAGGTTTTCGTGGGAAACGTTTTCTATATACCTTCCGCACCGAAATCAACGCTATGAATGCGCGTATAGCATTCAGCCAAATCAACGCCAAATGCGCTTGGACGAATACGCGTTTGGTATTCGTCCTGATTTGGCGGGTGCTGATATGTGATTGTCCGAAGCCTCAGAGAGGCGAAAGGTATATAGTCCGCATTGGTCCAACCAATAGCAAGCCCCAGAGGGGCGAAAGGTGTATAAAACGCACTAACGTTTTTCACTAAATTGACGCATAAGGTGCGATCTCCTAACCTCGCCAAATTACCTAAAGTATTATTTTACCTTCATTAGAGACTGAAGAGGGTTTCTGGCATCGAAATTCCTTAACTTTACACCTATATGACAGACAAAAAACTACCCTACTGCAAACCTGTTGTTTGTAGTAGGGTAATTCTTTGCCCGTTGGTTACCGAAATATCTTATCAATCTTCTATATATTTCAACAATTAACAACGGTTATATATAGGCTTAAGGCATTATATATTGACAATTTCTATGAATTGCCTTATTATAATGTGAGTTTGATAAATCAGAACAAATAACTTATGTAGGTTGGGTTGAGGCACGAAACCCAACATTTTGACCCATTATATAGCAATACATGTCGGGTTTCGTGCCTCTTACGCAGCAGATGGAAAGGTTGTCAGAACACTAAAACTTGGGAGTATGCCAGCAGGAAGGTATCAAAACCGAAGTCGCGCTGCCTCCTATTGGGATGGGAAAAACGCGGTAGGTGAACCTGTAGCAAGTGGTCTGTATTTCTATACACTCACCGCAGGCGATTTCACGGCGACACGCAAGCTGCTGATTAGAAAATAAATTGGATAAGGAGAAACAATGAAACAGCGTTACTTTTACCTTATTATTGTCATATTCTTCATGCTCGGTTTTTTACATCACGTATCAGCACAAAACCTTGCTCAAGAAGCTTATGCAATCTTTGAACAATCCTGCCTAATATGTCATGGTGAAAACGGTTCTTATAGGGAATCACTCATCATTGAACACAAAGCACTTATTGAGAATGAAAAAATCATCCCCGGTGATCCTGAAGGTTCTGTATTCTATCAACGCCTCATAGAAACAAATATTGCCAAACGGATGCCACTCGGACAACCGCCGCTTTCTACTGAAGCAATTGAGACGATTCGTCAATGGATCGCAGCAGGTGCACCGGATTGGAATGCTATACCCAACCCCACCCCCAACTTCATCACAACTGAAGTGATGCTACAGAGGATTGAAACCCACATCAATTCTCTGACATCCAGGGATAGATCGTTTGCACGCTATTTCACATTAACCCACCTTCATAACGCAGGTGAAACCGCTGAGGTGCTAAACGCCTATCGCCGAGCACTTTCAAAACTAATTAATAGTCTCTCTTGGGGACGTGAAGTCGTCAAACCGCAGTCTATTGATGCGGAACAAACCCTTTTTTACATCGACCTCCGCGATTACGAGTGGGATGTCAGAAACGATGCATGGGCACAGATTGAACAGAAATATCCATACAATATCCCCTTTGATGCACCATCACAGACACATCTCCTTGAAAAACTAACAATGCTACAGCAAGAGATGAACTGTAATGTTCCATTTGTCCACGTGGATTGGTTTCTTGCAACTGCGTCATTGCCACCCCTCTATCACGATATATTGCAGCTGCCACTCACCGCAAAAGAACTTGAAGAAAAACTTGAGGTTTCAGTTAGAGAAAATATTCAGAACGCCCCTGGAAAACGTGTCTGGCGTGCAGGTTTCAACGATTCTGGTGTCTCAAATCACAACAGAATTGTAGAACGTCACACTTTTCAACACGGTGCATACTGGAAAAGCTACGATTTTGCGGGAAGCGCAGAGTCGCAGAATATCTTTACACATCCACTTGACTTTATACATGATGGCGGCGAGATTATCTTCAATTTACCAAACGGATTACAAGCATATTTTCTTGTTGATGGTGTGGGTAACCGTTTAGAGGAAGCCCCGGTTAGTATCGTTTCTAATCCCGCTGCGAGTGATCCCACAGTACGCAACGGACTCTCATGCATTGGATGTCACACGGAAGGAATGAAGACATTTGAAGACGAGGTGCGCGCTGTTGTTGAACAAACTTCTGAACCTTCGTATGACAAGACTCATGCTTTAGACCTATATGCAGAAAAAATGGTGATGGATGGTTTATTGGCAAAGGACACTCAACGTTTCAGAAATGCCCTTGAAGCAGCTGGTGGTGTGTTTGGTGGTATTGAGCCGGTCCAACGATTGCATGAAGTCTTTAATGGTCCACTTAATGTTGCTTATGCTGCAGCTGCTGTTGGGTTAGAAACTGAAACGTTCCTTGATAGAATAAGCAAAAGTGCGACTTTACAAAATTTGTTAGGGGCATTAGTGTTAGAAAACGGCTCCATAAAACGCGATGCATGGACATCAAACTTTTTTGATGTAATTTCTGAACTGAATACGCCTGATATTGTGCAACCTCCTATTGTGAAGCCGCTCCCCGGTGCTTCTGTCAATATTCCCGACCTGAACCTTCGCGCAGTACTTAATAGAATACTGGACAAACCAAGCGATGCATCTATCACTGCCGCAGAAATGGAAAGTTTCACCGCTTTTGGAATTCACAACACTCATATACAGATAAATGGTACTACTCAAATTATTCAGGAAACATTGAATGATAAAGGTATCAGAGACTTGACAGGTCTTGAGTTTGCAATAAATCTTCAAGAATTATCCATTGAAAGGAATCAAGTATCCGATCTGTCGCCAATTGCCAGATTAAGCAAATTAAGACTTCTTGATATTATAAATAACCAAATATTCGATTTGTTTCCTATTGCAGAATTGAAAGAACTACGCTATCTGACAATTAATCATAATCCAATATCCGACATATCTGTTATGGCAGGTTTAACGCAATTAAGTCATCTACAGATGAGTCATATCTCTGGTGTATCTGACATATCAGTATTGGCAGGGTTAATTAACCTTCAAACATTTCATTGCTGGGGCAGCCCGATCATTGACATGGCACCACTCGTCAACTTACCGAAACTAGAAATTCTTGATCTCTGTGGTGCCAAATTAGCAAATATACCATCGTTAGAAAACTTAGAAAGTTTGAAGACATTGTATCTTGTAGACTGTAACATTTCGGATTTATCATCCTTGTCAAACTTAAGCAGTTTAGAACATTTTACAAAACTGAATCTTCATAGAAACAACATAATATCAGACATATCGCCTTTAGCAGTACTAACTAATCTGAAATGGCTGAATCTCTCATGGAACAATATATCAGCCATATCTTCTTTAAGAGAATTAACTAATCTTGAATGGCTAAGTCTTGAATTGAACAATATCTCAGATGTATCCCCTTTAGCAGAGTTAACCAACTTGGAATTATTAAACCTTACCAAGAATCCAATAACTGACATATCAACTTTAACGGAACTATCCCAAAATACAAATATAATCGCAGGTGATGTTAATATTCCAGACCGAAATTTGCGTGCGGCAATTGCGGAAGCACTCGGAAAAGTTGATACTGCAGTTGTTGCAATAACGCTTGAAGAGATGGTAACGTTAACGACCCTAAGAGCAAGCAATAGGGATATTAAGGATTTGACAGGACTTGAGCATGCGATAAATCTGGAGGAGATGTGGATTTCAGGAAATCTCGTATCTGACATTTCGCCACTTTCAAAATTGACAAATCTTGTCGGTTTAGGGGCATGGGAAACGCCTATATCTGATCTTTCTCCACTTGCAGGATTGACGAAACTGAGATGGTTAGACTTTGGTCGTACCTCCGTATTGGATCTGTCCCCCTTGGCAGGCATAACAAACTTGAAAAAACTGACGTTTTATGGATGTGGTACCATAGAGGATCTTTCGCCTCTGGCAGACTTAACAGAGTTAATAGAACTGAACTTTGGTGGCAATCCTATATCTGATTTGTCTCCGTTGGCAGCGTTAATTAACTTGGAACATTTAGATTTTCACGGTGATGATATCGCGAATCTTTTACCCCTGGCTGGATTACACAAACTGAGACATCTTGACCTTCGCGCTAATTCCATATTTGATGTATCCCCGCTGGCGGGGTTAAACAATTTGGAATCGCTGCACCTAAACAACAATCGAATCACTGACATTTCACCTTTGGAGAAATTACCTGTATATCCAGATATTATTTGGATTGAAAACCCTGGTACTCCTAAAGGTGGACCTAAAATCGGGGGTCCGTGGTTATGGATAAAATTTCCCGCGAAACACCTCAACGCAGATTGGTTAGCGGAAGCAAGCGGCGGATCAATAACGGAACAGCAAATTGCTACACACGGTGCATCGGAGGGAAAATTTGTTGGAAACAGCATGTGGAAAGTTGGCAAACTTGACCAAGAAAAGAATAATATCAATAGAATGTTGGACTCCATTGAGGATGATGGAGATAGAGACAACCAAGTAATTTACGGGTCAATCATCCTTGAATCCCTGTTAAACCAGCAGACAAATATGCTTGTTGGTGGTGGTTACAAGTCAAAAGGAAATGATATGATAAAAGTCTGGCTCAACGGTGTATTAGTACATACGCAAGGAATAGATACAATCGGATGGCCTTATGATTATGGTAGATTCTTCCCTATTACCTTGAATCAGGGGATCAATGTGTTATTAGTAGCTATTCAAAACAAAAGTCATGATTGGTCTGGCTTTTTCGGTTTTGAAGAAGGAACAGAGTATACTGTTGTACCTCCTGGTGTCGGCTTTACATTTACCACAACAGAGACAAACCTTCGCGCTGACGATACGTTTACTCTTAACCTCAACGCAGAAAACATCACCGATTTGGGAGGATGGCAAGCAGATATAGCGTTTGACCCTGATGCACTTGAAGCGATAGAAGTCACTGAAGGTGATTTCCTGAAGGCAGAAGGTGAGAATACCTTCTTCCAAGGTGGGACAATTGATAACACAGCGGGGAAAATCACAAGTCTGTATTCGGCGCGGATATCAGAAAGCGGGGCCAGCGGCACCGGCGCACTGCTCTCTGTTACATTCAAGGCAAAAACTGGCGGCAAAACTTATGTGACACTGGAAAATTTTGAATTCAGTTCTATCACAGGTGACATTATTCCTGCTGTGCCACCGAATATTACCATCACTGTGGGTGAATATCCCGCGTGGGATGTGAATCAAGATGGTCGCGTGAGTATTCAAGACCTTGTCCTTGTAGCGAGAGATTTGGGATCAGGATCGCCTGCCAATTTGCGAACGGATGTAAATCGCGATGGTGTTATCAACATACAAGACCTAATCCTTGTTGCTACCCACATCGGTGAGTCAACGGATACCAACGCAGCACCGACTATACTTACTATGGAAAACAGTGAACTAACACCTGCAGTAGTTCAAACATGGATAGACCAAGCAAAACTTGAAGATGACGGTTCACTTGCGTTCCGGCAGGGAATAGAGAATCTTGAAAAACTATTGACTTCGTTGATTCCTGAAAAGACAGCACTGCTCGCGAACTACCCTAATCCGTTCAATCCAGAAACCTGGATACCGTATCAGTTAGCAGCACCAGCCGATGTCACATTAACTATCTATGCAATAGACGGTTCCGTGGTGCGAACTTTGGCATTAGGACATCAATTGCCAGGGATCTATCAGAACCGCAGTCGCGCTGCCCATTGGGATGGGAAAAACGCAGTCGGTGAACCTGTTGCAAGCGGTCTGTATTTCTATACACTCACCGCAGGCGATTTCACAGCAACACGCAAAATGTTGATACGGAAATAGACACATGGCAATGCATAATGTCGTCTTGACAAATAACCCTAACACTGCTAAATTGAAACGTCCTGCGGGAGACGCAAAACCCCCGCACTTACAAAGGAGGCAACACAGATGAAATTAAGTTTCCCTGAATCCGATATTCAACATTTGGCTGATAGGTATGAAAAAGCTCTTAATGAAGAAGAACTGAATGAGGAAAAAGAACTATTGGCACTAAGATCAGAATTAGAGTCGAGGAAGGACAGGTATCTGACCAAAAGTGAGCTAGTAAAAATCCTTAAATGGAAATGGAAACCGGGCAGACCTGCTACACTTGCGCAAGAGAATAGTGATGAAATGATAATTAAGATTACTTCAAATGCATTCTGCATTGCTGATGTATATGAGAGTCTCCGTATATTAACTGTCTTAAAGGGTGTTGGAGAACCTATGGCATCTGCAGTATTACACCTTTGCCACAAAGACCCATATCCAATATGGGATTGGCGTGCGCGTGAGTCTGTTGGAATTCCAGAAGATCGCATAAAAGATTACTGGAGACAATATGTAGATTATTGTCGAGATCTTGCTACCCGAAACAACGTTAATATGCGAACATTAGATAGAGCCCTCTGGCAGTATTCAAGGGAAAACCAATAGCGAACGGTAAAACTGCACCAAAGTTCACTTTGAATGTAGACTGGACATTCTACGCATCAGGCGTGAGATAAACTGCAACAACTTTCGTAGCAATCGAAACAGAAATAGCAATGCAATATAGGTCAAATATAAGTGCGCGATAACCATTCCTGCCGAGACCAGTAGTTTCAATATCGTAATCACCGCAGAAACACCCAATGCTTCTGGTGTATCATACGTATAAATATACGTGATGAAAACGATAATCCCACAAGTGAGAAGTGTAAGTAAAGCAAGGCTTATGAAAAACTTTATATAGTTCATTTGCAAGTCGTTTGTGTGAACTGAGGTGCAGTTGTCAATTTCTAATAATCTTCAGACTCTCTGGTAGGGATGCCATTCTTATCTGGCAAGTTGAAATATAGTATAGAACATCTATATAACGATATCAAGTACTTTTACGTATACCAAAGCGAAAGCATCGTTTAGTGTGTTCTCTTGACATAAAACCGTAACACTGCTAAATTAAAAAACAGAAAAAACAGCTCGGCGGCTCAACTTATGCAAAAACTTTACATATCCTTAAAATAACAAAGAGGTTTTACGACTTTATGAACGATCTAACGCAGTTTATCCGTACAATACCCGATTTCCCGAAGCCGGGTATCGCCTTTAAAGACATTACACCCCTTTTAGGGAATGCCCCTGTTTTCAACGCTGTCATTGAAGTCTACGCGAATCATTACAAAGAAGCAGGTGTTGACGTAATTGTAGGTCCCGAAGCCAGAGGGTTCATTTTTGCGTCTGCCCTTGCATATCGGATGGGGACAGGCTTTGCACCGGTTCGCAAACCAGGGAAGTTACCCTACGACACATATCAAGTGACCTATGAACTTGAGTATGGGAATGATAACCTTACTATACATCAAGACGCGTTTCCAAAGGGGAGCCGCGTACTGCTCTGTGATGATCTCTTGGCTACTGGCGGCACACTTGCGGCAACGGTTGAACTTGTTGAGAAACTGGACGGAGACATTGTCGGTATTGCCCTCTTAATAGAACTCACGAAACTCAACGGACGAGAAAAACTCGGAAATTTACCAATCTTTTCTATCTTCGAATTCTAGCTGCTAATATATCAACCTATCAGAAACGAAAACAGATGAAGGGTGTTAACCAAGTAATGATGCAAGAATTAGCAAAATTCCCTCTGAATCTGGCTGCATCCTGGTGCTTGTCTGAACCAGGATTGACAGGATAAGAGGCATCTTCTCGTATTTTATTCTTCTGAAAATGGGAAACCTTTTGCGGTTCATCTCTTGTCTTATCCTGGTCAAATCCTGATAATCCTGAAAATCCTGGTTCAGACAAGGTACCAGCACTTTACACACCCAGTCAAAGAATAAACTTGCAATTAGCATCGGGTTTTGGTAAAATATAAATGAGAACTTTTCATATCAGGAGGATAAAACCGAAATGGATATTAGAATAGAGTACTGCACTTCCTGAAACTATAAACCCCGGGCAGCCAGTTTGGCAGAAGCCTTAGAAGAAAAATATAGTGGTCAGGTTGAAAAAGTGAAACTTGTTGAAAGTAGTGGTGGGGCTTTTGAAGTATTCCTCAATGATGAACTTCTTTACTCAAAGTTAGAGACGCGTCAGTTCCCTTCAACGGAACAGATTACCACTGCTATTGATAGCGTATAACAGATTGACTGGGTATAGTACCCCTACTATACCCATCTTTCTTGTTGTATATATACCCACTCCTATACTACTGTATACCTATCTACAAGAAGAGAACCCACATCGGATTTTCGCCCACGTCATATCTTTCCAAAGGTTCAAGGACTCCGCTTTCTCGATTGATTCGGTATGTAGCAAGTTTTCCCGATCCTTGTCCACCAGCGAATAGATAGTTTCCTGTGCCATCAATGTTGAATACGCGCGGTGTCGGTTCTGTTGGTTGGTGTCCTATAGGTGTTAATTCTCCACTCGTTTTATCAATTGAGAACATCGCTATGCTGTCATGTCCGCGATTTGAGACATAAACGAATTCACCTTGCGGGTCAATATGTATCTGTGCACAAGTGTTCTTTTCATCAAAATCGGCAGGTAACGTAGAAAGTGTTTGAAGGTGCCACAGGAGACCTGGGGCATCGTGTACGGTGTAGTTCGGTACACCAGACTTTGACACTTCGGTTTCCGGATCTCCTATTTGTAGGTTGTATGTAGAAACACTTGACCCATTTTCGTTTGAGAAATAGAAGATAGGTCTATTTGGATGTTCACAGTAGTGCCGTGGACCTTCTGGTTCATCTGGATTTAGATTTCCAAAGAAGTTTTCAGATAGCATGCCTGTTTCAGGATCAAAGTGAAACTGGTAAATTGCGTTCCTGGGTACTGTATGTGGAACAAAAGCAAAGCGATTGGATTTATCAGTTTCGATGTAATGGGCATGCGGTGCTGTTTCAATAGTCTGTATCGGTTCTCCTTGGACAGTTTTGTCATCTGCGATAGAATGCACAGTTACTTTACCAGCACCGTAATAAGCGGAAAGTAGGAAACGTCCAGTTTTATCCGTTGCGATGTAGCAGGTATCCGCATCCAGTTGCGTAGTTCTCAGTAGTGTCAACTGTTTGCTGTCTTGATTGATACGAAAAGTAGCGATTTCACGACTGGAGCGTAGTCCAGCATATAGGTAGTTTCCACAGGGTGAAAGGGTTAAAGGACCGGGTGATCCGCTGACATTTACGTTTTCTTGAAATGTAATAGCACCATCTGATACATCATAAGTATAAATTGCTATTCTTTTTTCACCAGCGATAGAGAGATAAACGTGTGTTTGCATATTGTTTCCTCAGAAAAGTATTGTGATTAAAATTTGAAAGGAGAACTATGACAATTCAAAAGTTTCAGAAACAGATTGAAGACATCTATTTTACCCGCGATTTTGCTCGTGGGATTCCGTTGACATTCACTTGGTTCGTTGAGGAAGTCGGTGAATTAGCAAAAGAGATCCGCAGAGAACCGCAGAATATTGAAAGACTCCGTGAAGAATTTGCTGATGTGCTTGCATGGTTGTCTACTTTAGCAAGCCTTCTCAACATATCCTTAGAAGATGCAGCTGAAATCTATGCCGATGGCTGTCCTAAGTGTCATGCAACCCCTTGTAAGTGTTGAAAATACACTTGATTAACGTGAGTTTGATAAATGTAGCGTAAACTTTCCAGTTTGCGCCAGATGTGCCACAAACTGAAAGTTTGTGCTACAATTCGTGCCTCTCGGATACGAAAATGGCGAGAGTGAACACATCCGAAATGATTAATCAAACTGACGTTTGATTATGTATTTGAGTCTTCTTCAGATAGTGGACAGATTCCCTCAATTTCAATCAACGTAGGCTCTTCATATACATTTTGATGGGGGCGTCTTCCTTTAAATCTTACCTGTAACGCTGTTGGTTTAACTAACTTTAGATCTAATTGGTGTATATCTTCAGCCGTGTTTGACAGCCTTAAATGGAGTATTGAAGTCAACCGTGCATATTTTAAAAATGTTTCTGGTCTGTTTTTAAAGTATTGATATAGCCCCGGAATTGGAGATGTTAAAGCTTGTAATCTATTTCCATACTGCGATGACAGTTCGCCCCGTATCTGTGTTTCTAACAACATCTGATGAAAAATGCTTGATTGCGTTAGGGGAGAATTGGCTGCTTCTATTTTTTCATCAAGAAGGAGTCTTTTGGCACGCAACAAAGCAATTTGATCTAATGTAAGATGTTTAGTATAGACTTTCTCTGTTTTATGCTTAAATGCTTTTCCTGTCGTATCTTCTGTAAGAATGACTTCCCATATAGTTCTGCCTTTAGTTGAAAGTTGTGAAACCTCTCTCGGTTTTACCCACACCGCATCTTCCTGATGTGCAAAAGCGAGCACGTCATGTTTCCCTTTTCTCATAGAACATAAGAAAGAAGTCTGTTCAGATGAAGTAGGACAGAGCATTAGAGAAATATCCTGTGAATCCCACAGCACTTCTTGAAACGGAATGAAAAAATGCTGACCATTCATAGAACGAAATAAAACACAACTTTCACCATTATCGTTCTGACCGTCAACAGTGTTTATAAGTTCAGGATTTCTGGTTGGCATGATGTTAAGTATCTGTTGAACACCAGTTTCCCAGTTTTCATAGAGGTTAACATATTGAAGTTCTTGTAGTGTGCGACCCTCACCTATCTTAATATTAGGAATCTGACATTCGTTCAGTTTAACCGGAATAAACCATATTCTATCAAAAGGGTTCTGTTGAAGTATCTCAATTGCGATAGACAGTTCTTCCTTCATAAATGTTTTGTCACGAACGTTGTATTCCTTTGAAAAACATGCGATAAAGAAATCCCCGTGTTGAATTGCTTTTTGAATCGCTTGCCTCCAAGGGATTCCAGGTTCTAAATTATCCCAGTCAATCCAAATATCAACACCTTTTGAGATCAGCGTATGGCAAAGTCTGTCTACAAGGTCTTTATTCTCATGACAGTAAGAGATAAAGACGTGTCTCATTTCTCTGGCAAGTTTTGTCTCCGCGTTAACATGATTGATTAAGCGTGCTTTGAAGGCTTCGCGGCGTCTTTTATGTGCTTCGGATCCCTGTCGGATCTGTGATGGGTCAGGAGCATTATCTCGCGTATATGATTCATAGTCAAAATCATTTTCTTTTATAGTATTCATCTATGTAACTCCGTGCAGCATCAAATGCAGTGATTATACGGTATAGTGGTGCATCCTCATCCGAATATATAATTGATAGTATTCTACCATTAACAGTCTGTGCAATTAACATCAATCTGTAAAGATTCCCAGAAGGATCAGGAAATTCATACGAATTTGGATCCTCAAAAGCTGACACGACTTCATAAAATTGGACATTGTGCTTTTTTCGCACTTCATCATATTTTACTTGGTCCCAGACAAAGCCTATATCCATTCGGTGCACTCCATACGTCTACTTAGTTTTTATTCAGAAAACGTTTGAAGTTTCCACCGAATAGGTTGCTGACATCTCGTTGGATCTCTGATGCGGTAAGAGTCCAGCCAACGTCGATGAGTGTGTTGTATTTTTCAATCAGGACATCCGTAATAATCTGTCGGGAATGTTTCCATTTGTATATGAGTTGGTCAAGTATTCTTGCATCTGAATGTTGCGGTATGACACTGAGTCCGAGTAACTCAATCCGTTCACGCGTTATCTCCTCAATGATACTTGGGTTGTTCATAAACCACCAACACCCAAAGATCATTAGGTTCTTGAATTTTCGTCCTATGACACACAATTCGTGTTGGTTTTCACGTGAAAGTAGCGTGACAAGGAATTTGTTGTCTTGGTGTTCACGAAGCAGTGTTTCCAAACTGGATAGGTCCGCCTTTCCTGTGCCATCCCCCGCCATTCTGAGATGTGGGTTAACTGCGCGTTTGACACCGATCATGAGTGCAAACGGGACATTATACTCACGCGATACAGGTAGGATGCAGTGATCAAATAATCTGCCGAGGACGGAGTCTTCAGGATACTGAAAGTCTGGGGGTAGTGAAACAGCCATGTATTTTGGATTCATACGTTGGATCCAGGTCTCTAAGAACCTTCTGACTTCTCTATACCCTTTATCCGTTGAAAGGGATAAATCTACATCATATCCGAGTGCGCGAAGATGTTCATAAGCAATATCATCGTAACTATTAATTAGCACATCCATGCGAAGTGCAGCCTCAAATCTTGTATCGCCTATATCGCCTGTTTCCCATACAGGTTCTTCTAAAGGGTCAAAAGGATCATTTGTCATAATAACATGAGAGACATTGGCATTATCAAAAACCGTGTCAATGAAATCCTCAACAGGTGTATCTGCGAAATACTGTCGGTACTCCTGAAGGTTTCTGGAGTCTACATCCAACCCTAAAGCGTTCAGTGTTGTTACTACGCCACGACACGCCTCACTGATGGGTGAATTTTCGATAAATAGTGTTTTCCAAATTAGGTCCGCTTGTTCTGTTTTTGTCATGTGCCAGAAGTGATCGTAGGTGATGTCTGACTTACGGAATAGCTCTGCAATGAGATAGTGATAGGTTAGGAGTTCGTCGATACCCCACAATAGCAGTTCACCGAATGGTGGACTAAATAGATGCGTGTGGATATCGTAAATACACTGGGATTGAACAGTATCTGAGACAGCAGTTTTTAATTGATCAGTAGTTTCAATTTTTGTCGGTGCATCATTCATGATCGGTCTCCGGTTTTATTTTACTCTGGATAAAACTGACGATTTGTTCGGACGGATGTTTTCCAAATCTGATATAGATACCACGGAAGTTTTCGAGACGCGACGGTTTCGTGAAAGGACTCAGCAGGACTCCGTTCTTGTCAACATAATAACTTCTATATGTAGACCAAGTACGTTCAAATTTGTAGCAACAGGTGGTTACAATGAGATTATCTGTTCTGCAGTGGTAATGAAATGGCAAAAAGTATTTGTAAAGCGGTGCAATGAGTAGAAGCGCGGAAAACAGCAGGGCTGGTATGGATCTATATCCAACATAGATTATCGTAAGGAGTGAACATAGAAAAAGCATTAACAGGACTGTTTTTTTCCAACTCTCAACAAACGGATGCACACGCCACGTAATTTCATCAACGTGTGTCTGATTAGCATGCGTTGTAGGAACGTCAGTCTCTTCAAAAGGCTGTTGCTTATTCTTCATCTACTGCTCATGCACTTACTACTCAGTTTCTACTTTTGGAGCGATGTCCCCTTTTGCACTATCTTCGTTAGTAGCTTCTTGTGTGCCCTGACTATTTTCCTCAGTAGGTGTCCCGTTTGCTTCGGTATCTTCCTCTGCGCTTTCAGTTACTTCGTCTGAGGCCCCTCTATCTTCAGTTTCTTGAACCTGTTCTACCCCTTCGTTAAGTGGTGTCAACGTATCACTCTGTCTTTCTCCATAGAATCTCATCAGAAAAAGTGAGATGACCATAAATCCGATCGCGACCCAAGTCGTGAGTTTGCTGAGAAATGTTGCGGCACCATGACCACCGAGAACGGATTGCATTTCGGATGCACCGAATGCACTTGAGGATAGTCCTTCTCCTTTGCTGTCCTGTAGCAAGATTATGAGCGTGAGGACAATACAGACTGGAACGAAGATTATGATTGCTATAGTTACGAATATTCCCATTTTTATACCTCTTTGAAATTACTTAATTGAACTTTTGACGATGTGTGCAAAGGACTCTGCTTGCAGACTTGCCCCACCGACAAGCGCGCCATCAACATCAGGTTGTGACATGAGTTCTGCAGCGTTATCAGGTTTGACACTGCCACCGTATTGAATACGGACCTGGTTTGCGATCTCATCTGTGTATGCTTCGCTGATTAACTGCCGAATATAAACGTGAACTTCTTGTGCTTGTTTAGGTGTAGCCGTTTTTCCTGTACCTATTGCCCAGACCGGTTCATAAGCGATGACACAAGACAACATCTGTTCAGCTGAAAGGTCTTTGATTCCTCCTGAAACATGGTCTTCAATGATTTTTTCTGTGTTTCCCGCTTCGCGATCTTCTAAATGTTCACCAACGCAGATGATGGGTTTCAGATCAGTGGTTAATGCTGCTTTTGTTTTTAGATTAACACTCTCATTTGTTTCAGCGAAAAATTGACGTCTTTCTGAATGACCGATGATGACATATTCACATCCAACGTCCTTTAGCATCGTTGGTGAAATTTCACCTGTGAAAGCACCGTTGTTTTCCCAATATACATCCTGTGCGGCAAGGCAGATGTTGCTTTCTTGAATAACTGCATATACTGCAGCAAGTGCCGTAAAAGTCGGTGCTACGATAACTTCAACGTCTGTCGTGTCGGCAACTAAACGCTTTATACCTTGAGTGAGTTCTATTGCCTCCGAGATCGTATTGTTGAGTTTCCAATTTCCTGCAATGATAGGTGTTCGCATAGTTTGTCTCACTTATAGAACGCGTGCTGCGAGTTCAACGAGACGATTAGAATAACCCCACTCGTTATCGTACCATGAGAGTACTTTGACTAATCCGTCTTCAATCACTTTTGTGAAAGGCGCGTCAAGGACAGATGAGAGTTTATTTCCGTTGAAATCAGCAGAAACGAGGTCCAACTCAGAATATCCTAAAATACCCTTTAGTGAGTTTTCAGATGCTTCTTTCAGTACTGCGTTAACAGCCTCAGCACTCGGTTTTTTATTGAGTTCTACGGTAAGGTCAACAACAGACACGTTTGGGGTTGGCACCCGGATGGCAAATCCGTCAAGTTTTCCATTCAATTCTGGTAGCACTTTACCGACGGCTACCGCTGCTCCTGTTGTTGTGGGTATCATTGACAGTGTAGCTGCGCGTGCTCTTCGCATATCTTTATGTGGAAAATCGTGTACGCGTTGATCCCCCGTATATGCGTGAATAGTCGTCATCAATCCACTTTCAACTTCAAATGATTCATGCAGGACTTTGGCGACAGGTGCAAGACAGTTTGTTGTACAGGATGCGTTTGAGATGATGTGATGTTTTTCTTTATCGTACATGTCATCATTTACGCCGATAACTATTGTGATGTCTTCCTCTTTTGCAGGAGCTGAAATAAGGACCTTCTTTGCGCCGCCGGCAGTGATGTGTTTTTCAGCGTCTTCTCTTGCGGTGAAAAATCCTGTAGATTCAATAACGACATCCACACCTAAGTCTGACCATGGTAGGTCCGCTGGGTCGCGTTCAGCGAAAGCGCGTATTTCGTTACCATTTACAACCAAACCGTTGTCTGTGGCGGTAATACTATCTGACAGTATGCCGTGTACGGAGTCATACTGTAGAAGATGTGCCAGTGTCTCAGGATCTGTCAAGTCGTTAATTGCTACGAATTCTATATCTAACTCAGGATTTTGTAACGCTGCACGAAATGCGTTCCTCCCTATTCTTCCAAAACCGTTAATACCTACTTTTGTTGACATAATACAGATTAAATCCCCTAATATCTTTGCTCATCTGAGCTTTATTGCATTCACGTTCCCTCCCTCTCCAAAGATGAATTCCTATAATACTAAAATTGGGAGGTACAATACCTACTTGGGTACTATCAATAGTTTTCTGATTACTATGGAGACCCATTAGGAAGTTGAACTAATTACTTTATCAATATTCAATTTTCTTTTATATTATACCTTAAAATAGTGCTAATTGCAAGTATGTTGTTTTTATGATTTTACGTTAATGTGGAAGGTAAAATAGATAAAAAAATAAAAAGGCAGATACCCTCTCGGATACCTGCCTGTAAAATGTGAGTGGTTAAACCTGCTATTCCTTCTTCCAACACGGTAATCCACGACTTCTTCGCCATGGATCATCGCAAAGAGGTGTTCCCCCTACTGTTGAACACCTTTCCCACGACTTACCACAAGTGCTTAAGCGACACGTTCGCGTCCTATGCAGGCCGACTTCATAGGGTTTACACGCCCAATACGAATGTCCGCTTGCACAGGTAGCACTATGCACCCCTGCCGCACTCACCGTCTTGGAACACCCACCACACGTAGTCGTGGGTTCAGGTTCAGGTTCAGGTGTAGATGAAGGTGTAGATGAAGGTGTCTGTGTAGACGTTGTCGTCTCGGTACTACTCGGTAGAGAGACAGAGACAGTATAACTCGGATGCGGGTCAGCAAGCGTGCCATTCGACAAATACACATACGCCGTCAACACATAATCACCCGATACACCCTCCGGAAACGAATACGTATACGACGCCGACGTAGAACTACCCGTGCTATCTTCAGATATAGGCAATTGACTCGTCCCTAAACCCGATTCACTCGGAGACTTCAAATACCAGTATATTTGCGTCCATCCCGAAGGCACACTCACATTCGCAGTATGACTACCACCCGCAAACGCAGTATAAACACCCGGCTCAGATGGAGATAAACTCGCGGGGACATTACGATAGCCATCCGGATACGTAGCAGCCCCAGTATTGAAATCATGAAAGGTATGATTATCTCCACACGAATATATAGACACAATACATTGAAAAACTTTATGCGTTTTATCGCTATCGTTTACAAAGATATGTTTGAAGGGACAACGTACCTTATCCGCTGTCAACGCCTTATAAGGTGAACGGAACATATTAGAACAGAAAGGTCCATCACACTCATATATATAAGGTAAATCCTTATACGTAAACTTCTTCCGCTCATCACCAAAGTGCTTGTGAGACTCTGACTCACCCTTGTGCGGGAACCGATCGCCATCTATATCCTGGGTGTTCACGCGATTGTCAATCCACTGCGCAGTCCACCCCGTATGTGCAGCAAGCATCTTCAGATACTTCTCATACTCACCATTATAAGTTGTGCTGTCGTCATCATAAACCTCTGAGTAATAGACTATCGCACCCTCCACTACCGTCAACTGGTTCGCCACAGCGTCAATAGATGCTTCCATTGCCCTCACATATCCGCTGTGCGCACTAATCGACAACCCAACATCTATTGCCTCTTTGATGGTATACACAATTGCAGCATACGCTGCTGGGGCTGTCGCTCCACCCGAGATCCAGGAACTCAGTAGACTCGCAGAGGTCCCTAGCACACCAGCTAAGGTCAAGTGAACACCATCTTTTATTTTTTGCTTGTTGCCCGTCCACTGACCGACGAGCAAATCCATAGCATCCTGCAATTTCTCTAGATTCTCTATCTCATGCTGAGCCGCATCCCCCTTGTTCTCCGCAAAACGCATTGCATCATTTATATCCCCATCTTCTGAATCATCCGAGAAAGCAGGATACGCCAGCAACAACAATAAGAATACGATTAGATTACCAACCAACAACTTCTTCAACATAATAATAGCCTCCTTTATTCGGGTTCGGGTAATAACCCCTGTTCCTCTAGTCTATCAATTTCCATGAAAAGATCGTAAAAACCACTTTTCTTGTAAACCTCTATTTTCTCCGCTTCAGACCGCCATTTCGGAAAATAGTCCGAGGGCGGTATACGAAACCCATTTGGGCGATACATTTCATACGGCTGCTCATCAAAGTTGACCCATCCTAGCTTCATCAAATCTGACTTACGCGCCCCATACGGATATTTATGGACTACATTCCTCATCATATCCCCATCGTTCCGCACTGCTGCCTTATATTTCGGGTTATCCGTCTCTCCGATACTCTCATAATATATTATGAGATAGTTAATCCGTGCATATGCCTGTGCTTCTGTGTCCTCGGGTGGAAAGGGCGGTATCCATTGCGCACTAAAATGCCCTCGTTCTTCTGATTGCAGGCGGAGTGCCTTCACCGGATTCGTCTCAAGCAATTCCGCATGATACGTCAAGGGACCATCATAAGTTTGGGTTACAGGGGGTTGAGGCGTTGGGGTGTTTTTGGCAACAGGTGCTGGTTCCCCTTGCCACGTATCTGGTGCGTCAATCGGCACTTCATGCCAGTGATCACCATGCGGCACCATCTTGAAGCCTTCTCTTGCGACCGGCGGGGTATCTTTCATCTGATTTGCCTTATCTTCTGCTTTATTTGCATCGGATTCCAGCTGCTTTATTTGTGCATGCTGGTTGACCATCACAAATACAAAAACACCTATCAATAAGACAATGAGCATACCGAGTCCCCAATAAAATTTATTATTCATGAATTTGCCTCCTTATAGTGTCGTTATCCATGCTATTTGCTGCGTCCAGCGGACAAGGTGGTCCACCTTTCCAGGTTTCCCGTATATAATCTTTGGACATCCTGTCAGGATTACATGCTGGATTGATTTTTGATCGTTCATATTCGGAAGTCTCTACCTCTGCGTCCAACGGGCAA